>NZ_AP019782.1:2930000-3530000 GCF_019669985.1 Methylogaea oryzae
TCGCGGGCGCCTGCCTGCCGCGCATTCCGCGTCTACGCGGCTTGTCGCCGGTATCGCCCTCCGCGCCGGCGCCATGCATCCCCTGAGCGCCGCCCCCCATGCGGCGTTCATGCATTTCCTGGAATTTCTTCTGCTGCGCTTCGGTCAAGACCGACTTGAGGCGGTCGACTATTTTCGCGTGCAAAGCCTTGTGCTGCTCGCGCAAAGCCTCCCGTTCCGGCTTCAATTCCTCGTGAATTTTTTTCAGCTCGCCGAGCTGCTGCTCGGTCAGGTTGAGCTGCTTTTTCATGTGCGCCAGCCAATGATCGTCGTTGGGCGGCTCGGCCCAGGCGGCAAAACCGATCAAAGCCAACAGCAGCGCTAAACAATGGCGGAAACGTTTCATCGGCGACCTCTCGAGTATGGATGGCGTGGCGGCGCGGCGCGAGGCCGCGCCGCCGGCTGATATACTAGCGCCCGCCGCAGCGGCGGCGCCATACATTTCCCCACAACGAAGGCATAACGGTGAGAAAAACGATTGCATTAGCTCTTGCGCTGGCGGCCGGTGCCGCCCTGGCCGGCGAAAAGCCGGCGCCGCTGAAAGAAGCCGAAGTGAAGGCCGTCATCCAAGCCATGGACGCGGCCCTGCAGAAGAAAGACGTGGAAGGCGCCCTCGGCCACGTGGCCGAATCGGCCCAGATCCGCGTGGCCGTGACCAGCGCCGAAGGCCCGCAAATCCTGCCGCTGGGCCGCAACGAATACGGCGACATGCTCAAAACCACGCTGTCCGACGTGCAAAACTACCGGCTCGAACGCAAAGCGCCGCTGGTCACCCTGCTCAAAGACGGCAAAGCCCTCTACACCGACCTGGTAACCGAAACCATCGAAACCAAGAACAAAAAAACCCGCAACCTGAATCAGGAGCGGGCTGTGCTGGAACGGCTGGACGGTAAAGCGAAAATTATTATGCTGGAATCGTCGGTGATAATGACCAACTGAGGCAACCATGTCCGGAACGGCGGATCGCCCCGTTCCGGACAAGAAACCGCAGGCCGCTGGGCCGGGCCTGCGCTATTCCGCCGCCTCTGCTCCGTCCAAGCGAATTTCCACGTAAGCCTCGTCGCGCATCTGCCGCAACCACAACTCGGTCTCCTCCTCCGATTTGCGCCGCACCAAGGCCTCGCGCGCCTGCGCACGGCGGAACTCCGACGTATCGGACTGTTGCTGCCGTTCCAGCACCTGGATCAAATGCCAACCGAACTGCGACTGCACCGGCTCGCTCAGTTGGTTGACCGCCAGTTTGTTCATGGCCTCTTCGAAGGGCGGCACCAGGGCGCCCGGTTCCACGAACCCCAGGTCGCCGCCTTTGATGGCCGAACCTTTGTCGTCGGAATGGCCGCGAGCCAACGTGGCGAAGTCCTCGCCGTGTTCCAAGCGCTGCCTCAACGCCAACAAACGCTGTTTGGCGTCGTCGTCGGACAACACTTCGCTGGTCTTCAGCAGGATGTGGCGCACGTGGGTCTTGGTGCTGGTGTGGTCACCGGAACCTTTCACGCCGAACAGTTTGATGATGTGGAAACCGCTGGGGCTGCGCAGCGGCCCTTTGATCTCGCCTTCCCGCATCTGCAATACCAGCTCGGCCAACTGCCCCGGCAGGTCCTGCGCCTTGCGCCACCCCAGGTCGCCGCCGTTCAACGCCAAGCTGTCGTTGGAATAACTCACCGCGGCCCGCTTGAAATCCCCGCCCCGCTGCAATTCCATCGTCACCCGCATGGCTCTCTCGTAAGCGGCCTGCAGTTGCGCCGAGGAAGCCCGCGGCGGTGTGGCGATGAGGATATGTCCCAAGTGAAACTCGGACCCGCCGTCGCTGCCGCCGCCGGTGGGGCCTCCGGCGGCCAGGTAATTGTCGATTTCCCGGTCCGATACCTTGATACGGCTGGTTACCTGGTTGCCGCGCAGACGGCTGAGGGTGATTTCGTCCCTGATCTGCCCGGTGAAATCCGCATAACTCATGCCCTCCGCTTCCAAGGCATGGCGAAACTGGTCCAAGGACATGCCGTTGCGGGATGCGATTTGCTGCACCGCCTGGCGCAAGGTCTCGTCGTCGACCTTGATGCCCACGCGCTCGGCCATTTGCAACTGCAATTTTTCGCTGATTATGCGGTCCAGCACCTGGCGGCGCAGCACATCCTCGGGCGGTGCGGGCGTGCCGCTTTGCTCCAGCTTGCGCAAGATGTCGAATACCTTCTGCGACAACTCGCTCTCGAGGATGACGCTATCCTCGACCACGGCGACGATGCGATCGCCGCCGCTCCAGGACGCGGAAGCGCCGAAAACCGACAGGGGGGACGCCCCGCCGGCCAAAGCTAATCCGAGCAAAAACACCAGTTTTATGGGCATAAGTACTTAAATTAATTCCAAAACACAGATTACGGCGTTCTTACCTTGTCGTCGTCGCCTTCAAAGCCGGGGATCGACCGGACGTAGAAGTCGTTGACGCTGTCGCCGATATTCGCGAAGCCTTTCAACTCGAGCGAAAGGAAAACGCCCTGGGCCATCGGCGATTGCGCTTTGCTGTCCGTGACCGTCCCGCCGCCCGCCAACGCGACGCCGGTCATGTATTCGCGCGCGACCACACTGAACTTCCAACAACAGGTTTCTTTTTGCACGCCGACAAAAGATTCCAACGTGGTTTTAGCCTGCCAGGCATACTGCCAGCGCCCGACGACGGACCACTCGTCGGTAACCGGCCAACTCCAGGAAACGTCGGAGTTATCGACCAAATTACGGCGATAACGATAGCCGAGATTGAGCAAGCGATTGTTCCCGGCATTGTAATGCACCGTGGCCTGGAACCGGTCCGCGTAATTTTTCGTATAGTTCCACAGAACCAAAGGCGACAGTTTTATGTGATCCGTGACAGATACCGTGGCGTCCGCAATAAAGTCATTCCGGGAAGCCATATAAGTATTGGTGGAAGCATAGTACGCTTGCAACGCCGGACTGAGCCCCTCGGTTTTCACCAATACCACTTTCGGATTGGTAAACTCGATCATCTTGCCCAGACTAAGCCGCATCTTCTCCCGGCCCGTGGCTTGGTCCACCATGCGGGTCGTCAAAGCGGCGCTCGCCTGGTTGGCGTCGCCCATGCGGTCGAGACCGGTAAACCGGTTCTCCCGGAACAAGCTCTGGAAGTTGAAATCGTAAAGCGCCGAGGTGATATTGATAATATTGTCTTGATTCGTATACGGCACGTATAAATAGAACAGCCGGGGTTCCAGGGTCTGAACATAAGACTTGCCGAACCAATCCGTCTCCCGATCGAACTGCAACCCGCTATCCACGGAGAAGATCGGCGTGGTTCGGGAAGCGGCCGCCGACGAGGGCGCGGGAGTCTGCGCCACGCTGTTGTTGATCCAGTATTTGGTTTGCTGCAACGATAGCTTGGGCATCAAGAAACCCCACGACTCCTTCCAAGGGAAAGAAATCGTCGGTTTGATGTTGGCCCGCTGAATCAGCGGGCGCGCATCGTGGTCGAAATTCGTCAGCTCGTTCGCCAACGTAAAGGTGCCCCCGGCAATCCCCAACGGCCTGGAGAAACCGAAGGTCCACATGGGCGCGTATCGATAGGGCTTCGAAGCCGCCGGCAGATTATCCACAAGCAGCTGATAATTGGCCGCGAAAAGCTGCGAATAAACGTAATTATCCCCAAAAGACTGGCCGTAATTCAGCGTCGCGCTGGAAGTCAGGTATGCCCTGTTTATGAAATCATGGCGATACATGGTATTCCACATATCGGCGAAATACCTGTTATCCGTCACGTAGTTCAACTTGACGTTGGAGCTGACATTCGACAGCAGCGCACGATCGTCCACAAAGGATGCGAAACCGCGAGTTTTGGGAAGCTGCACTTTATTGGTTTGGTCCACATTGCTACTAGTAACGCTTTTCGGCTTGTCGCTCGGTATGATCTGCCCCATGAAGTATCCGTGGTAGTTCGGTTCCATATAGCGGAACTCGGTACCGAGAATCAGACCGTGCATGGAGCTGTAGCGCGGGAACAAGGTCAAATCGTAGTTAGGCGCGATATTCCAGTAATAGGGCATGGAAAAACCAAACCCCATCGCCGAAGACATAGCGAAGTTCGGCGCCAGGAAACCCGACTGCCGGCGCTTATCCGTCGCGAACGATATCCACGGCGTATAGAAGAAGGGAACCCCTTTGAATTCAATCCAGGCGTTGGAAGCCACGCCCCGTCCGGTATCTTTATCCACCCGCAAGCGGCTGGCGTGCACCATCCAGTCGTCGTTGCCCGGTTTGCAAGTGGTAAACGTCGCCTTGATGTGGCGAGAATGTTTCGGCCCGTCGAAATAGGTGGTTTCGGCCTTACCGCGAGCCGGCGTCTCCTCGAAAATGTATTGGGTGTTGCGCAGTTTTCCCTGGTTGGTGTCGAGCTGCATGAACAGGGTGTCCGCGCCGACGGTGGTGCCCGTCTCGCGATACACCACGTTGCCGTGGGCGTTGAGGGTGTGGGCGACCTTGTCGTGCAGCACGTAATCGCCCAGCAGCCGTTGGTCGGCCCGGACCAGGTCCACGCCGCCGGTGAACGTGTAAAGCTCGTTGTCTTCCGCTTCCAAATAATCGGAATCCGTTTCCAGCGCGGTGGATTCTCGATCGCCATAGTTGGACGGCAGCACCGAGGTGGGCAGGCGCCCCGCGCAACTGGCGGCCCAAGGATCGCCGCCCATCGCCTTGATCATGCGGCGAAAACGCGCTTCGTCCACGCTGTTGAAAGCGTAAGCGCTCTTGCCCTTGGTAGCCGGCGCGCGAGCCACCCCCTTCGTGTCGGGACCGCAAGCCCAGCCTTTTTTGCCCGGCTTGCCCGATCCGCCGCGGCAGATCCAGCCCGATCCGCTGGAGCTAGCCGGCGTGGACGGCTCGCTCGCCGCGGCCGGAGCGGAAGCCGCCTGCGGCGCGGGCGTCGCTTGGGTTAACTTGGGTTCAGGCGCGGCCGGTTTCGGCGGCGCGGTCTTTTGCGGCGCGGCTACCGCGGGAGGCGATGCCGGTGCCGGTGCCGGTGCCGGCGCAGAAGCCGCCGGAGCGACCGGCTCCGCCGGCCGCTCGGATACGATGGGTTTTTGGGGTGCGGGAGCAGGCGCCGGGGCGGGAGCGGCCACCGCGGGCGCGGCGGTTTCCGCCGGTTTCGACTCGGCGGGAGCCGTGGCGGCCGCAGCCGGGGCCGGCGCCGCATCGGCGCCGGTGCTCGCGGCGGCGTCGCCGCCGTTGGGCGAAGCGCACATCCATTTGCCGGTAGGGCCTTTGCGGCAACTCCAATTGGCCGATTCGGCGCTCAGCGCGAATGCGAGGGCCAGCACGGCAAACAGCGCCGGCAACCAACGGGGACAAAGCGCCTTACCGGGATGATAAACGCTGCGCACCGGCGGCTGGGGAAAGTTTTGCCACATGATTATTGGGGAATACCGATCAACTGGGAGCGCAGACCATGCAGCAACAGGCCTTTTTATGGTCAAATAATAGAAAAGATTGTATGCATTCTACCCGCTAACCCCTGAATTTTCGATTCCGCATTTCGTCCTCCTGTATCCACGCGCCTGCCATGACTGAGTCCGCCCCCTCCAACGCTAGCGATGCCCGCTACGATCTGCTTAACCAGTGGTTGACCGTCAGCCTCAAGCTGGAATTGCGCTCACTCGCCCCGGCGTCCAGCGACGCCAGCTTCCGTCGTTATTTCCGCGCGGAACTCGACGGCCGCACCTACATCGCGATGGACGCCCCGCCGCCGCTGGAGGACGTGCGCCCGTTCCTGCGCGTCGCGGAACTCATGTCCAAAGCCGGCGTAAAAGTGCCCGGCGTTCATGCGGCCGACGTGGCGCGGGGCTTTCTGCTGCTGGAGGACTTCGGTTCCGAACCCTATCTGGACCGGCTGCACACGCAAAGCGCCGACGCCCTTTACGGCGACGCCCTGGACGCGCTGTTCACGATGCAATCGAAAATCCCCCCCGCCGCCAGCGGCTTGCCCGAATACCATGACGGTTTGCTGCAACGGGAATTCGAACTGTTTCGCGACTGGTTCTTGCAGCGTCTGCTGGGAATAGAGCTTAGTAGCGAAGAGCAGGCTTTGCTCGACGACTGCTGCGCCAGGTTGATCGCCAATGCCCTGGAACAACCCACCGTCGTGGTGCATCGCGACTACCATTCGCGCAATCTCATGGTCACGGAAAACGGCAATCCCGGCGTGCTGGACTTCCAAGACGCCGTCACCGGCCCCATCACCTACGACGCCGTGTCGCTGCTGCGCGACTGCTACGTGGACTGGCCGCTGGCGCGGGTGGAAACCTGGGCCTTGAACTACGCCGCCCGGCTGCGCGACGCCAAGCTGCTGGACGGGGAAGTGGAAGACGAGCAATTCCTGCGCTGGTTCGACCTGATGGGCATGCAGCGCCACCTCAAGGCCATCGGCATTTTCTCCCGCCTCAAGCTGCGCGACGGAAAATCGGGATACCTGCAGGACATTCCCCGCACGCTGAACTACGTGCTGCAATCGGCCGGCCGCTACGACATTTTCGCCCCCTTCGTCGCCCTGCTGGAGCAACACGTGGTGCCGCGCCTGGACGAGGTCGCCGGCGGAGCCCAATGAATGCCATGATCCTGGCCGCCGGCCGCGGCGAACGGCTGCGGCCGCTGACCGACCACACCCCCAAGCCCCTGCTGCAAGCCGCCGGCAAGCCGCTCATCGGGCATTTGCTGGAATCCCTGGCGGCGGCCGGCTTCCGCCGCATCGTCGTCAACCTGGGGCATCTGGGCGAACAGCTGCGCGCCGCCCTGGGCGACGGCGACCGCTACGGCGTCGCTCTCCAATACTCGCAAGAACCGGACGGCGCCCTGGAAACCGGCGGCGGCATCCGCCAAGCCCTGCCCTTGCTGGGCGACAAGCCGTTCCTGGTGGTCAACGGCGACATCGCCACCGACTTCCCTTTCGCCAGCCTGCGCGGCCGGCCCGCCGGCCTGGCCCACCTGGTGCTGATTCCCAATCCGCCCCACAAGGCCCACGGCGACTTTGCCCTGGCCGACGGCCTGCTGCGGCCGGACGCCGGCGACGGCCACACCTTCGCCGGCATCGGCGTCTACCGGCCGGAGCTGTTCGCCGGCCTGGAACCCGGCCGCTATCCGCTGGCGCCGCTGTTGCGCCAGGCCATGGCGCAAGGCCAAGTCAGCGGCGAGCTGTACCGGGGCTATTGGCTGGACGTCGGCACGCCGCAGCGCCTGCAAGCGGCCGACGAGCACTACCGCTGCGCCGAACACGAGACTTAACCCGCCCAACCAACTCCAGCGAGCGACGACCATGGAACGCCTCAAAGCCAAAATCCGCGACATCCCCGACTTCCCCAAGCCCGGCATCGTCTTCAAGGACATCACCCCCCTGGTGCGCGATCCCGCCACGCTGCGGCTGGCCGTGCATCAGCTGCTGCACCCGTTCCTCGGCCAAGACATCACCGCAGTGGCCGGCATGGAAGCGCGCGGCTTCATATTCGGCTCCCTGGTGGCGTGGGAGCTGGGCGTCGGTTTCATCCCGCTGCGCAAGCCGGGCAAGCTGCCCCACGACGTGCACAGCGTGTCCTACGATTTGGAATACGGCTCCGCCAGCCTGGAAGTGCACCGCGACGCCCTGCAAGCGGGCGACAAAGTGCTGCTGATCGACGACTTGCTGGCCACCGGCGGCACGGCCCTGGCCAGCTGCGAACTGGTGGAAAAACTCGGCGCCCAGGTAGCCGGCTGCGCTTTCGTGGTGGAGCTGGATTTCCTGGCCGGACGCGACAAGCTGGACAAGTACTTCGTCCATTCGTTGCTGCATTACTCCTGACCGGACGCAATCTCGGTAGCTCGGTAACGCGGCTCCCTCTCCCCCAGGTAGAGGGTTGGGGTGAGGGAAATAAAAGGTCGGCGACTTTCCGCCCCCTGCTCCCGCCTTCTCTCCGGCGGGAGCAAGGGCTTGCCGGGAAACGTTTAATGCCGCGTCGGCGACACCGCCGCCGGCGCGTCGTCCCGCAGCAGCCGTTCCACATCCACCGCATCGAAGCGGTAGTGCCGATTGCAGAACTCGCAGTCCACCAGCACGTGGCCCTGTTCCGCCAGCAGCGACTCCACTTCGTCCCGCCCCAGGCTGCGCAGCACCGTTTCGATGCGCTCGCGCGAGCAGCCGCAGCGGAACGTGACTCCCTCCGGCGGAAACAGGCGGACTTTTTCCTCGTTGAACAAACGATACAGCAAGGTTTCCGCCGGCAACTGCAACAGCTCCCGCTCGGTAACCGTCTCCGCCAGCAACGCCACCCGCTCCCAGTCGTCGGCCTCGCGGGAACTGGCGGGCAGTTCCTGCAACAGCAACCCCACCGCCCGCTCGCCGTCGGCGCACAGCCACAAGCGGGTGCGCAGCTGCTCCGATTGCTCGAAATAGCCGCGCAAGGCATCGGCTAGATTCGCGCCGTCCAGGGCGACTATGCCTTGGTAAGGGTCGGCGCCCTGATTCTGGATGGTCAGCACCAAGCGGCCGTCGCCGAACGTGGTCCGCAGATCGCCCGTCGGCACTTCCCCCTGCCAGCGGGCCAAGCCGCGCAGGCTGCGCTGGTGGGTCGCCTGGGCCACCAACGTCGTCAGCGGGCCGCTGCCCTGCGCCTGCAAAATCAGCGAACCTTGAAACTTGATCGTGGCCGACAGCAGAGACGCCGCCGCCAGCGCTTGGCCCAATTGGCGACGCACGGCGTCGGGATATTCGTGGCGCGCCAGCACGGCTTGCCAACTGGCGTCCAGTTGCACCAGTTCGCCGCGCACGCCGATATCTTCGAACAAAAAACGGTGCAGGCTGTCGGAGTCGCTCATATTGCCATCGTAGGAAAAAAAGGTTGGCTATTATACTGGGCCTGACACGTTCACTACCCGGTGCATCCATGGCTTTCGGCAAGCAAACCACCCTGCCCACACCGCAAGAAGCGCTGCCCGGCCGCGACCGGCCCATGCCGGTGTCGCCCCGCCACTTCGTCAACGGCAACGCCGTCCAGCCGCCGTTCCCGCCCGAACTGGAACGGGCGCTGTTCGGCCTGGGCTGTTTTTGGGGAGCGGAGCGGCGCTACTGGCGATTGGAAGGCGTCCACGCCACCGCCGTCGGTTACGCCGGCGGCCACACCCCCAACCCCACTTACGCCGAATTGTGCAGCGGCCGCACCGGCCACGCCGAAGTGGTGCTGGTGGTGTTCCACCCCGAACACATCGACTACGGGGAACTGCTGCGGGTATTCTGGGAAAGCCACGATCCCACCCAGGGCATGCGCCAGGGCAACGACATCGGCACCCAATACCGCTCCTGCATTTTCACCTACGGCGAAAGGCAGCAGCGCTTGGCCCTGGCCAGCCGCGACGCCTATCAAGCCGCCTTGAACCGCGCCGGCAAAGGCCCCATTACCACGCAAATCGAAGCGGCGCCGCCGTTTTATTACGCCGAGGACGAACACCAGCAATACCTGGCGAAAAATCCCGACGGTTATTGCGGGCTGGGCGGCACCGGCGTCGCCTGCCCCAATTGGACCTAACCCCCGAAGGAACACCGCATGACTTACCGCAAACCGTCCAAAACCCTGCCGTCCGCCATCGCCTTGACCGCCTTGCTCGTCACGGCCTGCGCCACCTCGCCGCTGGGGCGCAACCAATTGATGCTGCTGTCCGGCCAGCAGTTGAACGCCATGGGCATACAAGCCTTCGAGCAAAAGAAAAGCTCCACCCCGGTGGATCGGAGCGCGGCCGTCAACCACTACGTAGAATGCGTCGCCCGCCAGCTGCTCGGGGCCCAGGCCGGCCAATGGGAAATACGGGTATTCGACGATCCCACCCCCAACGCTTTCGCCCTCCCCGGCGGCAAGATCGGCGTGCATAAAGGCTTGCTGAAGGTGGCGCAAAACCAGCACCAGCTGGCCACCGTGCTAGGCCACGAAATCGCCCACGTGCAGGCCAACCACGCCAACGAGCGCGCTTCCCAGGAGTTTGCCATGCAACAAGGCATCAATCTGCTGGCCGCCGCCGGCGACCCCAGCAGCCAAGCCGGCCGCACCGTGCTGGGCGTGCTCGGCTTGGGCGCGAAATACGGTGTGCTGATGCCCTACAACCGGCTGCAGGAATCGGAAGCCGACCTGGTGGGCCTGGACACCATGGCCCAGGCGGGGTTCGATCCGGCCCAATCCATCAACCTGTGGATCAACATGGACAAAGCCGGCGGCGCCCAGCCGGTGGAGTTCCTCTCCACCCACCCCTCCCACGGCACCCGCATCCAAGCCCTGCAGCAACGCCTGCCGCAGGCGACCGCCTTGCAACAGCAAGCCTTGGCCGCCGGGCGCCGGCCCAACTGCGACCAATAAGGCTTCAGCACAGCCCCAATGCCGTTAAGTTAGCGCTCGTTGGCGGGTTCCCTCTCCCCGCGGGAGAGGGAGCCGGAGCCCTGCGGGCCACCTTAACGCCGCCCCCGCGTCAAACCCAGCACCAGCCAAGCCGCGCCCAATAACGCCGCCGCCAGCAGCAGCAAGCCGGAGGCCATGCAGCCGGTCAAGTCCTTTAGCCAGCCCAGCGCCGCCGGGCTGGCGTAACCGCCCAAATTGCCCAGGGAATTGATCAGGGCGATGCCGCCGGCGGCGGCGCGGCCGGACAGCATGGCCGTGGGCAAGGGCCAGAACACCGCCACCGCCGCCGTTACGCCCAGGGCCGCCACCGACAAAGCCGCCAGCGAGCCCGCCAAAGAATCCGCCCAAACCATGGTCGCGGCGAAACCCAGCGCGCCGGCCAAGGCGCAACCGGCCAGATGCCAACGGCGCTCGCCGCGCCGGTCGGAGCTCCTCCCCAGCCACACCATGCCCAACGCCGCCGCCAGGTACGGAATGGCGCTGAGCAGCCCGGTGGCGGCATAGCTGCCCCGGTCCAAATCGTGGACGATCTGCGGCATCCAGAAAGAAATGCCGTACAGCCCCACCACCAGCAGGAAATACAGCAACGCCAGCGCCCACACCCGCGGCGACTTGACGGCCGCGCCGAAGGCCGTGTGCCGCGCCGCGCCGTCCTCGTCCCGCGCCAAGCACGCCAGCAACCGGGCTTTTTCCTCACGCGTCAACCAACGCGCATGCGCCGGCCCGTCGTCCAGCCAAAACCAGGTGAATAGCCCCAACAGCACCGCCGGCAACCCCTCCGCCAGGAACAGCCACTGCCAACCGCGCAAGCCCTGCGCCCCGTCCAAGGCCGTCATCACCCAACCGGACAACGGCCCGCCCAACACCCCCGCCACCGGCACGGCCGCCATGAACACGGCCACCGTCTGCGCCCGCCGGGCCGAGGGATACCACAGGGTCAAGTAATAAATAATGCCAGGGAAAAACCCCGCCTCCCCCAGCCCCAGCAAAAAGCGCAGGGCATAAAACGAAGCGGGCGTGTCCACCCACAACGTCGCGGCGGAAATCAGGCCCCACATCGCCACGACCCGGGCAATCCAACGCCGCGCCCCGACCCGATGCAAAATCAACCCGCTGGGCACCTCGAACAGGAAATACCCCAGAAAAAACACCCCCGCCCCCACCCCGTAAACCGTATCGCTGAACCCCAAATCGGCATTCATCTGCAACTTGGCGAAACCGATATTGACCCGGTCCAGGTAAGCGACCACGTACAGCAGGAACAGGAAGGGCAGCAAACGACGGGAGATTTTGCGGAACAGGGCGTTTTCCAAATCGTCGGGGTGGTCTAGTGGCGGCATCAGGGCTCTCCGTGGGCCGGCTAACGTAAAGCAAGGCGGACGCACAAGCAACCACCAAACCATTTGGTATCACCGCCTGGAGCCGCTTTACTCGTTTTCAGCCTTCGGATATTGTCCTTCTTCAACGAACGCCCCCTGTGCGAAAGCCTACACCATGGACGACGACGCTCAGGTGGCGTGCTCAACAGAATCCGTTTAGCACCGCTATACAAGTTTCTGTTTAATCAACTGTTGTGTGCTTTTGCGCTAGAGGGGACTACGCGTGATTACCGAGATTCACATGGATGCAGTTGCGAGCTTCAAGCAGCCCGCATCTCTCGTGACAGACAAGAAGATCAACTTGATCTACGGCCTGAACGGTGTTGGAAAGTCAACAATATCCAACTTTCTCTACGCCCCAGATGACGCGCGCTTCGCTCAATGCCATAAGGTGCCTGCTCAAACAGAGCCCGTATTGGTTTACAACCAAAGATTCATTCAAGACAACTTCTTTGTTGCCAATAGCCTCAAGGGGATTTTTAGTCTATCAAAAGAGAATAAGAATGCTGAGGAGAAAATTGCCAAGGCGACGAAACGCTGTGATGATCTAACGCAATCATTACAGGAAAAGCAAGCCGCCAGAGAACAGGTGGCCAAAACGTTCGCAACACAAAAGCAACAAGCCGTAGATGAGGTTTGGAATATTAAGGCGCAATACTCTGGAGGCGATCGGGTGCTTGAGTATTGTCTTGAGGGTCTGAAAGGACAAAAGGACAAACTATTTTCCCATCTCCAAACGATACCAAAGCCAGAGCGCGAGCCGAAAAGGGACATTAAGGCGCTTCGCAAAGAAGTGGACGCCATTAAAGGGGATGCCGCCCAGCTGCAGCAACAGATTCCAATCCTCACATTCATAGCTGGTGAAATCGAATCCGATGCCATCTTTGGCAGAACAATTCTTGGTAACGCGGACAGTGAAGTAGCCGCACTGATAGAGGAGCTTGGAAATTCGAACTGGGTAAAGCAGGGGCTTGGTTTCCTACCGAAGAAAATTCAGGAAAGCGGTGAGGCGTGCCCTTTTTGCCAGGAGAGAACGATTACGTCGAAATTCATTAAGGGCATTCAAGGATATTTCGACGACACCTATCAGAAGCAAATGGAACAGCTGGAAACCTTCAAAGCGAGATACGTTTCCGCAATCGGACAGTTGCAAGATGTAAAAAGCTATACTGAAAATCCGTTCGCGCGCGAACACGTGGCGCCCCTATCCATCAAGTATCAGGCGGTTAGTGACACCCTGCGCAGCAATCTCGAAAAGATTGAGAAAAAGCTAAAAAACCCAAAGGCACCAGAAACTCTCGCAGATTCCAGCGGTTTGATTACAGACTTCAATCGTGAGGTTGCCACGATAAACGAGGCTGTTGACGACTACAATGAGCGCCTAAAAAATCGAGCGTCTGCGCTCATTGCCCTTAAGGACGAATTTTGGGGGCTTATGCGGTGGCAATATGATCAGACGATGACTCGGTTTGAGGTCGATCACGAGGTTGCCAAAAAGAAGTTGAAAGAAGCAGATGAGGAAATTACCAAAATAGGGGTCAACATTACCGATGCTAAGAGAGAGATTGCGCTGGCTCAAAAGGAAACTGTGAACACGGATGAAGCAGTGGACGCAATCAATGCCGGCTTGGTAGACATCGGGATTGATGGCCTCAGTATTTCCAAGCACGCAGAGAGGTTATATCGAGTCGTTCGCGCAGGCGAGTCGGAGCACGCTTTTCATACGCTCAGCGAAGGCGAGAAAATGATGATCAGTTTCTTGTACTTCTGCGAACTATGCAAGGGAAAGTCTAGCCCAGAGGATACGCATGCTCAGCGTATAGCTGTGATAGATGACCCAATATCGAGTCTTTCCCATGTATTCGTCTTTAATGTGGGACAGCTAATACGGTCTGTGTTCTTTGGGGAGGGGCGTTTCAGTCAAGTGTTCGTGCTGACACACAGTCTGTATTTCTTCTATGAGCTAACCTATCCCAACCACGCACGGAGAAAGGAGACGCAGAAGCTCTTCCGAATCACTAAATCTGCGGCTGGTAGCAGTATTCAGGAAATGAAATACGAAGAGATTCAGAATGACTACCAGGCATATTGGTCGGTAGTCAATGACCCCGAACAACCGCCGGCGCTCATCGCCAACTGCATGCGCAATATCGTCGAATACTTTTTTAACTTCGTGAGAAAGAAAGACCTAAACAACGTATTCCTCATGCCAGAGCTACGGGATGCGAAATTTCAAGCATTCTGCCGCTACATTAATAGAGAATCGCATTCGCTAGGGCAGAATATCATCGATATGAAGGAGTTCAACTATGGCACCTTCAAAGAAGGCCTTCGGCTAGTTTTCGAAAAGACAGGGTATTCCGATCACTTTAAAGAGATGGTCAAGGTGTAGGGCCCCACTGGAGCGCTGCCACAATGAATTGCGCACACAACAACCGCTTCGAGTCCGACGGCTTACCCTTCCGCTACGCTTCAGGGGAAGCCGCGGCTCAAGCAGAACGTTAGGCTACATCGTGCCTCACCTTCCCTCACTCGATTGAACTACACGATTCGTGCATTGAATCGGCAGCATATAGAGCGGGTTAGGCCACAGCCGTAACCCGCCGAAATCCGCGAAACGGCAGATTGCGCGAGAACGCTACCGCCCTGTGCTCTAGTCACGAAGCCCCCCCTTTTGCCGCGCCGAGCACCGGAGTTTTCGGCAGGAATAACCCGAAGGGCGGCCGCAGGGATTCGGCCAGTTGGCCGTCAGCACAGGTATGTTCCGTCGGCCGACTCCCAGCGAAAACTCCGGCTCCCCCCTCCAGCGGGAGAGGGTCGGGGGGAATAAAGGGGAATAAAAAGGCCGCGGTTTTTTGCCCCCCCCCTCATCCCAACCTTTTCCCTGGGGGAAAAGGAGCTTAACTAAACGGCATTGCCCCTACCCCTTTCCCGCAAGTGGGAAAGAGATAAGCGCCACGGCCCCGGCCAGTCAGTGGCGGGACGCGAACGCTGTGAAGCGAGCGATGACTTGAACGGGTTGTTAACGAGGAACACGCAGCGTGGGAGCAGCAAAACCTGCGATACTGCCTCGACTACGTGTATGTAAAGAGGATTTCTCCCGTGATCTGGACTTACCCAACCCCCTTCGGCCAGTTCTCCATTCGCCCCAGCGACGATGGGCGGCATGACCTGTATATCGGCGACGAACTGCTGGCCAGTTACGACAAGCCCGAGGAGGCGGCCTACGACGTTTTCACCCAGACCTCCGGCTGCTACGAGTGGGACTCCCAGACCGCCACCATCGAACACCCGGCCGATCTTAGCGAGTGGACGCAGTCAGGTAGGGTGGGCGAGCGCTAGCTTGCCCACCACATGGCGGACGTACGTCATACGCTGCGGTGGGCAACCTATCGGCCGCCCACCCTACTTTCCGGGAGTATTAGCGCGGTAGGTTGGGCTGACGATAGGAAGCCCAACACCGAGGCGCTGCGTCCAGGCGTTGGGGTTCGCGGACTCACCCCAACCTACGCCGGCTACCGTTTGGCGGCCGGCTTGGCGCCCGCCTTGGCCGCTTTCGGCAACACCGTATAACTCGCCATCATGCCCGCCTCGATGTGGTCGTTGACGTGGCAGTGGTACATCCACACGCCGGGGTTGTCCGGCGCCATGTCCACGGTGGCGTGGGTGGCGGGCAGCAGGTTGAGCACGTCGACGCGATGGCCGTCGCTGGTGAGGGTGTTGCCGTGCCAATGGGGGGTGTGCAAGTCCACTTCGGTGCCCAGGGCCAGCTGGTACCAGCGCACTTTTTCCCCTTCCTTCATCACCAGCCCCGGCAGGTTGCCGTAGACGTAGCCGTTCATGGCGTGCATGCGGTTGCTTTCCTGGAAGCCGGCGTCTTCCGGGTCGATGCGCGGGGCGAACTCTTCCATGTTCTTTTCCAACAGCAGGCTTTTGTTCTCGTCGAATACGCTGAACAGCACGACGAATTCCCGGTCGATGCCGCGCAGCTTGCCTTTGCCGTCCCATTCGCCCTTGCGGGAAATGATGATGGGACCGACCAGGCCGGTGTTGGTGTCGGCGGTTTCGTCCACGTGGGAGTGGTACAACCAGACGATGGAGCTGGGGTCCTCGGCGGCGGGGCCGGCCCGCTCCGGCACTTCCCAGGTGTAGGTGTACATTTGCCCCGGCGCCAGTTGGTCGTCGGCGCTGTCGGCGCCTTTGGTGCCGTCGTTGTAGTGGGTGCCTTCGCTGTCCTTGCGGTAAAACACGCCGTGGGGATGCAGGGAGACGGGAACCTTGGCGGTTTTGTTCTTCAGCACCACCTTGATGGTGTCGCCGACGTTGGCGCGGATCACTGGCCCCAGGATGCCCAGGTGCTCCCACTCCGGACCGCGCGCCTTGGGCGTGTCGAAACGGGCGTCGGTGTATTCGACGAAATGGGATTTGTAATAGCGATGGCCGACGCGGTCCTTCTCGTTGCCTTCCACGAACACTTTTTCCTTGTCGTTGAATTCCATGCCGTGCATGACGTTGTCCGGATAGGACGGCGCGTAATCCCACAACACGTCCTCGGCGGCGATGTAATAGGTTCTTACCTCAGCCGCGCTGAAGGGGGAAAACAGCGGCAAGGCGAAAACCGCGATGGCTAAGGTCACGCGGCGGAGGGAGGCGGGTCGGGGAATCATGTTTGGCAAGGGAAGCTCGAAGGTGGTGTTGCGAAAGAGGCCATCCAAATGATAATGACTTTCAACAAACAACGCCATGGCCCGCGCTGCCCAGAACCCCTTATTTTTGTTAAAATCCGGCCAAACCGCGCCGGGCGGCTCCTTCGCAGCAATACATTCCATGAACGAATACCAACTGACGCACCTCAAGCAACTGGAAGCGGAAAGCATCCACATCATCCGCGAAGTGGCGGCCGAATTTGAACGCCCGGTGATGCTCTATTCCATCGGCAAGGACTCGGCGGTGATGCTGCACTTGGCCATGAAGGCCTTCCATCCGGGCAAGCCACCCTTCCCGCTCATGCACGTGGACACCACCTGGAAGTTCCGCGAGATGATCGAGTTCCGCGACCGGCACGCCAAGAACCTGGGCCTGGACCTCATCGTCCACGTCAACCCGGAAGGCGTCGCGCAAGGCATCGGCCCCTTCACCCACGGCAGCAAGAAGCACACCGACATCATGAAGACCGAGGGCTTGAAGCAGGCCCTGGACAAATACCAGTTCGACGCGGCTTTCGGCGGCGCCCGCCGCGACGAGGAGAAATCCCGCGCCAAGGAGCGCGTCTACTCCTTCCGCGACAAGAACCACCGCTGGGATCCGAAAAACCAGCGCCCGGAACTGTGGAACCTGTTCAACGGCAAGATCAACAAGGGCGAGTCCATCCGCGTCTTCCCCCTGTCCAACTGGACCGAGCTGGACATCTGGCAATACATCTACCTGGAAAACATCCCCATCGTGCCCCTCTACTTCGCCAAAGAGCGGCCGGTGGTCCAGCGCGAAGGCACCTGGATTATGGTGGACGACGAGCGCATGCCGCTGGAGCCCGGTGAAACGCCGGAAATGAAGATGGTGCGCTTCCGCACCCTGGGCTGCTACCCCTTGACCGGCGCGGTGGAATCCACGGCGACGACGCTGCCGGAAATCATCCAGGAAATGCTGCTCACCACCACGTCCGAACGCCAGGGCCGCATGATCGACCACGACCAGGCCGGCTCCATGGAACAGAAGAAGATGGAAGGCTACTTCTAGCCCGACGGATTATCGTCGAGCAACAAAAAAGGCATCCTCGGATGCCTTTTTTGTGTTCAGCGCTAGGAAAAATGCGATCAATCGTAGCTGTAGTGCTTGCGCAGCGGCTTCACCACTTCCCAATCGCTGTCCAGGCCGGCGTGGAACTGCACCAGGTCGCCCGGCACGATGCGCACCGGCTCGCCGCCCTTGGGCGTGACGAGGATTTCGCCTTCCAGGATGTAGGCGGTTTCGGTTTCGTCGAAATCGATGGGGAATTTGGAAACTTCTTTTTCCCAGATTTCCCAGTTGGCCACGCCGAGTTCTTTCAGGCGTTCGTCGCTGGGATTATGCTCGATGGTGATAAGGCTCATGCTGTTCCTGTCTTCGCGGATGGTTGAACTTCACAGGGCGCGCATTCTAGCACCCTTGGGCAACTAAGCCACGGCGAACGGCCGCCGCACTCACCCCGCCGGCCCCGGACGGGTATCGTCCGGCGGATTGAGGAATTCCCAATCGATTTCCAGCCCCGGCAGGCAAGCCACCGCCGTGCGGCCGACCGCCTCCTCGATGAGCGGCTGGGCATAGCGCCCATTGGCCAGCACGTAGCGAGTCACCACCCGGTCCAGGGGATGCACCAACCAGTATTCCTTTACCCCGTGGCGTTCGTACAGCTCGCGCTTGCGGACGTGGTCCTTGGCTGCCGTATGGGGCGAAATCACTTCCACCACCCAGTCGGGCGCGCCGCGGCAACCGGCCTGGTCCAGCTTGGCGGCATCGCAGACCACCGCCAAGTCCGGCTGCACCACGGTATTCACGGCGTCGTCGGCTTCGCCGGCTTTGGGCAGGCGCACGTCGAAAGGCGCCACGTAGGGCCGGCACGGCTTGCCTTGTAGGAAGTTGGCGGTTTGCCGCAGCATTTCCACCACCACGTCCTGATGCTGCCGCGACGGCGCCGGGCTCATATTGAACGCCTCACCGTCGATCAGCTCCCAGCGCTCGTCCTCCGGCCAGTGCCGATAGTCGCCGTAAGTGAAGTTTCGCCGCCGTTGCTGGACCACCGTATTCATACGCCACCCCGTCGCTGAGTCGCGCCGCGCAGGCCAAGGCCGGCGCCGCTTTGTGGTATAGTTTCGCCCCAGCAAACCCCAAACACAACCGCATACCGAACCGCCGATGTCCCACCAATCCGACCTCATCGCCACCGACATCCACGCCTATTTGGCCCAGCACGAACGCAAAGAACTGCTGCGCTTCCTCACTTGCGGCAGCGTGGACGACGGCAAAAGCACCCTCATCGGGCGCCTACTGTACGACTCGAAGATGATCTACGAGGACCAACTGGCGGCGGTGCAAAAAGACAGCGTCAAGTCCGGCACCACCGGCGGCGAACTGGACCTGGCCCTCTTGGTGGACGGCCTGCAGGCGGAGCGCGAGCAAGGCATCACCATCGACGTGGCCTACCGCTACTTCTCCACCGCCAAGCGCAAGTTCATCATCGCCGACACCCCCGGGCACGAGCAGTACACCCGCAACATGGCCACCGGCGCCTCCACCTGCGACCTGGCCATCATCCTCATCGACGCCCGCCACGGCGTGCAGACGCAAACCCGCCGCCACAGCTTCATCGTGTCGCTGCTGGGCATCAAGCACGTGCTGGTGGCCATCAACAAAATGGACCTGGTGGGCTTCGACGAAAACGTCTTCAACCGCATCCGCGACGAATACCTGACCATCGCCGCCAAGCTGGACGTGCACGACATCCATTTCATCCCCATGTCGGCCCTCAACGGCGACAACGTGGTGCAGCTCAGCGCCGCCACGCCCTGGTACAAGGACCGGCCGCTGCTGGACATCCTGGAAAACATCGAAATCGCCAGCGACCGCAATTTCGACGACTTCCGCTTCCCGGTGCAATACGTCAACCGGCCCAACCTGGACTTCCGCGGCTTCTCCGGCACCATCGCCTCCGGCGTGGTGCGCAAGGGCGACCCCATCATGGTGCTGCCGTCGCGCAAGACCAGCCGGGTCAAGTCCATCGTCACCTACGAGGGCGAGCTGGAGCGGGCCTTCCCGCCCCAGGCCGTTACTTTGACCTTGGAAGACGAAGTGGACGTCAGTCGCGGCGACATGCTGGTACGGCCGGACAACGCGCCGGAAACCGGCAATCGCTTCCTCGCCAACCTGGTGTGGATGACCGAAGCGCCCATGGCGCCGGGCAAGCAGTACATCGTCAAGCAGGCCACCAAGAGCGTACCGGGTTCGGTGGCGAGCATCCTGCACCGCATCGACGTCAACACCCTGGAGGAATCCGGCGCCGATCAGCTGCAACTGAACGAAATCGCCCTGGTGGAAGTGGCCCTCACTGCCCCCATCGCCTTCGACCCCTATAGCCGCAGCAAGGGCACCGGCGCCTTCATCGTCATCGATCGCTTGAGCAACGTCACCGTCGGCGCCGGCATGATCGTCGCCAAGGCGGAAGGCGAAGGCTCCCTTGCGCCGGTATCCGTGGAGGAGCGAGCCGCCCGCTTCGGCCAAAAAGCCGTCACCGTCTGGCTGAGCGGCGCCCAGGCGGGCGAACTGGCCTATGCCGTGGAACGCAAGCTGTTCGACCTGGGCCACGCCGCCACCGTGCTGGACCAGCCGGAACTGGCGCCCCACGCCGGCCTCATCGCCGCACAGCTGAACCGCGCCGGGCTCATCTGCTTGGCGACTTTGCCGGCACAAGCAGCAGCGGCGGACATTGCCGTCGCCGCCGACGGGCAGAGCGCGGACGACGTGCTGGGCTTGCTGTTCGATAAGGGCGTGTTGGGTTAATTCTGTGTAGCCCCTAGGAGACAGCCATGCAATTCACGGCCGTTCTTATTCCCGCTCAGGAGGGCGGCTTTGTGGCGCTCAACCCGGAAACCGGCACGAGCACTCAGGGCGAGTCGATCGAGGAGGCGCTTGCCAATCTACAAGAAGCCACGGAGTTATATCTGGAAGAATTTCCGGTGGCTTCATACGGCAAGCCGCTCCTAACCACATTCGAAATTCCAGTCCGTGCCGCCTAGCCTGCCCCAGATTTCCGGAGCGGATGCTGTTCGCACCCTTCAAAAGCTTGGTTTTGCCGTTGCGCGCCAAATCAGACCGGCAAGCCGCTATTCGAGCGAACATGATCGACCGCATATTCGCCATTTCCCCCGCCATCCGCTACGTCGCCCTCTATCAAAACGGGCAGTTGCAATCCCGCTGCAAAGCGGAATTGCCCAACGCCAGCAGCGACGACAGCGACCGCTACGAAGAATTGCTGGTCAATCCCACCTTACTGTTCCTGACCGGGCAGAGAGGCGCCATCGATTGCGGCGGGCTGGACTACCTGATCGTCCGCTACGGCAATTTTTTCCAATTCGTCATGCCCACCGGGCAGGGACACCTCTCGGTCTGCATGGAACCCACGTCCGACCCGGTCGAACTGGGAACGCGGGTGCAAGCCATCGTGCGCGAAGCGGCGACGGACAGCGTGGCCGTCTAGTTCTTAACGCCGATACCAGGCGGCGCTGGCGTTAACCACCCACACCACCGCCAGCATCAGCGGCACCTCCACCAGCACCCCCACCACCGTCGCCAGGGCCGCGCCGGACTGGAAGCCGAACAGGCTGATGGCGGCGGCCACCGCCAGTTCGAAGAAATTGCTGGCGCCGATCAAACAGGACGGGCCGGCGATGCTGTGCTCCACGCCCCACAGCCGGTTGAGCAGATAGGCCAGTCCCGAATTGAAGAACACCTGGATGGCGATGGGCACGGCCAGCATGGCGATGACCCAGGGATCCGTCAGGATCGCATCGCCCTGGAAGGCGAACAGCAATACCAAGGTGGTCAACAGCGCCAGGATGGACCAGGGCTGGATCTTGGCCATGGCCGATTGGAACGCCGCCTCGCCGCGGCCCAAAAGCCGCTTGCGCCAAGCCTGGGCGATCAACACCGGCACCAGCACGTAAGCGCCCACCGACACCAGCAGCGTGTCCCACGGCACGACGATGTCCGACAGCCCCAGCAGCAGGCCAACGATGGGGGCGAAAGCCACCACCATGATGGCGTCGTTCAGCGCCACCTGGGACAGGGTGAAATAGGCATCGCCCCGGCACAGCTGGCTCCAGACGAACACCATGGCGGTGCAGGGCGCGGCAGCCAACAGGATCAGGCCGGCGACGTAGCTGTCCAGTTGCTCCGCCGGCAAGTAAGGCGCGAACACCTGGCGCACGAACAGCCAGCCGAGCAAAGCCATGGAAAACGGCTTCACCGCCCAGTTGATCAACAGCGTCACGACGATGCCGCGCCAATGGGCCTTGACCTGGTGCAGGGCGCCGAAGTCGATCTTCAACAGCATGGGCACGATCATCACCCAGATCAGCAATCCCACCGGCAGATTGACGTGGGCCAGCTCCATGCCACCCAAAGCCTGGAAGGCGGCCGGGAAGACGCGCCCCAGGCCGATGCCGGCGGCGATGCAGAGGAACACCCACAGGGTGAGGTAGCGCTCGAAAAAACCCATGGCCGGGCGCGCGTCGCTCATTGCCGGCCCTCCATCCGACCGATGGCGTCCAGCTCCGCCTTCAATGCCGCAGCGTCCAGGCTTTCCAGCGGCAGGGCGACGAAGCGCGCGATGCGGGCATGCAGCCGCTCGTAAGCCTGGCGGAAGGCCGCCCGCTTGGCCTCGTCGTCGTCCCCGGCCGGATCGGCGATGCCCCAGTGGGCGCTGGCCGGATGGCCCGGCCACACCGGGCAGGTTTCCCCGGCAGCGTTGCCGCAGGCGGTGAAGATGAAGTCCATGTGCGGCGCGTCGGGCCCGGAAAACTCGTCCCAGCTTTTGCTGCGCAGACCGTCCACCGCATAGCCCTCTTGCTGCAGCAGCTCGACGGCGAACGGATTGACCCGCCCCAGCGGCTTGCTGCCGGCGCTGTAGGCGCGGAAACGCCCCTGGCCCAGGCGGTTCAACAGGCATTCCGCCAGGATGCTGCGGGCGGAATTGCCGGTGCAGAGGAACAGCACGTTGTAGGTTTTGTCGCTCATGGAGAAGTCTCGTCGTTGATGGATTCAGGTGGATTCGGCGCGGCGCAGCAGTCCGCCGGGCCGCAGGGCTGCCCGCCGCAGCAGTTTTCCGTAAGGAAGGCGACCACGGCGTTCATGGCCGCGTAATCGGCCGCGTAATAGATGTAGCGCCCTTCCTGGCGCGCAACGACCAAGCCGGCGTTGACCAGTTCCTTCACGTGGAAGGACAAAGTGGCGTTGGGCACGGCCAGGGACTTGGCGATTTCCCCGGCTGGAACGCCGCCCTCCCCGGCCTGCACCAGCAGGCGGAACAAAGACAGGCGGGTTTCCTGGGCCAGGGCGGCGAGGGCTTTGACGGCGGCTTTTGTTTCCATAGTTCCATAATCGTCGAATCGTCGTCGATTGACAAGCCTTGCCGCTACACGACCTCCCTCCCACTAAGGAGAGAGACCGAGGGCAACGCCGTCAGGCTAGCCCGCTCTGTTCGGTCCCCTCTCCCCTCAGGGGAGAGGGGAGTAACAAGCCCGGGCATTTTCCCACCCTCACCCCAACCCTCTCCCTGCAAGGGAGAGGGAGCCGGAAGCTCCATCGTAACTTCTCATGGCATGGGCGACGAACTATAGGGCACGCCACTACGACAATAGCCGCCCATTCCCCGTAAAATAGCCGGCCGCACGTTTTCCCCGGATGCCCGCGCATGTTGCGACTGACCGAACTCAAACTTCCCCTGGACCACCCGGAAAGCGCCCTGCGCGCGTCCGTCCTCGCCCGGCTGGGCATCCCCGACAGCGACCTGCTCGGCTACAGCATCGCCCGGCGCGGCTACGACGCCCGCCGCAAGAGCGACATCCACCTGGTGTACTCCCTGGACGTGGAAGTGAAGAACGAAGCGGAAGTGCTGCGCCGTCTGGCCCACGACAAACACCTCGGCCCCAAGCCGGACGACAGCTATCGTCCCGTCGCCCACGCCCCGCAAGGCTTGCAGGAGCGCCCGGTGGTGATCGGCACCGGCCCCTGCGGCCTGTTGGCCGGGCTCCTGCTGGCGGAAATGGGCTTTAAGCCCATCATCCTGGAGCGCGGCAAGGCGGTGCGCGAGCGGACCAAGGACACCTTCGGCCTGTGGCGCCAGGGCGTGCTCAATCCGGAATCCAACGTGCAATTCGGCGAAGGCGGCGCCGGCACCTTCTCCGACGGCAAGCTGCACAGCGGCATCAAGGACCCGCGCCAGCTGGGCCGCAAGGTGCTGACCGAATTCGTCAAAGCCGGCGCGCCCGAAGAAATCCTCTACATCAGCAAGCCCCACATCGGCACCTTCCGCCTGGTGGGCATGGTGGAACACATGCGCGCCACCATGGAGTCCCTGGGCGCGGAAATCCGCTTCCAAAGCAAGGTGGAGGATTTCGACATCGAGGACGGCCAGCTGCGCGGCGTCATATTGGCCGGCGGCGAAACCATCGCCACGCGGCACGTGGTGCTGGCGGTGGGCCACAGCGCCCGCGATACCTTCCAGGCCCTGCACCAGCGCGGCGTCTACATGGAAGCCAAGCCCTTCTCCATCGGCTTCCGCATCGAGCACCCGCAATCCCTCATCGACCGCTGCCGCTTCGGCGACCGCGCCGGCCATCCCCTGCTGGGCGCCGCCGACTACAAGCTGGTGCATCACTGCAAAAACGGCCGCAGCGTCTACAGCTTCTGCATGTGCCCCGGCGGCACGGTGGTGGCGGCCGCCTCCGAACCCGGCCGGGTCGTCACCAACGGCATGAGCCAATACTCCCGCAACGAGCGCAACGCCAACAGCGGCATCGTCGTCGGCATCACCCCGGAAGACTACCCCGGCTCTCCCCTGGCCGGCATCGAACTGCAACGCCGCTGGGAAGAGCAAGCCTACAAGCTGGGCGGCGAAAACTACCAAGCGCCGGGACAGCTGGTGGGCGACTTCCTCGCCGGCCGGCCGTCGACCCAATTCGGCTCGGTACAGCCCTCCTACACCCCCGGCGTGCACCCGACTGACCTTGCCACCGCCCTGCCCGACTATGCCATCGCAGCCATCCGCGAAGCCCTGCCCGCCTTCGACAAGCAGATCAAAGGCTACGCCATGCACGACGCCGTCCTTACGGGCGTTGAAACCCGCACCTCCTCGCCGGTGCGCATCAAGCGCGGCGAGGATTTCCAGAGCCTCAACACCCGCGGCCTGTATCCGGCCGGCGAAGGCGCCGGCTATGCCGGCGGCATCCTCTCGGCCGCGGTGGACGGCATCAAGGTGGCGGAAGCGCTGGCGTTGGATATGGCCGGTTAAAAGCAATCGGTGTACGATGGAGAAGGCCGGCTACCTATCCCCCGCCGGCCGCTACCAAAGGACCCCATCGAGACAAGGAGTAGAACATGGCGGATTCCAATTCCCTTCCAAACGAAATCGTACAGGCAATCGCCACTGCCAACGCCGAATCCATCGGCGAGCAGCCGGCGGTACTCGCCAACCTGGCCTTAGCGCAAGAGATATTCAACCGGAATATGCAGCAGCAGATCGCGCTGAGCCAACAACAGGCCTTGAATCTGATTCAACTCGCCGTGGTCGCCAAATGCGTAGCGATCATCGACAAACTCGACGTTTCCGCCGACCCGGCCGGAACCCAACAGCTGGTCGGGGGAATCAAGGAAATATTGAAATGCGTGAGCGGCCTACAGGAACAAGCGAAGCAAACCTCATAGTCCCCATGCAACCCCCCGGGCGGCTATAGACGTCCCCCAGCGGCAAAACCGCTCCAAACCAGGACCATCAACCACAAAGGAGAAGTACCGTGGATGTATCCCAAGAAGTAACCCAAGCCGTCGCTATCGGCAACCTCAAATCCATCGCCGAACAGCCCGCAATGCTATCCAACCTGGCTTACTCCAACACTATCGCCAACATCAATCTGTCGCAGCAGAACGCCGTGGCCAATCAGCAGGCCATGAACGAACTGGGCATTACCATCGTCGCCAAGGCTTCCAACACCATCAGCAACCTCGGCCCGCTGGAAGCCCGCTCCGCCGTCGACGTCCTGAGCAACAACGAACTGGCGCAAACCATCGCCGACCTCAAGGCGACGCTGCAAGGCTTTGCCCAGCAGCCGGCAAGCAGCGGCAAAACCCCGGAATAAAGCCGCGCAACGGCCACAGACAGCGCCCGCCGCCCCTTGGGGGCGTCGATCCACGGTGTGTTTGCACTCGAACAAAGCGATTGCCGACTCACCGCGCCTGTGCCCCTATAAATCGTGCTCCGCCAATTTTCCCGTGGTCATGCGCAGCCGTCTGGAGAGCAATACCGCCATCGAGCGAATGAGTTTCGCGGCGACCCGGGGCGCTTCGACAATCATTTTGTCAATGGACTCTTTCGAAAGCACCAGCAAAGTGCAGTCGGTAATGGCGGTACACGTGGCGGAACGCCGCTCGCCGTCGAGAACGGCCATTTCGCCAAACGTTCTTCCCTTATGCAACAGGGCGAGTTTCAGCGATTCGTCGTCTTGCTCTATATGCTTGGATTTGGATATGCCGACCGTGCCGGCGCAAACGAGGCACATGAAAGTACCGGCATCGCCCTCTTTGAAAATCACCGATCTTTTTTCCAGATTGCGTACGCTAAAATAGCCGGCGGCCAGCTTCAGCTCCGCCGGCGTGAGATCGTTGACGATATTGCTATCCAGCAACATCAGGCTGATAGTATCGATAGCACCGCGAGTTTCAAGCATATAAAAACACCCAGAAAAAACTTATTTATCCGCACATAAAAACCCCAGCGGTCCCTGCCAAAAATCCATTAAACAGCGCAGCGCGCCACACACCGCCGTATTCAAACATAGCCCCACAAAGCCGACCGCGCAGTCAACGGACCGTTTTCATATCGGTCCTCGACCGGCATTATAATTGCCTCGTCGAGGGCACCGCCCTCCTGCTCCGGAAAACCGCGCCATGGATTTTTCCCCTTTGAAAACCCTGATCGAAAGCGAGCGAACCGCCGCACTGGGCACCCTGCACCACGGACAACCCGCCGTATCCCTAGTTCCTTTCGCGTTGCTTCCCACCAGGGACGGCTTGGTCATCCACGTCAGCCGCTTGGCGTCCCACACCCAGGACATGCTGGCTCACCCGGAGGTCGGCCTGATGGTCGCCGCGACTCCCGTGCCCGGAGAACCGGTACACGCCCTGCCCCGCGCCAGCATCCAGGGGACGGCCCAGCCCTGCCCCGCTGAAGCGACGGGCTATGAAGGCGCCAGACGGGTTTATCTGGAACGGTTTCCTTACGCCGAGGACATGTTCCAATTCGCCGACTTCTCGCTGTTCGCCATCGCCGTCCGCTCGGTAAGGTTTATCGGCGGATTCGGCAAGGCCGTTTCCATCACGGCCGACGACTTTACCGCCATCCTGAACCGGAATCAGTGAACAACCCGCAGGAAAACGCCATGCTCGCCGAATTATTCAATGCCGTCATTTATGTTCGTATCACCAAAAATCGCATGCATTTGCGGCATATCCCGCTAAACAAGGAAGTCACGGTGGAAGCGGCGGATCCTTTCACCTCGCCGCGGATGCTGGTGGGCAATTACACCAGGGCGGAAAAATGCCTGAGGCAAGGCATGGCCCAATTGGACGCCGTACGGTGGTGGGCGCCCATGCCGGCCATGATCGTGCATCCCTTGGAATTGCTGGAGGGCGGCCTGTCGGAAATCGAAGACCGCGCGCTGTTCGAACTGGCCATGAGCGTCGGCGCCAAGAAGGTGCGGCTGTGGGTGGGGAACGAGCTGTCGGATTTGGACGTGCTGGATAAGATCAAGGGCAAGTAACAGGGTAGGAATTCGAGGCATTTTGCGCACAGCCGACATGCGTCTCGCCGCACCGCTATAATGGCAAAACGCCACAACGTTTTGGAGACGCACCATGAGCAGCGAGGCCATACGCTCCACCCTCTATATCGAACCTGCCCTGCACCAGGCGCTACGCCTCAAAGCCGCCAGCGCCCACCGCAGCATGTCCGAGATCGTCAACGATGCCATCCGCGCCGCTTTGCGCGAAGACGAGGAAGACTTGGCCGCCTTTGCCGAACGGGCCGAGGAACCCACCGTCAGCTACGAAGTCTTCCTGGCCAAGCTCAAGGCCGATGGCACGCTATGAGTTGAGGATCAGGCCCTCTGTGGCGAAGGACTTGCGCGACATCCCGCCGGCGGATGTACGGCGCATCCTGGCGCGCATCGAAGCCCTGCAAAACGATCCTCGCCCCGCTGGCGCGGAAAAACTTTCCGCACAAGAGCGCTACCGTTTGCGGCAGGGAAACTACCGCATCCTGTACACCGTGGCGGACGCGGAAGTCGTGGTCGAAGTCGTCAAGGTAGGCCACCGCCGTGACGTGTACCGCTAACCCGTGCCGACACCAGCCATGACTCCCGACGTCATCATCATCGGCGCCGGCGCCTCCGGCCTGATGTGCGCCATGGAGGCCGGCAAACGCGGCCGCAAAGTGCTGGTGTTGGACCACGCCAACAAGGCCGGCAAAAAGATCCTCATGTCCGGCGGCGGCCGCTGCAATTTCACCAATCTGAGCGTGGGGGCGGAAAACTACCTGTCCCACAACCCGCACTTCTGCAAATCGGCTCTCAGCCGCTTTACCCAGTGGGACTTCATCGCCCTGGTGCAGAAACACCGCATCCCCTATCACGAGCGGGCGCACGGCCAGCTATTCTGCGACGACAGCGCCAAGGACATCCTCAATATGCTGCTGGCCGAGTGCGATGCGGCCGGCGTGACGATCCGCCTCAACACCCGCCTCGATGCCGTTGCCCGGCGGCCGGAAGGCGGCTTTCAGCTCAAAACCAGCATCGGCAACCTTGATTGCCAGTCGCTGGTGATCGCCAGCGGCGGCCTGTCCATTCCCACCATGGGCGCCAGCCCTTTCGGCTACCGCATCGCCGAGCAGTTCGGTATCCAGGTGTGGCCGACGCGGGCGGGGCTAGTGCCGTTCACCCTGCATCCCCCCGACAAGGAGAAACTGGCGCCCTTGTCCGGCATCGCCGTGGACAGCGTGGTGGAGAATCCGCGCCAGGCCTTCCGCGAGAACCTGCTGTTCACCCATAGGGGCCTGAGCGGGCCGGCTATCCTGCAGATATCGTCCTACTGGCAGCCGGGCGAGGCGGTGGAGATCGATTTGCTGCCGGGAACCGACCTGGCGGGCGAGCTGCAACGGGCGCGAGAGGAAAGGCCGAACGCGGCCCTGAAAACGGTGTTGAGCGGGCATCTGCCGAAACGACTGATCGCCGCCCTGCTGGACGACGCGCTGGCGGAAAAACCGCTGCAGCACCTGTCGCGCCAGGATTTGCTGGATGTGGCGGCGGCTTTGCAGCAGTGGCGGGTGAAGCCCAACGGCACGGAAGGCTACCGCACGGCGGAAGTCACCTTGGGCGGTGTGGACTGTGCCGCGGTGTCCTCGAAAACCATGGAAAGCCGCGACGTGCCGGGGCTGTATTTCGTCGGCGAGGTATTGGACATCACCGGCTGGCTGGGCGGCTACAACTTCCAGTGGGCCTGGTCGTCCGGCTGGTGCGCGGGGCAGTATGCCTGACTTGTAGGGCGAAACCGCTGCCGTGTTCCGCCTTACTCGGTCGTCACCGACGTCTGGTTCTTCAACGCCGCCTGCAGGGAATGCCAAGCTAGGGTGGCGCACTTGACGCGGGCCGGATAGGCCCGCACGCCGGCCAGCACCGCCAGCTTGCCCAGTTCCTCGATGTTGAAGGCGTCGTCCTGGCCGGTGGTGATGCGGTGGAACACCTCGAACAACTGTTCGGCTTCCGCTTCCGTCTTGCCCTTGACGATCTCGGTCATCAAGGACGCCGAGGCGGTGGAAATGGCGCAGCCTTGGCCCTGGAAGCTCACGTCGGTGACGACGCCGTCCTCGACTTTCGCATACAGGGTGATGCGGTCGCCGCACAAGGGATTGAAGCCGTCCACCGTGCGGTTGGCGTCTTCCATCACGCGGAAGTTGCGGGGGTTGCGATTGTGGTCGAAGACCACTTCTTGGTACAAGTCGCGCAGTTCGTCGAGCATCAGCCGAATACCTTAATCACTTCGCGGATGCCGTCCATCAGGGCGTCCACTTCTTCGAATGTATTGTACAGGGCGAAGGAGGCCCGCGTGGTGGCCGGCACGCGGAAAAAGTCCATCACCGGCATGGCGCAGTGGTGGCCGGCGCGGCAAGCGATGCCGCAGTGGTCGAGGATGGTGCCGATGTCGTGGGGATGGATGCGCTCCAGCACGAAGGACAGGATGCCGCCTTTGTCCTGGGCCGTGCCGATCAATCGCAGGCCGGGAATCTCCAGCGCTTTTTCCGTGGCGTAGGCCAGCAAGGCGTGCTCGTGGGCGGCGACGGCGGCCATGCCGATGCCTTCCAGGTAGTCGATGGCCGCGCCCAAGCCGATGGCCCCGGCGATGTGGGGCGTGCCGGCTTCGAACTTGAACGGCAGGCCGGCGTATTCGGTTTTGTCGAAGGTAACGCGGCGAATCATGTCTCCGCCGCCTTGATAGGGCGGCATGGCTTCCAGCAGCGCCTGTTTGCCGTACAGTACGCCGATGCCGGTGGGGGCGTACAGTTTGTGGCCGGAGAACACGTAGAAATCGCAGTCCAGTTCCTGCACGTCGACCACGGCGTGGGGCACCGCCTGGGCGCCGTCCAGCAGCACCGGAATGCCCTGGGCGTGGGCCAGCTCCACCATGCGCTTGACCGGATTGACCGTGCCCAGGGCGTTGGACATGTGGCTGAGGGCCGCCAGCTTGACCTTGGGCGTGAGCAGCGCCGCGAACTCATCCATCAGCAGCTCGCCCGCCTCGTTCATGGGCGCCACTTTCAGTACGATGCCGAGCTGTTCCCTCAGCATCTGCCAGGGCACGATGTTGGCGTGGTGCTCCATGGCGGTGATGAGCACTTCGTCGCCGGCCTTGAGGTTGGCGCGGCCGTATGTCTGCGCCACCAGGTTGATGGCCTCGGTGGCGCCGCGCACGAAGACGATTTCTTTGTCGCTCTTGGCGTTGAGGAAGCGTTGCACCGTAGCACGGGCTTTTTCGTGGGCGTCGGTGGCGCGCTGGCTGAGGGTGTGCACGCCGCGGTGCACGTTGGCGTTGTCCTGCCGGTAATAGCGCTCCACCGCCTCGATCACCGCCAGCGGTTTTTGCGTGGTGGCGGCGTTGTCCAAGTACACCAGCGGCTTGCCGTGCACCGATTGGTCGAGGATGGGGAAGTCGCGGCGCAGCGCTTGCACGTCGTAGTTGCCGGATTCAACGGCCATATTCTTGCTCCACTTTGCAAATTCTTACTCGGTAACCGCTGTACCAGTCGCCCGCTTTCGACTTGGCCTGGGCGTGGTCGATCTGTTCGCGCCAAGCGTCGATGGCTTCCAGGCTGCCCCAATAGGAAACCGACAGGCCCAGTTCGCTGCGGGCGTTTTCCACGCCGAGAAAGCCCGGTTGTTGCCGAGCCAGCTCCAGCACCCGTGCGGCGGTCGCCGCATAGTCGTTGTCCCCTTCGGTGCGCACCGAAGTGAAAATCACCGCGTAATAAGGCGGGCGGGTGTTAATCACCGGCTCGGCGGTCAAAGCCAGTCCCTTTCGACGGTAGCGCCGGCAAACCGCGTCACCAGTTGTTGGCGAATTTGCCGGCGCAGGGCATCGTTGGCGACGGCGTCCACCCGCTCGTTGGCGAAGGCGAAGGTCAACAGCGCCCGCGCTTCGGTTTCGTCCAGGCCGCGCGCCTTGAGGAAGAAGATGGACTCCTCGTCCAACTGGCCGATGGTGACGCCGTGGGCGCATTTCACGTCGTCGGCGTAGATTTCCAACTGCGGCTTGGTGTCGATTTCCGCGTCTTGCGACAACAGCAGGTTGCGGTTGCTCATGGCCGCGTCGCTGTGCTGGGCCTGCTCGTGCACCACCACCCGGCCCTGGAACACGCCGCGGGCGCGGCCGTCCAGGATGCCCTTGTAGCTTTCGCGGCTGACGGCGTCCGGCTGGCGGTGATCGACGCGGAGGTGGTTGTCCAGATGTTGTTGGCCCTGGGCCAGGAACAGGCCGTTGAGCTGGCAGTCGCAGCCCTGGGACAGGCTGGCGTGGACCTCGGTGCGGGCCAGCAGGCCGCCGAAAGCGAAGCTGTGGTGCTCGAATAGCGAAGTCTTGGCCTGGCGCACGTAGTTGCCGCCGAAGTGGAACGACTTGGCCGCCTCGCTTTGCAGCTTGGTGAGGGTCAGCTTGGCGCCCTCGCCCAGAACGATCTCGTTGACGGCAGCCGTAAGGTAAGCGGCATCGGCCGTGCCGGTGTAGGTTTCGACGATTTCGGCCTCGGCGCCGGCTTCCAGCACGATGAGGTTGCGCAGCACCGCCATGGCGTCGGCCGTTGCGCCGTGGAACAGGAGTTGCAGCGGCTTGTCCAGCTTGCAGCCGGCGGGCAGGTGCAGCACGGCGCCATCGCTGAACCAGGCGGTATTGAAGTGGATGAAGCCGTGGGACTCGCCTTGCAGAGCCCCGCCCAGCAAGGATTCGACGCGGGAGGGTTCCGCTTCCAGCAGTGCCGCCAAGCCGCCCGCCTCGACCGGCAGCGAGGAAAGCCCGGCCTGCCAACGGCCGTCCACGAACACCATGCGATAGGCATCCGGCAGCAGCCATTCGGCCAGTCCTTGCGGCTCGGACACTGAAACGGCGGCGGCAACCGGCACAAATCGCTTGCGCTCAATTGCCGCCACATTGGTGTACTTCCACTCTTCCTCGCGCGGCGAGGGGAAGCCGCCGGCGGAGAAGCGCGCGAGGGCCTCGCTGCGCAGCTGTTGCAGCCAAGCCAAACCTTGGCCCGGCAGGCTGGGCGCCAGGGATTCGAAACTGTTGACGTAATCCGCTGCGGCCATGTCAGGCTCCCGCGAGGATTTGCTGTTCCACCCAGCCGTAGCCCTGCTCTTCCAGCTCCAGGGCCAGTTCCGGCCCACCGGACTTGACGATGCGGCCGTGGGCCAGCACGTGCACGTAATCGGGCTTGATGTAGTCCAGCAGGCGCTGGTAGTGGGTCACCAGGATGAAGGAGCGTTCCGGCGAGCGCAGCGAATTGACCCCATCTGATACGATTTTCAACGCGTCGATGTCCAGCCCCGAGTCGGTCTCGTCGAGGATGCACAGCTTGGGCTCGAGCACCGCCATTTGCAGGATTTCGTTGCGCTTCTTTTCGCCGCCGGAAAAGCCTTCGTTCACCGCCCGGTAGAGGAAGCGCTCGTCCATTTCCACCAGCTTGACCTTCTCCTTGATGATCTTGAGGAAGTCCATGGCGTCCACCGGCGGCAGCCCCTGGTGCTTGCGCACGGCGTTGAGGGCGGCTTTCAGCAGATAGATGTTGCTGACGCCGGGGATTTCCACCGGGTACTGGAACGCCAGGAACACCCCTTCGCGGGCGCGCTCTTCCGGCGCCAGTTCCAGCAGGTTCTTGCCGTTGAACTCCACGCTGCCGCCGGTCACTTCATAGGCATCCCGCCCGGCCAGCACGTTGGACAGGGTGCTTTTGCCGGAACCGTTGGGCCCCATGATGGCGTGCACCTCGCCGGGCTTAACCGTGAGGTTGATGCCCTTGAGAATGGATTTGTCGTCGACGCGGGCTTGGAGGTTTTCGATTTTCAACATGGTGGTGTCTTTAGAACTGTACGGTCACTTGTGATCGTTCCCACGCTCTTCCGTGGGAATGCTGCCCTGGACGCTGTGCGTCGCGTTTTCTTATCCCAACGTCATCCCACGCTGCCTTCCAGGCTCACGCCCAACAGGTTCTGCGCTTCCACGGCGAATTCCATGGGCAGCTCCTTGAACACTTCCTTGCAGAAGCCGTTGACGATCATGCCCACCGCGTCCTCGGTGGACAGCCCGCGCTGCTGGCAGAAGAACAGCTGGTCGGCGCTGATCTTGGCGGTGGTGGCTTCGTGCTCCACGGTGGCGCTGGGCTGCTTCACCTCCACGTAGGGGAAAGTGTGGGCGCCGCACTTATCGCCGATCAGCAGGGAATCGCACTGGGTATGGTTTCGGGCGTTCTCAGCGCTCTTCAGCACTTTCACCAGGCCGCGGTAGGTGTTCTGCGCACGGCCGGCGGAAATGCCCTTGGAGACGATGGTGCTGCGGGTGTTCTTGCCGATGTGGATCATCTTGGTCCCGGTATCGGCCTGCTGGCGGTGGTTGGTGAGGGCCACCGAGTAGAACTCGCCCACCGAGTTGTCTCCCTTCAACACACAGCTGGGATACTTCCAGGTGATGGCCGAGCCGGTTTCCACCTGGGTCCAGGAAATCTTCGAGTTGGCGCCGCGGCACTCGCCGCGCTTGGTGACGAAGTTGTAGATGCCGCCGCGGCCTTCCTCGTCGCCGGGATACCAGTTCTGCACGGTGGAATACTTGATCTGGGCGTTGTCCATGGCCACCAGCTCCACCACCGCGGCGTGCAGCTGGTTTTCGTCGCGCATGGGGGCGGTGCAGCCTTCCAGGTAGCTGACGTGGCTGCCTTCGTCGGCGATGATGAGGGTGCGCTCGAACTGGCCGGTGTTGGCGGCGTTGATGCGGAAGTAAGTCGAAAGCTCCATCGGGCAGCGCACGCCCTTGGGGATGTAGACGAAGGAGCCGTCGGTGAACACGGCGGAATTGAGCGCCGCGTAGAAATTGTCGCCGGTGGGCACCACCGAGCCCAGGTACTGTTTCACCAGTTCCGGGTATTCGCGCACCGCTTCGGAAATGGGGCAGAACAGCACGCCGGCCTCCGCCAGCTTTTCGCGAAAAGTGGTGGCCACCGACACGGAATCGAACACCGCGTCCACCGCCACGCCGGCCAGCTTGGCCCGCTCGTGCAGGGGCACGCCGAGTTTTTCGTAGGTTTCCAGCAGCTTGGGATCCACTTCGTCCAGGCTTTTCGGACCCTGGGCTTTTTTCGGCGCGGAGTAGTAGCTGATGGCCTGGTAGTCGATGGGCGCGTACTGCACCTGCGCCCAGGTCGGTTCGGCCATAGTCAGCCAATGGCGGTAGGCCTCCAAGCGCCATTCCAGCAGCCATTCCGGCTCCTGTTTCTTGGCGGACAGGGCGCGGATCACGTCCTCGTTGAGGCCGGGCGGAAAGGTATCCGCCTCCAGGTCGGTGACGAAGCCCTGCTTGTATTCTTGGCTGATGAGTTTTTCGATGGTGTCGGCGGTAGCGGCCATGGCTTTACTCGGCTAATTCGGCGGGGCGGCGGCGCGCCACGCGGTGCAAGGGGATGGAGATTTCTTCTGCTGCGACGGGCCTGCTCAACTCCGCCAAGGACACGGATTCGAGGGCGTTGCGAATGGCCCGGTTGATCACGCTCCAATTGCCCTGGGCATGACAGGAGTCCGATTGGTTGCAACGGTGGTCGTCGACGCCGCATTCAGTGATGGCGATGGGGCCTTCCAAAGCATAGATCACGGTGGCGACGGAGGTTTCTTCGGCCGGGCGGCTCAGCGCATAGCCGCCGTGGGCGCCGCGCGACGAGCGCACGACGCCGGCGCGGGTCAAGGACTTGAGCACTTTGCTCACCGTGGGCATGGCGATGCCGGTGCCGTCCGCCAGCTCCGCCGCCGCGTAAACTTCGGCCCGTCCCCTGGCCATATGGCCGAGGACGATGAAGGCATAGTCGGTCAATTTGCTGATGCGTATCACGAAGGCTGCCCGGATTGCTATTGCGGACCATTCTAGTCCTGATTTATTTCCTGGTAAAGCACTAAGGCATTATTTATCCTAACCGCCGGGAACGCAGCCGCCTTCCCCCGCAAAAGTCTGGGCTATAATGCCCGCCGTCCTCGATTTTGGAGCAACACCATGAAAGTCCTCTATGCCATCATGGCGGTTCTGGCCGTGATCTACATCCTGCCCGTCGTCACTGGCGGCGACCGCGAAGTCAGCGGCGGCTCGCGTAAATCGGCCTACAAATCGGCCGTCAAAGTAAAAAAGCACCTGGCTCCGGAAGAGCGCATGGTGTTCGATTTCGCCTTTGGCATACTGGAAGAAATCAAAACCGCCGAGGGCGGCGAGAAGGCGTTTTTGGACGCCGTCGGCGGCCTCAAACCGGAAGAAGTGATCGAACTGGCGAAAAAAGAAGTGAACGCCAAGATCGCGGCGCGGGACGGCAAGTTCGCCCAGTACCAATCCTGGGACGACATGCTCAACAAGCTCACCAGCACCAATAAAAAGCTGCGGTCCATCGAAGACCGTCAGCAAGGCTCCAGATAATCCACCAGCAATTGTAGGCTGCGGGCGTTGCGATATTCGTTGACGTCCAGGCGATAAGCCAAGCGCACGCGCTCGCAGCCCAGCCACTGGCCGGGGTCGTCCACATGGAACGCCACCCCGTCCACCCGCCGCCCGGATCCGGGCAAAGCCAATACGAAGCGCAGATGCTTCTCCGCCATCACGCGCACCTGCTCCACGTCGAACACGCCGTCGAAACAGGGTTCGGGAAACCCTTGCCCCCAAGGCCCGGCCGCCTGCAATTGCTCGGCGAATTGCAGCAAGAAATCGCCGTGCTCCAAGGCTCCGTCGGTGTAGACCGTATCCTCGGCCTGCCAGCCTTGCAGCTGGCGCGCCGCCACTTGCGCCAAGGCTTCCACGAAAACGGGGTAATCGCTGCGGCGCAACGTCAGCCCCGCCGCCATGGCGTGGCCGCCGAATTTTTGCAGCAGGCCCGGATAGGCCGCCGCCACGTCGCTCAGCAAATCGCGGATGTGAATGCCGGCCACGGACCGAGCCGAGCCCTTGATCTCGTTATCGCCGCTGGGGGCGAAAGCAATCACCGGCCGATGCAGGCGCTCTTTGATGCGGGAGGCGAGGATGCCGATCACGCCCTGGTGCCAGCCTTCGTCGAACAGGCACACCACCGGCTGCTCGCCAGCGCCCTTCAGCCAATCGCCCTGCTTCATCAGCTGGAAGGCTTCGGCCTTCATTTTGTCCTCGATGGTACGCCGCTCAAGGTTGAGCGCGTCCAGACGGCCCGCCATGTCGCGCGCCGCCTCGGCGTCGTCGGTCAACAGGCATTCGATACCCAAGGCCATGTCTTCCAAACGGCCGGCGGCGTTGAGGCGCGGCGCCACGGCGAAGCCCAGGTCCGCGGCGCGCAACTGGGCGGGGTTGCGCTTGGCCGTTTCCAGCAAAGCCAGCACGCCGGCATGAGCCTTGCCGGCGCGGATGCGCTGCACGCCCTGGTGCACCAGCACCCGGTTGATGCGGTCCAGCTGCACCACGTCCGCCACCGTGCCCAGGGCCACCAAATCCAGAAGACACGCCAGATTGGGCGCGGCCATACTCTTTTGGTTAAACCAGCCGGCGTCCCGCAAGCGCGCCCGCACAGCGATGAGCACGTAAAACATCACGCCCACCCCGGCCAGGGCCTTGCTGGGGAAGGCGTCGCCCGGCAGGTTGGGGTTGACGATGGCATCGGCCTCGGGCAACTCCGCGCCAGGCAGGTGGTGGTCGGTGACCAGCACGCCGATCCCCGCTTGCCGGGCCGCCGCCACGCCCTCCAGACTGGCGATGCCGTTGTCCACGGTGATGATGTAGTCGGGTTTGCGTTCGGCGGCGATGGCGACGATTTCCGGCGTGAGGCCGTAGCCGAATTCGAAGCGGTTGGGCACCAGGTAATCCACCTGCCTAGCGCCCAGCAGGCGCAGCCCCCGCACCGCCACGGCGCAAGCGGTGGCGCCGTCGGCGTCGAAATCGGCCACCACCAGCAAGCGCCGGTCGTCCATCACCGCCTCGGCCAGCAATCCCGCCATGGCGTCCATGCCGGACAGCGCTTGCGGCGGCGGCAAACTTTCTAGGGAACGGTCCAGATCGTCCGGCGAACCGATATGGCGCGCCAGGTAGATGCGCCGGATGACGGGATGGAGGTCGGAAAAACGGCCGCCGCCATCGTCCACCGGGCGGCGGACGATGCGCTTGCTTTTAGCCGGCGGCGTCACGGGAAGCGCTATAGGCCCGCCAGGATAGCGGCCTTGACGGCGTCCAGCTGCGCGTCCACCGTCACCGGCTTGGCGGTGCACTGGCCGATGGCGGTGTCGGGATCTTTCAGGCCGTTGCCGGTGAGGGTGCAGACGATGCGACTGCCTTCGGGGATCTTGCCGGACTTCAAGTCGGCCAAGGCGCCGGCCAGGGAGGTGGCGGAAGCCGGCTCGCAGAACACGCCTTCGTGCTCCGACAACATCTTCTGCGCCGCCAGGATATCGGCGTCGCTGAACTTGTCGAACCAGCCGGCGGACTCCTTCTGCACGGTCCAGGCCTTGTCCCAGCTCTGCGGGTGGCCGATGCGGATGGCGGTGGCGACGGTTTCCGGGTTGTCCACCATGTGGCCCAGCACGAATGGGGCGGAACCGGCCGCCTGGTAACCCACCATCACCGGCCGCTTTTTGGCGATGCCGTCCGCCGCGTACTCGCTGTAGCCCTTCCAGTAAGCGGTGATGTTGCCGGCATTGCCCACCGGCAGACAGTGGTAGTCGGGAGCGTCGCCCAGTTCGTCGACGATTTCGAAAGCGGCGGTCTTCTGGCCTTCGATGCGGAACGGGTTGATGGAGTTGACGATGGTCACCGGCGCGTGGTCGGCCACTTCCTTCACCAAGCGCATGCCTTCGTCGAAGTTGCCGCGAATCTGGATGATGACCGCGCCGTACATCATGGCCTGGGCCAGCTTGCCCATGGCGATCTTGCCGTCGGGAATCAGCACGAAAGCGGTGATGCCGGCACGCACCGCATAGGCGGCGGCGGCGGCCGAGGTATTGCCGGTGGAGGCGCAGATGATGGCACGGCTGCCCTCTTCCACCGCCTTGGTCACCGCCATGGTCATGCCGCGGTCCTTGAAGGAACCGGTGGGGTTGAGCCCCTCGTACTTCACGAAAATCTCCACGTCCTTGCCCACCAGGCGCGGAATGTTCTCCAAGCGGATCAAAGGCGTGTTGCCTTCGCCCAAACTGATGAGGCGGGTGGTGTCGCTCACCGGCAGGCGGGCGCGGTAGTGTTCGATGAGTCCGGTGTAACGCTTGGAGGCGGCCATGAAGGTTTCCGTGGTTGGGGTCTGGTAACGGGATGTATCGGTAAATCGGCTGCAAGCCGAAGCCTCGGGCTCTCGGCCTAAAAGAGCGAAATCTTACGATATTTGGCGATATCCTGGCAAAAAAGCCTCGGGCTTGCGCCGGCCGAGTCCCCGGGGAAAAAGCCGCCCCGCGCCGAGTGAGCGCGATTATCGGTACAATGGCAGCCGAAGCATTTCGGCCGGCTCCGTGGCGTAGAGCGAGCCGCACGGCGACGGGCCGGCCGCATCCGCCAAAGGCAAACATCCATGCATTATAAAAATCTGTTCGGCAACGAGGAGCTGGAAAACCTGAGCGAGGAGCTGGTTTTCCGCGAGCTTTACAAGATCATCGAACGCGACCGGCCGGACTGGGGAAACAATATGGACATGCTGCTGGATATCGCCGCCATCACCCTCAACCGCGTCCCCGCCAAGTACGTGACGCGTTTTGTGGAAAAGCACTTGCCGCGGGAACACCATCAAGAGGAACGCCTCGCCCTCCACGCCCAGGTTATGGAGGAGCTGCCCAAAGCCATCGAGTGCGTCGTGGCGCGGCCGCGGCGCCCGGAAGACAGGGACTAGCGCGGGCGAAAAAGATCCCGGCCAATCCCGTCGATCGCCCCGCCGGCGCGCGGCCGCTACGGCGAGAGTTGCAGCAAAGCCTCGAACTCATCGGCCGGAACCGGCCGGGAAAACAAATAGCCCTGCCCGTAATCGCAGCCGGCGGCGGCCAGCAGGCTGCGCTGCTGCTCCGTCTCCACGCCTTCGGCGACCACTTTAATCCCCAGTTTGTGGGCCATAACGATGATGGCTTCGCACAACGCCGTGTTGCTGGAATCCGGCGCCAAATCGTGCACGAAAGCGCGGTCGATTTTCAGATAGTCGATGTCGAATTTCTGCAAATAGGACAACGCCGAATAGCCGGTGCCGAAATCGTCCAGCGCCACCTGGATACCGGCGTCGCGGAAAGCCAGCAGCTGCCCGGTCACGGCGCTGCTGTTGTCCATCAACAGCCCTTCGGTGATTTCCACCACGACGTTTTGCCCGGGCAAACCCAGCTCTTGCAGGTACGCCAGCCATGCCGCGTAGTCATGGCCGACACGGTGGAACTGGACCGGGGACTTGTTGACGCTGATCTGGAACTCCGCGTGGTGCAGCGCGCGCCATCGCGCCGCCTGGCGCGCCGCCTCGCGGAACACCCAGTTGCCGATATCCACGATCATGCCGGTGTCCTCGGCGATGGGAATGAATTCGGCCGGATTGACCAGGCCGCGCACGGGATGCTGCCAGCGGATCAGCGCCTCGGCTTTGTGGATGGCGCCCGTCGCCAGTTGCACGATGGGCTGGTAATGCACGCAGAATTGATCGCCGGCCACGGCGCCGCGCAAATCGTTGACCAATCGCATCCGCGCCTGCGCCGCTTCCTGCATGGAGGGCGAGAAATAGCTGTAGCGGCTGCGGCCCTGGTTCTTGGCGGCGTACATGGCCTGGTCGGCATTCTTCAGCAGCGTATCCACCTCGGTCGCATCGTCGGGATACAGCGTAATGCCGATGCTGGCGGACACGTAGGCGGTTTCGCTACCCAAGGATATCGGGTCGGACAACTGCCGCAGGATGTCCAAGGCCACGCGCTCGACGCAAGCGGCATCCTCCAATTGACTCAGGATCACGGTGAACTCGTCCCCTCCCAGGCGCGCCACCAAGTCGGATTCGCGCACGCAGCCGCTCAGGCGTCGCGACGCTTCCTTCAGCAACATGTCGCCCTTGTCGTGCCCCAGGGTGTCGTTGACCTCCTTGAAGCTGTCCAGGTCGATGAGCATCAGCGCCATGGGCAAGCCGGCGCGACGCGCCTTCTTGATTTCCTCGAACAAGCGATCGCGAAACATGCTGCGATTGGGCAGGCCGGTCAGGGCGTCGAAATTGGCCTGCCGCCACAACAATTCGTTGGCGCGCTTGATCCCGGTAATGTCGGAAAACAAAGCGACGCGCCGATGCACCGAGCCGTCGTCGTTGTATATGGTGTTGACCGTGAGCCACTTGGCATACAGCTCGCCGTTCTTGCGCCGGTCCCAGATTTCGCCTTGCCAATGGCCGGTGGTGTCCAGCGCATGCCACATGGCGTCATAGAAAGCCTGGTCGTGGTAACCGGAGCTGAGGATGTGGGGATTTCTGCCGACGACTTCGGACAGCGTATAACCGGTCAACGCGGTAAAGGCGGGGTTGACGCTGATGAAGGTGTTGTCGGCGTCGGTTACCGTCATCGCCTCGCTGCTGCTTTGATAGACCAGGGCGGCCAGGCGGGTGGATTCTTCCGCCAATTTGCGTTCGGTGATGTCGTCGTAGACGCCGAGCACGCCGATGATCTCGCCGTGCAAATCCTGCAGCGGCACTTTCGAGGTGGACAACCACACGTGCTTGCCTTCCGCGGTGTTGAGGGACTCTTCGTAGCCCAAGCGCGGCCGCCGCGACTCCATCACCGCCCGATCGTCGGCGCGCAACAGCTCCGCCTTGCCGCGCCATGCCAATTGCCGGTCCAGCTTTCCGATCACCTCGGACGGGCCGGCCGCGCCGGCGTCCCGGGCGAATATCGCGTTGCACCCCAAATATCGGGATTCGCGATCCTTCCAGAACACCCGCAGGGGAATGGTGTCGAGGACGGTTTGCAGCAGGTTGCGCGACTCGCGCAAGCGCTGGTAGGGCGCGCGGACGCCGACGATAAAAACGCCTTGGTAGATGAAGCCGTGGGCAATGGCTTTATAAACATGGCCCAAAAAATTGAACAGATCGGAAACGTCGGAATAAAGAATGAAAAACACTTCCCCCAGCGCCATCACGCTGGTGGCGCCGAACAGGCTCACCACGTCGTACGGCTGCGGCTTGCGCATTTGGCGCAGAAATCCCAGGGCGGCGGCGGCATACAGGGCGACCAGCGCGTACTCGCAGCGAATTTTGAAAGGCGTCAGCCCCTGGCCGGGAACGAAAGTGCGGGGAAGCCAATCCTCGTGGACCACGCCGACCCAACCGGCCGCCCCCGCCAGCGACAACACCGCCGCCAGGATCGCCCAGCGCAGCCACGGGGAACGCAGCGGCCGCCACGGCAGCAGCGCCACGGCCAGCAGCCCCAGAACCGCCAACAGCCGGGACAGCAGCCAAAAGTTGATGGCCTTTTCCGGATTGTTGGCCGTGACGAAATCCGGCATGCCGGGGAAAGACAGGGCATGCATGTAATCGAGCAACGCCACGCCCAGGAAAACGCAGGCCAACAGCGTGAGATTGCCGGGATGGTCCTCGTCGTGCACGCCCCAGCCCACGGCGAAAACCAGCGCCGAGATGAGGATGGCGATCGCTTCCAGGGAAGTGTGCAGAGGCGCGTATCCGGCGATGCCGGCAACCACGTACAGCGGCGAAGAAAAATAGCTGATCGCCTGCAACGCGGCCAAACAAGCCAACGCTGCCAACACCGGCTTCAGTGGCGCCCGATAGCCGCGATAAATCCAAGTGTTGCGTTCTCCGCGGCGACCTAAAGCCGGATACACGCTCATCCGTTGACCGTCATGTCTGTGTCGTTTGCAATATCCCGAGGCCGCCGGACAAGCCGGGCGGACGCGAAGCCTCACGATCAATCGTCGTGGATGAGCTCCAGGGAGGCCGAGCCGGCTTGATCGCTGAGGCCGCTTTCCCGGCGGGCGGTGTCGCGGGTTTCCTCGCTGAGGTTGATTTTCAAGCGCAGGTTGTTGGGCGAGTCGGAGTTGCGCAGGGCCTCGTCCAGGGTGATGCGGCCTTCCTTGTACAGGTTGAACAGGGCCGTGTCGAAAGTCTGCATGCCGAGGTTTTCCGACTTTTCCATTACTTCCTTCACCATGTGCACCTCGCCCTTGCGGATGGTGTCCGCCACCAAGGGCGTGCCCAGCAGGATTTCGATGGCGGCCACGCGTTTGCCGTCCACCGTGGGCACCAGGCGCTGCGACACGAAAGCCTTGAGGTTCAAGGACAAATCCAGCAACAGCTGGTTGCGGCGCTCTTCCGGGAAGAAGTTGATGATGCGGTCCAGGGCCTGGTTGGCGTTGTTGGCGTGCAGGGTGGACAGGCACAAGTGGCCGGTTTCGGCGAAGGCGATGGCGTGTTCCATGGTTTCGCGGGCGCGGATTTCGCCGATGAGGATCACGTCCGGCGCCTGGCGCAGGGTGTTTTTCAGGGCGTCCTCGAAAGTGTCCGTGTCCACCCCCACCTCGCGCTGGGTGACGATGGACTTCTTGTGCGGATGGACGTATTCGATGGGGTCCTCGATGGTGATGATGTGGCCGCCGGAATTGCTGTTGCGGTAGTCGATCAGGGCCGCCAGGGAGGTGGACTTGCCGGAGCCGGTGCCGCCCACGAACAGGATCAGGCCGCGCTTCTCCATGATGACCTGCTTCAGGATCGGCGGCAGGCCCAGGTTGTCCGCCTGCGGGATGTCGGTCTTGATGTTGCGGATCACCATGCCGACGCAATTGCGCTGCTTGAAGATGTTGACGCGGAAGCGGCCGATGCCCGGCTCGCTGATGGCCAGGTTCATTTCCGGCTTGTGCTCGAAGTCGCGCTGCTGCTCCGGCGACATCAAGTCGTAAGCCATGCGCTTGGTGTCTTCCGGCTTGAGCACCACGTTGTCGATGGGGGTCAGCCGGCCCTGGAACTTGGCCGCCGGCGGCGCACCCACGGCGATGTAAATGTCGGAACCGTCCTTGGTCACCAGGGTCCGCAGGTAATCTTTGAATTCCATCGAGTTCGCTCCAGGTTCAAAAGCTCGGAATGCAGCCGATTATAGGGGTTGCGACGGTCGGCAAACGCCGATCCCCGCACAGCTCACGCAGCGCCGGTCGCCACAGGCACATCGGGCAACGCGCCCCACTCGCTCCAGGAACCGTCGTACACGGCCACGTCCTCGCGACCCAAGCGGTACAGGGCCAACGCCAGGATCGCGGCGGTGACGCCGGTGCCGCAGGTGGCCGCCACCGGCCTCGCCGGATCGATGCCGGCTTGGCCGAATCGGCGACGGACTTCCTCCAAAGGCAACATCAAGCGAGTCTCGGCGTCCACCAACTCGGCGAAAGGCAGGCTGCGGCTGCCGGGGATATGGCCCGATTTGAGGCCGGGGCGCGGCTCGGGATCGCGGCCTTCGAAGCGGCCGGCGGAACGGGCATCCACCAGTTGGCAATCGCCGCTTTCCGCTAGGCGGCGCATTTGCGCCAGATCGCGAACCAGCTCGGGGCGAAAGCCGGCCTGGAAACGCCGCGGCTCAGGCACGACGTCCGCGGCGTCCACCGGCATCCCCAGCGCCTGCCAGCGCTGCACGCCGCCGTCCAGCACCGCCACCCGCTCGTGGCCGAACACGCGGAACATCCACCAGGCCCGCGCCGAGGCCATGAAGCGGTTGTTGTCGTAAGCCACCACCAGGGTGTCGTTGCCGATGCCGAGCTTGCCCACCGCTTCGGCGAACTCGGACGGGCCGGGCAACATGTGCGGCAAGGCCGTCGCGTGGTCGGCCACGGCGTCGATGTCGAAAAACCGCGCGCCGGGAATGTGGCATTGCCGGTATTCGGCGGCGGGATCGCGCTTTTCCGCCGGAAGGAAGAAGGACGCGTCCAGCACGGCCACGTCGCCGCGTTGCAGATTGCCCTGCAACCATTCGCAACTCACCAGGGGCTGTTGTTTCGATTCGGTCATGGTGTCGCATCCGCCTTGGATTTGCCTTATTGCGGCAAGAGGTTAACCGAATGCACCGTCGCCGGTAAACGCCCCGGCTCGAGGAACGGCCGGCCGGCGTTGCGCCGGACCGTGCCTTCGGCAATAAAAAAGCGGGATACCCCGCCAAGGGTATCCCGCTTTCACGGTCGCGACGGCTAGGGCCTTACCACTCGATTTTGTCGATATTATCGAAATCGATGGTGCCGTGGCCGGTGTCGATGGAGCCGGACATGTCATGGCCTTCGATGGAGCCGTGAGCGGAGCCGTCCGCCACCTGCTGGCCGTCGATTTCCAGCGTCCAGCCGCCGTGGCCGCCGGGCCCGCCCACCATGTCCACCTCGATCACGTCGGTCCAACCGCCGCCGGCGCCGCCGTCGACCGCGGCTTGCCCCTGGAAGTCGCCGAAGACGAAAAGGTCGCTGCCGGCGTCGCCGTACATCTGGTCGTTGCCGTCCGACCCGTACAGCGTGTCGTTGCCGTCGCCGCCATGCAGGGTGTCGTTGCCGGCATCGCCGTGCATCCAATCGTTGCCCGCGCCCCCGTCCAAGGTATCGTTGCCGCCGCCGCCATAGATCTGATCGTTGCCGGCGCCACCTTCGATCGTGTCGTTGCCGCCTTTGCCGTCGATCAGGTCGTTGCCGTCGGTCCCGGTCAGGTTGTCGTTGGCGCCTTTGCCGCTGTCGACGCCGTCGATGGTGTGATCGGCCGTTCCGGCGGTGCCCGCGCCGGCCGAAGCGTCGCCGCCCTGGCCGTCATTGCCTTTCGCGGAACTGTCCTCGCTGCCGGCGTTTTCCGCGTTGTTGTTGCCGCCGGAATTGCCCGGCGCGTCCTGGTCGCCGTTGCCGTAGCCGTTGTTGGCATGGCTGCCGCCGCCGTCGTTGCCCTTGGAGGAACTGTCCCCGCTGCCGGCGTTTTCCGCGTTGTTGTTGCCGCCGGAATTGCCGGGGGCGTCCTGGTCGCCGTTGCCGTAGCCGTTGTTGGCATGGCTGCCGCCGCCGTCGTTGCCCTTGGAGGAACTGTCTCCACTGCCGGCGTTTTCCGCGTTGTTGTTGCCGCCGGAGTTGCCCGGCGCGTCCTGGTCGCCGTTGCCGTAGCCGTTGTTGGCGTGGCTGCCGGTTTGGGCCGAACCGTCGCTGGTCGGCGACTTCGCGCTGCTGTCGTCGTGGCTGTTGCCACCCTTGCCGTCGTGATCTTTGTCTTCGTGATCCTGTTGGCCGCCGCTCGAATGGCTGCCCGGCGACTTCGCGCTGCTGTTGTCGTGACTGTTGCCGTCCTTGCCGTCGTGGCTATTGCCGTCCTTGTCTCCATGACCTTTGTCGCCATGATCCTTACCGCCGTCCTTGCCCCCGCCGCCGGAGCCGTCGGTGGGCGATTTCGCGCTGGTATCGCCGTGCTTATTGCCGTCCTTGTCGTCACCACCCTGATGGCCGCCGCTCGGCCCATGGGCGGCGCTGGTCGGCGAGGTGGCACTGCTGGGGCTCGTCGGAGACCCGCCGTTGGTCGCGCTAGTCGGCGACGTGGCGCTACTGGGGCTCGTCGGCGACCCGCCGTTGGTTGCGCTGGTCGGCGACGTGGCGCTGCTGGGGCTTGTCGGCGACCCGCCGTTGGTCGCACTGCTCGGCGACGTGGCGCTGCTGGGGCTCGTCGGCGACCCGCCGTTGGTCGCGCTGGTCGGCGACGTGGCGCTGCTGGGACTCGTCGGCGACCCGCCGTTGGTCGGACTGCTCGGCGACGTGGCGCTGCTGGGGCTTGTCGGCGACCCGCCGTTGGTCGCGCTGCTCGGCGACGTGGCGCTGCTGGGACTCGTGGGCGACGCCGCATTCGTCGCGCTGGTCGGCGACGTGGGGCTGGTGGCGGTCGTCGGCGAAGTCGGATGCGTCGCCTGCTGGGTGGCCTGGGTCGCGTGGCTGGCTTGGCCGGCCATGGTGGGCGTGGTGGCGCTCGTCGGCGACGTGGGACTGGTGGGAGACGTCGCACTGGTGGCGGCCGTCGGGGACGTGGGCGAAGTGGCCGTCGTCGGCGTCGTGCTGGTCGTCGCCGTTGTCGGCGTGGTGGGACTTGTCGGCGTGGTCGGCGTGCCGGCCTCTCCGCCGTTGCCGTGGCCTATGCCTTCGTCGCCGGCGGCGGCGGCATGAGCCGCCTGCGGCTGGGGCGTCGCCCCGGCCGGCTCCTCGCTCCTGGGCGACGGCTCCTGCTCGAAACCCAGCGTCGCTTCGCTGAGCGGCGTGGATACCCCCGGCACCGCCCCCTGGCCGCCGTCGCTGGAGGTATTCTGGGGCGCCACGTCGACGCCGTTGCCGACTTCGTCCCTGGCCTCCGCCGCCCCCCGTCCGGAGGCGCCTTCGCCCAGGTTATCCCGCAATATGGCGCCCTCGCCGCGCACGTCGGTTTGCAGGTTCTCGTTGCCGCTGCCTTCGACTTGCTCGGGCGTTCCGCCGACCGTTTCCCCGCGATTGGACTGGTCGCCTTCCTCGCCGCGGGAAAGCACGGTCAAATCGTCGAACAACTGGGCTTCTTGCTGCTGACCGTCCGCCGCTTGCGCGCCGGCGCCGCCGTTGGGGTTTTCGTTTTCTTCGGCCATGACCTTCTCCCGTCGCCTATGCGGATTGCTATAGGGTGATCGTAGTCACGCCGCGGGCTTAACGCCAGACATCCAGAAGTTATAGGTCGCGCTAGGGCGGCTTAAGCTTGCCCTCGAAGCGCCGCTGCAGTTCGCTCCACGATGCGGCATCGATCCTGGCGCCCGACACATCGATCCATTCGACCCGGCTCGCATCCAGGGCCAGCAACGGCGCGGCGTCGACAATGGGGTTGGCCGACAGGTCGATGCGTTTCAAGGCGGTCAAGCGCTCCAAACCGGCGAGGGACTCGATGCCCATGGCCGGGCAGCGCAACTCTTCCAGTTCGTCGATTTCCTTGCCCCGGTAGCGGTCGGCCAGGCATTGCGCCAGGCCCCGGTTGCCGTAGCGCAGCGCGTGCGCGTCAGGCTCTTCGTGGGCGGCGTAATAACGCCGGTGCTCGTTCATGGCCCGCGCCGCGTCGGCGCTTGCCGCGTCGCCGCAGACGCCTTGCGAACCGCAGCGGGGATCGCGCAAGCGCGGATTGGAAAACAACGGCAGGCTGGAATGGCCGTCGCCATTGATCTCCTGCATGAAGCCGCCCACCATGATGGTGCCGAACTCGCCCGGCTGGGGTTGCTTGTCGCACACGCCCTGGGCGTAACCGTTGGCGTAGGGGGTCAAGGCGGTGCTGTGCCCTTTGCCGGGCAGACAGGCGTCCACCAGGGCGCCGTGATTCAATCCCAGCAAATGCCCCAGCTCGTGAGCCAGGGTGTGGGCGCCGCAGGCGATGTCCAGCACGGCGAAAGCGCGGCGGGTGTCGGCGATCTCCGCCACGGTTTTGTTGACGGCGTAGCCCCGGCCGCAGCCCCGCTTGCCGTGCAGCATCAAGTCGTCCAACACGGCGAAGGTGTAATCCGCGCCGAATTCGTCGGCTTTGGCGAACAACGCTTCGAAACCGCCGCGCTCCCCTTCCATGTCGGCCAGAACGGCCAGGGCGTCCCGATTGGCGATGGGAGCGAACTCGATCTGCACGATTTCCGCCGCCAATTCGACCTGGCTGTCGTGCAGGTAGGCGTTCAACTGCTCCGTATAGCCGGCCAGCTTCGCTTCGGTCGCGCCACGCTGGGCGGCGGATTGGGCCAGACGGTCGCTGACGACGAAGCGCAGGCCGATGGTTTCCGCGTCCGCGACGCCCAGCCACGACGCCGCCAACAGCGCTATCCAAACCGGCCGGCTCACGTGGTCGCCGCGCGCGACAGGGTGAATTCGGCGATGGCCAAGGCGCGCTTGCAGCGCAGGCTTTGCTGCGGGCGATCCAACAGCACGCGGATTTCCTTGGTGAACTTGATGAGGCCCACCAGACCGATCCAGTGAGGCAGGTCTTCCCGCTCTTCCGCCGTCAGCGGGCTACGCTCGGCGTAGTGGCCGATGAAAGCGTCGAAGCGGGCGAAGTCGGCCAAGTGGATGTATTTCTCCGCCAGGGAAAACTCGAACGCGCCGTCCACCACGTCCGCCATGCGCGGGCCGTAAAAAGCGTTGTTGAAATCGAAAAAACGCGGCTCGCCGCTGTCGGCCACGATGACGTTCTTGGGCGTGACGTCGCCATGGTTGTGCAGCGCGGCGCTGCGGGCGAACCAGCGGGCGCGGTTTTCGCCGGGAAAGCAGTGCATCGCCACCGGAGCCAGGGCGGCAAAGGCTTTCGCCACTTCCGGGGAATGCCCGCTGTTCTTTTGGTAGTTCTCGAAGGCCTTCAGCCACATCATGCAGGTGTCGTCGTAGGGAAACGACGTGTCCAACGCCAGGGGGCGCTCCATCTGCACGCGATGGACGTTCGCCAAAGCGGGAGCGATGCGCTCCAGGGCATAGTCCGGGCGCTGCTGCACCTTGCCGGGAATGCGCTCGAACAATAGCGCCGGGAACCCCTCGACATAACCCTCGACGCCCTCCGGCACATGGCGGATACCGGCGGTGGGAATGCCGCGCTCCTTGAGCTGCGCCACCAGCTTTTCCTCGTAAACCGTATGTTCGGCCACCCGGTTGCTGGCGTAATTGCCGGACACTTTGAACAGCTTGAGCACCCAGGCTTGGCCGTCGGCGAAAACCTTGTACAAGGCGTTTTCGGTGGACACTTTCATCGATTCCACCGCCACCTGCCGGAAACCGTGCAACGCCGCCAGCCGCTGGCCGATGCGCTGCTCCTCCTCCCCGCGGTAGACGATGCCGTCCCGCGCCCGGTCGTAGAACAGCTGCGCCTTGAATTTGGCGAGGAAAGCGTCTTTTTCCTCCCGATGCCCCCTGGAAGGGAAATACACGTAGGCATCCAGCAAATGATGGATGAAAGGAATGTGCGGATAACGGCTTTTCCATTCGTCGGCGCCCGCGGCCAGGGGAATCTGGCCGACGTGGTAGATGGCGCAACGGTTGGAGGCTTCCGCCACGTAAAAATCCCAGGCGGCGGGAATATCGTCCTCCCGCTCGGGGTCGATTTCCACCAGGATGTCGACGTCGGAACCCAGCTTGGCCAGCTTGCTGTGGACAAAGGGAGCGCTGTAGCGCCCCATGTCGCCGCGCAAGGCCGACCCCATCAAATGGATCTTGTCCACCGCGGCGTAAGCCGCCACGTCCCGCATCAGCGCCTCCCGCACCTGCTTCGCCAGCGCCGCCTGCTCGGGGGCGGGCAACACCTGCTTGTGCGGCTTGACGAACCCCAGCTGCGTGCCGTTCAGCAACGCCGACCAGGCGCGGTAGAGCTTGTCGGCGCTGGCCTTGCCGGTTTCAGCCGACGGGTTGTAGGGAAAGATCACCTGGCGGTTGGCCGGCGCGTAAAGCCAAGTTTGCGGGTCCGTATCCACCTGGCGCGCTTCGCCGGCGTTGACGGCAAAATAGAAGTCCAGCGCTTGGCACTTCAGCTGGTTCAGCTCGTCCACGTCCATGGCCTTGCCGAACTGGGCCAGGTAATCCGCCAGGCGCGTCGCCGATTTGGCGCCGCGCAGCCGCCGGTAATCCTGCGCCGTGCGCTGCGGGTCGGGGCGCACGATCACGCTCAAGCGCGGGCCTTGGTAGCGTTTTTCGACGGCTTCGTCTTTTTCCACGGCAAAGCCGATGTACTGGAAAATGTCGCGGATTTTGGGGATGTGGTATTGCGCCACGGCGATGCCCAGCACTTCACCCGGCACATTGCCCGCATCCAGCAGATAGTCCACTTCGTTGGCGTCCAGCAGCTCCATCACCTCTTCGTAACTAGAGGCGTAAGGCCCGTCCACATCCACCGCAGCGAACAGGCGGGCGATCTGGCGGAACTCGTCCTTGTCGATGAGGATTTTGTAATTGCGGTAGTGGAAGTGGTAGCCGTCGCCGCATTCCTCCAGGGAGAAGCGCTGCGGGTGGTACTTGACCTCGTGCTTCAGGCGCGACTCGGTCCAAATGCGCACGTCGTCCTGGTTGGCGTTGGCCAGCTTGCCGTCCTGGTAATTCTTTTCCCGGATGATCCCGAGCAATTCCCCGGACTGCTTGGCGAAAGTGTCGGCGAAATCCTCGAACTCGCCCCGGCTCAGCTCGATGCGCAGATCGCGGTAATGGATATGGATGTTTTCTTCCATGTCGAGGAAGAAATTGCGGTGGCGCGGTTTGCCGAGGATGTTGCCGCGATAGAGAACTTTCTTGATGACGCCCATGGATGATCCTTAGCGTTAGCGCTCGTGGAAAGAGCGCGTGACCACGTCGATGACGGGCTTGGAAAGGTAGGCCAACACGGTCTTCTCGCCGGTGAGGATTTCCGCCTCCACCCCCATGCCCGGTTGCAGCAGGTTGCGGCCGGGGGTTTTGCCGACGTAGGGATGATCCAGCGTCACCCAGCCGCGATAAAAGGTTTGGTTGCTGTCGTCGGTGGTGCTGGAAGCGGCCACGCGCTTCAAGACGCCGGTGGCGAAACCGTAGCGGGAGTAATCGAAACTGAGCACCTTGAGATTCACCCGCTGGTCCGCTCTGACGTAACCGATGTCCTTGGGCTGGATGTGGATTTCCGCCTCCAGGGGCATGTCGTCGGGCACGATCTGCATCAGCACCGCGCCCGGCTGGATCACCTGCCCCAGGGTGAGCACCTTCAGGTCCTGCACGTAGCCGCGATGGGGAGCGGTGATGACCAAACGATGCACCTTGGCCTTGAGGTGCTGGATGGACTCCTCCACCTCGGCGATTTGGGCGCGCACCGAGCCCATTTCGTTGAGGGCGTCGTGGCGCAATTGGTTGATGGTGTCCTCGCGGCGGTTGAGGGTTTCCGCCAATTCCTGCTGGGAAACGCCGATATCCTCCCGGATGCGGGTTACCTCGCTGTCCGCCGTCACTTTGGCCCGCAGCGTTTCCAGCAGGACGGTGCGCTTGACCAACTGGCGGGCGGCCAGGTCTTCGCGCATGCGCACCATTTCCCCGGTCAGCGCCTGGTGCTGCTTGGCGGCGGCCAAAGCGGTCTGCGATTGGGCGATACGCTGTTTACGCTGCTCGATCTGGCGATCGAGTATGGACAGGGTGGAGTCGCGCGTGGCGATCTGGTTGCGGTAAATCGTCACCTGGTCCGCCAGCAAATCGGCGTATGGCCCCGCCAAGGAGCGGAAATCCGGCTCGCGCCCGTCGGCGAAGGCGCTGAGCCGCTCGGCGCGCAGCTTGAGGGCGACCAGGCGCGCCGCCGTCTGGCGCAGCTCCGCCTGGGCCTGGCTGCCGTCCAGGCGCAGCAGCACCTGGCCTTCCTGCACCAGCATGCGCTCCTCGGCCAGGATTTCCTGCACCACGCCGCCGTCCAAGTGCTGCACCGTCTTGCTTTTGCCGATAGGAATGACCTCCCCGGGCGCCCTCGCCACCTCGGTAACGTGAGTCAGGCTGGCCCAGAGGAAAAACAGCACGACGATCACCGCGCCCAAGCCCAGCATGGGGCGGATGAAGTCGGGGATGAACTCCTCTTCGATGTGCACGCTGTCCGCCAGCAAGTGGCGCTGACGGCTGCCCAGGCGAATGGGCGAATTTTCCGCGGCGTCCGGAGTATCCAGTGGAGGGGGCTGTTTACGCATTATTTTGGCGTCCCGGGAATCAACCTTCCCTTGATGCTGTCGAAAGGGCCCATGGCCGCGACGGAACCGCGTTCCAGGTAAATCGTAATATCGGCCAAGCGCATGTGGGCGGGGCGGTGGGAAACGATCAACAAAGTCGAGCGCCCGCGCAACCATTCGATGCAGCGCTGCAACGCCTGTTCGCCGGCCTCGTCCATGCCGGTGCCGGGCTCGTCCATGATCACCACCGGCGCCGGCTTGAGCACCGCCCGCGCCAGCGCCAGCCGCTGGCGGAAACCGTTGGGCAGCAATTCCGATTGGCTATTGGAAATGCGCGTGGCGAAACCGCGCGGCATGGACTCGATTTCCGTCCGCAAACCGGCCATTTCCGCGGCCCATTGCACTTCGGCCTCGGTGGCGGAAGGATGGGCCAGGCGCAAATTCTGGCTGATGGTGCCGTAGAAAATATCGCACACCTGCGGCATGTAGCTGATGCGGGCGCGCAGGTCGGCCACCGTCAGCTGGCGGATGTCCACGCCGTCCAGGCGGATGGTGCCCGCCTGCGGCACGAAAGCCCGGATCAGCAGCTTGAGGACGGTCGACTTGCCCGAGCCGTTGGGACCGGCGATCACCACCACCTGGCCGGGCTCGACGTTGAAATTCACCCCCAGCAGGGTGGGGTCGGCGTCGTGCATATAACGGAAGGAGACGCGGGAAAAGCCGATAGCGCCCAGGGAAGCCGGACGAATGGTCTGGTGCACCCCGCCGTCCCCTTCGATGGCCAAGCGCATCAGGTTTTGCACCTGCTGCATGCTGGAGCGGATCTTCACCATGGACGTGGCGGCCAGAAAAAGATTCTGCATGGGACTGATCAAACGCCACACCAGCATCATGGTGGCCATCATGGTTCCGCTGCTGATTCCGCCTTGTATCGAACTGAGCGCGGACACCACCAGCACCGAAAACCCGGACAAGCTGCCCACCACTTGGGCGGAACCGCTGAGGCGCGAATGCACCTGGGCGTCGAGATAGTTGGCCATGACCGCCTTGCCGCTCAAGTCGCGGTAGCGCTCCACCCAGATAGCGCGGCTGCCGGTGCCGCGGACGGCGTTCATCTGCGTCAGCGCTTCGTCGAGAAATTCCGCGCGCAAGCTAGAGGCCTGGGACGATCGGGCGATGGCCCGCTCGCTGACGCCCCGGGTGGCCAGGCCCAGCAGGAAAAACACCAGGCCCGAGCCGAGCACCGCCAGCAGCGCCCAGGGGTTGATCGCGCCGATGGCAGCCACCATCAGCAGGTTGGCGGGCATGTCGAAGGCGATCACCGCCAGGGGGCCGAGGAAAAAATCGCGCATGCTTTCGAAATTGCGCAAACGCCCCACTTGGCGGCGCACCGACACGTTGCCGGTAGCGCTGGCCGGCAAGTTGATCACCCGGCTGAACACGCTGGTCCCGACGATATAGTCGGCCCGTCCGCCGGTGTGGGCGATCACCCGCCCGCGCAGGCTGCGCACGTGGAAATCCATGGCCAGCACGATCAATACGCCGAACAGCAGGTAAGTCTCCATGCGCACGTCACCCGCCGGCAAAATCCGATCGTAGACGCTACGGACGAACAACGGCGGAGCCAAGGCGAACACGGTGTTTAGCACGGTCAGGACGAAAGCCAGGACGATGTGGCGGCGGAAGCGCCGCAGCAAAGCGCCGAAAAAATTGGTTTCATGGCGCGAGAGGACGGTAACCTTCTCCTGCTCCTTGAAAACATAAACCCGTCCGGGACCGGCGTCGGCCGGCAGCGCCGTCTCGCCGGCCACGCCGCTGTCGAAACAGCGCACGCGTCCGTCCGGCAACCGCTCCAGGACGACCTTGGCCGGCGCCTTCTCGGGAACGAACAAGCAGGGCATCAGGCGGGGATCGAGCCCCGCCAGGGTGCCGGCGAAATCGTAGGGCGGCATGCCCAAATTGGCCATGGTGGCGCACAGGCCGGAAATGTCCAGGCTGCGTTGCATATGCGGCATGGCCACCATCAGCTGCCTGGCGCCGCCTTGCCAGCCGATGGCGCGCAACAGCGGCGAGACGCACAGGGACAGGTCCGACTCTTCGTCGTAGTGCTCGCGGATGATGGTGGAAAAATCGTCCGCGGGGGGCGGCCTATCCCTGACGGCAGACCCGGCGTTTTCCGTATTGGCGGCGGCGAACGAAGCGGCGGCGAATCCCTCCACCAGCTTGCCGTCGGCGATGCGCAGGGTGCGGTCGGCGAGTTTGTGCCAGGAAGGGCGGTGGGTGATGAGCACGACGGTGCAACGGCCCTTGAGCTGCTTCACGTACTCCAGCAAACGCTGGTCGCCTTCCATGTCCAGGGAGTTGTTGGCCTCGTCGAACAGGATGACGCTGGGATTTTTCGCCAGCACGCGAGCGATGGCGATGATTTGCCGAACGCCGGTCGGCAAGCTTTCGGAACTGGCCTCCCCCAGCGGCGTTTCATAACCCAGCTTCATGCCGGCCACCAAGCGATCCAGTCCCAGCTGCGCGGCGATGCCCAGGGCGATCTCTTTCCGGTCGTCCTCGAACATGGTCATGTTGTCCAACAGCGTGCCGGCGATCAACGCCCCCGTCTGTGGCAACAGGCCGATTTCCCGTTGCACGCTGTCGGCGCAAAACTCGCTCAAGCTATGGCCGTCCGCCAGGACTAGCCCCTCGTCCGGCTGATTCATGCCGTTCAACAACGACATCAGGCTCGACTTGCCGCTGCCGCTGTCCCCTTGGATGGCGATGCATTCGCCGGCGCGTATGGTCAAGCAGAGGTCGTCGAAAATCGGCGCTCCCGCTTTGCGCCGCAAGGTCACGTTGCGCAACTCCAATCCGCCGCGCACCGGCGGCAGGGCCGGCTTGGCCGGGTCGTCCACCAGGGGCATATCGGCAATTTCCTTGAGGCGGGCCTGGGCCGCCACGAAGGACTGGTAACGGGACCAGATGGTCAAACCGCGCCGCAGCGGCTGCAGGGAGCGCACGGCCAGCAACATGCAGGCGGCCAGTCCGCCGGGCGTCATCTGTCCCGCCAGCACGCCCAAGGCGCCGGCGAACACGATGCCGACGATCATGATCTGGGAAAACAGCGTCCCCATGGCGGAGGCCATGGCGCTGCCGTAGGACATGGTCTGGCTCATTTCGGCGTTGGCCGCCTGCAAGCGCTCGTGGCGGCGCTCCATCTGCGCCTCCATGGCCATGGTCTTCACCGAATGGATGCCGGACAACACCTCCACCAGGAAATTGTGGCGCCGGTCGTTGGCGATATGGCGGTTTTCCACATGGCGCTGCAACCAGGCGCCGAAGCGGGCGATGGCGTAAATGAAAATGCTCAGCAGCGTCCCGGGCACCAGCACCAGCCAACCGCCGATGGTGTAGATCATGGCGAGAAAGATCAGCACGAACGGGATGTCGAACAGCACCAGCAGCGCCTGGCCGGAATAGAACTCGGCCACCCTGGCCGTGGCGGCGATGCGCTCGGCGTGAGCCCCCGACTCCTCCTGCTGCAAGCGCTGCAAGGACACGCGCATGAGCCGGTCGAGGGCTTCCACGCTGGCCTTGTGCTCGAAACGGGCGCCCAGCCAACCGGTCACCACGCCGTTCACCTCGCGCAGGATTTCCTCCATCACCAGGGCGAAAACGGCGCCGATAGCGAGGATGGCCAAGGTTTCCATGGATTGGTTGAGCACCACGCGATCCATGATTTGCAGGATTGCCATGGGCAGCGCCAAACCGAGGACGTTGTACAACAAGGCCGCCAGGGCCAGCACCGGCAGCACGCGCCGCAGCTCCGGCGAGCGGAACACGTCCAACAGAGGCGAATCGCGGAACGACTGCAACGGGAAACGCGGCCACGCCATCATTCGACTCCGGACTGCTCCACCGCCAACCGCAGCAAAGGGTGGGCGAAACTCAAGCCGCCCTGCTCGTCCCGCGACAACACGCCCCCGGCCGCCGCCTGCTCGATGGCGTAGCGCAAGGCCTCCGGCGTTTCCCGCAAGGCGGCGGCGATTTCGGCCTCGCCGCAAGGCGTCGCCGCGCGAGCCAACTGGCGCAACAGAACGCGGTCCAGGCCCAGGCTATCCATGCGGGCGCCGATCACCACGCGCAAGGCCAACGGCAAAGCGCCCTCCCCGCGGTGGCGGGCCAATTCCACGGCGAACAACGGCACGCCGGCGGCTTGCCGCGCCACGGACGCCGCTTGGTCGGCGTCCTGCGAACAGGGCAGTTGCGCCACCAGCGCCTCCATGGCCTCCAGGGGCAAACGCCCCAGCTTGAACTGAGCGCTGGGCCGCGCCGCCGATTTGGGGAATTTGCGGGCGGTCACGACCACCAGCTTGCCCTGGGCCCGGGCGGCCTGCTCGGTCAGCCGGGCCAGGGCGTCCGCCGCCAGCAGGTGGCCGTCGTCCACGATCACCGCAGACGGAGGGCGGCGGGGCGCGGCGGCTAGGCTGCGCGACAAGGTCTGCGGCCCGCAGGGGATGCCGTCGGGAAAGCGGTACAAGCCGCTCAGCCGGCTCTCCGGCTGGCAAACGAAATGCTGCGCCTCGCCGCCGAGCGAACGGCAGCGCTCCGCCACGTGGCGGCACAAGCGCGACTTGCCCATGCCGGTTTCGCCCTCGATATAAACCAGCCGGCCATGGCCCTGGGCCGCTTCGGCCAACAGGTCTTCCAGGCAGGCCAGCTCCTCGTCCCTGCCGGCCAGGGGCGGCTCGCCGCCGCCGGCCGGCCACGGCAACCGCTCCACCGCCTCGAAGGACAAGGCGGACAGGGTGAAGCCGGTGGCGCCGGGCCCCAGCACCCGCAGGAGATTCTCCGCCGCCGCGCCCAGCACGATCCGACCGGGCGCCGCGCCGTCCGCCAGATCCCGCGACTGGGCGATCACGCTGCTCGCGACCGCCTCCCCGGACCAACCGCCGCGCCGGTGCATGCTGGCAATGGCGAGCCCCGCCGTCAGTCCGCCGCGCAAGCCGGCGCGCGCCTCGGCGCATTCGGCCAGCGCGTCGAACGCCGTGCCGGCGGCGCGCAGGGCCTTGTACACGTCCTGCTCCGTGGCGCGCTGCAAGCCGAAAATCAAGTCGCCGGCGTTGTCCTTGCGCGCCAGGAACAGGGCGTCGTGCTCGAAAGCAAACGCCGAAAGCGTTTTGTGCAGCAAACCCACGGCGTCCGGGGACGCGTTGCCGGGCAAGCCGAGGCTCAACACCACGCAAGGCCGCCGCTCCAGCAGGCCGTCGATCACGGGAGGACGCTCGGTCGGCGCTTCGGCCGCCAAATTCAGCCCTTGGGACACGGCCATGGTGCGGTTGCGCACGTGGAGTTTTTTGAACAACGCCACCACGTGCTGCTTGACCGTGCCCAAGCCGATGCCCAATTCGTTGGCGATTTCCTTGTTCACCTTGCCGGCTTTCAGCAATTCCAGAATTTGCCGCTGGCGCGGGCTCAGCTCGGGCTGGTCGCCCGCCCGGCTCAGGGCGTTCGCCATGGCAAGCCCGTCAAACGGCTCGCGGCCCGTGCTCACGACGCGCCCCCCCGCCGATGGCGCTTGTGCTTGGACCTGCCGCGCTTGTGCCGATGGGCCGACGGTTCCGCCTCAACCGCCGCCGTCCCATCGGCGCTTTCCGGCAACGGCAAGGGATCGCCCGCGTCCGGCGCGACCGCTTGCTCGGAAGGCGGCGGCATGGACAGCGCCGCCGATTGCGGCAACGCCTCCGCCGAACCGACGCCCGCCGCGTCCACGCTGTCCGCTTGGCGATTCCGGCGCGAATGCCTGGAGCGGCGCCGCTTGCGCTCGTGGCCGGACGGTTCGGCTTGGCCGGATAGTGTTTGCTCGGCGTCTTGCGACGGCTGCGCCGCGCCGCTGTCGGCCGGCGCCGGAGCCGCCGCGGCGGATTGCGCGGGCGCCTGTCGCGGCGGATCGGCAAGCGGCGATGGCTGCGGCGGCTTGTCGGCCAGCGCATCGCTGAACTCGTCGGCGCTGGAGGACACCACCCGGCAGCGTACCAGCTTGCCGTTCAATTCCCGACAGAAGGCGGCGGCTTGCTCGGCGTCGGCGAAACGGGACACGAACAGCCGGTACCAAGCGGCGCGCTCCTGCTCGTCCTGTTCCACCCGCCCCTGCAAGCGCGGCAACAGCACCCGGCCCGCCATCAATTGCGGGAAACGTTGCTGCAAATCCTGCCAGGCGTGGCTCACGCCGCTGCGGTCCTGCAACCCCGCCAGCTCCACCAACCAGTATTCCTCGTCGTCCACCGGCTCGCTCCAGTCGATGCCGGCCGCGGGCGCCGCCGAGGCGGAAGCGGCGACGGCGCCATGGGGACGATCCCCGTCGCCCGGCAAGGCGCCGCCCTGCGGCACGCCGCCGCCCAGCGCGTTAAACAAGGCGATCACGCCTCGATAACGCTCCATGCGGACGCGGTGATACTCGTCCAGATTGCGGTGATAAGTGCGTTCGGTATCGAGCAGCGTCAAAAAATCCAGGTCGCCGACGCCGAAGGAGTCCTGGCTGGCCTGCCAGGCGCGCAACGCCGCCTCGGTGGCCAATTGCTGGGCCTCCAGCCGCTTGCCGTTGTTGTGTACATTGGCCAGCGCGTCTTCCGTTTCGCGCACGGCGGTGTAGATGACGCGCATATAGGTTTCCACCAACTCTTCATGCAGAGCCCGCGCGAACGCCACTTCCTGGGTGCGCTTGCCGTTGTCGAAAATCGTCGCCGTCAAGGTGGCGGCCAGGTTGTAAATGGCGCCGTAGGGCGTCACCAAGTGCCCCAAGGCCAGGATGCCCCACCCGGACTGCGCGTTCAGGTCGAGGGGCGGTAACACGCGGGCGCGCGCCACGTCGACGTCCGCATCCGCCGACAACAGGCGCGCCTCCACCACCCGCACGTCGGGCCGCCGCAGCAGCAGGCTGGCCGGCACATCCGCCGCCACGCCGGGAAAGGACAGCGAGTCGATGCCGTGGTCGGACAGGGCCAGCGAACTCGGCGTGACCCCGAGCAACAGCGCCAAGGCGTTGACCGCGTTTTCCCGCTGCAATTCCAAGCCGGGGATCGTCGCCTGAACGACCAGCACGGCGGCGCGTTGCTGCTCCAGCTCGATGACGGTGGCGTCGCCCACCGCCAAACGCGCGCTGACGGCGTCGAGCAGGGCCTGCAAGGCGGCTTCCGTTTCGTGGGCGACGCGGAGGCGATCGTTCAGGGAAAGGTATTCCACATACTGGCTGGCCACGCTGGCGATCAGGGTGCGGCGGGTATCGTCGCGCTGATAGGTCGCGCGCCACATTTGCATTTCCGCGGAATCGGACTGGGCGCTGAGCTCTCCCCACAGATCGACGCGCCAATCGCCGCGAGCGCCGCCCTGCACGTATTGGCGATCCTTGGCGGTGCCGAATCCCGTCGCCGAGTTGATGCCGTTGGAGGGAGAGTCGTGATGCCCTTGCATCGGCGCGGTGATCACCGGGAATTGCTGCGCGTAGGCTTGATCGGCGCGGGCCTGGGCCTGGGCGATGCGCAGCACGGCGATGCGCAGATCCTGATTGTTGGCCAGGGCCTGATCGACAAGGCGGTTCAGCTCGTCGCTGCCGAGGGCGCGCCACCATTGGTCCAGCATGGCCGCCACCGGCGCGGCGGCCGCCGACCGTTCGTCTTTGGGCGGCGCGCCTTGCCCCGCCTGGGGTTTGGCCGCCTGCTTGAATTGTTCCGGCAGGGGCGCGGTGGGCACGTCGTAACGGCTGCGCTTGAGGGCGCAACCGGTCGACAGCAGCAGGGCCGGCACCACGAGCATGGCGAGCAGCGACGGCCTGGAGCTCGCCTTGAGCGGACGCTGCGGGCGGGCAATAACGGAAGGCGCCGAACATCCAAGCAGGCTGCTTTCTATAACGTTCCCCCTACCCACGTAGGACTTCCCCAGGACAAGCAAAGACTTAAGCTGGATACAGCAAAACCGATGCCACATTATCGGCGATCGACGTCCCACGACGCGCCAACCGCCGCGACCCCATCAGCGCACCCTTAACGTAGCGATTTTCCATTCGTAAACAATGGGTTAGATAGCCACCCCGGCGTGATGCCCAACGGCGCTCCCAGGGGTGTTGCGAAAAAAGCCGCGATATGGCCGTGCGGAATCGGTTTTGTGACGCGCTTCACGCGCCAATATCCCGTCTGCGCCGGAAATCGGCCAAAATCCAGGGATTCAGCCTATTACATAATGATAAACCTAAGGTATTGCGGCCATGTAATCAATATTACTTATCGACACGCACGATACGGCCTTCCACTTGGCTGGTCACCGTGCGGTTGGGTAAACGGGCGACGGCGTCCAGGAAAGCTTGGCGTTGGCTAACCGCTTTGCCCGAGTCTATGCGCCGGGGACTGGTGCCGCCCTTGCCGGCGGCGAACAGCGCATAGCCGTCCTCGACGCCGCGCGCCCACAGAAACTCGCTGGTGGCGACGCGGTAGGTTTTGCCCGGTTGCAGCGGCGCGTATGTCTTGCCGCCCTTGCCCGACACCGCCACGTCCTCCGCTTCGATGCGATACGACGGGGGTTCCGCGCCGTCCGCGTGATAGCGAAAACGCAGGCCGGACACGTGCAAAAAACGGCCGTCGCCCCGATGGACCTTGGACACCGAATTGCGCAACACATCGAGGATTTGCGCCCCGGTCAACTCCATGGCGACCAGATCGTTGTCGTAGTAGAAAATGCCGGCGACGTGATAGTTGGTGATGGGGCCCGGCGGAATATTGTCGTTGATGCGTATGGAGCCGCCGTTGACCCAGGCGATGTCCGTGCCCATACGCTGGCGGATCACGTCGGCCAGAAAATTGCCCAACGCGGTTTCCCGGCCGCGCACGGAAGTTTCCTCCCCTTCCAGCAAATAGGCGGTTCGCCCCACCTCCCGAGTCAAATCCTCGCCGCCGGCCTTGCGCACGGACTTCACCAACTCGTCCAACTGCGCCTGCACGGCGTCCGACAACGACGGATCGGGAGCAACGTCGTCGCCCAATTCCACCCGGCGCGGCGCCACGCTCACCGCGCCGTCGGCGGCCACGTTCACCTCGTGGACCATGGCGCTGCGGATATCGGCGTCAGCCTTGGTGATCCAGGTGTTCCCCACCCGCTGCTGGATGTGGAAATGCTCGTGACCGCCCGCGATGAGGTGAATGGCGGGGAATTCCCGCGCCAACCAAATATCGTCGTCCAAATCCTGGTGCGTGAGCGCGATGATCACCTGCGCGCCCTGCCGCCGCAGGTTGGCGATAGACTCCTCGACCAGCGCGCGCCGCTCGGCTTCCGGCCGATAGCGGTAGACCGCATACTCGGGCTGGGTGACGTCCAGGGTGAGGCTGAACAAGCCCACCTTGATGCCGTTCAAGTCCCGCACCACGCCGTCCTTGACCCGCTCCACCCGTTGGCCGAACGCTTCGCCGGGCGCTTCAACGCTGGTGCGGTAACGCACGTTGGACGCCAGCCAGTGGAAGTCCGACTGGGCCATCCTGCCCAGCAACACGCCCGGATCCTTGTCGTCGAACTCGTGGTTGCCCAAGGCGACCAACAAGTTGGAATCGAAGCCGGCGGCGTCCCCATCGAGCAGGTTGAGCATTTTCACCATGGGGCCGCCTTTGAGGTATTTGCTCATCACCGACGGAAACAGCAAATCGCCGGCATGCAGCACCAACACCGGCTGGCCCTGCGCCTCCAGCCGTTTGCGCAGCGTGCGCAGCCGCGCCAAGCCGCCGATGCGGCCGTTTTCCAGGCCTTCGATTTTGTAGGTATCGTTGATTTGCAGAATGCGGAAGCCGCCGGCGGGCGCGGCGCCGGGCCGCGACGCCGTGCAGCCGGCCGTCACGGCCAGGGATAAAATCAGAGCGGCGGCGAGCGGTTTGCGCATGGGAGGCTTCCTGTTTTTATGGCGGTCGGCGCCGGCCAACGCGGCCGCGCCCGAATGGGAAAACGGCGGCGCGGGTCAGCGCTTAAAGCGTCCGACCAAGCGTTCCAGCCCCTGCGCCAACCCCACCAGATTGCCGATAAACGCGTTGGTCTGCTCGGCGTCCATCGCCGTGCGTTCGGCCAATTGGCTGATGTTGCCGATGCTTTGGTTGACGTGCTGCGCCACGGCGCTTTGTTCGTCGGCGGCGCCGGCCATTTGGGCGTTGAGCCGGCGGATATCCGCCACCCGGTCGGCGATCAGGACCAACACCTGGTCGGTGCTGCGCACTTGCTCGCTGCGCTGCTCGGCGATTTCCTTGGCGCGGGCCATCACGGCCACGGCTTTCCTCGCCTCCACCTGCAACTGATCGACGATCTTCTTGATTTCCTCGGTGGATTCGTGGGAACGGGTGGCGAGGGTCCGCACCTCGTCGGCCACCACGGCAAAGCCGCGGCCGTATTCTCCCGCCCTGGCCGCTTCGATTGCGGCGTTCAACGCCAGCAAATTGGTTTGCTCGGCGATGCCTCGGATAACGTCCAGCACGGAACTGACGCCCTTGCTCTTGTCATCCAGCTGCTTGATCACTTCCGAAGCGTTTTCAATATCCCCCACCAAGCCGTAGATGCCGTCGATGGCCTCCTTAATGGCCTTCGCGCCTTCCGACGCCGCGCCGTCCGCCTCGACGGAGGCCGCCGCCGCGTTGTCGGCGCCGCTGCGCACATCGTTCACCGTGGCTTCCAGTTCGCCGATGGCATGGATGACCGCCGAGGTTTCCGCGCGCTGCTCCAACGCCGCCGCGGTGGTCTGGCCGGCGACGGTGGAAATTTTGCCGATTTCCCGGTTCAGTTCCCCGGCCGCTTCCGCCACCTTGACCAAGCTCAGGGAAAAATTCGCCAACATGCCGTTGAAAGCCGCAGCCAATACGCCGATTTCATCGCCGCTGTCCGCGTCCAGCCGTTGCGCCAGATCGGCGTTCTTCTCGATGGCGCGCATGGTTTCGCTCATGCGGACCAGGGGCGTCACGACGATGCGCCGCATCAGCCAAGCGATGAGCGTCATGCCCAACGCCAGCAGCACCAGGTTGATGCCGGCCGTCGCCAGGATTTTGCTGTGGATTTCCTCATCCAGCGCCGCCAGGGAATAAGTGACGCGCACCGCGCCCAGCACGGTGTTCTCCTTCACGTTGTGGCAGCCCAAGCAATTGGTGCCGCGAAAATCGGCGGTAGCCCTGATCGGCTCCAGGACGGTAATCGTCCGGCCCCGAGCGTCGTTGCCCCGTATCGTCATGGCCTCGCCGGCCAAGGCGCGCCGATCCAGGTCGTCAGCCACGCTTTGCCAGGGGGCCCCGGCGCCGTGAGCGTCGGCGATGGCCTTGCCCCGGATCAGGCGCACGTCGGTAATGCCGGGATGGGCCAGGGTTTTGTCGCGCAAGACGCCGCTTTGGCCCATGGCGCCGGTGAGCATCATGGTGTTCAGGCCGTCGAAATAGGCCCGCGCCGTGTCCAGCACGCGCTGTTCAACCAAACGGGACACCACGTCCTTCTCGCTGCTCGCCGACTGCCATGTCACGCAAACCAGGGACGCCAGCGAAATGGTGATGATGCTGGCGAGAATTTTGATTTGGATGGACAGTCCGTTCTGCATGGGAAACCTCGGCAAGCGGCGATACGGTGGGATTGGATAAACACGACGCGATGACTGCGCCGATGGCGGCACGGCAGCCGCCTTCGGCAAGTCGCATCGTAGGCGGCTAGCCGGCGCGACGCAATAGCGCGGGCTTGCCAGCAAAAAAGCCGGCGCTTTCGGCGCCGGCTTGATTTAACCGCTCGTGGGATGAGGCAAACAACCTCAGCCGCGCTTTTTAACATGCCGCATCAAGCGCCGTTTTTTGCGGATTTGGCTTTCGCTCAAGGGATTGGGCCGGTCTTTGAACGGATTGGTGCTGGAACGGAACTCCAGTCGCAACGGCGTGCCTTGCAGGCGCAGCTTTTGCCGCAGGAAGTTGACCAAATAGCGCCGGTAGGACTCGGCCAGGCTCTCGGTTTGGTTGCCGTGAATAATGACCGTGGGCGGATTGGTGCCTCCCTGATGGGCGTATTTCAGCTTGATGCGGCGACCTTGCACCAGGGGCGGCTGGTGGGCCTCCTGGGCCTCCAGCACCAACTTGGTCAACAGCGGCGTGGACAGGTTGCGGTTGCCGGCGGCGTAGATCTCGTCCACCCGATCGAACAACACGCCCACGCCGCTGCCGTGCAGGGCGGAGATGCAGTGGCGCTCGGCGAATTCGACGAAGGCCAGGCGCAGGTCCATTTGCCGGCGCACGGTCTGGCGCTGGTCGGCGCTCAAGCCGTCCCATTTGTTGAGGCCGATGATGAGCGCCCGGCCGGCGTCCAGCACCTGGCCAAGCAGGCTGGCGTCCTGGTCGGTAACACCTTCGCTGGCGTCGATCAGGTAGATGACCACGTGGGCCCGGTCGATGGCTTGCAGCGTCTTGATGATGCTGAATTTTTCCACCGCCTCGTCCACCCGCGAGCGGCGCCTGACGCCGGCGGTGTCGATGAGGGTGTAGGGCTTGTCGTTGCGCTCGAAGGGAATGTAGATGCTGTCGCGGGTGGTGCCGGGCTGGTCGAACACCACCACCCGCTCCTCGCCGAGGATGCGGTTGACCAGGGTGGACTTGCCCACGTTGGGGCGGCCCACCACGGCGATGCGGATACCGTCCGGCGCTTTGCCCTCCGGCTCCTCCACGGTTTCCGGCAACAGGGCTTCGATTTCCCCCAGCAGCTTGTCCGCGCCGGTGCCGTGGGCGGCCGCCAGCCAGAGGGGATCGCCCAGGGCCAGGGCGTGGAATTCCGCCGTGGCGAGGCTGGCGTTGATGCCGTCGATTTTGTTGGCCACCAACAGGATGGGCTTGGCGATGCGGCGCAGGCGGCGGGCGATGGCTTCGTCCGAAGCGTTCAACCCTTCGCGGGCGTCCACCAGGAACAGCACCAGGTCGGCTTCTTCCAGCGCCAGGTCCACCTGGCGCATGGCCGCTTCGTCTATGCCTTCGGCGGTCTTGCGGCCGGTTTCGTCGCAGGCTTCTTCGACGATGCCGCCGGTGTCCACCAGCAGGAACGGCTTTTCGCCCCGGCGCGCCTGGCCGTATTTACGGTCGCGGGTAAGCCCCGGAAAGTCCGCCACCAGGGCGTCCTTGCTGCGGGTGAGGTAATTGAACAGGGTGGATTTGCCCACGTTGGGGCGTCCGACTAGGGCGACGACGGGCAACATGGTCAGTGCACCCGCAGCGCGGCTAGCGTGCCGTCTTTACTGTACGCGTAAACGTGAGCGTCGTCGGCCACCAATTTCGGGGCAAAGGGTTCCTTGCCCACCTGGATGCGTCCCATGATGTGACCGTCCTCCTGGGACAAGAAATGCACATAACCTTCGAAATCGCCGACTACGACGAGGTTTTGGAACACCGCCGGCACCGTCAGGCGCCGCTGGTGCAAATCGCCCTGCCGCCACATATCGCCGCCGATATTGGTTTCGAAGCGCCAAACGTCGCTGTCGTCGTCGGTGAGATACAGCGAGCGCCCCGACACCACCGGCCCGGTGTCGCCGGAAACGGTTTCGATACGCCACTGCACTTCGCCGCCGGCCATGGATACCGCCGCCAAGCCGCCGTTGAATCCCGCCAGATAAAGCATGTCGCTTTGCACCGCCGGTTCGCCGCCCAGGTCCACCAGACGCTCGATCTCCGAACGTCCACGCGGATGGGCCACCATGGTTTCCCACTGCACCTGGCCGTCTTCCAGCTTCAGCGCCACCAGCTTGCCGCCGGCGTAACCGTCCACCACCAAGCCGCCCGCCACGGCCGGGCCGCCCATGATGCGCAGGGACAGGGCCGGCACCGGACGCTCGAAATACCAGCGGCGCCCACCCGTAGCGGCGTCCAGACCGTATAAACGGCCGTCGGTGCAGCGGATCACCACGAAGCCTTTATCCTCTTTGGGAATGGACAGCACCTCGCTGGACACCGTGGCCTGCCATTGCAGCGCGCCGTCCGTCGCGCTCAGCGCCACCATGTCGGCGTTGTCGGTGCCGATCAACAAGTGACCGGGGCCGACGCCGATGCCGCCGGAAAACGGATATCCCGTATCGACCGCCCACAGCACTTGGCCGGTGTTTTTGTCCCGCGCCTCCACGTGGCCGTCGTGGCTGGCGACGTAGAGACGATCGCCGTCCAATGCCGGAATCAAGTTGAGTGAATGCCCATCGTATCCCTCGCCGACGGTGTCTTTCCAAACCACCTCCACGGCGACTTCTTCCTTGATTTCCTGCAACGGCGTCGGCGGCGCGGCATTGTCCTTGCCGGTGATGTATTCCGTCAGGCTGTTGAAGCCCTCGTTCACCGCTTGGAGCTGGGCGCAACCGGCCAGCGGCAACAGCGACGCCAACAGCGCCCCCCGCAACAGGGCCCGGGCGACAGGAATGCGAGGCACGAGGGCGTGGCGACTCATCAGTGCGCCGGCTCCTGGGCGCCGCCGAACTCATCCAGCTTCATTTCCAGGGCGGCCGATGCCGCGCCCAACCGCTGCGCGGCCTGGTAAGCCACGCGGGCCTCGTCGCGGCGATTCAAGGCGCTGTAAATATCGCCCTTGAGCAGCTCGTAATCCCGTTCGAAAGCGCCGAAGCCCTTGGCTTGGGCTTTTTCCACCAAGTCCAGCGCCGCCGGTGCTTCGTTGACTTCCAGCAGCACCTGGCCCAAGCGGATGCGGGCGATATGCTTGAACTTGTCTTCCACCGACGAGGACAGCACGGCCTCTAGCATGCGCCGCGCCGCCGCCATGTCGCCGCCGTCCGCCTTGAGCTTGGCTTGGGCCAGACGGGCGAAGGTAGCGTAAACGGTGCCGTCGTAATTCTGCGCAATGCGCTCGTTGAGCTTCTCGGCGCTTTCGATTTGCTTGGACTCCGTGGCCTTGACCATTTCCTGGTACAACGCGGAGGCCTGCTCCGACTGGCCGCGGCGATGGTCCTGCCAAAGGTTGTAGCCGAGGATAAGCGCCGCGCCGATGGCGACGCCGACGATGGCCGACGGGCCGTTTTCCTTCCACCAGCGCTTGATGGCTTCTAATTGTTCTTCTTCGGAATGATAGATTTCCATGGCTAACCTTTTGGCTTTAATAGTGAAGCGAGGCGCTCGGACAAATAGGCGGCGGCGTCTTGTTGCGACAGGCTGACCTGCTCGCCCTCTTCCCGCAATGCCTTGATGCTGACGACGCCTTGGGCGGCCTCGTCGTCGCCGACGATCAAGGCGTACAGCGCACCGCTCTTGTCGGCCCGCTTGAACTGGCTCTTGAAGCTGCCGCCGCCGCAGTTGAGCACCAGTTTGATACCGGGCAAAGCGTCGCGCAAGGCCTCGGCCGTCAACATGGCGAATTGGTCGGCCGCCTCGCCGACGCGGATCACGTAGGCGTGGGGCGCGCCGTCCACCGGCAGGGGGGTGTTTTCCAGCAAGGCGATGAGGCGCTCCATGCCCAAGGCGAAGCCGATGGCGTGGGAGGCGCGCTCGCCCAGTTGCTCGATCAAGCCATCGTAGCGGCCGCCGGCGCATACCGTGCCCTGGGAGCCCAGTTCCTGGGTCACCCACTCGAACACCGTGCGGCTGTAATAGTCCAGGCCGCGCACCAGGCGCGGATTGACGGTGTAGGCCACGCCGGCCCGGTCCAGGGCGGAGGTCAGGCCTTGAAAATGGGCCGAGGACTCTTCGCCCAAGTAATCCGCCAGGACCGGCGCACCGGCGATCACCGGCTTCAGGTCGGGGTTCTTGCTGTCCAGGATACGCAGGGGATTGCCTTCCAGGCGGCGGCGGCTGTCCTCGTCCAATTGGTCGTAGTGGGCGCGGAAATATTCCACCAGCTTGTCGCGGTAGGCCAGACGCTCCTGGGCGGTGCCGAGGGTGTTGATCTGCAGCTCCAGCTTGTCGGCGATGCCCAGCTTGCGCCACAGGCGCAGGGTCAACAGGATCAGTTCCACGTCGATGTCGGGACCCGCCATGCCGTAGGCTTCCACCCCCACTTGCTGGAACTGGCGGTAGCGGCCTTTCTGTGGCCGTTCGTGGCGGAACATAGGGCCGGCGTACCACAGGCGCTGGATCTGGTTGAACAGCAGGCCGTGCTCGATGCAGGCGCGCAAACAACCGGCGGTGCCTTCCGGACGCAGGGTGAGGGAATCGCCGTTGCGGTCGTCGAAGGTGTACATCTCTTTTTCGACGATGTCGGTCACTTCCCCGATGGAGCGGGAAAACAGCTCGGTTTTCTCGACGATGGGGGTGCGGATCTCCTGGTAGCCGTAGCCGCCGAGGATATCGCGCATCACGCTTTCCACCCACTGCCAGCGCGGCGACTGGTCCGGCAGGATGTCGTGCATGCCGCGAATTGCTTGAATCTTATTGCTCATGTTCACCGAAAGTGTAATGGGTCCGCGACCGGAATAAAGCGCCGGGCAACCGGAGCGAACCGGTCAACGGATCGCGTAGGTCTTTTTGGCTTCGGCCGTTTCCGGGGAATCGGGGAAGCGCTCGCGCAACTGGACCAGGTAGCCGCGCACGGAAGCCGGATTGCCCAGCGCGTCCTCCGTACGGATGGCCAGCCACAGGGTCTCCGCCGTGTGTTGGGCCGAGCCGGCATAACGCTGCAGGAAGGCGCGCGCCTTTAGGTAGTCTTTCTTGTCGAAAGCGATGCGCGCCATTTCCAACAACGCGGGAGCGAAGTCGGGGCCGCTTTCCAAGGCGCTGCGCAAAGCCCGCTCCGCCTCGTCGATTTTTCCGGCCGACTTGTAGCAAATGCCCTGATTGGTCAGGGCTAGCCAGGGCTGCGAATAGACCTTGCTGGCGATCACCTGCTGCAAGGACTCGATACCCTCTTCGTAGCTACCGTGGCTGCACAGGAAGCGGCTGTAATTGTTCAACGCGCCGTAATTATTCTCGTCCAGGCCGACGGCTTTTTTGAAATGGAAGCGGGCTTCGTCCTGCTTGTCGAGGCGTTCGAACAACACGCCCAAGGCGTTATGCGCCTCGCTGTTGCGCGAAGACAAATCCAGCGCCTTCTCCAAATCGGCGCGGGCGTTTTCGTAACGCCCGGCCTCCAAATAGGCCACCCCTTTGCGCACATAGAGGTCCGACGAGCGGCGGCGCTCTTCGCTTTTGTCGCTCCACAGGCCGCAACCGGCGACGATCAAGACCGACAACAAAAGCAAAGTTCGCATCATCACGCGGCGTCCACCTGTTGCAACCGCCAGGTGCGGCGGCTGCGGTCTTCCACCTTGCCCACCAACTGGCCGCAGGCCGCGTCGATGTCGTCGCCGCGGGTGCGGCGGATGATGGTGGTGAAGCCGGCCGCCGCCAGGATGTTCTGGAAACGGGAGATAGCCTCCGGTGTCGAACAGCGGTAGCCGGAATTGGGGAAGGGGTTGAACGGAATCAGGTTGATCTTGGACGGCACTTTGCTGAGCAGCCGCACCAAAGCCCTGGCGTGGGCCGGCGTGTCGTTGACGCCGTCCAGCAGCACGTATTCGAAAGTCACCTTGCGGCGGCCTTCCTGGCCGACGTAGCGCTTGCAGGCTTCCAGCAGCTCGCGGATGGGGTACTTCTTGTTGATGGGCACCAGCTCGTCGCGCAAGGCGTCGTCGGTGGCGTGCAGGGACACGGCCAAAGCCACGTCGGTCACTTCGGCCAGCCGGTCCAACGCCGGCACCACGCCGGAGGTGCTCAAGGTCACCCGCCGCTTGGACATGCAGTAGGCGAAGTCGTCCAGCATCAGGTTGAGGGCGGTCACCACGTTGTTGAAGTTGAGCAGAGGCTCGCCCATGCCCATCAACACCACGTTGGTCAGCCGCGCTTCGTCGCCCAAACGCCGCTGGGCCGTCCACACCTGGCCGATGATTTCGGCGGCGGTGAGGTTGCGGTTGAAGCCCTGGCGGGCGGTGGAGCAGAAGCTGCACTCCAGGGCGCAGCCTACCTGGGACGACACGCACAAGGTGCCGCGCCCTTCCTCGGGGATGAAGACGGTTTCGATGCGGTTGCCGTCGTCCAGCTGCAACACCCATTTGCGGGTGCCGTCGCCGGATTTCTGTTCGAAAACGATTTCCGGCGCGCGGATTTCCGCCATTTCCGCCAGCCGGGCCCGCAAAGCCTTGCTCAGGTTGGACATTTCATCGAAATCGTCCAGCCCGCGCTGGTGTATCCATTGCAGGATCTGCTGGGCGCGAAACGGCTTTTCGCCGATCTCGACCAAAAAGGCCTGCAGGCCCTTCAGGTCGAAATCGAGCAGATTGACTTTGCTTGCGCTCGTATTAACGGGTGCGGGGGCAGAGTTCATTCGCAGCGAAGAAGTAAGCGATTTCCTGCGCGGCGGTGTCGGCACCGTCGGAGCCGTGCACGGCGTTTTCGTCGATGCTCTGGGCGAAATCGGCGCGGATGGTGCCGGGAGCGGCCTGGGCCGGGTTGGTGGCGCCCATGATGTCGCGGTGCTTGGCGATAGCGTTTTCACCTTCCAGCGCCTGGATCATCACCGGACCGGAGATCATGAAGCTGACCAGGTCGTTGAAGAAGGGGCGCTCGCGATGCACGGCGTAGAAACCTTCCGCCTGCTCGCGGGAGAGGTGGGCCATCTTGGCGGCGACAATGCGCAGGCCGGCCTTTTCAAAGCGGGAATAGATCTCGCCGATGACATTTTTGGCTACCGCGTCCGGCTTGATGATGGACAAAGTGCGTTCGATCGCCATATTAGCTACGTGCTCCGTAAAGAATGGGTTGAGGTGGGATGCCGGACGCGCGAGCCGCGCACGGCGGGGAAAATTAAACGCGTAGTGTAACGGGCCGCGCCGCCCGAAACAACCGCGCGTAAAACTCAGCCGGCCGCGACGGCGCCGCTCAGACGGCGAAGCTCTCGCCGCAACCGCAGGTCGCCTTGACGTTGGGATTGTTGAAGCGGAAGGCCTCGCCGATGCCTTCGCGGGTGTAATCCAGCTCGATGCCTTCCAACACCGGCAGGTCCTCGGTCCGCACCAGCACCTTGACGCCGTGCTGCTCGAACACCTGCTCGTCCGCCGCCATCTCGTCGGCGAAATCCAGCGCATAGGCAAAACCTGAGCAGCCGCTTTTACGCACGCCCAGGCGCAAGCCCAGGCCGCCCCCGCGCTTAGCCAGCTGCTTTTCGATCTGGCGAGCGGCTTTTTCGGTGATCTGTACGGTCATGGCAAACTCCGGAAGAAAAGTATTGGCTAAATGTAGGCCGTGCGGGCCTTTTTCAAGGCGGCAATGAAGCGCTCCACGTCGTCCGCACCGTTGCCGGCGCCAAAGCTGACCCGCACCGCGCCGCGCGCCGTGTCGGGCTCGACCCCCATGGACAGCAGCACATGGCTGGGTTCGGCCGCGCCGCCGGCACAGGCGGAACCGCTGGACACCGCCACGCCCTGGCGATCGAGGGCCATCACCAGCGCTTCGCCGTCCATGCCCGCCACGCTGAATTGCACGGTGTTGGGCAAACGCGGGCTGCCGGCGGCGAAGACGGTTACGTCCGGCATCGCGCCGAGCGCCGCCTCCAAGCTTTGGCGCAATTGCAGCGCATGCCGCGCCCGCTCCTCCATCTCCCTCCGCGCCAATTCCGCCGCCTTGCCGAAGCCGACGATGGCGGGCACGTTTTCCGTGCCGGAGCGCAAATCCCGCTCCTGGCCGCCGCCGTACAGCAAGGGTTGCAGCGGCAGCGCCCGGTCGGCGACGAGGGCTCCCGCGCCTTTCGGGCCGTAGATTTTGTGGGAGGACAAGCTCAACATGTGCAGACCGGAAGCGGCAAAGTCCAGAGGAATCTTGCCCGCCGCCTGCACGCCGTCGCTGTGCAGCCACAGCCCTTGGTCGCGCAGCGCCGGCATCAAAGCGGGAATGTCCTGGATCACGCCGGTTTCGTTGTTGGCCCACATCAAGGAAACCAGGGCGGTATCGGCCGGCAATGCCGCCAAGCAGGCGCGGTCCGTTTTGCCGTCGGCCGCCACGCCGATGACATGCCGGGCGACGCCGTCCCCGGCCAAGGCGCGGATCGGCTCCAGCACCGACGGATGCTCGCCGGCGCCCACCGCCACGGTCCGTCCTCGCAGGGCGTGGGCCAAGCCCTTCAAAGCCAAGTTATTGGCCTCGGTGCCGCCGCTGGTGAAAATCACTTGGGAAGGAATCGCGCCAGCCAGGGCGGCCACCTGCTCCCGCGCCGCCTCCACCGCATCGCGACTCAAGCGGCCCAAGCGATAAAGGCTGGACGGATTACCGTAAAAACGGCCGAGGAACGGCTCCATCGCCTCCCGCACCCTTTCGTCTAAAGGCGTGGCGGCGTTATGGTCCAGGTAAAGCATGAAGCGCCGACCGGCCCGGTCAGGCGGTGGAGTCGCGGTGGATCATCAAATCCATGTAGTGGGAAACTTGGCGGTCTTGACGGTCGGCCACTTGGCGCACGCCGTGGCGATCAATCAAATCCCGCAGGCTGATACCGTCCAAATACTGGCGGATCTGCTCGCTCAAGCCCATCCACAGCTCGTGGGTCAGACAAGGCTGGCTGTTCTGGCAATTGCCCTTGCCGCCGCAGCGGGTGGAATCCATGGTTTCGTCCACCGCGGCGATGATGTCCGCCACGCTGATTTCGCCGGCTCCCCGGCTCAGTTGGTAACCGCCGCCGGGGCCGCGCACCCCTTCCACCATACCGGCGCGGCGCAAGCGGGCGAACAACTGCTCCAGATAGGACAGTGAAATGTTTTGACGCTTGGCGATATCGGTCAACGTTACCGGCTTTTTGTCGCTATGGAACGCCAAATCCAGCATGGCGGTGACGGCATAGCGACCTTTGGTCGTCAATTTCACGAACGGACTCTCCCAACGGCAGTGACGGGCTATAACTATACATACCCTACCAAATTAATCAATTTATTGACCGTCACTCTCGTCCGCTTCGTCAAGTCCGCAATCGGCCAATCCCGGCAGCGGCCCCACGTCCATCTGCGCCCCCAAGGCTTTGAGCGCTTGGCGCATGCACTTCAACTGCTCGTCCTGGGCGTGGATGTGGTCCAACATGCGGTGCAGGGCGCGGTCCACCGGATCCTGCATATCGGCGGTGGTGCCGTAGGCGTCGAAGCCGATGCGGGCGGCGAAAGCCTCCCGCTTGGCCTGATCCGCGCTGCGCTTGCGATCGACCACGTGGGCGGGAATACCGACCACCGTCGCCCCGGCGGGCACGTCCTTGAGCACCACCGAGTTGGAGCCGATACGGGCGCCGTCGCCGATGTTGATGGGGCCCAGCACCTTGGCGCCGGCGCCGATCACCACGCCGTTGCCCAGGGTGGGGTGGCGCTTGCCCTTATTCCAGCTGGTGCCGCCCAGCGTGACGCCGTGATAAAGGGTGCAACCGTCGCCGATCTCGGCCGTTTCGCCGATCACCACCCCCATGCCGTGGTCGATAAAGAAGCCTCGGCCGATACGCGCGCCGGGATGGATCTCGATGCCGGTGAACCAGCGCGCCAAAAACGCCAAAAAACGTGCCGGCCAGTGCCAACCGCCTCGCCACAAGCGGTGACTGACCCGGTGCAACAGCATCGCGTGGAACCCCGGATAGGTGGTCACCACCTCCAGCAGCGACTGGGCCGCCGGGTCGCGCTCGAAAATGCAGTCGGTTTCTTGCTTAAGCCACTGAAATAGGTTCTTCATTTGAATCAAACTGCCTGCCGGTCATTCCGCATTCAGACGTTCGAGGCGGATCTGCATCTGGCTGAGTATGCCGCGCAGCATATGCACCTCCTTTTTCTCCAGCCGCGCCCGGTGGAACAAGCGGCGTAGGCGGCGCATCAAGGAAGGCCCCGACTTGGTGGCGTGGAAAAAGCCGATGTCGAACAAGGTTTGCCGAAGATGGCGGAAAAAGGACTCCATCTCCTCGCCGCTGGCGGGATCGGACAGGGATGCCGCGGCGCGCGCTTCCGCCGTGGCCGCCTGGAAAAACTCGTACGCCACCACCTGTACCGCCGCGCCCACGTTGAGCGAGCTGAATTCGCTGTTGCAGGGGATGCGCAACAGGTACTGACACAAGTCCAGCTCGCTGTTGGTCAAGCCGGAGTGCTCCCGGCCGAAGACGATGGCGATGCGGCTGGTTTCAAGTTGGGGCCACAGGGTTTCCGCGCAAGCGCGGGCCGTCAGCTCGGGCCACGTCACCCAGCGATCCCGCGCGCTGGCGCCCACCACCAACTGGCAATCGGCGATGGCCTGCTCCAAGGAGTCGCACACCTGCGCCGCGGACAACACGTCGTCCGCGCCGGAAGCGCGAGCGGTGGCCTCCGCGCTGGGAAAGTCCCTCGGCCGCACCAGGCACAAATCGCTCAAGCCCATGTTTTTCATGGCCCGCGCGGCGGCGCCGATATTGCCCGGATGACTGGTCTCCACCATCACGATACGGATGTTCGCTAGCGCCAAGCCTTATCCTCCCAGTTCTGCAAGCTGGCGAATTCTAGCAAACCTCTGCTATTCTTCCGTAGTTTTTCTCCCTCCCCAGGAACCGCATGGATCCCATGATCAACATCGCCGTCCGCGCCGCCAGGGCCGCGGGCGACATCATCACGCGCTCCCTCGGCAAGTACGATAGCTACACCGTTACGCAAAAAACCCGCAACGATTTCGTCAGCGACGTGGACAAGGCGGCTGAACAGGAAATCGTCCACATCCTGTCCAAAGCCTATCCCGCCCACCGGTTTTTAGGCGAGGAAGGCGGCGACCACGGCCGCACCGCCGATAAGGACGACTACGTCTGGATCATCGACCCGCTGGACGGCACCACCAACTTTCTGCACGGCTTCCCGCAATTCGCCGTCTCCATCGCTTTGCAGCACCGGGGCAAGCTGGAACGGGCGGTGATTTACGATCCCAACCGCCAAGACCTGTTCACCGCCGTGCGCGGCGGCGGCGCCAAGCTGAACAACCGCAAGCTGCGCGTCACCCCGCAAAAGGGCCTCAAAGGCGCCCTGCTGGGCACCGGCCTGCCCTTCAAGGACCAGAGTTATCTGGACGCCTACCTGGGCATGCTGAAAGACCTCATCAAAGATACGGCCGGCATCCGCCGCCCCGGCTCCGCCGCCCTGGACCTGGCCTACGTGGCCGCCGGCTGGCTGGACGGCTTTTGGGAAATCGGCCTGCTGCCCTGGGACATGGCGGCCGGCGTGCTGCTGATCCAGGAAGCCGGCGGCGTGGTCACCGACCTGGAAGGCGGCGACCGTTACATGGAAACCGGCAGCCTCGTCGCGGGCGGCCCCAAGCTGCACCATGCCATGATCGAAACCATCCGGCCGCACCTGACGGAAAACCTGCGTTACAACAGGGCATAAAACCGCCGGCGCCGGACGGCAAGCCGCCGGGCGCATCTTGCTTCGCGTTATGAACATCCATTAAGTTAGGGGGATCAACGTCCCCCGCTCCGGCGGAACAGCGAACATCCCGATTTAAAGCAACTACTTGAAGCAGCCATCATGAAAGTAACAGTATTCGGCTCCGGCTACGTGGGCCTGGTCACCGGCGCCTGCTTGGCCGACGTGGGCAACAACGTCGTCTGCGTAGACATCGACCAAGGCAAAATCGACCGTCTCAACGCCGGCGAAGTGCCCATCCACGAACCGGGCCTGGATGACCTGATCGCCAGCAACATGGCCGCCGGCCGGCTCAAGTTCACCACCGACATCGACCTGGGCGTGGCCCACGGCCTGTTCCAATTCATCGCGGTCGGCACGCCGCCGGACGAAGACGGCTCCGCCGACCTGCAATACGTGCTGGCCGTCGCCAACAGCATCGGCGAGCGCATGAACGACTACCGGGTGGTGATCAACAAGAGCACCGTGCCGGTGGGCACGGCGGACAAAGTGCGGGCCAAGGTGCAGGCGGCCCTGGATCAGCGCGGCTCGACGCTGCAATTCGACGTGGTGTCCAACCCGGAGTTCCTCAAGGAAGGCGCCGCCATCGAAGACTTCATGAAGCCGGACCGCGTCGTCATCGGCACCGACAACCCCCGCACCACCGAGTTGCTGCGCGCCCTCTACGCCCCCTTCAACCGCAACCACGATCGCCTGGTGTGCATGGACATCCGTTCGGCGGAGCTGACCAAATACGCCGCCAACGCCATGCTGGCGACCAAGATCAGCTTCATGAACGAGCTGGCCAACCTGGCGGAAAAGCTCGGCGCCGACATCGAAAACGTGCGCTTAGGGATAGGCTCCGACCCGCGCATCGGCTACCACTTCATTTATCCCGGCTGCGGTTACGGCGGCTCCTGCTTCCCCAAGGACGTCAAAGCCCTGGAACGCACCGCCCGCGACGTGGGTTACGAAGCCCAGTTGCTGCAAGCGGTTGAAGGCGTCAACGATCGCCAAAAAACCCGCCTGTTCGACAAGATCAACCGCCACTTCGGCGGCAATCTGCAAGGCAAAACCGTCGCCGTCTGGGGCTTGGCCTTCAAGCCCAACACCGACGACATGCGCGAAGCCTCCAGCCGCACCCTCATGGAAGCCCTGTGGCAAGCCGGCGCCAAAGTCCAGGCCCACGACCCGGTCGCCATGGAAGAAACCCGCCGCATCTATGGCGAGCGCTCGGACCTGACCCTGTGCGACACGCCCATGGCGGCCATTCAAGGCGCCGACGCCCTGGCCATCGTCACCGAATGGAAAGTATTCCGCAGCCCGGATTTCGACGCCCTCAAGGCGGCACTGAAACAGCCGGTGATTTTCGACGGCCGCAACCTGTACGATCCGGAACAGATGGAACGGATGGGAATCACCTACCACGGCATCGGGCGGGGACGTCAACAGATATAAATCGAGTGCGCGGCGGCGTTGACCGCCCGCCGCTGCGGCTCCGGTATCAGGCAACGAGTTAATATCGATGCCATCGGCCTGGCTGGCGGCGCGGCGCGGGCTCGCCGCGCTCCCGCACAGCCTCCAAGCGAAACAAAATCGTCTCTTTGCCCCTGTTCGGCTCTCTTTCGTCGCGCCACCGCCACGGCATCCCGAATAACCGGTCGGCCGACTTCGCTCCCCGCTGAGTCGAAAACGTTTGCATCACCCCCCATATCTCAGGGCCAGAGCCTCGCCATCTCGCGCAAAACGGACGATGCGCATACAATGCGCACCAGAGGTGCCCCATGAAAACAGCGACGCGCTCACCGGCCCGCAAACGGGCCGTCAACCTGACACTCAGCGAAAACGTGGTGCAAAGTGCCCGGCAACTGACCGACAACCTGTCCGGTGTGGTCGAAGCGCTGCTGACCGAGTTCGTCGAACGTGAGCAGCAGCGGCGCCGGGAGCGCTCGCTGCAAGTGGAGGCCACCGTGGCGCTATGGAACGCTTTCGAGGATAAGCATGGGTCTTTTGCCGACGAGTATTCCACCCTCTAATGGCGCAGTTCGACGTTCACCGCAACACCGGCCGCCATCGAGAGACGATTCCTTACGTGGTCGTCGTCCAATCGTCCATGTACGACGGCTATCGGCGCCGCGTGGTGGTGCCGCTGGCCGACAAGGCGTTGCTGGGAGCCGTCAGCGATGGGGGCTTCAACCCGAGTTTCACCATCGAAAACAGCGAAGTCGTGCTGCATCCGCTGGAAATCGTCTCTATTCCGAAAGAGCAACTGGGTCCGTGGGTGGCCTCGCTGGCGGAAGAAGGCGAGGCCATCCTCCAGGCACTCGATCAATTGCTTAGCCGGACTTGGCAATAGCCGATGCCGGCTTCCGCATGTAATGAACCGAGGCGTCGGCTCGCCACGAGCGCGCCCAACACATGATTTCGACCATCAACCGATCCCCTTAATCCCCATGAAATTCAACATCAGTCACACCGACGGCGCCGCGCGGCGCGGCCGTTTGCAATTCGGCCGCGGCGTGGTGGACACGCCGGCCTTCATGCCGGTGGGCACTTACGGCACGGTGAAGGCCATGACGCCGGAGGAGCTCACCGGCCTGGGCGCGCAGATCATCCTCGGCAACACCTTCCACCTGTGGCTTAGGCCCGGCATGGAGATCATGCGCGCCCACGGCGGACTGCACGGCTTCATGCATTGGGACGGCCCCATCCTCACCGACTCCGGCGGTTTCCAGGTGTTCAGCCTGGGCGACATGCGCAAGATCACCGAGCAGGGTGTGAAATTCCGCTCGCCCATCGACGGCAGCCCGGTGTTCATGGGGCCGGAGGAGTCCATGGCGGTGCAGCGGGATTTGAATTCCGACATCGTCATGATCTTCGACGAATGCACGCCCTACCCCGCCACGGAAGACCAGGCCAGACAGAGCATGGAGCTGTCCCTGCGCTGGGCGGCGCGCAGCAAGACCGCCCACGGCGACAGCCCCAACGCCCTGTTCGGCATCGTCCAGGGCGGCATGTACGGCCATTTGCGGCGGGAATCCCTGGCGGGCTTGACGGAAATCGGCTTCGACGGCTACGCCATCGGCGGATTGTCGGTGGGCGAGCCCAAGGAAGAACGCCACGCCGTGCTGGAAGGCCTCATGCCGACCATGCCCCAGGACAAGCCGCGCTACCTGATGGGCGTGGGCACGCCGGAGGACATCGTCGATGCGGTGCAGCGCGGCCTGGACATGTTCGACTGCGTCATGCCCACCCGCAACGCCCGCAACGGCCATCTGTTCACCCGCAACGGCGACATCCGCATCCGCAACGCCCGCTACCAGGACGACTTATCCCCGCTGGACGAGGAATGCGGCTGTTACACCTGCCGCAACTACACCCGCTCCTACCTGCGCCACCTGGATCGTTGCGGCGAAATCCTCGGCGCGCGCCTCAACACCATCCATAACCTTTATTACTATCAAGAGCTGATGGCCGGCCTGCGTTCGGCCATCGAAGAAAACCGGCTGGCGGGCTTCGTCGCCGAGTTCCACCGGCGCCGGGGGCAACAATGCGCCGCCGGGGCGGATGTGTAATAATTGCGGCTTTGCCGTTTGAAGAGGTCAATAAAACCATGTCTTTCCTGATTTCCGATGCATTGGCCGAAGGTGCCGCAGCCGGCGGCGCAGCCGCGCAAGAACCCGGCATGGCCGGCCTGATTTTCCCGGTCGCCATCCTGCTGGTGTTCTACTTCCTGTTCATCCGCCCGCAGCAACGCCGCCAGAAAGATCATAAGAAAATGGTGGACGCCCTGAACAAGGGAACCGACGTGGTCACCGCTGGCGGCGTGCTGGGCCGGGTGGTGGACATCGACGACAGCTTCGTCAAGCTGGAAATCGCCGACAACGTCCAGATCCAGGTGCAAAAGCACGCCATCGCCAGCTTGATGCCCAAGGGCACCTACAAAAGCTTGAACAAATAATAAAAACAGACTGACCAGACGCGGGCCCCCTAAGTCATGATACTCAACCGCTATCCGCTGTGGAAAAACCTCCTCATCCTGCTCACCATCGTCATGGGCGGGCTGTACGCATTGCCCAACCTGTACGGGGAAGACCCGTCGGTGCAGCTGTCGCCGCTGCGCAACCACAAGGCGGACGGCAGCACGGTGATCGAGGTGACCAACAAACTTTCCACGGCCGGCCTACAACCGAAAAAGGTTGAGCTGAGCGAAAGCCGCGTCCTGGTCCGTTTCGCCGACACAGACGCCCAGCTGAAGGCGGCCGACGTGCTGCGCACCGGCATGGGCGAAAGCTACACCGTGGCGCTCAACCTGGCGCCGACGACCCCGGGCTGGCTGAGCGCCCTGGGCGCCAAGCCCATGTATCTGGGCCTGGACTTGCGCGGCGGCGTGCACTTCCTCTTGCAGGTGGACATGGACGCCGCCCTGCAGCAGGCGGAAGAGCGCTACCTGGAAGACATTCGCACCCTGCTGCGCAACAACAAAATTCGCTACAAGGGCGTCACGCGCAATAAAGGCGTCATCCGCGTGGTCTTCGAAGGCCAGGACGCCGCCAAGCAGGCGCAGGACTTGATCGACAAGGAGCTGCGCGCCCTGGTGGTGAAAAACGCCGGCGGCGAAGAAGCGGCGGTGGAAGCCCGCGTCAGCGAAGCGGAAAAGCGCGAAATCCGCAAATTCGCCGTGGCGCAGAACATCACCACCCTGCGCAACCGCGTCAACGAACTGGGCGTGGCCGAGCCGGTGATCCAGCAGCAGGGCGAAGAACGCATCGTCGTGCAGCTGCCCGGCGTGCAGGACACCGCCCGCGCCAAGGAAATCCTCGGCGCCACCGCCACCCTGGAATTCCGCCTGGGCGACACCGAGCACGACGTGCAGAAAGCCATCCAGGAGCACGCGCCAGTGGGCACCCGCTTGTACAAGGACCGCTCCGGCCGTCCCATTCTCCTCAAGTCGCAGATCATCCTCACCGGCGACCAGATCACCGACGCCTCCTCCGGCCTAGACCAGAACAGCGGCGCGGCGGCGGTCTACGTCACCCTCAACAGCTCGGGTGCCAAGAAAATGGCCGACGTGACCCGCGAGAACATCGGCAAGCCGATGGCCGTGGTGTACATCGAGAACAAGAGCGAAACCAAGGTGGTGGACGGCCAGAAGGTCACCAGCAAGCGCAAGGTGGAAGAGGTCATCAACGTCGCCACCATCCGCGACCGCTTCAGCAACCGCTTCCAGATCACCGGCCTGGACAGCACCAACGAAGCCCGCGACTTGGCCCTGTTGCTGCGCGCCGGCGCCCTGGTGGCACCGGTGGACATCGTCGAGGAACGCACCGTCGGCCCCAGCATGGGCAAGGAAAACATCGACAAGGGCTTCCACTCCAACGTGTACGGCTTCATCGCCATCACCTTGTTCATGGTGATGTACTACCGCGTATTCGGCGCCTTCTCCATCGTCGCCCTGGCTTCCAACGTATTGCTGCTGGTGGCGGCGCTGTCGCTGATGCAAGCGACGCTGACCCTGCCCGGCATGGCCGGTATCGCCTTGACGGTGGGCATGGCCATCGACGCCAACGTGCTCATCAACGAGCGCATCCGCGAGGAGCTGCGCAAGGGCAATACGCCCCAGGCCTGCATCGCCGCCGGCTACGAGCGCGCCTTCGACACCATTTTCGACTCCAACGTCACCACGCTGATCGCCGGCTTCGCCCTGTTCATGCTGGGCTCGGGTCCGGTGCGCGGCTTCGCGGTGGTGTTGTGCATCGGCATTCTCACCTCCATGTTCAGCGCCGTGCTGGTATCGCGGGCGCTGGTCAACCAGGCCTACGGCCGTCAGCGCAAGCTGGCTAATCTGGCTATCTAAGGGAGGCTATCGCTGTGGAATTTTTCAAGATCAAAAAAGACATCCCGTTCATGAGCTACGGGAGGCTCACCACCTCCATCTCGCTCATCACCTTCATCCTCGCCGTCCTGGCGCTGGGCTTCAAGGGCCTCAACCTGGGCGTCGACTTCACCGGCGGCACCCTGGTGGAAGTCACCTACGGGCAGACGGCCAACCTGGACGCCGTGCGCGCCATCCTGGAAGAGCAAAAACTGGCCGAATCCTCGGTGCAGAACTTCGGCAGCTCCAAGGACGTGCTGATCCGCCTGCCCATCAAGGCCGACATCAGCAGCGCCCAGCTGAGCGAGAAAGTGTTCGCCGCCATCAAGGCGCAGGACGCTTCCGCCGAACTGCGCCGGGTGGAATTCGTCGGCCCGCAGGTGGGCAAGGAACTGTACGAAAGCGGCACCCTGGCGCTGCTGCTGGTGGCCGCCGGCATCATGGGCTACCTGGCGCTGCGCTTCGAATGGCGTTTCGCCGTGGCGGCCATCATCGCCAACATGCACGACATCGTCATCATCCTGGGCATGTTCGCCTTCTTCCAGTGGGAATTCACCCTCACCGTGCTGGCCGGCATCCTGGCAATCCTGGGCTACTCGGTGAACGAATCGGTGGTGGTGTTCGACCGGGTGCGCGAGAACTTCCGCAAAATGCGCAAGGCCGGCGTGGCCGAGGTGATCGACAACGCCATCACCGCCACCATGTCCCGCACCATCATCACCCACTCCATGACGCAGCTGATGGTGCTGGCCATGTTCTTCTTCGGCGGCGAGGCGCTGCACAACTTCGCCCTGGCGCTGACCATCGGCATCGTGTTCGGCATCTACTCGTCGGTGCTGGTGGCCAGCCCCATCGTCATGTGGCTGGGCGTGTCCCGCGCCGACCTGATGCCGGCGAAGAAGGAAACCGCCGACGACAGGCCTTGAACGGATAGCGAGGCCATCGGGCACAAAAAAACCGGCGCCAGCGCCGGTTTTTTTATGCCGCCGATCCAGCGGCGTCCTTCTCCAAAATCCTCACCCGTTGCGTCACGTTGCACAGCAGCGTGTAGGGAATCGTCTCGGCATGGGCGGCGATTTCCTCCACCGGCAGGCCGTCGCCCCACAGGGTGACCGGATCGCCCACCCGCGCGTCGGGGCAGTTGCTCAAGTCCAGCGTGATCATGTCCATGGACACCCGTCCCGCCAGGCCGACCCGCTGTCCGCGCACCAGCACCGGCGTACCGCTGGGGGCGTGGCGCGGATAGCCGTCGCCGTAGCCGATGGCGGCTATCCCTAAACGAGTGTCCTGCTCGCACACCCAATCGCCGGCGTAACCGACCCGGTCGCCCTTGCGCAGCCACTTCACCGAAATCAGGCGCGAACGCAGCGTCATCACCGGCTTCAAGCCCTCCTCCTCGCCGCAGCGGCCCTCGAAAGGCGACACGCCGTACAGCATGATGCCGGGCCGCACCCAATCGGCGCGAGTCACCGGCCAGGCCATGATGGCGGCGGAGTTGGCGATGCTGGTGTATTCGGCGGCGTGGGCCACGCAGGCGCGGAACAAGCCGACCTGCTCCGGCGTAGACTCGTCCGCCGTCAGATCGGCGTTGCTCAGGTGGGTCATGAGGCCGATGGGCTGTTGCACCCAGGGACAGCGGCGCAAATGGCGCAAACAGATGGGAAACTCTTCCTGGGAAACGCCCAGCCGGTGCATGCCCGAATCCAGTTTGAGCCAGGGCAGGATGGGCGTCGGCAACGGCTCCCGCTCCAGCAGGTAAATCTGCTCCGGGGAATGGATGACCGGTTCCAGTTCGTAGGCCACGTGGGCCGCCAGTTCCTCGCCGTCGACATAGCCTTGCAGCACGGCGATGCGCTGACGGAAACCGGCTTCGCGCAGGGCAATGCCCTCCTGCACCCGCGCCACGGCGAAACCGTCCGCCTCGCGCAAGGCGTCGGCCACCCGCAACAGGCCGTGGCCGTAGCCGTTGGCCTTCACCACCGCCATCACTTTGGAAGCCGGGGCGAACTGCCGCACCCGCGCCAGGTTGTGGCGCAGGGCGTCCGCGTCCACTACGGCATAAGCCGCGGGCATCATAGATAGCCTTCGTCCGAATACGCGTTGGAAATGAAGTTCTCGAACTTGGTGTACTGGCCAAGGAAAGTCAGCCGCACCGTGCCGATGGGGCCGTTACGCTGCTTGGCGATGATGATTTCCGCGCTGCCCTTGTCGGCGCTGTCCTCGTGGTACACCTCGTCGCGGTAAATGAAGACGATGATGTCGGCGTCCTGTTCGATGGAGCCGGATTCGCGCAGGTCGGACATTACCGGCCGCTTGTTGGGGCGCTGTTCCAGGTTGCGGTTGAGCTGCGACAGGGCGATCACCGGCACGTTCAGCTCCTTGGCCAGGGCCTTGAGCGAGCGGGAAATCTCGGAAATTTCCGCCACGCGGCTTTCCGCCGCGCCGGAGGAGCGCATGAGCTGCAAGTAGTCGAGCACGATCAAGCCCAGCTGGCCGTGCTCGCGCATCAGGCGGCGGGCGCGAGAGCGCACCTCGGTGGGGCTCATGGCCGCCGTGTCGTCGATGAACAGCTTGGTTTCGGCCAGCAGGTTGATGGCCGAAGTCAGCCGCGGCCACTCGTCGTCCTCCAGCTTGCCGGTACGCACCCGGTGCTGGTCCACCCTTCCCAGGGACGACATCATGCGCAAGGCCAACTGCTCGCCGGGCATTTCCATGCTGAATACGGCCACCGGCATCTGGCTCTTGATGGCGACGTTTTCCGCCAGGTTCATGGCGAAGGTGGTTTTGCCCATGGACGGTCGGCCGGCGACGATAATCAAGTCCGACGGCTGCAAACCGGAGGTCATGTCGTCCAAATCGTTGAAGCCGGTGCTCAGCCCGGTGATGTTGCCTTCCTGCTGGAACAGCGTTTCGATGCGGTCGATGGCGCCGGCCAACAGGCTTTTGATGGGCTGGAAGCCGCTGGTACCGCGCTGGCGTTGCTCGGCGATACGAAACACCTGCTGTTCGGCCTGTTCCAGCAATTCCGACACCGGCTTGCCTTCCGGTTGGAAACCGGAATTGGCGATGTCCGTGCCGACGTGGATCAACTGCCGCAGCACCGAGCGCTCCCGCACGATGTCGGCATAGGCGACGATATTGGCGGCGCTGGGAGTTTCCTTGGCGATGGCGCCCAGATAGCCCACGCCGCCGGCGTCCTCCAGCTCGCCGATCTGGCTCAGCGCTTCCGACAGCGTGATCACGTCGAAAGGCTGATCCTTGGCCGCCAGCTCGGCGATGGCGCGGAAGATGAGCTTATGTTCCTTGCGGTAGAAATCCTCTTCCCCCACCCGGCCGGACACGTTGTCCCAAGCCTGGTTGTCCAGCATCAGGCCGCCCAATACGGACTGCTCCGCCTGCAACGAATGCGGCGGAACCTTGAAACTGTCCATCTTATCCATAAGGCTACACCGACTGCGTCGGCGGCTTGCGGATACTGTCTATGATGCCGGTGGTGGAAAAGCCTTCCACGAAATCGAGCAAACGCACCTCGCCGCCGTTGGCGATGACGCAGTCGGCCCCGGCGATCTGCGACACGTCGGTGTAGTCGCCGCCTTTCACCAACACGTCCGGCAGGATCTTGCAGATGGCGTCGCGCGGCGTGTCGTCGTCGAACGCCACCACCCAGTCCACGCACTCCAGGGCGGCCAGCATGGCCATGCGCTGCGGCAGGGGATTGATGGGACGCTCCGGACCTTTCAGTCGCGCCACCGACGCATCGCTGTTGACCAGCACCACCAGCCGTTCGCCCAGTTCCTTGGCCTGTTGCAGGTACTGCACGTGGCCGGCATGGAGAATATCGAAACAACCGTTGGTAGCAACGATGCACTCGCCGTCCTGGCGCGCCTGCTCCAGCACGTCCACCAGCTCGTCCAGTCCCAGCACGCCGCGGCGGTGGGCGCGCGGGCCCTTGAAGGCGTATTCCAGCTCTTCCGGCGCCACGGAAGCGGTGCCCAGCTTGCCCACCACCACGCCGGCCGCCATATTGGCCAGGGCGGTGGCTTCCGGCAAGGAACGGCCGGAGGCCAGCACCGCCGCCAATACCGCGATCACCGTGTCGCCGGCGCCGGTCACGTCGTACACCTCCTTGGCGTGGGTGGGCAGGTGCAGGGAATCGCCCGCCTGGCGCAGCAAGGTCATGCCCTGCTCGCCGCGGGTCACCAGCAAGGCGTCCAACGCCAAGTCGGCGATCAAGGCCGCGCCTTTCTCCACCAGCTGTTCGTCGTCGGCGCAAACGCCCACCACCGCCTCGAACTCGCCCATGTTGGGCGTGATGATGGTGGCGCCCTTGTAACGGGAGAAATCCCGTCCCTTGGGATCCACCAAGACCGGCTTACCGGCGGCGCGGGCCATGATGATCATCATCTGCCCGACCACGTTCAGCGTACCCTTGCCGTAGTCGGACAGCACCACCGCATCGGCATCCCGCAACGCCTCGGCGAAACGCCGCAGCAACGGGTCGTGGTTGAGGCCGTGGAAACCGTCCTCGAAATCCAGCCGAATCAGCTGCTGCTGGCGGCTGATGACGCGCAGCTTGGTGATGGTGCCCCGCTCGTGGGACTTTTCCATCAAGCAGCGCACGCCCGCCGCTTCCAGCAGGGCGGTGAGGGAGTCGGCCGCCTCGTCCTGGCCGCAATAGGCCAGCAAGGTCGCCTTGCCGCCCAGGGCGGCCACGTTCAAGGCCACGTTGCCGGCGCCGCCGGGGCGCTCCTCGGCGCCGTTGACGTGCACCACGGGGACGGGCGCTTCCGGTGAAATTCGCGTGGCGGCGCCGTGCCAATAGCGGTCCAACATCACGTCGCCAACCACCAGCACGTGGGTGGTCGAAAAATCGGGCAAGTGCATAGATCAGGCAGAGGATTGGGAGAATGGGCGAGATTATACGGCATTGCACCGGCCACTTCGCACCGTCGGCACGGCGCATGCGCAGCCGGCGACCAAGGCCATCCGGGCGCTGTTGCAGAGATGAGCCGCGGCGAACGAAACGGATATTTCCCTTACCGAGGCGACGCGCCGCCCCATCGGACAGTGCTCGAAAGCCTGCCCTAGCCACCGGGAAATTCCTATCCTCCTAAACGCCTTTCATTTCCCGATCAGGGTAAGGCGACAAGAACGCGCCGAGACCATTTCGCCTTGATGACGCCGCGCCTATGACGGCATGCTATTGCCGAATCCAAGCGCTGCCGCACAGGACGCCTCCAGCACCAAGCCCATGCCGCTCTCCGCAAAAATAAAAAACCTTTTGGCTGCGCCGTTCGCCATTTCCCGCATCATGCAAAAATTCGCTGTGCCGGGTTTGGTTGGCGTGGTTTTGTTCGGGATAGGCCGTTGGCAAGACCTGGCGTGGCTGCAAATCACCGGCATGGCATTGGCGGCACCCATCGCCTGGGTGTATGCCTTGGTGATCTTCATATTTATTCCCTTCGCGATCTTCGACTGGATCCGGGCATTTTTGCGCAAGGGGGCGCCTGGATCGCGACGGCGGTGAAACGGCTAGGCCGAGCCGCCTTATCGCCGCAGGGCTTACCAAATCTGTCGAATCGTTTGGCGGCGCGAACGGAGGACACGCTGCCCCATAGCCCCGGGAATGCAGCGCGGCCTCGTCCCCGTAAAACTATCCCGACGTTTTACGGGGCGTTCGGAGCCCAAGGAAACTCGACGACATACCGCCGATTCAAGTCCTGAAGCTCACGGGCATGGGGCTTGGTTTCGCCGAAAATCAGACGGTATTGGGCACTGGTAATGCGTAATTCGCCCAAAACAACCCAGGAAACGATTTCCTCGTGGTCGCCGGTCGTAAGGGAGCCCTCGTAACGGATGGCGCTGGCGGTGCGTGGCGGCAACCAGCCTCGGGGATTCAACGGAACGCTGGCGTTGTCGCCGGTTCGTTCCGCCAACGCCTCGAAGAAACTCAGGTCGACGGCGTCGTCCGCCTGATCCGAGACGGTTAAAAACACGGCGATAACCGCGGCTTTGCGCCCATCGCCGGTTTTGTGCACGATGTGCAATTCCGCATCGAATTGGACGTCGGCGCGATAGTGTTCGCTGGGGCGGTGAAAATGAAAGTGCTCCAAAATAAAATCGACATCATCCAGCGCAATGCCGTTGAGCGGATTAGGCTTAAAACGCACCTCCAGGCCATGAGCGCCCCATACCGGCACGCCGTCGGCCGGCTGCCAGCGCAAATCCAGCGACAGGGGAAGGCGCGAAAAAATCGTTGGAACGATACGAATCGGCGATTGGTTGCATTTAGACTGATTCATCATGGTGTGCTTTTAATCGAAACGAAGCCATACCCGGCAGCGGGGTGTCCTAATTATGCGTCCCCCTTCGCCATCGTCTGCAAGCCTTGGCGGAACTTCCTGTAATCCCAGACTTACACAACAGAAAGCCTTCGTTCCAATACCGCCCACTCGGGCAACCCGCGATACGAGGGCCATCCCAAACCCGGCGGCGAAACCGCTTGGGCACGGCCGCCCCCGGCGTTGGCGTTAAGGCGCTTGCGGCAAGCGCGCGATGGACTTGCCCGGCGGTTCCGCAAGATAATATCGGCAGCAGGCAAACTTACCGCCGGCCGAAAAATGCGGAACGCGCCGGGCCGGCGCATCCGCCGCACCAGCCCCCATCCGTTTTTTCGGCGCCCCAACCCAAAGAGAACCGACCATGTCCGTCACCATCTACCACAACCCGCGCTGCAGCAAATCGCGGGAGACCTTGAAGCTGCTGCAGGACAAAGGCATCGAACCCCAGGTGATCGAATACCTGAAAACCCCGCCCAGTGCGGCAGAATTGGAGAGCATCCTGGCCAAGCTGGGACAAGAGCCGCGCCAGCTGATGCGCAAGAAGGAAGCGCCTTACGCCGAGCTGAAGCTGGACGACCCCGGCCTGAGCCGCGCCGCGCTCGTCGACGCCATGGTGCAAAACCCGGTGCTCATCGAGCGTCCCATCGTACTGGCCAACGGCAAGGCCGCCGTGGGCCGGCCGCCGGAAAACGTGCTGGCGATCCTCTAGTCATCCTGGTAGGAGCGGCCCGTGGCCGCGACGGCTCTCGGGGAGAACGTCGCGGCCACGGGCCGCTCCTACGTCCGTTTTATCAACCATCGAAAAGCTTCATGACCGACATTCTCATCGTCTATTACAGCCGCTACGGCGGCACCAGCGAACTGGCCAACATGATCGCCCGCGGCGTGGAAGAAGTGCCCGGCTGCCAGGCCAAGCTGCGCACCGTGCCGCCCGTATCTTCCGTATGCGAAGCCACCGCCCCGGCCGTTCCCGACGAAGGTGCGCCGTACTGCACCCTGGACGACATGAAGAACTGCGACGGCCTGGCTCTGGGCAGCCCCACCCATTTCGGCAACATGGCCGCCCCCATGAAGTATTTCATCGACAACGCCAGCAGCCTGTGGTTTTCCGGCGCCCTGGCGGGCAAGCCGGCCGGCGTGTTCACCTCCACCGGCTCCATGCACGGCGGCCAGGAATCCACCCTGCTCAGCATGATGGTGCCCTTGCTGCACCTGGGCATGGTGATCGTCGGCCTGCCCAGCCAGGAGCAGGCCCTGCAGAAAACCACCACCGGCGGCACGCCCTACGGCCCCAGCCGCTTGGCCGTGTCCGGCAGCGATCAGCTGAGCGACGAAGAAAAGCAGCTGTGCAAGGCCTTCGGCAAACGCCTGGCCCTCATGGCCCAAGCGCTCAAGCAAGCGCGCCCGCAAGCGGCAGGCTGAACCGCTTCCTCCGTGCCCCGCCAAATCCCGCTGCAACTGCACGTCAACCCGGAGCAAAGCTTCGCCGCCTACGTGGCCGGCCCCAACGGCGCGGCGCTGGCGGCCTTGCGGCACTGCGCCGAGGGCGGCGGCGAAGCGCTGGTGTATTTGTGGGGCGAAACGGGACTGGGCAAGACGCACTTGCTCAACGCCTGCTGCCAGGCGGCGGAAGCGACGGATAGGCGCAGCGCCTATTTGCCCCTGGCGGAACTGCGCCGGTATGGGCCGGCGTTGCTGGAAGGCATGGAGCAGATGGATGTGCTGTGCCTGGACGACATCCAGGCGGTGGCCGGCGACGCCGCCTGGGAACAAGCCCTGTTCCACCTCTTCAACCGCCTGCGCGACGGCGGCAAGCGCTTGGTCGCCGCCGCCGACGCGGCCCCGGCGGGGATCGCCGTGGACTTGCCGGATCTGCGTTCGCGCCTGGCCTGGGGGCTCACCCTGCGGCTGCACCCCTTGGACGACGACGACAAGCTGGCGGCCGTAAGCGGACGGGCCCGCCAGTTGGGCATGGAAATCACCCCGGCGGTGGGGCAATACCTGCTGGCCCATTGCCCCCGCGACCTGGCGTCCCTGTGGCGACTGCTGGAGCGACTGGACCACGCAACCTTGGCGGCGCAGCGTAAACTGACCATCCCTTTCCTGAAAACCTACTTGGAAAACCCGCAATGAAAGTTCTCGTCATCGGCACCGGCGCCGTCGGCAGCTATTTCGGCTTCAAACTGGCCCAATCCGGCGCCGAAGTCTCCATGCTGGCCCGTTCCGACTACGACCACGTGCGCGACCACGGCATCCACCTCAGCACCACGGAAGGCGATTTCCACTTCCAGCCCAAGCAGGTGGTGCGCCATGCGGCGGAGTTGGTGGACCCGGAAAGCGGCGCCGCCATCAAGCCCGACTACGTCATGCTGTGCATCAAGGTGGTGGAAGGCGCGGACCGCATCGGTCTGCTGCGGGACGCCGTCGGCCCCGAAACGGCCATCGTGCTGGTGTCCAACGGCATCGACGTGGAGCGGGAAGTGGCCGAAGCCTTTCCGGACAACGAAATCATCAGCGGCCTGGCCTTCATCGGCGTCACCCGCATCGCCCCCGGCCGCATCCACCACGAGGCCTACGGCAACCTGTCGCTGGGGTCCTATCCCCACGGCGTGTCGGAGAAAACCCGCTTGCTGGCCGAGGCGTACCAAGCAGCCGGCGTGAAATGCGTCGCCACCGACAATATCGGCACCGCCCGCTGGCAGAAGTGCGTGTGGAACGCCGCCTTCAACCCGGTGTCCGTACTGTGCGGCCTCAACACCGGCGACATCCTCGCCCACCAGGAAGCCTTCATCCGCACCCTGATGCAGGAGGTTTGCGCCATCGCCGCCGCCGTGGGCCATCCCCTGCCGGAAACGCTCGTCGACAAAAGCATCCATAGCACGCTGAAAATGCCGCCCTACAAAACCAGCATGCTGGTGGATTTCGAAGCCGGCCGGCCGCTGGAAACCGAGGCCATCCTCGGCAACGCCGTGCGCGCCGGACAGGAAGTCGGAGCGGCGGCGCCGCATTTGGAAACGGTGTACGCCTTGATGAAGCTGAAGCAAGCGGCGGCGGCCAAGGGCGGCTGATGGACGGGCAAGCGTAACCGCCATGGACATCCTGCTGATCGCCATACTCATCCTGCTCAACGGCGTGTTCGCCATGTCGGAGATCGCCGTCGTGTCGGCCCGCAAAAGCCGGCTGCAGCACTGGGCCGAAGAGGGCAATTCCGGCGCCAAGGCGGCCCTGGCGCTGGCGCAGGACCCGACCCAGTTCCTTTCTACCATCCAAGTGGGCATCACCCTCATCGGCATACTCAACGGCGCTTTCGGCGAAAGCGCCATCGCCGAAAAGCTGCAAACCTATTTCGCGACCGTACCGGAACTGTCGCCCTACGCCAAGCCGCTGTCCCTGGTGTGCATGGTGCTGGCCATTACCTACGTCTCCCTCATCGTCGGCGAACTGGTGCCGAAGCGGCTGGCCATGCGCAGGCCGGAGCGCATCGCGTCGTTCATGGCCAAACCCATGCGCCTGCTGGCGGTGTCGGCCTACCCCCTGGTCAAGCTGCTGAGCGTTTCCACCGAGCTGATCCTGCGATTGGTGGGCGGGAAACACCGGCCGGAGCCGTCCATCACCGAGGAAGAAATCAAGGTCTTGATGGAACAAGGCGCGGAGGAAGGCGTGTTCGAGCACACCGAACACGAATGGATCGCCAACATCTTCCACCTGCACGATCGGAAGATCGAATCCATCATGACGCCGCGCAACGACATCGTTTTCCTCGACGTAAACGAGCCCGCGGAGGCGGTGCGCGCCAAGCTCGCCCGTAGCAGCTACTCCCGCTTCCCGGTATGCCGGGGGCGGTTCGAACACGTCGTCGGCATGGTGCAGGCCAAGGATATTTTGAACCGGGTCCTGAACGGCGAGTCCCTCAACCTGATCTCCGCCGTCAAGCAGCCGATTTACGCCCCCCTGACCCTGTCGCTGACGCAGCTGCTGGAGGTATTCAAGCGCAGCCAGGTACACATGGCCCTGGTGGTGGACGAATACGGCGAAATCGAGGGCCTGGTGACCCTGCAGGATGTCATGGAAGCCATCGTCGGCGACATCCCCACGCCGGAGTCGGTCGACAAGCCGGAGATAGTGCGACGGGAAGACGGCTCCTGGCTGATCGACGGCGCCATCGCCCTGAACAAGCTGAAAAAGCTGTTCGACCTGGACGAATTCCCCGGCGAGGACTCCGACGAATTCCACACCCTGGGCGGCTTCGTCATGTCGCAACTGGGACGGGTGCCGAAGGCGGCGGATCACTTCCACCATGAAAACCTGCGCTTCGAAGTGGTCGACATGGACGGCAACCGGGTGGACAAGGTGCTGGTTTCGTTTGCTGCGGACGACACCCCTCCCCCCGTCGAGCGGGGCTGATCCGCAACCGCCGTGGTTGCGGCAAAGCGGCCAAGGGCGTAATAATCGCCATCCGCAAGCCCAAGCCGCCCGCAAGTGGGGGCCGTATGCACACACAGGAAGCTTCACAATGAATGCGCAATTCATCACCGACGCCAACGGCCAGCGCACCGCCGTGATCCTCACCATGGAGGACTACGCCAGCTTGATCGACGACCTGCGGGAAATCGAAGCCATTTGCGCCGATGAAGCGACCGATACCGCCGCCGCAGTGGCGCTGTTGCAAGCCGAAACGCCGCCGGGCGCGGAAGCGTCGCCGCCGCCCCAAGAAGAGCGCGACGAGGATCGCCCTGCAGCAGCCGACGGCGGCTTCGAAGACGACTCCGAGGCATAGCGCGCCGCCCGCCATGACCACCCGCGGCAAGTGCCTTATCGCCCTGAGCGTGCTCGCCATCCTCGGCATCGGTCCGATACCGACCACCTCCCTGCTGGGGTTCTACATCGTGCTGGCCCGGCCCCATTGGTTCAAGGCGCTGGTGGACAAGCTCTATGCCGAAAACGCGGGCCGCCGCTAGACGCCGCCCGTACCGACCCACAGCCCCCTAACCGGCGCCGAATAACCCATGCCCTCCGATAACCGATCCCTTTCAGCAATCGCCATCGTCGGCGGTGGCCCCGCCGGACTCATGGCGGCGGAAGCCGCCGTAGAAGCCGGAATGCGCGTCGATCTCTACGACGCCATGGCCTCCGTCGGGCGTAAATTTTTGCTGGCGGGCAAGGGCGGCTTGAACCTGACCCATTCCGAGCCGCTGGAGCCGTTCCTGGCGCGCTACGGCTCGCGCCGCGAGTGCATCGAGCCGCTGCTGGCGCAGTTCGGCCCGGACGACTTGCGCCAATGGGCCGCCAGCCTGGGGGTGGACACTTTCGTCGGCAGCTCCGGGCGGGTGTTTCCCAGCGAAATGAAGTCCGCGCCGCTGCTGCGCGCGTGGCTGCACCGCCTGCGCCAAGCCGGCGTGAATATCCACGCCCGGCACAGCTGGCGCGGCTGGGAGGAAAACGGCGCCCTGCGCTTCGCCACGCCGCAAGGCATGCACACGGCCCACGCCGACGCCCTGGTGCTGGCCATGGGCGGCGGCAGCTGGGCGCGGCTGGGTTCCAACGGCGCCTGGGCGCCGCTGCTGGCCCAGCGCGGCGTGCGGGTGGAAGCGCTGCGGCCGGCCAATTGCGGCTTCGACACCGGCTGGAGCGAGCATATGCGCGAACGCCACGCCGGCCGGCCGGTCAAGCCCGTGGCCCTGACCTATACGGACGAAAACGGCGAGCCGGCGCGCCGTCAGGGGGAGTTCGTCGTCACCGCCAACGGCGTGGAGGGCAGCCTCGTTTACGCCGTATCGGCCCCCTTGCGCGAGCAAATCGCCGCCCAAGGCTTTGCCTTGATTCACCTGGACCTGGCGCCGGACCGCGACCTGCAGCGGCTGATTGACGGCTTGTCGCAACCGCAGGGCAAGCTGTCCATGGCCAACCACTTGCAGCGCCGCGCCGGCATCGAAGGCGCCAAAGCGGCCCTGTTGCGCGAACTGCTGCCCGCCGAAGCCTACGCCGATCCCGAGCGCCTGGCCCAGGGCATCAAGGCGCTGCCGCTGAAACTGATCGCCCCCCGCCCCATCGACGAAGCCATCAGCACCGCGGGCGGCGTGGCGTTCGAGGCTTTGGACGAACGGTTGATGATCCGCGCCCTGCCCGGCGTGTTCTGTGCCGGCGAAATGCTGGACTGGGAGGCGCCCACCGGCGGCTACCTGCTCACCGCCTGCTTCGCCAGCGGCCGGGTTGCCGGCGCCGGAGCCGCCGCCTGGCTGCGGGACGCAGCCGTCGACCGCTGAACCATACGCCACGGTTTTTTTCGACTACCCTTTCCACCAACACGATCAGCCCTCATGGACCAGGATACCGCCTTGCGCCCGCTACTGCTCATAACCCTGCTGTTCGGCTTAGCCCTGCCGCCCATGGCCGGAGCCAACGGCACCACCGCCGAATCCGACCTAGACGCCCCCCAATCCCTGCCGCTACGGGAAACCCTGGAAAGGGCCCCGGCCGCGCCGTTTACCGCCGAACTGCGGCGACTCTACGAAGCGCGCGCCTTCCAACCGCTGTGGAGCCGCGGCGGCGCCCCGACCAGCCAGGCGCTGGCCCTGACGGACGCCCTGCTGCACGCCGATGAACAAGGTTTGACGCCCGCCGACTACGACGGCCCGCGCTTGCAAGCCTGGCTGGCGGCTAAGCCCTCCGCCGCCGCCAACTGGACCGCCTTCGACATTGCCCTGAGCCGCGCGCTGATGCGCTTCGGCGATCACCTGCACCGGGGGCGGGTCGACGCCGCCGCCCAGGCCAAGCTGGGCATAGCGCTGCAGGCCAAGGCGCCGCTGGACTGGACGGCATTGCTGGAAGAATGGTCGAAAAGCGCCGAGCCGGCCCAAGCATTGAACCGGCTGGAACCGGACACGGCGGTCTATCGCACCCTGAAGACGGCATTGCGGCAATATCGCGCCCTAGCGGCGCAAACCCCGGCGTTCACGCCGATACCTCCGGCCAAGAAAGGCCTGCGCCCCGGAGAGACGCGCGACAGCGTGCCGGCCTTGCGCGCCCTGCTGCAAGCCAACGGCTATTTGCCGCAAGGCCAGCCGCCGGCCGACGCCAACCTGTACGACGAGGCCACCGCCGACGCCGTGCGCCGTTTTCAAACCCACCATGGCCTGGAACCCGACGCCGTGGTCGGCGGCCAAACCCTGCTGCAGCTGAACATGACCCCCGCCAACCGGCTGGATCAACTGCGCCTGGGCATGGAGCGGCTGCGCTGGCTGCCGGACAAGCACGACGGCACTTTCCTGGTGGTCAACGTGCCTTCGTTCCGGTTGTACGGCTTCAGCACCGGCTCGCCTAACCTGGCCAAGCCCGACATCGGCATGAACGTCATCGTCGGCCAAGCCATCGACACCCGCAACACGCCGGTGTTCCAGGCCGACATGCTGTACCTGGTATTCCGCCCCTACTGGAACGTGCCTTACAGCATCGCGCGCAAAGAACTGGTGCCGCTGATCGAGCGGGACGGCGGCTACATCGAAAAGAACGACATGGAAATCGTCGACGCCTATGGCGCGGCCGAAGGCGGCGCGCTGGAGGCCAGCGCGGAAAACATCGAAGCGGTGTACGGCGGCAAGCTGCGCTTGCGGCAGCGGCCCGGCGCCAAGAACGCCCTGGGACCGATCAAATTCGTGTTTCCCAATATGAACAGCGTCTACCTGCACGGCACGCCGCAACAGCGGCTGTTTTTACGCACGCGGCGGGATTTCAGCCATGGCTGCATCCGCGTGGAAGACCCGGCGAGCCTGGCTGAATTCGTGCTGAAGAAGCAGGACGGCTGGGACAAGGAACGCATCGAAAGCTCCATGAAGGGAGACAAATCCTTCACCCTGCGCCTGGGGGCGGCGGTTCCCGTGTATATCTTCTACACCACGGCCCTGGCCGACGAACAAGGCCAAGTGCAGTTTTACCCCGATATCTACGGGCAGGACACCAAACTGCTGAAGCTGCTCTAAAAGCGGCGGGGCTGAAACCTTCCTACGGTGTAGGAGGATTCAGCCCCGCGATTGCCGGGAAAAACGGCGCTACCAGGTACGGAAGCGGCCGGTATCCAAGTGAACGAAATCCGATTGGCGGTAATACCCCACGCCGCCCCGCTGCAGGGCGATGCCGGCGCGCTGGATCATCTTGCTGCTCACGTCGCTCAGCCGGATGTCGATGGCCTTGCCGACCATGTGCAGGCTGTTTTCCGCCACGCCCACGCCGCGCTGATGCAGAAAGGCGTTGGTCTCGGGCGAACGATAGCCGCACACCACTTGCACCGTGCCCCGCGAATTGGTGAGCGCGGTAACGGCGGTGAGAATGTCCAGCAACCCCGCGTCCATGGTATGGATCTGATCGGTGCGGTGATCGCGGAGAAACTCGTTGAAACGATGCAGGGTCGTGGCGTCCGGACGACGATCCGGGCAGCACACCACTTTGAACTGCTCGTTGGTGTGCAAATTCAGAAAGGACAACTGGCGCCTTTCACCAAAAGCCTTGGCGTACACCTCTTCGGGAGAGAGCAGCAGAGAACCCGCAATACCGGCCGCCAGCGTCCCGAGGAACTTGCGGCGGGAGAGGCCGGGGTTGGAAGCGCCGACCGTTAAATCGTTATTGGAGGAATGCAGGGGCGATTTCGCCATGCGTTGTCGAACCTGGAACTAGTTGGAACATCGATAACCTTACCCTCACAGGGGTGGTCAAAGCAAGTTTTAGCGGCCATTTTCATCGACTAGCTCACAGACAAACCCGGGCTCACGCCTTGTTCTACGCCGGCGCGGCACCTATCCTTGCCGAAAAGCCATCATCGAGAACCGACTTGGAAGCGCGCCCATGAGAGCCACCGAGAGAACCCTGTCGGAACAAATGCGCATAACGGATATCTCCATCGCCCGCAGGCGCAAGCTGCTGGGGCTGACCGACGGCGACCTGCACCTGCTCTACTCGGCCAAACAGGCCATCGACAACAACCTGGAAGCCATCGTCGACGAATTCTACGAACGGCAGACCCAAATCGACGAAATCGCCTTGCTGATCGGCGACCTGGACACCATGCGCCGCCTGCGCATGGCCCAATGCGGCTACGTGTCCAACTTGTTCAGCGGCGTCATCGACATGGAATACATCAACGACCGTTTGCGCATCGGCCTGGTGCATAAGCGCATCGGCGTGAAACCCAAGCTGTATTTGTCCGGCATAGACACGCTGAGCGACATCCTGTGGAAATACATCGCCGCCCACAGCCAGAACCAGGCGGTCACCCTGGCGACGCTGCAGGCGTTGCGAAAAATCCTGCATTTCGACGTCACCCTGGTGTTCGATACCTACATCCGCAGCCTCGTGGCCGAAGTGGAAGTGGCGGTGCAGCGCGCGGAAACCTATGCCCTGGGGCTGGAAGCCAAGGTCGCGGAACGCACCCAGGAACTGGAGCGGCTGTCCACCCACGACAGCCTCACCGGCCTATACAACCATCGCACGCTGCATTGCGCCCTGCGCCGCGAACTGAAGCGGGCCGAACGGGAAGCCATTCCCCTTAGCCTGGTTTTCGTGGACGTGGACAAATTCAAATGCATCAACGATACGCAAGGCCACCTGGCCGGCGACCAGGTGCTGCAGGGCGTCGCCAGCGCTTTGACGCATTGCGCCAGGGAAACCGATTTCGTCACCCGCCACGGCGGCGACGAATTCTGCGTGATCCTGCCCAACACCTCGCTGGCCGCCGCAAACAACTACTGCGAACGCGTCCTGGCAGAGCTGGCCGGCCAACACCCCAACGTGTCGTTGAGCATCGGCGTCGCGGAAACCGGCCCGAAAAACTTCGAGCGCGTGGAAACGCTGTTGCAACGCGCCGATCAGAAAATGTACGCATCGAAAACGCTGGAAGGCCCGGCCATTTCCCTCTAGCATCCATCTCCGCGTCCAGGCCCCATTCCTCCCGCCCATGCCGCCCGAATCCACCGCAGCCAACCATCGGCCCCGTATCGACGTCCGCCCCGACGAAAGCGGCCGCCTCGTCACGCTGCGAGGCTTGTGGAACCTGCGCGGCCTCGCTCTGGCCCCGGACTTGCGGCGGCAGCTGGACGGTTACGCCGCGGACGGCGGCCTGACATGGGACTTGGGCGACGTCGAGGCGCTGGACAGCGCCGGCGCATTCATCCTGTGGCAATCCTGGGGCGAAAAGCTGCCCGCGCGCATACGCCTCCTCCCTGAGCACCGCCGGCAATTCCAGCGCTGGCAACAACGCGCCATCCGCGCCCTGCCGCCGCCGCGCCGGCCGCTCCCCTGGCTAAAGCGCTTGGCCGGCATCCTGCACCGCTTCTTCGACCACGTCCTATCATGGACCACCCTGCTCGGCCAGTTGCTGCTGGACATGGCCTATTTGTTCCGCCATCCCGGCGACATCCCCTGGCGGGAGATTTCCGCCACCATCCACGAAACCGGCGGACGGGCGCTGGGCATTACCGCCCTGGTCGGATTTCTCATCGGTTTGGTGGTCAGCTATTTGTCGGCCCTGCAACTGCAAACCCTGGGCGCGCAAATCTACATCGTCAACATCCTCGGCATGAGCATCATCCGCGAACTGGGCCCCCTGCTGGCGGCCATCTTGGTGGCGGGCCGCTCCGGCTCCGCCATGACGGCGCGCATCGGCGTCATGCGCATCACCCAGGAGCTGGACGTGCTGGCCGCCATGGGCATTTCCCAATCCCTGCGCATCATCCTGCCCAAGGTCGTCGCCCTGATTATCGCCCTGCCCCTGCTGGTGGTGTGGACCGACATCCTCGGCCTGCTGGGCGGCGCCATGACCGCCAAGCTGGAACTGGACATCGGCCTGCAGCAATTCGTGCAGAAACTGCCTACCTCCGTGCCGGTGGCCAATTTCGCCATCGGCCTCGGCAAAGGCGCCGTCTTCGGCCTGCTCATCGCCCTGGTGGCCTGCCATTTCGGCCTGCGCATCAAGCCGGACACGGAAAGCCTGGGCAACGAGACCACCAACTCGGTGGTGGCTTCCATCACCCTGGTGATCCTGGTGGACGCCGTGTTCGCCATCCTGTTCCGCAACGTCGGCCTGGGCCTGCAATGAGCGACGCCATCATCCGCGTGGAGCACGTGTGGACGCGCTTCGGCGACACGGTCATCCACGAGGACATCAGCCTCAGCCTGCAGCGGGGCGGCATCCTGGGCCTGGTGGGCATTTCCGGCAGCGGCAAAACCGTGCTCATGCGCGAAATGATCGGCCTGCAAACGCCGACGCAAGGCCAGGTCTACGTGTTCGGCGAGGCCCTGCACCAGGCGGGCCGCGCACGCCGCCAGCAATTGCGCAACCGCTTCGGCGTGCTGTTCCAAAGCGGCGCCCTGTTCAGCGCCTTGAGCGTGTTCGACAACATCGCCTTTCCCCTGCGCGAGCTGCGCTGCCTGGACGAAGCCTTGATTCGCGACCTGGTAAGCATGAAACTGTCCATGGTGGGGCTGAAAGCCGAGGACGCCACGCTGATGCCGGCGGAACTGTCCGGCGGCATGGTGCGGCGCGTCGCCTTGGCGCGCGCCTTGATAATGGAACCGGAACTGTTGTTTTTGGACGAGCCCACCTCCGGCCTGGACCCCATCCTCAGCGACGAATTCGTCTCCCTGTTGGGCGAACTGCATCAGGAACTGGGCTTTACCGTCGTCATGATCAGCCACGATTTGCACACCTTGAGCGACTTATGCACCCAGCTGGCGGTGCTGGCCGACCGCCGCCTGGTGGCGGCCGGCACGCTGGAAGAGATACGCGCCAGCCGGCACCCGTTCGTACGGCGGTATTTCCACGGCAAACGCGCCCAGCGCACTTTTAAAGGGGAAGCCTGACATGGGCCGCGAATCCTACGCCCTCCTGACCGGCCTGTTCGTGCTGATCCTGGGCGGCGCCCTGGTGCTGGTCGCCTGGTGGCTGGGCCAATACGGCGAAAAGAAAGATACCTACATGGTCACCACCCAAAGCGCCGTATCCGGCCTCAAGCCCGAATCCACCGTCTACTACCGCGGCGTGGCCGCCGGCAAAGTCGCCGGCATGGGCTTCGACCCGCTCGACTCACGCACCATTCAAGTCCTGGTGGAACTGAACAAAGGCATCCCCATCAGCACCGCCACCTTCGCGCGGCTGCGCCTGCAACCCCTGACCGGCCTGGCGCAAATCGAGTTGGACAACGACGCGGGCGCGGCGCAGCCCCTGCCGACCAGCCGGAAAAACCCGGCCGTGATCCCGCTGCGCCCGTCGCTGGTGGACATGCTGACCAACTCCGGCCAAGACCTGCTCGGCCAGGCGCAGCAACTGATGGCCCGCGTCAACGACGTGCTGGGCGACGACAACCGTGACCGCCTGGGCCAGATCCTGCGCAACCTGGAAGCGGTCACCGGCCGCCTGGACCGAACCCTGGCGGAACTGCCCGCCGTCAGCGGCGACGCGCGCCGCGTCCTGGGCAGCATCGACCAACTGGCCGGCGACATGCGCGACACGGTGCAACGCCTGCGCGGCCTCGGCGACGCCGGCGACGGCTTGGCGAAAACCACCCTGCCGCGCCTCAACGCCACCCTGGAAGAACTGCAAACCGCCGCCGCCCAGGTGAAAAAACTCTCCGCCCAAATAGACCAAGACCCGCAAGCGCTGCTGCTAGGCCCGCCGGTGGCCGCGCCCGGCCCCGGCGAACCGGGCTACAAGGAAACCCGATGAGTACAGGGAAGGGAAAAACCTCCGCAAGAACGCTTTTGGCCGCCACGGTATTCCCCATCGTCCTGGCCGCCTGCAGCCTCTACCCCGCCCGCCCGCCGGCGCCGTCGCTGCACGACTTCGGCCCGGCGCCGGCATCGGCGGGCGCCGCCGCCAACGCCGTCGCCGTAGACGCGCCGCCCTGGCTGCGCAGCGACCGCCTGCGTTACCGCCTGCTGCACGACGACCCCACCCTGGTGCGCGCCTACGCCCTGGACGCCTGGCTGGCCCCGCCCCCGGCCCTGCTGGCGCAACGCCTGCGCGCCGCCGCGGCGGACACGCCCTACCGGCTGCGGTTGACGCTGACCGACTTCGAACAAGTGTTCGACAGCCCCGCCGCCGCCCGCGTCGTGCTCCATCTCCAAGCGAGCGCCGAAACCGCCGACGGCAAACCCGTCGACGAACGCCCGTTTCGCTACGCCCTACCCTGCCCCAGCCCCGACGCCAAAGGCGCCGTCACCGCCTACGCCGCGGCGGTGGAACGGGCAGTCCAGGAGCTGGGACAATGGCTGAAGACCCTGCCATGAAGGGCAACCGATCACGACGCAACATTACCTATCGCTGCGCTACAATGCCTTCGGAAAGTTCGTACACACGCTCATGAGGAATTTGGCCATGGCTGCCATCACATTCGATACTCTCAAATTCGTCGAGCACCTCACGGCGGCCGGTGTCCCACACGCGCAAGCCAAGGCGGAAGTCGAAGCACTAACCGAAGCCCTGCAATCCAGCGCGCTTGAACTCGCCACCAAGGATGACATCAAATTGGCCGTCGCGGACTTACGCGCCGAATTACACAAAGAAACACGCGACCTCAAAGTCGACCTAATCAAATGGATGACCGGTGCGTTGATCGCTCAAGCAGCCGTAATCGCCACGCTGGTAAAGTTGCTTTAAAGCCCAGCCACGACAGACCGGCGCCAACACCGCCTAAAAGCTGAACAATGGCGCGGCCTGTTGACGGAACGCACTGCTATTGGCTTTTATGTGCCAACCTCTGAGCATTAAGCTCCCAATTCTCCCCGTCGAAATCCACCACTTTTACCGATTCCGGTGGACTCATTAAGCACCGCAGGTTCACATCCACGCCGTCCGGATTGGAACGGGGAATGTAAAAAGGCTTGATGCCGCACACCTTACAGAAGGTATGCTGCGCCACCCCGGTATTGAAGCGGTAAGTGGCGATGGCGTCCTCGCCCGATAGGAGCAGGAACTTCGACTTCGGCACGATCAAATGCAAAAACCCCGTCATGCGGCAAATGGAACAATTGCAATCCTCCACCTCCACCGCCTCCGGTGCATCGACCTCGAATCGAATCGCACCGCAATGACAACCGCCCTGATAAATCAACGTATTACCCCTCTTTTAAAAATCCGCGCCATGGTACGGCGCAGCAAATGCCGCCGCCTCGATCATCGCCGCTTGCGCAGCAGCCGGCAGCGCCATTTCCTGAAAAAGCCGTAAATTCGCCGGTAGAACATATAAAACCGGCTATGGCGGGCGGAACGATCTTCCAGATCCGCCTTGCGAAAACGACGCACCGCAACAATCTCCCTGTCGTCGAAATCCACATTCGCCATGGAAATACCGTCCTGGCCTCCCACCACCTCGCCCAGGATTTCGCCGGTGAAATCGAAATAAAACGTCCGGTAAACCGTGCCGTCCTTCAACTGGATATCGCCAACATAGGTATGATGGGATTTGCCCGGCGCCAGCTTTTCCCACAACTCGGCGGGTACCTTGTATTTTTTGCCAATCATATGCCGCCCGCCAAAAAATGAAACGCAACCTAGACTGCCATAGAGTACCGGCTTAATGTCGCCACATTTAATTCCACTTCTAGTTACCGGCAAGCGCGGCCCACGAAAGGAGGCACCAATAGTCGGCAGCGTTTCCTTCGCATCCGGCGTTGCCGGGAATATCGCCGCGTCGGCCGAAATCGGGGCGGGGACAACACGGCGGATGGGTCGCGCCGGTTCTCCCCGCCCCGGCTAGCGCCTATGTCGCCCTTCCACCTATAATGCCCGCTTCTTGCCCGCCCTTCGGCGCGGGCCATAGCCGTTCCGGCTACACCGAAGGATTCCCAATTTGAGTGCAGCGATCAATACCCTGCTCGGCCGGCTGGCCGAGGGCGGACAGCAGGCCCTGTTAAGCGCCGGCCTTAAAGGACTGGAAAAGGAAAGCCTGCGCATCGGGCCGGACGGCATGATCGCCCGGACGCCGCACCCCCTGGCCCTGGGCTCGGCCCTGACCCATCCGGAAATCACCACCGATTACTCCGAGGCCCTGCTGGAGCTGATCACCCCGCCGTTCCAGGATCCGGCCGACACCCTGGCCTATCTGGACGACGTGCACCGGTTCGTCCACGCCAACCTGGACGGCGAAATCCTGTTGGGCAGCAGCATGCCCTGCGGCATCGACGGCGACGACAGCATTCCCATCGCCCGTTACGGCGATTCCAACATCGGCCGCATGAAATACGTCTACCGGCTGGGGCTGGCCTACCGCTACGGCCGCACCATGCAGGCCATCGCCGGCATCCATTTCAATTACTCGGTGCCGGAAAAGCTGTGGCCGGTGCTGCAGGAGCTGGCCGGCGACACGCGGCCGGCGCAGGCATTCATCGCGGACGCCTATTTCGGCATGATCCGCAATATCCTGCGCCACGGCTGGCTGGTGCTGTATCTGTTCGGCGCCTCGCCGGGCATTTGCCGGGAGTTTTTCACCGGCCGGGAAAGCTTGGTCGACCAGTTCGAGCAATTCGACGACTGCACGCTGTACAAGCCCTACGCCACCTCGCTGCGCATGAGCGACATCGGCTACAAGAACAACAACCAGGCGGGCTTGCGCATTTCCTTCAACAGCCTGGCCGAGTACGTGGACACCCTCAGCCGCGCCATCGCCACGCCCAGCCCGGACTACGAACGCATCGGCGTGAAGGTGGGCGGCGAGTACCGTCAGCTCAACGCCAACGTGCTGCAAATCGAAAACGAGTACTACAACTCGGTGCGGCCGAAGCAAATCACCCTGTCCGGCGAAAAGCCCACCCTGGCGCTGAAAAAGCGCGGCATCCGTTATGTGGAGCTGCGCTCGGTGGACCTCAGCCCGTTCCACCCGGCCGGCATCGACCTGACGGAGCTGCGCTTCCTCGAAGCCTTCATGCTGTATTGCCTGCTGGAGCCCAGCGTGCCGTTCAGCGAAGAGGAGCGCGTCGCCGCCAACGCCAATATGCAGGCGGTGGCGGTGTCCGGCCGGCAGCCGGGCCTGCAATTGCGGCGCGACGGCGCGCCCCTGGGCCTGCAAGCCTGGGCGGAGGAAATCGCCGCGTCCATGGCCGGCATTTGCGACTTGCTGGATCAAGGCCGGCCGGAGCGGCCCTATTCGGCCAGCCTGGCGCAACAGAGGGACAAAATCCGCGACGCGGAGCTGACGCCTTCGGCCCAGGTGCTGGAGCAAATGCGCGGCTCCGGCGATTGCTTCGGCGCCTTCGCCCAGCGCTTGTCGCGCGGGCACGCCGAGCAATACCGCGCCGACCCCATGACCGCCGAACGGGAGGCCGCGTTCCGCCGGCAAGCGGAGCAGTCCCTGGCCGAGCAACAACGCATCGAAGCCAGCGACGCGATTTCCTTCGACGAATTCCTGCAACGCTACTTCGCGCAAAGCTAAGAGAAAGCAATGAACGCCGACGAACTGCAACAACTGCAACAACAACTAGCCGGCGCCAAGCCGCGCGCCGTACTGAGAGCCGCCCTGGAGCGCTTCGACAATATCGCCATTTCCTTCAGCGGCGCCGAGGACGTGGCGGTGATAGACCTGGCCTGCGCCATCCGCCAGGACATCCAGGTGTTCACCTTGGACACCGGCCGGTTGCACGGCGAAACCTACCGGCTGCTGGAGGAAGTGCGCAAGCGTTATCCCATCCGCCTGCGGGTGATGTTCCCCGATCCGGCCGGGGTGGAAGCCATGGTGCGGGAAAAAGGCCTTTACAGCTTTTACGACGACGGCCACAGCGAATGCTGCCGCCTGCGCAAAGTCGAGCCGCTAAAGCGGGCCTTGGCCGGCCTGGACGCGTGGATCACCGGCCAGCGCCGCGACCAGAGCGTCGACACCCGCCAGGATTTACCCGAGGTCCAGCTCGACCCGGCCTTCTCCACGCCGGAGCACGCGCTGGTGAAGTTCAACCCCCTGGCCGGCTGGACTTCGCGCCAAGTGTGGGACCACATCGAAGCCTACGACGTGCCCTACAACGCCCTGCACCGCCGCGGCTACACCAGCATCGGCTGCGAACCCTGCACCCGCCCCATCCTGCCCAACCAGCACGAGCGGGAAGGCCGCTGGTGGTGGGAGGACGGCGGCAAGAAGGAGTGCGGGCTGCACGTGGGCAAAGCCGACAAGGCGTAACCTCCGGGGGCGCGGGCATCCTGCCCGCTCGCGGCGGAGCCAGCCGACGGCTATCCGCGCCTGCGGCGCGCTTGCGGCCAGGATGGCCGCGCTCCCGGCGGCGAAGGGCGTCCGCCTAGTCGCAGAAGGCGGTGCAATAGGTGTGCGGAATCACCCGCCCGCCGCAGTTGGTGTGGCAGGCGCGGTAGTCTGATTCGCAGCGTTCCACGCAACTGCTGTCGCTGCAGTTGCCGTAGTGGGTGAAATCCGACTGGCTTTTCTTGACCGGCTTGCCTTTGCGCTGTTGCTCGTTGACGTAGCTCAAATAGTCGTTCTGCGACTCCAGGCGGGCCATGGCCTCGCAGCTTTGGCTCTGCGAACGGCAAGACTGGACGCAGCTCTGCTGGGACGACAGGCAGCTGTTGCCGCACATGCGGCCCTCGGCGCTGGCGGCCGGCAGCATTTGGTAATCGGTGTGGTAGATGGGGCCGCAACCGGCCAACATCACCGCCAAACCCACGAGCACCGCCGACAGTAAGCGCATCATCGTTCCGTTATCCCATGTCAAAGGGCTGCGACCCGCGGTCCGCACACCGCCGCACAGCTTAATCCCAGCGGTCGTCCCGCACCTGCACCGCGCCGCCTTCCAGCCGCACCGGAAAGACGGCGATGTCCTCGTAGGCCGGCGGCTTGGTCACCGCGCCGGTGCGGATGCAAAAGCGCGCGCCGTGGCGCGGGCAGACGATCTCGTCGCCCTCCAGGCAGCCGCTGGCGATTTCCGCGCCGTCGTGGCTGCACACGTCGTGGATGGCGTAATACTCGCCTTCCAGGTTGAACACCGCCACCGGCGTGCCGTCCACATCCACCAGGGCACGGCCTCCCGGCGGCAGATCGGCCGCCGGGCAAACATCGATCCAATCGGACATCGGCTGATTCGACTCCCGTTTTTGCTTCGTTCGGTTTACAGCCCGTTACGGGCGATGACATCGCGGTAAAAATAACCGCTGTCCTTGATGGTACGGCGCTGGCTGGAAAAATCCACCTGGACCAAGCCGAAAGTCTTGGCATACCCCAGCGACCATTCGAAATTGTCCAGCAGCGACCAGGCGAAATAGCCTTTCAGGTTCACGCCCAAGCGGATGGCCTCGTGGGCCGCCCGCAGGTGGCCGCGCAGGTATTCCACCCGGCGCGGATCGGCGACGCGGCCGTTGTGGGCGGGCGGATCGGCGAAAGCCGCGCCGTTTTCGGTGATGTAAATGGGCGGATCGCCGTAGCGCTGCTTGACCCATTGCAGGGTGCGGGTCAGGCCTTCGGGGAACACCTCCCAGCCCATTTCGGTGTATTCGGCGCCTTCCTGGCGCACGGACTCGGCGTGGGGCGGCGGGTTTTGCGGCGCGTCGCGGTTGACGCTGCGGGTGTAGTAGTTGATGCCGAGAAAATCGAACGGCTCCAGCAGCAAGGCCATGTCGGCCAGGTCGAAACGGGGCCAGTGTTGGCCGAACATTTCCGCCAGCTCGTCCGGGTAGGAGCCCAGCATGACGCCGTCGAGGAACCAGCGGTTCATGTAGGCGTGGGCGCGGCTCATGGCGGCGGCGTCGTCCGGGCCGACCGAGGCGGCGTATTTCGGCTCCAGGTTCACCACCAGGCCGATCTGACCCTGGCCGTCGGCGCGGAACGCCTGCACGCCCAGGGCGTGGGCGCGCAGCAGGTTGTGGGCAACCCAGGGCGCCTCGTCCAGGGAACGATGACCCGGCGCGTGGACGCCGTGCATGTAGCCGTCGTTAACCACCACCCAAGGCTCGTTAAGGGTGGCCCACAGCGGCACTTTGTCGCCCAGTTCGCGGAACAGGATATGGGCGTAATCGGCGAACCAGTTGGCGCTGTCGCGGTTGGCCCAGCCGCCCTGCTCTTGCAGCGCTTGGGGCAAATCCCAGTGGAACAACGTGGCGCAGGGCTGGATGCCCGCTTCCAGCAGCCGGTCCAGCAAACGCCGGTAAAAGTCGAGGCCGGCCGGATTGATGCGTCCCCGCCCTTCCGGCAGGATGCGGCTCCAGGAAACGCTGAAGCGGTAGGCCTGGAGGCCAAGCTGCCGCATCAGGGCCACGTCCTCCTCGTAGCGGCGGTAATGGTCGCAGGCCACGTCGCCGGTGCCGCCGTCGGCGATGGCGTCCGGCTGATGGGAGAAATGGTGCCAATTGCTCGGCCCGGCGCCGTCGGCCAAAGGCGAACCTTCGACTTGGTAGGCCGAAGTGGCCGCGCCCCAAAGGAAGCCGTCGGGGAAACGGATGCTGCTGCTATCGGTCATGGGTTGAAAATCGCCTTGCCGTCCGCGTCGAAGAAATGCAGATTTTGTTGTTCAAAAGCCAGACGCACCCGCTCGCCCTTGACGAAAGGCTGCATGCCCTGCAAACGCGCCACGGCCAGCGCCGCCGGATCATGCCCCAAACGCACGTACAACAGCGTCTCGTGGCCCAGGTGCTCGATATTGTCCACCTGCCCGGCCAGCCCCGGCTCGCTGTCGCTGCGGCACAAACACAGCTGCTCCGGCCGGACGCCGAGCGTGGCGGTGCGCCGCAGCAATTCCGGCGAGCCGCCGCAGCGCACGCGCTGCTCTCCCACCAGGAACTCGCCTTCGCCGGACGGCTGCGCCGGCAGGAGGTTCATAGGCGGGTTGCCGATGAAGCCGGCGACGAACACATTGGCCGGCTTGCGATACAGGGTTTGCGGGTCCGCCACCTGCTCCAGCCGCCCCTGATGGAACACGGCCACACGCCGCCCCAGCGTCATGGCCTCCACTTGGTCGTGGGTCACGTAGGCCATGGTGGTGCCCAGCTCGGCTTGCAGCTCGGCGATTTCCGCCCGCACGTTGACGCGCAGCTTGGCGTCCAGGTTGGAGAGCGGCTCGTCCAACAGGAACACCGCCGGCTTGCGCACCAAGGCCCGCCCCATGGCGGCGCGCTGGCGCTGGCCGCCGGAAAGCTGCTTGGGCAGCCGCTCCAGCAGTTCCTCCATGTGCACCTGCTCCGCCGCCCGCTGCACCCGCCGGTCGATTTCCGGCCGGTCCAGGCCGTGCATCTTCAGCGGGAACTCCAGGTTCTCCCGCACGGTCATGTGGGGATAGAGCGCGTAATCCTGAAACACCATGGCCACGTTGCGCTGCTGCGGCGGCACGCCGTTCACCGATTGGCCGCCGATGGCGATGTCGCCGGCGCTGGGCTGTTCCAGGCCGGCGATCAAACGCAGCAAGGTGGATTTGCCGCAGCCGGACGAGCCGACGCACACCAGCAACTCGCCTTCCTCGATGGTCAAATCCAATTGGTTCAAGGCGCGCACGTCGCCGTAAACCTTGTCCACTCCGCTAAACACTACGTCGGACATGTCAGTTACACCGTTCTAGGTTGCGTCGAGCGCCGGGCGGCGCGGCCGAAGCCGCACCGCGAGACAGGACGCCGGCATCGCCAGCCTTAATCGAAGAAGTTTTCCTTGCGGATCAGCGGCAGCACCTTCTGCATGATCGGGTCGGAAGTAAAGCGCTTGTGCACCTTGCCGCCGCTCAAATGGTTGGCGATGGCGAGGAACATCATGCTCTGGTCCAAGGTGAGCTGCTGGTAGGCCACTTTGCCGGTGTTGGGATCGACGGCGTCGTAAAAGCCGTATTCGCCGTAAACCGGGTAGCGCCGCGCCAGTTCCATGAGGTTGGCGGTGGCTTGCTTGGGCTCGGTGAGCAGGGCCAGGGCCGCCGCGTGGGGCGTCACCACGCCGGGCTGGTAGCCGGACACGCCCAACATCTTGGCGCCGTATTCGTGGTACGGACCGCCCGGCGTAGCGGAGGGAGACATGCCCCACACCGGGTATTTCAGCTCCTCCAGGGCGTAGCGGCGCTGGATCTCGGTGTGGATCGCGCCGTTGCGGCCCAGGCTGTTGGGCGCCAGCTTGCCTTCGTCCACCACCAAGCGCGGCATCAACGCCTCGAACATGCTGCCGCCCCAAGAGGGCACGAACTCCCAATCCTTGTAGCGGTAGCGGCCGCCGCGGGTTTCCAAGCCGTCGAAATTCTTGGGATGGCGGCCGATAGGCGTCTGCGCCTGCCAGGTGTGGTCTTCCGGCAGGGTGCGGTGCATGGCGAACCAGTGTTCGGCCGGCACGTCCCCCTTGCCGATGGCCAGCAGGCTGCCCAACCGCGCTTCGGTGAACATCACCCCGTAGTGTTGGTCGGTGAGATGCTTGTGGTCCGCCTCATAGCCCTGGCGCATGTGGCGCAGGTTCTCGTCGTAGAAGAAGCGGTAATTGCCCTGGTCGATCAACTGGCTGCAACGCTGCGCCAATTCGGGAAAAGTCTGCCGCGCCGCCATCAGGCCGGCGGTGAGCCAGGCCGAATCCACGAAGGACACGAAATGGCTGCTACGCTCCAGGGTGGTGGTGTCGTAATAGTTGTAGAAAAAGCCTTCGTGGCGTTCCAGGCGCTCCAGGGTGGAAACGATTTTTTCCGCCGCGGCCAAGGCCTGGCGCCGGTCGATCAATTTCAGGTCCATGGCGGCGCCCAGGGAAACGAAACGCATGCCGATATTGGTGGGGCTGGTGTAATCGCCCACCAGGGACCGGGAGGGGTCGACGCTGGCGTCGCTGAAATTCACCGTGTCCAGCGGCAAGCCGTTCTCCTTGTCGGTCAAGGCCGCCAAGCCGCGCCACGTATCCGCCGCCACCCGCTGCAAGAAAGCCTGGCCGTCCTTGGGCAACTCGGAACCCTTGACCAGCGCCGTGGTGGGCCAACCCACCAGTCGTTCCTTGAGCCTAGCCTGAAGGTCCTTGCCGCCCACTTCCAACTGCCAATTGTCCTTGATCGGGCGCGGCGGAGGCCCCATGTGATCCGCCACGACCACCGCGGGATGAGTAGCCAGCGCCAATAGACCCACCGTCAACATCGCGGAAAATTTACCCGGACGCCCAAACCTATTCGACATATAACCTCTTAATAGTGCAGCAAATTCAATACGCGCCTAGCGACGGTGCGGGGCTTGCCCGAAACGGCGACGCCAAAAGCGAGGCGAGCGCCCCTGCGTCAACCCCATTCGGCAACCGGCGCGGCGCGGGACGCAAACCGACGATTCATTTCGTGGGCTAAGCCGGCGTAACATTATATGATTGACCGGCCGCTTCTTTCCCTTAATTCCGCCAGCCCCATGCTACTTTTCCATTGGCTCCGGCCGATTCCTCTACTGGCCGCACTGGCCCTGACCGGCTGCGGCGGCACCGCCTCCGACGTGGAAACCGTCGTGTTGTGGGCCATGGGCCGGGAAGGCGAGGTGGTGCAGCAATTGCTGCCGGAATTCGAGTCGGCCCATCCCGGCATCAAAGTCAAAGTCCAGCAGATCCCCTGGAGCGCCGCCCACGAAAAGCTGCTCACCGCCTATGCCGGCGGCAATATGCCCGACGTGGTGCAACTGGGCGGCACCTGGCTGGCGGAATTCGTCGCCATCGGCGCGCTGCAGCCCTTGGACCGGCGGCTGGCGGCCTCGTCCCTACCGCCGGACGATTACTATCCGGCCGCCCTGGACGCCAATCGCCTGGATGGGGAGCTGTACGGCCTGCCCTGGTACGTGGACACCCGCGTGTTGTTCTACCGCACGGACCTATTGGAAAAAGCCGGCGTCGGCCAGGTGCCGGCCACTTGGCAGCAATGGCTGAAAGCCCTGGGCAAAGTCCAGGCAGGCAAACGCGCCGAGTACGCCTTGTTGCTGCCCATGAACGAATGGGAACTGCCGACGGCCCTGGCTTGGCAGGAAAACGCCGAATTGCTGCGCGACGGCGGCCGTTACGGCAACTTCCGCAGCGACGCCTTCCGCCGCGCCTTCGGTTTCTACGTGTCGCTTTATCAACGACACTTGGCTCCGGCGCAAAGCAGCAGCCAAATCTCCAACACCCATCAGGAATTCGCCCGCGGTTATTTCGCCGCCTTCGTCAGCGGCCCGTGGAACGTGGGAGAACTGCGCCGCCGCCTGCCGCCGGCCATGCAATCGCGCTGGGCGACCGCTCCCCTGCCGGCGCGGGAAGGCGACGAGCCGGGCTTGTCCCTGGCCGGCGGCGCCAGCCTGGCGATCAGTCGCCAAGCCCAACACCCCGATGCCGCCTGGGCCGTGCTGGAATACCTGTCCCAGCCGCAACAGCAAATCCGCTTTTACCAATTGACCGGCGACCTGCCGCCGCGCCGCGACAGCTGGGCCGACCCGGCCCTGGCCACCGACCCTACCCTGGAGGCTTTCCGCCGGCAGCTGCCGCATATGCGCGCCGCGCCGCAAGTGCCGGAGTGGGAACGCATCGCCAGCAAGATCGCCTACTACGCCGAACAAGCGGCGCGCGGCAAAATGACCCAGGACGAAGCCCTGGCGGCATTGGACCAGGAAACCGACGCCATCCTGGAAAAACGGCGCTGGCTGCTGCGGCAGCGCGAGCGCTGAACGCGCCGTTTAATCGGCGTAGCTGATCCGGTAAAGGGCGCCGTTCATTTCGTCGGACACCAGCAGCGAACCGTCCGGCATTTGCAGGATATCCACCGGCCGCGCCAGGACTTTTCCGTTGGGGGTCAACCAACCGTCGATAAACACTTGGTCGGCCACCGGCTGGTTTTTCTCGAAACGCACCAGCACGACCCGGTAGCCCAAGGGCGTACTGCGGTTCCACGAACCGTGCTGAGCGACGAACAACTGCTCGCGATACTCCGCCGGAAACTGCTTGCCGGTGTAAAAGCGCATCCCCAGGGGCGCCACGTGGGCGGGAAAACGCCACACCGGCGCGGCGAACCCGTCGCAAGCCTGCTCCTTGCCGAACTGAGGATCGGCCACATCGCCGCCATGGCAATGGGGGAAACCGAAGTGCAAGCCGGGCCGATCCAAACGGTTCAACTCCTCCGGCGGCGAATCGTCGCCCAGCAAGTCGCGGCCGTTGTCGGTGAAATACAACTGGCCGGTACCCGGCTGCCAGTCGAATCCCACCGTATTGCGTATGCCGCGGGCAACGATTTCAAAACGGCTGCCGTCACGGTTCAATCGGGCCAGGGTGCCGTAAATCTCCCGCGCCGGCTGGCAAACGTTACACGGCACGCCGATGCCCAGATACAGCTTGCCGTCCGGCCCCACCCGCAGATAGCGGGAGCCGTGCAGCGCATCGCGCGGCAGGCCGTCGTACACCACCGCCGGCCTCGGGGGATGGTCCAACCGGGAAGCGATGCGGTCGAAACGGATAATGCGGTGCACCTCGGCCACATACAGCGCCCCCTGGTAAAAAGCCACGCCGTTGGGCAAATTGAGGCCGGAGGCGATAACGGTCACTTGATCGCCGCGGCCGTCGCCGTCGGTGTCGCGCACGGCGTACACCTTGCCGAGTTCCCGGCTGCCCACGTAAACAGTGCCGTCGTCCCCCAAAGCCAAGGAGCGGGCCTCGGGGGTTTGGCCGGTGTAAAGGGAAAGCCGGAAGCCTTTGGGTAAAACGGCCCGCTCCACGGCGGCGTCTCCGCCGACGATCACCTCGCCGTCCAAGTGCGCGGCCGTGGCCGGCGCTATCCAAGCAAAAGCCAGAAGCATCGCCATGGCCTGTATCGTCCTACCCATATTCACTCCTCAGCCGGTTACGGTATTTATCCCACCGCCGCCCTGGCGGATGCTCGGCCGCCGAGACCGCTCAACTTGATTTCCAGGCGGGGAAGCCCCATATACTAGTGCACCCGCAACCCGGAAGGAAAAACGTTCCATGCGCATACTGTTATTTCTCTTGACCAACATCGCCATCATGGCGGTCGTCAGCATCCTGTTCCATTTGCTGGGATTGGGCGCGCTACTGCAGCAAAAAGGCGTCCCCCTCAACCTGACCCATTTGCTTATCGTGTCGGCCTTCATGGGCATGACCGGATCGTTCATTTCCCTGTTCATTTCCAAATGGATGGCCAAGCGCTCCATGGGCGTCTACGTCATCGAAAGGCCGAGCAACGCCACCGAAGCATGGCTGGTGGAAACGGTACAGCGCCTGTCCAAGCAGGCCGGCATCGGCATGCCGGAAGTGGGCATGTTCGACGCCCACGAACCCAACGCCTTCGCCACCGGCGCCAGCCGCGACAACGCCCTGGTGGCGGTGAGCACCGGCTTGCTGCACAACATGAGCCAGTCCGAGGTGGAAGCCGTGCTGGGCCATGAAATTTCCCACGTGGCCAACGGCGACATGGTGACCATGACCTTGATCCAGGGCGTGGTGAACACCTTCGTCTACTTCCTCGCCACCGTGGCCGGCTATGTGGTGGACCGCACCCTGTTCCGTTCCGACAACGAGGAATCCAGCGGCTTCGGCCCGGCCTACTACATCACGCAAATGGTGGCGCAGATCGTCTTGGGCATTCTCGCCAGCATGATCGTCATGTGGTTCTCCCGCTGGCGCGAATTCCGCGCCGACGCCGGCGGCGCCAACCTGGCCGGCCGCGCAAAAATGATTTCCGCTTTGCGCGCCCTGCAAAAGGCCCACGAGCCGGCGGAAATGCCGACGGAATTCGCCGCCTTCGGCATCCGTGGCGGTGCCAACGGCTGGATGGAGCTGTTCATGAGCCACCCGCCCCTGGAAAAACGCATCGCCGCGCTGGAAAGCGGCCGCTGAGCGGAATGGCGCAGGCTTCCCGCAAGCCGCCAGTAAACCTACCACCCCGTAAAACGCCGGCATCGCCGGCGTTTTTTATTGCCTGCCGAAGACGGCTCCAACCGCTGCAAAGCGGGCGGTCGCAAGGCTTCGATTGAGCGCCCCCAGCCCCTTCGCTCCACCCTCTAGCCTCGCGCAGGCGGCAGCGCGAAACCGTCCTGGGCATACTCGCCGGCCAAAGTCGTGCGATGTTCCCGCCGATAGCCTTCCACGCCAAGGCAAACCTCGCGCAGACACACTCGCTTGCGCGCCCCGGCGGCGGTGTCCGGCCAACCGTTGACCGGAAACAGCCGCCGTCCTTGAAGAAACGCGCGTCGCAACGCCGCAAGCCTTTTCGCTAAAACACCGCCGTCGAAGCAATAAAAAACGCCGGCAGTGCCGGCGTTTTTTTATCGCAACCGTGGATGCGGTCGAGTGCCGCGACCGCCGATCCAGGTTTACTGCAACAGCTTGAGTACCTGCTGCGGCGCCGAGTTCGCCTGGGACAGCATCGCCGTACCGGCCTGCTGCAGGATCTGCGAGCGGCTCAAGTTCGACGTTTCCGCCGCGAAATCCGCGTCCATGATGCGGGAGCGCGCGGCCGACTGGTTTTCCGTCGTGATGCGCAAGCCGTTGATCGTGTTGGTCAAGCGGTTCTGTACGGCACCCAATTTGGCCCGCAGCGTGGTTACCTGGGTAATGGCGTTGTCGATGGCCTTGACGTAACCGCTGGCGGCGGAAACGCGGGAGATGGTGCCGCCGGAGAATACCGATTTCATCGCGCCAGCCGACAGGTTGCTCATGCGAATGGAAATCTTGTTGTTGGCCAAGGCGTCGGCGCCCACCTGGAACACCACCACGGAAGTCGTGCTGTACGCCTTGCCGTTGAGGATGGCGTTGCCGTTGAAGGTGGTGGAATTGATGACGCGCTGCAGTTCCGACGCCAGCTGCTTAAATTCGGTGTTCAGGTTGTTGCGGTCGCCGGAGGCGTTGCTGCCGTTCATGGACTGGATGCCCAGATCGCGCATGCGTTGCAGCATATCGCCGAGGTTGCTCATGGCGCCTTCCGCCGTCTGCGCCATGGAGATGCCGTCGTTGGCGTTGCGCATGGCGACGTTCATACCGTTAATCTGCGACGACAGGCGGGAAGCGATGGCCAAGCCGGCAGCATCGTCCTTAGCGCTGTTGACCCGCAAACCGGAAGACAGCCGTTCCATTGTCGTGGACAGACTCGCCTCGGATTTCTCCAGGTTGCGGCGAGTATTCAAGGACATCATGTTGGTGTTGATTACGGACATGGTCTTAACTCCTAATTTAAACCGAAGATTCGGCCGACATGCTCTTCATTGCCGCCTGATTCACGCTGCAACCGCAGCCTGACATGACAGGAGCAAGACTCGGGCCAATATTCCGAAAACCCGCCAACAGGCGCTACAACGCGGCAATATCCAGGAAGAGCCCTCCCTCAAAACCGGCCCGATGACGCTGGGCGCCCCGCAAAACCGGCAATACTTACCGCCGCCCCTGGCAACCATTTGCCGGCCGCGCCGCCTCGCCTTGACAACCCCCTTTGGTCTGCAATACTCAGAAGCGCGGCACTCCTAGGCCGATGGGCAGACGGATGCCGCAATCAACGAAAAGGCAAGGAGATTGTTATGCAAGTGAAAGTCATTGCTCTCGCAGCCAGCCTGTTATTCGGCGCCTACGGCGCCGCCCAAGCGGCCGAAGCCAGCCACGCCGCCCAGGCGCTGGAACACGCCAACGCGGCGGTCACCCACGGCGAAGCCAAGCACGCCGACGTGCTGACCCAACACGCGGAAGAAGCGCTGAAACACGCCGAAGCCGGCCAAAAGGAAAAAGCCAATCCGCACCTGGAACAAGGCATCACCCACCTGAAAGCCGCTATCGAACACGGGAAAATGGGTCATGCGGACGTCGCCACAGGCCACGCCAAGGACGCGGTCACGCACCTGAAGGCAGCGCAGTAACCGCCCTCTCCTCCATCAAGCCGGCTTCCAAGCCGGCTTTTTTATGCCCGCACGTCCCAAAGACGCAAAACGGATAGACGAGCCGAGCCTGGCGGCAACGTTGGCGGAAAAGCGGAACGGACTTGCCGCGGCGAACGTCGGCAAGCCGTGGAGAGGTTAGGTTTAAGCCATGCTCTTGGCCAAGGCGAAAATTTCCTCGGCGTCGAACACTTGGTCGTTGGATTCGAACAATTTGCCGATGCAAGCCCGGTGCACCGCCAGTTTCAGGGTGCCGAAGCCGATAGCGCCCCAACAGATTTTGCCGTGACGTTCGGCGCCCCGATCGAACATCTCCATGCCGGCGATCCCCAAGGGCGGCGTCGCGTTGGCGTCGGCCAGCATCTCCAGATGGGGGTTATCTTTCCAATGCTGCTCTTCCAGCAACAACACGCCGGCGGCGCCGCAGGCGAAAACGATCTGGGCGTCGGCGATGGCGGCGGCGCGCGCTTCGTTGTCGACCGCTTCCAGCGGCGTCAGCGTCACGCCGAACCGGACCCGCATGTCCTCGCAAGCTTTCACGGCGCGAGCCATTTGCCGGGAGGTGACAGCCACCCGCGCCCCTTCCTTGGCCAACATCACCGCCGCACGTTGCCCCACAGGCCCGGTACCGGCCAACACCACGGCCTTCTTGCCCGCGATGGCGCCGCTGGCGGCCAGCTTGGCCACCCCCGCCGCCGCGGTGGTGTTGCTGCCGTTACTGTCCAGCATCACGGATACGCGAAAATCGGCGAAAAATTGCTTGCGCACCGCCTGGAACAGGGCCTGCCCCGCCGCCAAGTCGCTGCCGCCGACAAACAGGGCGGTATTCTTTTTCTCCTTGGGCGGCCGGGTAAAAATAGCGCCCTCCACCAATGGAGTAACGTTTTCCGGGGTCACATTGGCATGGCCGATGACGTGATCGGCCCCCCCGTCGTAGGCCACCACGGTATCGAAGACGGAAGCGAACGAATCGGTGTCGAGCTGGAACAGAAGTTTCTTCATGGAAAGGCGCGCTAAGCCGAGTTGCGGTAAAAGGGAAGCCCGCGCAAACGCGGGACGAAAAACGCTATAAAGTAGCCTAACGGCCATGGAGCGGCAACCGCCGCCACGCCCGCCAAACGGCGCGGCCTTGGGCCGTCCCCTTTCAATGCTTTACAATGGCCGGTTTTACCGCATCTTTCACACACTGGCTCGAGAGGTAATCGGATGATCAAAGACAAGCCGGTCCAAACCTTTTTGGACGAACTGGCCAGCAAGTCCTCCACGCCCGGCGGCGGCAGCGCGGCAGCGGTGATGGGCGCCATGGGCGCCGCCTTGGTGAGCATGGTGTGCAACCTCACCATCGGCAAAAAAGGCTACGAAGCGGTGGACGCCGACATGCGCGCCCTGCTGCAGCGGACGGAAGCCCTGCGGGCCAAGCTCGCCGACATGGTACGGGCCGATGTGGAGGTATTCGACAAAGTCATGGCCGCCTACGGCCTGCCCAAGGACAGCGACGAACAGAAGGCGGCCCGCAGCGCCGCCATCCAGGCCGCCCTCAAGCAAGCCACCGACGTGCCCATGGAATGCGCCCGCGCGTGCGCCGAAGCCATCGCCCTCAGCCGCATCGCGGCGGAACAAGGCAACCGCAACGTCGTTACCGACGCCGGCGTGGCCGTCATGGCCGCATACGCCGCGCTCAAATCCGCCGCGCTCAACGTTTATATCAACACCGGAACCATCCGGGACAAGGATTTCGTGGAACAGCGCGTGGCGGAACTGGAAGCGATCCTGACCGTCAACGAAGACGCCACCGCAGAAATCTATGCCCTGGTAAAAAGCAAGCTTTAACGCCGCCGCGTTGACCTTATAGAAAAATCCGGCTAGAATTCCGCTGCTTCGAAGATCATCTCGCGGCGGAGCGGTTAATCGATCGGGGTGTAGCGCAGTCTGGTAGCGCGCCTGGTTTGGGACCAGGATGTCGGGGGTTCGAATCCCTCTACCCCGACCAAGATGCGCTTGTAGCTCAGCCGGATAGAGCATCGGCCTTCTAAGCCGAGGGTCGCAGGTTCGAGCCCTGCCAAGCGCGCCATTAATGGCAAGATTTCTAGCAGTTATTCCGCTTCGCGGCGGTTTCAGTTTCAATGGTGGGCGTAGCTCAGTTGGTAGAGTACCGGATTGTGATTCCGGTTGTCGCGGGTTCAAGCCCCGTCGCTCACCCCATACAATCAAAGGCTTAGCTTCGGCTAAGCCTTTTTTTTGGCTAACGCGCCCAACTTTGGCCGAACGGCCATGTCTTACCCTCTTGAACGGCGACGGCGAGACGGATCTCCGGAAAACTCAACCACAAGACGCGCCGTACCCAGTACGAAGGGTTGCGGAACCCCCTCGGACGATCAAGCACCGCGGAAAAACGCCATGTTCGGCTAATCCAGCATGTTCACACTTCTATTCAGGGGGCGTTACCCATGATTCATCTTCTCTACATCAGCTCCGCCACGAGCTGGCCGAGCGAAACCGACCTCATCAAGCTTCTCGAGCAATCCAGGGAAAGGAATCGACGTCAAAATATTACCGGAATGCTTCTATATAATAACGCCACGTATATGCAAGTGCTTGAGGGGGATAGCAAGGACGTGCATGAAATATACGATGCGATCTGCCGCGACGAGAGAAACACCGGCAACGTAAAGCTGTTTGAACATGAAATCATCCGCAGGGACTTTCCGGATTGGAGCATGGGCTTTAGAAATCTCGACACTTGCTCGCCGGACGAACTCCCCGGATTTATCGACATTTTCAACGGAAAACTCGACAAGCAAATCGCCATTAACAACAAAATGGCTGTGGTCGATTTGATGGTCGGTTTCGCCAAGAAATACAAATAAGAGCGGCCGAGCGCTTCGTCCGGGCGTGCCGGCGCTGCCCCTTGCCGCGCGCGGAGGCGGTATCATTCCCATTTTGCGTCGTGTTTTGAAGCCGTTTCGGGAGGGTCGGACCCCGAACCGGCTTTCCACAAAGCTTTTCGCCGCCACGCCACAGCTCGTAACATGCTGATTTTATTGAATACTCTTGCATGGAGCGCTGCTTGGCGCGATTATTGATAGCTAACGGCGTCCCCCCCTGGCTTGGGCGGCGGATGCCCGCCCCGCCGAATTAGATTATGTTCCGACGAAGAAAGTAAGCGTGAGACAGGAGGAGTTTTCAGCATGGACTTAACGAATCAAAATTTTTTCTTAGCGCATCTAAAAGCGGTTTCCCAGAAGGACAGCATCCACACCGTCGAGGAAATTCAGGACAGTAACGGGAAAAAACTGCTGGATCGCAACGAGCTGCTCGAACCGCAAAAACTACAGAAACTGTCGCAAGCTCAGCTCAAAAAGCCGATTTACGCCTGCATCCGCTTTATGGAACCGTTGACGATGGCCGCCATACGGCTGCACATGCAAAAGGCCATGGACCAATCCCCCGGCGCGCGTCTTTTCGAGCGCACGCCGCAGGGACAGCAGGTAGCGCTGGAGTGCCTCAACCGGGTAACGCTACCGCTGCCGCTGCTCAACCTCCTCACGATAATGTCGAAACGGCTTCCGGAGCTCTACACGCACAGCTTGGAAGTGACGTTGATCTGCACATACATCGGCACGTTGCATCGCATGCCGTTTTCCGAGCTGGTAAACCTGATGTACGTGGGCTTGTTCCACGACATCGGCTCGATGTTCCTGTCCCCCCATCTGTTGGACCGGGAAGGCAAGCTAAGTTGGTCCGATTGGCGCCAAATTTATACCCATCCCACGCTGAGCTACACGATACTCAAGGATGTGCAGGGCTTGTCGCCGCATGTTTTAGCCGCCGTACGCCAACATCATGAGCGCATCGACGGAAGCGGCTATCCGCAGGGCCTGACCGACAAAAAACTGGGCGAATTGGGAAGAGTCGCAGCCTCCGCCGAATTGATCGCAAGCGTTGCGCAGCACAAATCCCAATACCATTTAACGACGGTGCTGAACGCCAATATCGGCAAGCTCGATCCGGCCGTGCTCGACACGATGGCTAAAGTGCTTGCCGGCATCGGCAGCGACGATGCCGTGCAGGCATCGGACAACGCCGCGATCTACGGGCTGATCGATGTGGTCAACGATGCTTTGGCGCGCTGGCAAAGCATCGATCCCCCATCGCGCGCCCACCGCGCGCTGGAAAAAGTCGCCAACGGCCTTTCCGCCGTGGAGCGGATCGTCAACGAATCGGAATTGTCCGCCGACAAGCTGGCGCCTCACGACGCCGACGCCATGGTGCGCCTGAAACTCTCCCAAAAAACGATCGGCGCCATTGAAGAGGCCAAATATCAGCTGTTGCAAGTGTTGCAGGATGTCCATCGCAACAAGGCCACTTATATGGCTATAGAACCGGAGGAGATATCCAAAGCCCTCGGCCGCTGGGTGGCTGAAACCGACAGACGCTTCAAGGGCTTGGGCGAACTCGCCGCCGCTGCAGCCGCCAACGCCGAGCCTTCCCAAACAAATGGCGACGCCTCGGAGGCCGCGTCCGACAACAAGGAGGAGTTGTTGTGGTATTGCATGAAGAACGGAAAAAAGCACGGGCCGCTTAGCGCCTTGAACGTTATGGAATTCATCCAGAAAGGTGAATTACGCCCGGTGGACTTGGTCTGGCGCGCCGGCCTCAGCCATTGGTCCATGGTGAGAACCGTGCCGGAACTGTTCAATTGGGACACGAAACTGGCGGAAAAAGAGCATCAGTGAATCGCGCCCATGGGGCGTTCCCAGGCATACGGGGAAAACGCGGGGGAGCCCGTCTTGCGATTTGCTCTCCCGATAAAGACGAAGGGGTCAAGCAAAGCGCCTACCCCTTAGCCGGCACGGCGGCTAACGGCCGCCCGGCCGGCATTCCTAAGCACGTCCGCACGGGCCCTTCGATCAAGCGAAGTAGGGAGCCGACGCCCAATCCGTGAGCACCTGGGCATCTTTGGCCGGCAGATAGGCATAATCGCGACCGAGGTCGCGCACGACCGCGTCGCCGATGTGGGGAGACACGCCGCAGCCTTTCAGCATGTGGAAGAACCAGGCGAACGGATACCCCGCGTCGGCGTCGAAGCGGCTCAGCAAACTGGCTAGCGCCTTGCCCCTGACCGGCGCCACGTCGTTGAGATGGGCCGGCCCGGTCTCGCTGGTCGCCACCACTTCCACGTTCATGATGCGTTCGTTATGGCGGCCGACGAGTTGGGAAAGACGCAAAGTCCATTGCCGGCAAAACGCCGTGCCGCTCTGGCCTGCGCTGGAGCGGTTCCAGTCGTCGATGAAACGCTGGACCGGATGGGGGTCGGCTCGGTGCACCGCCAGCTCGGCAAGAAACAGCGCCACATCGGTCTTGCGCCGGTAGGTGTAACGGGGCGGCGCCACCGCATAGGGTGTGACCCGAGCCGGCTCCAAGGGATCCACCAATTCTTCCAAATCGCCGGGCGCCTCCTGCGGATCCACCACATACCGGTCGGCCAGCTCTTGGGTGCGATCGACCTCGATTTGCACGAAGTCCTGGGCGCGATCGCCGGTACGCACCGTGATATACAAAGTCATCCCCCGTTGCAGGGTGGCCACCAGGCGCTGTTCCCGGCAATGGCGCACCAGGGTTTGCAGATTCTGGCCGCATTCCAAAAACGCGCGCTCCGACCACTCCATCAAATCGTGGGCCAGCCGCTTGCCGTCCCGGTCGATGACACCGCCAAGGCGGTACCATTCATGGCCAACCCGCGCCAATTGCACCGGACTGTCCGGTTGCGCCTGCTGCAATCGCTCGATCAACAGGCTGTCGTCGGCACCGGGCGCCGTTTCCCGACAAAGGCGAGCGACTTGCTGGCCGTCTAATATGGTTGCAGTCATGGTCATGGCCGCCGTCCTCACGCCTCGTCGACCAACTCGGCCACCAGCAAACCGGTGGCCGCTGCGGCATCGCCGGTCAGCTTCAGGCAGTGATCCCGGCCGTCGACCAGATATAGATTGAACGACTGCTTCCGTAAAACCGGCTCGACGCCGCCCACGTCGTCGTCCATGCAATAGGAGAAATGCACGCCGGGGTATGTGCCGCGCAGTTCGGCCAGCACCGCTTCGCCGGGGCCGGCGCTTTCCACCCGATCGGCCACGGACCGCAGCAATTCGTCGGCGATCATGCGGCGTCCTCCTCGGCCTCCGCGGCGAAGCGCACCCGCTGCTCGGGCGTCGCGCCCATGATTTTCGCCAGCCAGGGCGGCGGCGAGCCGGCCAGCACCGTTTGCAGCTTGGCGATGACCTGGGGCGCCGGCTCTTCCTGGTTGAGCTTGATGGGATAAATGCCGGCCTTGACCACCTTGGCGGCGGCCGGCCCGCCCACCGACACCACGTACAGCACCTGGCAGTCCTTGATCAGGTTGGCGCGATAGGCGTTGCGGTCGTCGGATTGGTCGGCGCCCACCGTGGAGCGCAGGTCGATCAAGCGGCTTTCGTCGCGGCTGACTTGGTACACCAGGAAGCGCAGACAGGAGCCGAAATGGCCGTCGGCTTCCTCGCCGACGTTGGACGCCACCGCCACGCGCACCGAACCGGGCATCTCGCCCTCGGCATAGGCCTGGATCGGCGGCAAATCGGCATCGTCGGCTTCGCCCCACAGGATGCGTACCGCTTCCTTGTATTGGGGGATGGCGATGGTTTCCACGTGTTCGGTGTCTTCTTCGCCGTCGGGGCTGGCGAAGCCGGTTTTTAGCTGGGTGACGGTCACCTGGGCCAGCTTTTCCGCCGTGAGGGGCGCGCCCAGTTTTTCGATGAGCAAATCCAGCAACTGCCGGGGATTCACGTCGGGCAATACCCGCGCGGCCAAGCCGATGCGCAGGGCCAGATCGCGGGACAGGGGTTCTTGGGCGGACATGGGACACCTCCGAAATTTGCGTTGGGACAGACGGCGGCTGTATCCGGTTCCGGTAAGCCACCCTATCCCCTACCCCACTCCCGCCAGCGGGAGTGGGGTTCGGAAAAACGGCTCAAGCCGCCAAATGCAGGATGCAGCCGTCCACAGGGCAGACTTCCACGCACTTGGGCTTCTTGTAGACGCCCTCGCACTCCGTGCAAGAGGCCTTGTCGATTTTGAAAGTCACCTTGCCTTCGGTGATGGACGAAGTCGGGCAGACCGGTTCGCAATCGCCGCAGGAAATGCATTCTTCGGCAACGATATACATGGCCATGGTTCAATCCTCCGTAGCGGCGCGCTTGGCGCGCAGGGTAATGGGCAATTTGGGCGGTGCCGGCAGGGGCTCGATGAAGAACCGTTGGCCGTCGCCCAAGGTGACGTTGCCGCCCCACTGGTCGGCGCTGTCGAATTCCAGCGATTCGATGGTTTCTTCCAAATCCTTCTTCGGGATGTAGAAGATCAGCTTGTCGCTGGCGTCTTTGCGAATCATGACTTCGGGCATGAGGTTCTCCTTCCGAAAAGTCCCTCTCCCTGTGGGGAGAGCGAAGCGAGGGGGGCGTAGCCGGTTGGGGCGAGGGAGATCAAACAGCCGTGGCTAAACAAAGCGTTTCTAGCCATAAGGAAAAGGCCGCTTAACACCCCTCACCCTATCCCTCTCCCTGGGGGAGAGGGGACGAGGATGGAACTACCTCACGAGGTCGTAGTTGTAGTCCGTGGTGCCCATGCCGCGGGTTTCGTCGTCCAGGCGTTCCAGCACGGCGTTGACCAGGGTGGTGAGGATGTAGAACGCGCCCTCGTAGCCCAGGGTGGTCATGCGATGCAGGTGGTGGCGGTCGAAGATCGGGAAGCCGATGCGGATCAGCGGCACCTCGAACTCTGCGCCCTTGTACAGCGTGTCGCGCTGGATGAACTTGCCGTAGCTGTTGCCGATCATGAAATCCGGCTTGTCGGTGAACACCAGGGAGCGCATGTGCCACAGGTCGTTGCCCAAGTACACCTTGCCGTTCACGCCGTAGGGCGATTCTTCCAGGATCTTCTCCACCGCCTTCTTCCAACGCTTGTTGGCGTTGTGGCAAAGGATGTGGGTCGGCTCCGCGCCCAGTTCCAGCAGGAACTTGACCATGCCCATAACGAAGTCCGGATCGCCCCACAGGGCGAATTTCTTGCCGTGCAGCCAGGCGTGGGAGTCGGTCATGGCGTCAACCAAGCGGCCGCGCTCCACTTCCAGGGAAGCGGGAATCGGCTTGCCGGTCAGTTCCGATACCTTCATCAGGAATTCGTCGGTCCATTCCAGGCCCATGGGGATGTTGAGCTTGGGAATGTCGTGATTCCAAGTGCCTTCCACGAACTTCTTAGTCTTCTCCAAATGCCAGGGCTGCAACAACACCGTGGTGATGGCGTTGGGCGCGTCCTTGATCTCGTCCATGGTCGTGCCGCCGGCATACATGCGGAACTGGCCGTCGGCCGGGGTGTCCAGCACTTCCGTAGGGTCGCTCAGCAGGGTATGTTCCACGCCCATTTCGTTGAGCATGCGGTGCATGACGCGGTAGTTGCCCAGATAGGTCTCGAAGCCCGGCACCAGGTTGAGCTTGCCGTTCTTGCCCGGCGCCTTGTCCTCCATGTGGTTGAGGGTGAAGTAGCGGGCGATGCCTTCGAACATATTGTCCCAGCCGGTGGTATGGCTGCCGACGAAGCTGGGCGTGTGAGCGAAGGGCACCGGGTAGTCGTCGGGGATGTGCCCTTCCTTCTTCGAGTTGTTGATGAAGGCGTTGAGGTCGTCGCCGATCACTTCCGCCATGCAGGTGGTGGACACCGCGATCATGTCCGGCTTGTACATGGCCTTGGCGTTGGCCAGCCCGTCGAACATGTTCTTCTGGCCGCCGAACACCGCCGCGTCTTCCGTCATGGAGTCGGACACGCAGGAGACGGGCTCCTTGAAGTGGCGGTTGAAGTAGGTGCGGAAATAGGCCACGCAGCCTTGCGAACCGTGCACATAGGGCAAGGTCTTCTCGAAGCCCAAGGAGCACAGCACGGCGCCCAGGGGTTGGCAGGCCTTGGCCGGGTTGACGGTGAGCGCTTCGCGCTGGAAGTTGAGCTCCTGGTATTCCTTGGAAGTGGTCCACTGGAACACTTCTTCGATTTTCTCGTCCGGATGACGCTCTTCGTACAGCGCCCGCTTCTCCGCCAGGTTGTCTTTGTATTCCTGGTCGCGGAACAGCGGATAGCTGGGTTTGATGTTCTCGACTGACTGACTCATGGTAATGCTCCTTTGCGCGCCACTAATCCGTGGACGACGCAACAAGGGTTGATTCGGTGTCGGCACCGCCGAACACGTCACTCGTAGGGTGGGTTAGGTGCGCCAGGCGCCAAGCTCCAATTCACTCATGGCCTTGGCGCGCGCCGTAACCCACCATTCGGCGCCGGCCGGTGGGTTACGGCGCGCGGAAAACTCCTTTTGCAACTCAACGCTATCCTGAAACGCGCCACAGCCGCCGCAAAGCGGAATAATTAAGGCTGCTTGAAACCCACCCTACATTGCGATCACGCTCCCGCCGCCACCCGCTGCGCGGTCGCTTCGGTCGCCGCCTTTTTCCAAGGGGCGCTGATCTGCTTCCAGCACGGATTGTTGATGGTCATGTCCATATCGCGGGCGAAGATGGCGAAGCCGTCGTAGCCGTGGTACGGGCCGGAGTAGTCCCAGCTGTGCATCTGGCGGAACGGCACGCCCATCTTCTGGAAGATGTACTTTTCCTTGATGCCCGAGCCGATCAGGTCCGGCTGGATCTTTTTCACGAACTCTTCGAATTCGTAGCCGGTCACGTCGTCATAGAGCAACGTGGCATTGCCCATTTCCTTGATGGTGCGGTCATAGTCGTCGTTGTGGGCGAATTCGTAGCCCGTGCCGACCACTTCCATACCCAGGTCTTCGTAGGCGCCGATCACGTGGCGCGGACGCAGGCCGCCGATGTAGAGCATGACTTTCTTGCCCTGCAAACGCGGCTTGTACTTGGCGATGACCGCTTCGTATTCCGCGGTGTAGCGGGCGATGACCTTTTCGGCGCCTTCCTTGATCTTGTCGTCGAAGTGCGCAGCGATTTTGCGCAGGGATTCGGCGATCTTGGTGGGGCCGAAGAAGTTGTATTCGATCCAGGGAATCGAATACTTCTCCTCCATGTGGCGGGCGATGTAGTTCATCGACCGGTAGCAGTGGATGAGGTTGAGCTTCACTTTCGGCGTCAGCTCGATTTCCGACAGCGTGCCGTCGCCGGACCACTGCGCCACCACGCGCAGGCCCATTTCTTCCAGCAGGGTGCGGGAAGCCCAGGCGTCGCCGCCGATGTTGTAGTCGCCGATCACCGCCACGTCATAGGGGGTGGTTTCGAAGCTCTCGTCGCCGTCGCGGTTGCCCAGCACCCAGTCGCGCACCGCGTCGTTGGCGATGTGATGGCCCAAGGATTGGGACACGCCGCGGAAGCCTTCGCAGCGCACCGGCACCACCGGCTTTTCGATTTCCTTGGCGGCCTTCTTGGACACGGCTTCGATGTCGTCGCCGATGAGGCCGATGGGGCATTCGGACTGCACGGAAATGCCTTTGTGCAGCGGGAACAGCTGTTCCACTTCAGTGATCAGCTTGGCCAGCTTCTTGTCGCCGCCGAACACGATGTCCTTCTCCTGGAAGTCCGAGGTGAAGTTCATGGTGACGAAGGTGTTCACGCCGGTGGTGCCGATGTAATAGTTGCGGCGGCCGGCGCGGGAGTACTGGCCGCAGCCCACCGGGCCGTGGGAGATGTGGATCATGTCCTTGATGGGACCCCACACCACGCCCTTGGAACCGGCGTAGGCGCAACCGCGGATGGTCATCACGCCCGGCAAGGACTTGCGGTTGGAAGTGATGCACTTGCTGGACTTTTCGACCGAGGGGTCGTTGACCGCCAAGTGCTTGGCGCGGTCTTTCTTGGCTTTTTCGGGATAAACCTCCAGCACCTCCTGGATGAGGGCTTCGGTTTCCTCGCGGGTTAAAGCTGCCATGATGTTTCTCCTAATGGAATCGGATTCAGGCCGGGGGAGCCAATCCGCACACCCCGGTCCCTTTGCCGGCGGCGGAGCCGTAGCCCCGCCGGTCCAGGCGCGGCTTTAAGCCGCCACGGCCTCGTCGGCCGCCGACTTGCCGACGATGCTTTCGTCCACTTCTTCCATGATGCCGAATTCCATCAACAGGTCTTCCAGCTCGTCCATGGTGATGGGCGTCGGGATGACCAGGTTTTTGTTGTCGATGATCTTGCTGGCCAGGGAGCGGTACTCGTCGGCCTGCTTGGCGGCCGGCTCATACTCGATCACCGTCATGCGGCGGATTTCGGCGCGCTGTACCACGTTGTCGCGCGGCACGAAGTGGATCATCTGGGTGCCCAAACGGCGGGCCAGCTCCATGATGAGCTCGTCTTCGCGGGCGCACTGGCGGGAGTTGCAGATCAGGCCGGCCAGACGCACGCCGCCGGAGTTGGCGTACTTCACGATGCCCTTGGCGATGTTGTTGGCGGCGTACATGGCCATCATTTCGCCGGAGCAGACGATGTAGATTTCCTGGGCCTTGTTTTCGCGGATGGGCATGGCGAAACCGCCGCACACCACGTCGCCCAGTACGTCGTAGAACACGAAGTCCAGGTCTTCCTCGTAGGCGCCTTCTTCTTCCAGGAAGTTGATGGCGGTGATCACGCCGCGGCCGGCGCAGCCGACGCCCGGCTCAGGGCCGCCGGATTCCACGCATTTGACGTTGCCGTAGCCGACCTTGAGCACGTCTTCCAGCTCCAGGTCCTCCACGCTGCCCGCGTCGGCGGCCATTTGCATGATGGAGTTCTGCGCCTTGGCGTGCAGGATCAAACGGGTGGAGTCGGCCTTCGGGTCGCAGCCGACGATCATGACTTTCTTGCCGGCTTCGGCCAGTGCGGCCACCAGGTTTTGCGTGGTGGTAGACTTGCCGATACCGCCTTTGCCGTAAATGGCGCATTGACGTAATTTGGCCATGGGTTCCTCCTAGAGTGCGATTGGATTCGGTGGATTGTGGAACGGTCCGAATGTCCTTTTGCAAAGGCGGTGCCAATCCACAATAGCAACGCAAGCCAATGATTTTTCGCTAGTTTTTTCATAGAAACGTAACCGGCCGACTCGTTGCAAAGGCGACATAGCCCGGAGCGGCTGTTGCCTTAACGACACAAATTTCATGGAAATTCCGCCCCACGGTTCGCCCAGCGCGGCGTGAAACCGGTCACGGCCCCGCCCCCTGCGGCTCCGACCGCCTCCCCCGCCAGCAAACGCCCCGGTATTTACCTACCGCAACCGTAGGGTTTAAGATTCCAGCGGGCAACGATTCCACTGAGCGTCCCGCGCCGAGCCGTCCGGAACGGCCTTGCCGACGACTCCGCATTCCCGCGTGCGGAGCGATCTTCGTTCGCATGCCACGCCCATCCCAAACAGAGCCGCCGTTCGCGGCCAACGATTGGAACGACCGACAACAACGATTCATTACCGCCAATCCGCCATCAGAGATGGACCTACCCCGCTCAAGAACCGCCCCCGCCAATACGCCGGATTTTTCCAGCCGGGGAAAAGTCATCTTCATCGTTTCGCTGTTCGTGGTGATTTCCATACTCATGGAAAGCGCGATTTACTTGCAGGCGAACATTTTCGACGGCGTGCGCGCCTACGTTCGCGGCGAAGGTTTGTGGGCCAAGGCGCAAAAGGACGCGGTGCTCTATCTGGAGCGCTATTCCTACAGCCACTTGGAATCCGACTTCCTCGCCCACCAAAACTCGGTGCAAGTCACCCTGGGCGACAGGCAAGCCAGGCTGGCGCTGGACGAAAACCCGCCCGACGAAGCCGCCGCCTATCAAGGCTTCCTGCAAGGCAACAACGACCCCAACGACGTGGGATCGATGATCTGGTTTTTCCTCAACTTCCAGAACGTTTCCTACATGCGCGACGCCATCGCCATTTGGCGCAGCGCCGACCACGCCATCGAAAGCCTGGTTGCGACGGGACGGGAACTCAGACAGGAAATCGTCGCGACGGGAGGCCGGCCGGAACGCGTCGCCGCCTTGCGGGCCCGGCTGCAAGTCCTCAACGACGAACTGCTCCAATTGGAAAACGGCTTTTCCACCACCCTGGGCGAAGGCGCGCGCTGGGTCAGGGCCGCCGTATGGACGGTGAGCGTGGCGATGCTGGGGGTTTTCGTCGGCATCGCCATTTACGTCAGCCACCAGATCATCCGCAGGATCGCCAAATCGGAGCGCGAGCTCATCGCCAGCGAGTCGCGCTTCCGCAGCCTCAAAGACTCCAACACCATCGGCATCGTCTCCTGGCGGATGAACGGCCTGATCGACGAAGCCAACGACATCTTCCTGGACATGATCGGCTACAGCCGCTCGGACCTGACGGAAAAGAAAATCGACTGGCGCAAGATAACCCCGGACGAATTCCGCCCCAGGGATGCGCAAGCCGTCGAGGAACTGGCGCTCCACGGCCGCTGCGAACCCTACGAAAAAGCCGTAACCCACAAGGACGGCCACCTCGTTCCGATCTATGTCGGCGCATCCTTGCTCGACAACGACCAAGAGCAAGGCGTCGCCTTCATCATGGATTTGAGCGAGCGCAAAAAATCCAAGGAACAATTGAAACTGGCCGCGACGGTTTTCGCCGCCAGCAACGACGGCATCCTCATCACCGACCCGGCCATGCGCATCGTGTCCGCCAATCGCGCCCTATGCGGCATGACCGGCTACGACGAGGAGGAGCTGAAAGGAAAAACGCCGAAAATCCTGCAATCCGGCTATACCACGGCCAAGCAATACCAGGACATGCGGCATTCCCTCCAGGAAAACGGCCATTGGCAGGGGGATATCGTCGACCGCATGAAAAACGGCACATTGCTGCCGGTGAGGGCCAGCATCAGCGCGGTGAAAGACGCCGCCGGCCAAATAAGCCATTACGTGGCCATACTCTCGGACATTTCCGAACGCAAGGCGGAAGAAGAACAGCTCCGCCATCTGGCCCATCACGACACGCTGACCGGCCTGCCCAACCGCGTGTTGTTCAACGATCGCATCACGCAAGCCATCAAACACGCCGCGCGCCATCGGCGCCGGTTCGCCGTGCTGTTTTTCGACCTCAACGACTTCAAGCCGGTCAACGATCGCTACGGCCACGAGGTGGGCGACAAGCTCCTGCAGGAAGTGGCCGCCCGGCTGAGCATGAACGTCCGCGGCGCGGACACCGTCACGCGCCTGGGCGGCGACGAATTCGTCATCCTGCTGGACGAAATCAGCGACCGGCAATCCGTCGACAACGTACTGAAAAAAACCGTCGACTCGATCTGCGCTCCCTGCCGCATCGACGGCCACGACATCACCATCGGCGTCAGCGCCGGCGTAAGCATCTATCCGGACGACGGTATCGACGCCCCGTCCCTCGTACACCACGCCGACACCGCCATGTACCGCAGCAAGAAAAACAAAGGCCGCAGCCGGGAGGGATAAAGCGGTGCGCACCCCGCATGGCTACGAATTGGAAGCGCCAATGCCTCTTTACGTCCGTGGTAGACTGAAAGCAGGAGGAACACCCATGGCAACCATCGCATTCGATACATTGAAGTTCGCCAAGCGGCTGAAGGACGCCGGTATCCTGCCCGCCCAGGCCGAAGCGGAAGCCGAGGCCCTGGCCGAGGTGCTGGAAGTGAACTTGAAGGACTTGGTCACAAAAGAAGACCTGGGGCGGGAAGTCGAGTTGCTGCGCCGCGACATGCGCGAAATGGAGCAACGCATGGTCATCAAACTGGGCGGCTTGATGGTGGTGGCCGTGGGCGCCGTGGCCACGCTGGTGAAGTTGCTGTAAGGCCTCACCCTTTGTTGAGGCGAACACACACCGCCCCCGCCGATTCAGCGCATAATCCGTGAACCTCAAAAGCCCCGGCGGGATTGTCCCGCCGGGGCTTTTACATTGCAACTCGTAACCCGCATTTGACATAGGGCGCAATAGCGGTCCTCCGCGTATTGCGCCGCATGAACACTCTACATTCGGCGCAATACGGCTATCGCCTCGCACCTTCCTCAAATCTGCTTGATCGGAATATTCAAAATCCTCACCCGATAGGCGATCTGCCTTGGCGTCATGTTGAGCAATCTCGCGGCCTTGGCCTGCACCCAGCCGCAACGTTCCAGGGCGGCGATGACCCTTTCCCGTTCGTCGATGGATTCGTCGGTGTAATCGATGTCGGCCACCGCCGAGACGGGGCGTAGCGGCATGGCTTCCTCCAGACCGGTTTGCGCCATCACCAGTTGGTCGATGACGCCGTCGGGGCTGAGGATGGCGGCGCGTTCCAGGGTGTTTTCCAGTTCGCGCACGTTGCCCGGCCAGTCGTGGCGCAGCAGCATGCGGGCGGCGCTTTCCTTCAGTTCCAGTTTGCGTCCGCCCTGTTGCTTGGAAATGCGCTCCAGCAGAAATTTCGCCAGGGCCGGTATGTCTTCCAGGCGTTCGCGCAGGGCCGGGGTGTAGATAGGCATCACGTTGAGGCGATAGAACAAGTCCTCGCGGAAATTGCCCTCGGCCACTTCGTCTTCCAGGTTGCGGTTGGTGGCGGCGATGACGCGCACGTTCACCTTCAGCGTGTGGCTGCTGCCCACCCGCTCGAATTCGCCTTCCTGCAGCACGCGCAGCAGCTTGGCCTGGAAGGCGGGCGACACTTCGCCGATTTCGTCCAGAAACAGCGTGCCGTTGTTGGCCGCTTCGAAGCGGCCCTTGCGCTGGCTGAGCGCACCGCTGAAGGCGCCTTTTTCGTGGCCGAACAGTTCCGACTCCAGCAGGTTGTCCGGCAAGGCGGCGCAGTTGAGCTTGACGAAGGGGCCGGAGGCGCGGGCCGAGTTGTAGTGGATGGCGTTGGCGATCAGCTCCTTGCCGGTGCCGGACTCGCCGCGGATCAGCACGGTGGTGTTCCATTTCGCCACCTGCCGCACCAGCTCGAACACTTTATGCATGGCCGGGGTGTGGCCGACGATGTTGTCCAGGCCGTAGTTCTTGCGCAGGCTTTGGCGCAGATGGTCGTTTTCGCTCACCAGGGCCTGCTGGCGCTGCTCCAGGCCGCGCAGGGCGCCGACGCTCTGGGCGATGAGGTTGGCGACCATTTCCAGGAAGCGCGCTCGCTCGCCCAGCAGCTGGGCGTCCAAAGGCTGGGCCGCCAGCACGCCCACCAGTTCGTCGTTGCCGTAGCGGATCGGCGCGCCGATGAAAGGCAGCTCCGGTTCGTACAGGCCCATGCGGCCGAGGAAACGCGGCTCGTCGGCGATGCGCTCCACCACCACGGTGTGGCCGGCGTCCAGCACCGTGCCCATGACGCCTTCGCCCGCTTCGTAGCGAATCGCTTCGCGGGGATTGTCGGCGCCGTCGTCGCGCCGTACCGTGCATACCGACAGGGCGTCGCTGTCCGGATCGCGCAGCGCGATCATGCCGCAGCGCATGTCGGCGTGGTCGTGCAGCTCGTCCAATACGCCGTGCAGCTTGCGCTTCAATTCCTGGGCGCTGCTCAACACTTGGCTGACCCGATAGAGGGCGTCCAGTTCTTTTTCCACTAAAGCGTTGCGCTCAGCCATGGGAAATCGCCGTCTCGGTTAATGTTTGAGCCCCCGCCAGGGAAAAGCGCAACTCCATGCGGCAACCCCGGTCGTAATCCGGATCGACGCGGATCATGCCGCCGTGCTGGTTCACCACGTCCTGGGCCAAAGCCAGCCCCATGCCGGCCCGCCGGCCGCCCTGCTTGGTGGTGAAAAACGGCTCGAACACTTTGACGGCCAGCTCCGGCGCGATGCCGGAACCGCTGTCCTCCACCCAGGCGCGCACCACGTCGCCGTCCACCGCGGTTCCCAGACGCAGCTCCCGCGGTTTCCCGCCGGCGCGGTTCATGGCTTCGATGGCGTTGTCCAGCAATTGCTTGAACAGGGAGCGCAGGCGGTTTTCCGCGCCCAGCACCCGCGGCGTTTGCGCCGCGGGATTCCAGTCCACCACGATGCCGCCAGCCAGCAGCCGCTGCGTCTCCAACTGGATCACGTCTACCAGCACTTGGTTCAGGTCCACCACGGCGAAAGCGCCGCCGTCGCTTTCCGGCAGGCAAGCGGACAAGGTGGCGACGGAACGCTCGCCCTGCTCCAGCACCTGCCGCAGCACGTCGATGACGCCGCCTAATCCGTTGAACTGGTTCGCGGGATCGCCGCGCCGTTCCAGCATGCCCTTCACCGCCGCCAGCATGTTCATCGGCCCCTGCATCTGGTGAATGGCGGCGGACAGGGTTTCCCGCAGGCTGCCGAGCTTTTCCTCCTCGGCGGTGATGGCCTTGATGGCGCTGAGGCGCAGGGATTCCTGCTGGCGCTTGATCCGGCTGATGTCGCTCAGCACCAGCAACAAATAGGTTTGCTTCTGGCGGCGGAAAAAGGCGCCGACGCTGTCGTCGCCGTTGACGAACCAGGTGCCGGCGCAGGCATACCAGCGGCTCGGCCGGCCGCCGCTGGGTTCGACGCGCACCTCCCGGTCGCGGAAAGCCTGGCCGGCATGGCGCAGCTTGTCCCAGTCGTCGCCGCGCAAGCGCTCCAGGAACAGCCGCACCGGCTCGCGAGCCCCCAGATCGCTGACTAGGGCCTTATAGGCGTTGTTGTCCAGCACCACCTTATCCTCCTCGTCCAGCAGCACCGCCGCCATGGGCAAGGAATCGATGACCGCTTCGATCAGCACCTTCTGGTTGCGCACGGTCTGCTCCAGGCCGTGCAGTTCGGTCACGTCCCGGTGGATGCCCAGGTAATGGAGGCCCTTGCCGGCCTCGTCGCGCACCGGCGCGATGGTGAGGTCGGCCAAATAAGGCTTGCCGTCCCGGTGGCGGTTGATCAGCCGGCCGCGCCACACCTGGCGGCTCATCAAGGTTTCCCATAGGTCCTCGTAAACGTGCTGCGGCGTGCGCCGGTCGGACAACATGGATTCGTTGCGTCCCACCGCTTCTTCGGCGCCGTAGCCGGTCACTTGGCAAAAGGCCGGATTGACGTAAAGGATGTTGGCCTTGGCGTCGGTAATGGAAATGGCCAGCGGCGATTGCTCCACCGCCTGCACGAATAAGCAGGGGGGCAAACCGAAGGACTCGGCGATGCCGGCGCAATCGGCCGTATCGGCCTGCCGCTCCCCTTTGGTGCGTTCGCCCTGCGTTGGTTCTTTCATGCGATCCCCTGAATTAACGCCCGATGCAACAAACCCGACAGAGCCGGGCTTCCAGCGCCGTAACGGCGATCTGTCCCGCCTCATTGCCTAGCGCCGATGCAAGGGGCGGGCCATCGGCCCAAAGCCGTCGCCATCGCCGAATCGCTTGTCGCCTTTCCGACAACGGCGCGCATGGGCAAGCCTTTTGCCTCAAGTGCGACACGGCGAACGTAGCGCGTTGAGCGACGCGCGCCGCGCGCCGCGAGGAATAGGGCTCATGGCATGGGTCCTGCTTTCACCTGGTCGAATCGATGCGGAATGCTCCCCGAGGGAGCAAGGACGCTCCGGGGCACGGAGGCCCCAACCCAACGAATTCAGTCACGAACAGGAATCTCGACCATGCAGGAATACCTCATGCTGCTGCTGGGCGCCGTACTGGTGAACAACGTGGTGCTGGTGAAATTCCTCGGCCTTTGCCCGTTCATGGGCGTGTCCAAGAAAATCGACTCGGCCTTGGGCATGGGCTTCGCCACCACCTTCGTGCTCACCCTGACGGCGGTCGCCAGCTGGGCGCTGGAACGCTACCTGCTGCAACCCCTGGGCCTGGGCTTTTTGCGCATCCTCACTTTCATCCTGGTGATCGCCGCCGTAGTGCAGTTCACCGAAATGGTGGTGCGCAAGACCAGCCCCCTGCTGTACCAGGCGCTGGGCATTTTCCTGCCGCTCATCACCACCAACTGCGCCGTGCTGGGCGTGGCCCTGCTCAACGTGCAGCAGCAATACGGCTTCATCCAGAGCCTACTGTTCGGCGCAGGCTCCGCCCTGGGCTTCACCCTGGTCATGGTGCTGTTCGCCGGCATCCGCGAACGGCTCACCCTGATGGCGGTACCGGAGGCTTTCTCCGGCACCCCCATCGCTTTCATCACCGCCGGCATCCTGTCCCTGGCCTTCATGGGCTTTGCCGGGCTAAACGTGAAGTAAGGAGGCGGCCATGTACATCCTGTTCGCCATCGTCGCGCTGACCCTGCTGGGCCTGGGACTCGGTTATCTGCTGGGCGCCGCCTCGCGCTTCCTGAAAGTGGAAGGCGATCCCCTGGCGGACGAAATCGAAGCGCTGCTGCCCGGCTCCCAATGCGGCCAGTGCGGCTATCCCGGCTGCCGGCCGGCGGCGGAAGCCCTGGCTGGCGGCGAAGCCGCCGTCACCCTGTGCCCGCCCGGCGGCAAGGCCCTGGCGGAACAGCTGGCCGCCAAGCTCAACGTGGATCTGGACATGGGCGGCATGGAAGAAGCCGCCCCGCTGCTGGCGCGAGTGGATGAAAGCAACTGCATCGGCTGCACCCGCTGCTTCAAGGCCTGTCCGACGGATGCGATAGTCGGCGCCCCCAAGCAAATCCACGCGGTGGTGGCGGATGCCTGCATCGGCTGCGGCAAGTGCGTGGACATCTGCCCCACGGAGTGCCTGCAACTGCATCCGGTGAAAGTCACCCTGCGCAACTGGCGCTGGCCCAAGCCGCGGTTGGCGGCGGCGTGAGGCAATCGACCATGATTCGCTCAATCGTTGCTTCGAATCCGTCATTCCGGCAGGGAATGCCGGAATCCAGGAACAGGGATGTTACCGGCCACAGTTGTGCACCATCCATGGCCGTGGACCCCGGCATTCCCTGCCGGGGTGACGCTGATCTGCAACTCAAACTAACGGGGTCGCAGCTAAGCCTTCCTCATGTGGATCGCACTTAAGGGGAAACAGCCATGCTCAACCTGATCTCCCTCACCAAACTCCTCGGCGGCGAAAAGCGCATCCGCGGCGGCGTGCATCCCGACGGCCACAAGTCGCTGACCGCCGGCAAGCCCATCGACGGCGGTTTCCCCCTACCGAAAAAGCTGTTCCTGCCTTTGCAGCAGCACGTCGGCCAGCCGGCGGAACCCTGCGTGAAAGTGGGCGACACGGTGCTCAAGGGACAACTGCTGGCCTACAGCCAGGGCAATATTTCCGCCCCCATCCACGCGCCCACTTCCGGCACGGTGGTGGACATCACCGAATGGCCGGCGCCCCATCCGTCCGCCCTGCCCACGCCGACCCTGGTTCTGGAGCCGGACGGCAAAGACCTGTGGGCGGAACTGAATGTCCCGGAAGATCCTTTCGCCCTGCCGCCCGAGGAAATCGCCCTGCGGGTGGGCGCCGCCGGCGTGGTGGGCATGGGCGGCGCGGCGTTCCCGTCGGCGGTCAAGCTCAACCTGGGACGGCGCAGCAAAATCCACACACTGCTCGTCAACGGCGGCGAGTGCGAGCCCTACCTCACCTGCGACGACCGCCTGATGCGGGAGCGGGCCGAGCAGGTGGTGGACGGCGTCCGCATCATGCTGCACGGCCTGCAATGCGGCAAAGCCAAGGTGGGCATTGAAGACAACAAGCCGAACGCCTACGCGGCCATGGCGAAAGCGGCGCAAGCTTTCCCGGAAATCGAAGTGCACCAGGTGCCCACCCACTACCCCATGGGCTGGGACAAGCAACTGATCGGCTACCTCACCGGCCTGGAAGTGCCGGCCGACGGCCGCGCCACCGACGTGGGCGTACTCATGCACAACGTCGCCACCGCCTACGCCGTGCACCAGGCCGTGCGTCTGGGCCGGCCGCTGGTGAGCCGCATCGTCACCGTCAGCGGCCGGGCCGTAGACAACCCGGTCAATCTGGAAGTGCCCATCGGCACCCTCATGGGCGAGCTGTTACGTTACTGCGGCTGGCGGCCCGACCAGACCCAGCGCCTGCTCATGGGCGGCCCCATGATGGGCGACGCCCTGCCCCACGCCGACGTGCCGGTGGTGAAAGGCACTTGCGGCGTGTTGGCCCTGGCGGCGGAACCGGCCGCCGAGGCCCAGCCCTGCATCCGCTGCTCGCGCTGCGTGTCGGCCTGCCCGGTGGGCCTGCTGCCGCTGGAAATGGCGTCGCGCATCAAGGCCGGCCAGCTGGACGGTGCGGTGGGCTATGGATTGAAGGACTGCATCAACTGCGGCTCGTGCAGCTACGTCTGCCCGTCGAAGATTCCCCTGGTGCACTACTTCCGCTACGCCCAAAGCGAACTGGTGGCGCGCCAGCAAGCCCAGCACAAGTCGCAACAAATCAAGCGCCTGGTGGAAGACCGCCAGGCCCGGTTGGATCGCATCAAGGCGGCCCAGGCGGCGGCCATGGCGGAGGAGGAGGCGTGATAAGCACCCTTGGAATTTGGTTGAGAATGCGTTCCCGCAACCGGCTTATCGCGTGCGTGAGCCGACTTGCCCCTGGGAGCGCGGGCATCCTGCCCGCCCTCGTCGGCGCGAGCCGGCGGCCGGAAAACGCTTGCCTGCGGCAAGCGGGCGGGCAGGATGCCCGCGCTCCCAGGGCTCCCAGGGGGTTGCCATGAACACCCGCAACCTGCAAAGCGGCCCCTTCGCCCGCGCCGAGGGCGGCGTCGGCGATTTGATGCGGCTGGTGATGCTGGCCCTGGCCCCCGCCACCGGCTTTGGCCTGCTGATCTTCGGCTGGCCGGCGCTATTGTTGCTGATCGTGACGTTGACTTCGGCCCTGGCCTTCGAAGCGCTGAGCCTGAAATTGGCCGGCAAGCCGCTGCGCCCCACCCTGTGGGACGGCTCGGCGCTGCTGAGCGGCTGGCTGCTGGCGCTGAGCCTGCCGCCCTGGGCACCCTGGTGGATCGGCTGCTTCGGCGCTTTCATCGCCATCGCCCTGGGCAAGCACGTCTACGGCGGCCTGGGCCAAAACCTGTTCAACCCGGCCATGCTGGCGCGCGTGACCCTGCTGGTGTCTTTTCCCCTGGAAATGACCCAGTGGGTGGAACCGGCACCGCTGTTGTTCCCACACAGTCCGGGCCTGCTGGAAAGCTTCCGCATCGTGTTCGGCCATGCCCCCATCGACGCCTACGGCGGCGCGACGGCCATCGGGCTGATGAAAACCGGCCTGACTCAGGGCCATAGTCCGGCGGAAACCTTGGCGGAGCATTTCAGCCTGATCCCGGCGCTGATCGGCTACACCGGCGGCAGCCTGGGAGAAACTTCCGAGCTGCTGATCCTGGCCGGCGGCGTCTGGCTGCTGCATCGGAAGGTCATTACCTGGCACATCCCCGTGTCGCTGCTAGGCACGGTGTTCGTCCTGGCCGCCTTCGCCCATCTGGCCAACGGCGAGCGCTATCCCGGCCCGCTGTTCCACCTGGCTTCCGGCGGCGTCATGCTGACCGCGTTCTTCATCGCCACCGATTACGTCACCTCGCCCAACAGCCGCACCGGGCAACTGATTTTCGGCGCCGGCTGCGGCCTGTTGATCTATGTCATCCGCACTTTCGGCGGCTACCCGGAAGGGGCAGGATTCGCCGTGCTGCTGATGAACGCCGCCACGCCCTTGATCGACTACTACGTCAAACCGCGCATCTACGGCCGCGACCGCAAGGGCCGGCCGTTGGAATTGGAGAACAGCCGCCATGACCGCCGCTAGCTTGCGCCAACTGGGCGAGAAATTCGGCCGGCTCATGGAGCTGCTGGAAAACGCCGACTACGAGCGCCTGCGCACCCTGTTGCACTACCAGGGCCTGCTGCTGGCGGGGCTGGCCTGCGCCGCCGCGCTGATCCTCGGCCTGGGCGACCTGAGCACGGCCGGCTCCATCGCCGCCCGCCTGGACGAGGACATGCAGGCCTCCCTGGAGCAGGTGCTGCCGGAGGACATTTACGACAACCAACCGCTGCACGACGTAGCGCACCTCTCATCCGCCGGGGAGGAAACCGGCGCCGCCGACACCGAGGTCTACCTGGCCCGCAAGGACGGCCGCGTCACCGGCGCCGCCTTCCGCCTGGTGGCGCCGGACGGCTATTCCGGCAACATCGCCCTGATCCTGGGCGTGGATACCGAAGGCCGTGTACTGGGCGTACGCGTCATCGCCCACGCCGAAACGCCGGGCCTGGGCGACAAAATCGAAACGGCCAAGTCCGACTGGATCAAGGCCTTCGACGGCCGCGCCCTGGAAGGCACCCGCTGGCAGGTGAAAAAAGACGGCGGCGATTTCGACCAGTTCGCCGGGGCCACCATCACGCCGCGCGCGGTGGTGAAGCGCATCCAGGGCGGGCTGGAGTTTTTCCGGCGGCATAGGGATGCAATTTTGGGCATCCCCTAGGTAGGGTGGGCGACCGCGGGTTGCCCACCAAACAGCGCAGACCGGTGGGCAAGCTGTCGCTCGCCCACCCTACGGATGTTGCATCCGAACGATTGGAGCCAAACCATGACCCCCGAATACCGCAAAATCGTCCGCGACGGCCTGTGGGACAACAACATGGTGTTCAGCCAGAACATCGCCCTGTGCCCGCTGCTGGCCGTCACCGGCACCGCCACCAACGGCCTCGGCATGGGCCTGGCCACCACCGCCGTGCTGGCCGCCACCAACGGCCTGATCGCCTTCGGCCGGGTGGCGATTCCGCCGGAAATCCGCATCCCCGTGTTCGTGCTGCTCATCGCCCTGGTCGTCACCCTGGTGGACATGGTGATGAACGCTTGGCTGCACGAGCTGTACAAAGTGCTGGGCCTGTTCATTCCCCTCATCGTCACCAACTGCGGCATCCTCGGCCGGGCCGAATCCTTCGCCTTCCGCCAGGCGCCGGCGGCGGCGGTGCTGGACGGCGTGATGATGGGCCTCGGCTTCACCCTGGCCCTGGTGGCGCTGGGCGCGGCGCGGGAAATCGCCGGCGCCGGCACCTTGTTCGCCAACGCCGCCCTGCTGCTGGGCGAGGGATTTTCCTTTCTGGAAGTGAAGCTGATCAACGGCTACCGCGGCTTTTTGCTCATGGCCCTGCCCCCCGGCGGCTTCATCATGTTGGGCTTTTTGCTGGCGGGAAAACGGCTGCTCGAACGCCGCCTGCAATCCGCTGTGCCGGCCCAACCCACGCTCACCCCGGTGGAGGAGGCGCCATGAACGTGGGCATTTGCTACGCCGACAGCGACCGGCAACTGTGGCTGCGCCTGGAAGTGCCGGACGGCAGTTCGGTGGAACAGGCCATCCGCCAGTCGGGCATCCTGGAGCGCTTTCCGGAAATCGACCTGGAAAGCCAGAAAGTGGGCGTGTTCGGCAAATTCGCCAAGCTGGACGCCGCTCTCAACGACGGCGACCGGGTGGAGATCTACCGCCCCATCGTCGCCGACCCCAAAACCGTGCGGCGCCGCCGCGTCGAGCGCGAGGACTGAGCGCTACCGTCTATCGTTCCCACGCTCCGCGTGGGAACGCATCCTTGGACGCTCTGCGTCAGGTAACGAATCGGCACGCCAGCCGTCGGCTTCCGCTGATCCGGTTTTATCGCCCCAGCAGGCGGCGTTGCGGGACGCAGAGCGTCCCGGGCGGCGTTCCCACGCAGAGCGTGGGAACGATAAATTTTCCGGCTCCCTCTCCCCTAGGGAGAGGGTTGGGGTGAGGGGTGATAACAGCCACAGCCATTTAACTCCCTCACCCTAGCCCTCTCCCTGGGGGAGAGGGGACCGGAAGGCCATGATTTCTGGGGATAGGGAAAGGTGAGGTAAATGGAGCGGGAAGGCGGTTTAAACGCCGCTGGCCCGCCGCAAGCTTTGGCCGCCGAATACCGATTCGGCCAACCGTCCCCCCTCGAACCAGACGCACAAATAGCCCGATCCGCCGCGCCCGTCGAGCACTTCGTAGACGTACATCAAACGCTCGCTGCCGTGGGCGACGACCACGTCGCCTCTGCCGATGTCGGTTTTGACGAGCTCGCCGTGCCGCCAATGGGCGGGCGCCGGTGGGCGGGGTTGGGCATCTGCCGGTACGAACATGTCGAATACTCCTTTGACCGCTTCCCGTCTTCCATGAATTAGGCCGCGGTGCGGCTCTTTTCCACCTGGGACAACAGATCGGCCGCGTCGGCGTGGATGATGGACAGGCCCAGCTTGTTGCAGAAGCCGCGTTCCTTCTCGGTGGGGGAAGGATTGAGCACCCAGCCCTTGGGTTCGGCGGCGCCGTAGACGATGTCGCTGAGCACCATGCGTTCCGTATCGCGGTTCATGGGCACGCCGATGAACAAATATCGCTTGCCCTTGCGGTGTTCCTTGAGGAAGGACGGGATGGCGAAACCGCCCATCAGCTCGGTGATGTAGTCCACGTAGTCGGCGTCCGAGGCGATGAAGGACGGTTCCGGCCGGGGCGTGCCCATGGGCTTGAACAGGATGGGCAGGCTGGCATCCACCTGCTCCTGGACGACTTCGGTGTAAGCGCTGCCGTCGTAGTGGTAGAGCTTGAAGCGGTAATCCGTGCCGCCGACGCGGGCGATGCCGACGATGAGGGTGTAGGGCGTGTCGGCGTAGGAATCCTGCAACTGGGTGTCGCGGTTGATGTCGATGACATAGCGCGGCTTGATCGCCTTGATCCAGTCGTGCACGGCGGCGCGGCTGTAGCGGGCGCTGTAGGTTTCCGTGAGGAAGCGCTCGATGAAACTGCGGCCGCGCTTCAGCTCCAGATTCATGGCGGCACGGGGGAATTCGTACATGAGTTTGGGCGCCATGGGCTGGCCGTTGTTCATGGCCAGGATCAGGCTGTGGCTGTCGGCCGGCATGGGCTGGCCGGTGACGGCGTGGCGGGCGTCGGCCACGGCGCCGGGACCGATGTAGGGGACGACGCTGCCGGCTTGGATGCCGGCGATGATTTCGGCGAATTCGGACATGGGGTTCTCCGGTTAATGTTCAAAATGAATGCGGGAGCGAGGCTTTCAGCGCCTTCTCGCCTAGGGAGAGGGAACCGGAGGTGTGCGAATGCCGTGCACGTCGCCGTCTCGGCCTCACTCTTCCGGCCCAAAGCACTTGGGGTAGTCGATGCACACTTCGCAACTGGGCGCGCGGCACACGTAAATGCCTTCCGCCTCGCACAATTGCTTGTAGAGAAACTTTTTCCACTTCATGTCGCGGCTGTTCAGGGCCGCCAGGCTTGGAAAATTGTGGGCGATGAAGCCGGACAGATCGGCGCGGGACCAAAATCCCAGGTCCTGCCACAAATGGTCGCCCCCCATGCAGCCGGCCACCAGGATGTCGGCCAGCCAGGGCAGCTCCGTCGCCTCCGGCCGGGCTGCGTGACCCAGCAGCTGACGGCGCAGGTCGTCCCGTTCCAGCATGCGGCTGTAGTCGGCATGCTGGCCGGACGGCGCCACGCCGTTGATGCGGGCGCCGGGGAAATACCAATCGGTCAGGGCCCAGAATGTTTCCGGCTCCAAACCCAGGTAGTGGGGCAAGCCCCCCTCCCCGGCCATCCAGCTGGCATAAAGCTGGGACAGCCAGTGGCCGTTGGGGTCGTCCGCCGGGGCGCGCGCCTTGAGGTCGGCATACACCGTCTCGCGGCGCGGCACGTGCACGCGAAAGGCCGGCTTAGTATTCGACCAGCACATCTTCGTCGCGCACGATCACCTGGCAGGCCAGGCGCCAATCGCTGGGCAAATCGTCCACCGCCATTTTGTCCACCGCCTCCTTGGTGAGCTTGTTCAATTGCACCAGGATGCTCTTTTCCTTTTCGGTGAGCGGGCCGCCCATGCGGGTCTTTTTGTCCAGGCTGGTGACTTTCACCAAACAAGTGCCGCACTCGCCGTCCTGGCAGTTGAAGTTGATGGGGATCTTGTTTTCCAGCGCCAGCTTGAGAATGGTCTGGGTATGGCTGCCGGCGACGGCATAGACGGTTTTGTCCTTGTAGTCCGGGTTGCTGAAAGTAATGTTCGCCATGTCTTGCTCCTCTGGATCGCTGGCCTGGTTCAGGCGGGTTTCACGGAAATCTTGCCGCCCAGCACCTGGGCCTGGCAGGCTAGGCGGTTGTGCTTGCCGGCGTAGTTGTCGCGCAGGATCTTGTCCTCCAGCACCGACGGCTCACTGAGGTTGTTCCATCCCTCCGTGACCTGCATGATGCAGGTGCCGCAGTCGCCTTCCCGGCAGCCGTAAGTGATGCCGGCACCGACCTTCTCCGATATTTCGATGACGCGGGTGCCGGCCGGCACGGTGACGGTGACGTTGATGTCTTCGAACGTGATGGTGGCTTTAGCCATGGTGCTCTCCTCGTTGTGATGGAATGGGTTATGCGCTTGCCTGGGCCAGGGTTCCGACGCCCGCAACCTGCGGCCCGGCTAGGGCGCGGGCCAATTGCCGGCCGTAGGCGCGGCATTGCTCCAGCTCGCCGTCGGTGGGAATCAGCTTGAGCCTCAACCCCGCCACCGGCACTTGCAACTTGAGGCCGCGCAAGCGCTCCTCGATGAGCCGCACCGCTTCGCCGCTCCAGCCGTAGGAGCCGAAGGCGGCGCCGGTCTTGCCTTTCAAATCGATGACGGCGAGGGACGAGAGCAAATCCCACACCGGCTTGACGGCATCGCCGTTGATGGTGGGCGAGCCCAGCGCCAGACCGTCGGCCTCCTCGATCAGGTCCACCATGGAAGCGGTGTCGCAAGCCTCTAGGTCGTGCAGGGACACCCGCACGCCCGCCACCTCCTGAGCGCCCTCGTACACGGCCTCGGCCATGCGGGCGGTGTTGCCGTAGGAACTGATGTAAAAGATCAAAAGCGAGCGTTCGTCCGCCCCCATCTCGTTCTGCAAGCGCGGCGTGGACAGCTCGCGGTAGCGCTGCGCGTAGCGCTCGGGCTGGTCGCGCAGGATGGGGCCATGGGCCGGGGCGATGACCGACAGCGGCAAGGGTTCGATCAGGCGCAACGCCTTCAGCACATGGGCTTTGAACGGCCGCATGATGTGGGCGTAGTAGTATTCGAAGGAAAAGCGGAAATCGCCCACCCGGTCGTTGAACAAGCGGGCGTCGCAGTAATGGCAACCGAACAGGTCGCCGGAAAACAGCGTGCCCTCCTCCGGCAGATAACTGCATTGGGTGTCCGGCCAGTGCAAGAACGGCGTGTGCAGGAATTGCAGGCTGCGGTCCCCCAGGGAAACGCTGTCGCCGGTGGTCACCGCGGTATATTCCAGGCCGTCCCGCTTGATGAGGCCCTTCAACACCAACTGGGCCTGAAACGATACGTAAAGCCGCGCCTGGGGCGCGCGGCGCAACAGCTCCGGCAAGGCACCGGAGTGGTCCGGCTCCAAGTGGTTGAGCACCACCGCCTTGATCTCGCCGTAGTCGCAGACCGTCTCCAGGCGGCGGAAAAAGTCGGCGGCGAAGCCGTCCTTCACCGTGTCGATCACCGCCACGCCTGCGCTGCCGCGCACCGTGTAGGCGTTGTAGGTGGTGCCGTTGGCGGTCTTGAGGATGATGTCGAAGGTGCGCAGTCCCGGATCGAGGGCGCCGACCCAGTGCACCCGCTCCGACAAAGGCACGGCGCCGATGCCGGCCGGCATGGGCTGGGCGGCGGCGCTCATGGGCAGCCCCCGGCGGTTTCGGCGTGTCCTTTCGGGCAGGACTCCAAATCGCCCCTGGGCGCGGCCGCCGGACGCAGGCCGATCCAGGCCGCCACCGTTTCCGGCACAAAGCCCGTGCGGCGCTGATCGCCGACCTGCATCAACGGCCGGCGGATCAGCAGCGGCTGGCTCACCATCAAGGCCAGGGCGGTCTCTTCATCCAGGCATTCCGGCAACACCGAACCGTCTTTCACCCCGGGCGCCGCCCGGTTGAACCAGTCCGCCACCGGCAAGCGGCCGAAAAACGGCCGCAGGGATTGCGCCGTCCAAGGCTCCGCCAGCAGGTCGCGCGCCAGCACAGTATGGCCGGCCTCTTGCAACAGCCGCTTTTGGCGGGCGTTGTTGACGCAGCCGGGCTTTTCCCAGAACAGCACGGTGGCCATGGGCGGCTTCCTAGTGGGAACGCAGTTCCGCCATGGCCCGGGCCATGCGCTCGGGCGGAATGCCGGTGAGCGAGCCGGGCGGATTCAGCGCCACGCCGAAGTCGTCCACGATGGCCCCTTCGATGGGGCAAATGGCCGCGCACTGGGGATCGTCGTGGTCCCCGGCGCATTCCGTGCACTTCATCGGGTCGATGAGAAAGTGGGGCTTGGCTTCGTAGATGGCCGTGTTGGGACACAGCGGCTCGCAAGCCCAGCAGTTCACGCACAGTTGGTTGATTTGCAATGCCATGTAGCCCCCATGGGAAACCCGAGGCGGACCAAGCTGTCCGGCCTTTCAGACAGGACTAAGCACAGGCGATGCCAGGTGCAAAACCTAGACGAGTCAATGACTTGCAGGCTATGGGACGTGTGGAGAATGCGACAATCGGGAAAGACGGCGCTGTCGGGAATGCGACAAGGAAGGCAAGGGATGAAGAACAGCCGGCCCGTTGGCCGGCGGCGGGGCTAGCGGGCCGCGCCGATCGTGCGGCGGCGGAGGGGATGGGAGTCGAATGCTTTTCGCACGTGCTGCCACTGCTTGATCACGTTCTTGATGCCCCGGCTGTCCCGGCTTTTCAGCACCGAAAAGCACTCGGTGCCGCGAACGAATGCGGCGAGGAAGGCGCCCATCACCCGTTGCTGGGTGGCGTAGCGCGCCAGGGCGTCCCACTTCAGCTCTTTGTCCAATGCCCCCAACGGCAAGCAAGCGCGGCGATGCCCGCGCAAGGGCAGGTCGTCGGGCAAGTACAGCGGCTGGCTGCTCAAATCTACCGGCCGGTCGGCGCTTGAGCCGGGCGGCCAATGGTTCTGCCAGTGGATCAAATAAGCCAGCAGCCTGGGCTGCGGCGGCGGATGGCCGGGCATGGACAACCAATCGCTGATCGCCAGCAAGGCGAACATGCCCAAAGCGGCGTGGTCGGAGTCGTTTTCCATCACGTCGGGGAAAACGATCAAGGTGGGATCGGTGTCGCGCAAAATCGCCAGCAGCTGCCTGCGCAGGTCTTCGCCGTCCTGGACCATGCCCTCGTCTTCCGCTTCCGGGTACGGCACGTGATCGAAGCCGGTGAATTCGGATTTTTCCGGGTGGACGCGCCGCCAGTGGGAAACCAGCATGGGATAGAGGGCGCCGTCGGAAAACCCCAGCAAATCCAGCCGCACAGCGCCTTCGCCCAACACCTGGACGGCGCGTCGGGCCTCTTCCAGCCGCGTTTCGCCGTATTTGAGGAAGTCGGCGGCATGCGGATGGCGCTTGCCCGTGTCCCGTTCCACGCCTTCCACGTAAGCGTCGCCGGCGGTGACGATCACCACCCGGGCGCTGCCCTGCCGCTGCAAAACCTGGTGCATCAGTCCGGCCGCGCTCAGGGTTTCGTCGTCGGGATGGGGTGCCAGCACCAAAACGCGCTCGCCCTGCCCCAGCTCAAGGGGCGGAGGAACGCCGGCCCGGGCGCCCGCCGCGGCCGACAGCAGCCACAACGCGGCGAGCAGCGATGCAACAAAGGTCGGTGTCGACATGGAAAAAGCGCCGTCGCGAGGGAACCGCCCGCTTTATACCACTGCCGGACTAATCGAAACTTAAATCAGCTCCCCTGGCCCGGCGCGAATTTGGCGCGCCAAGCGTCCGCCCGCCGCTTGGCGTCGGCCACCTGGTCCGGCGCCATCCGCTTTTCCAGCGCCACCGCGTCGCTCGCCGCGCCGGCGACGAGGAACCATTTGTACGCTTCCACATAATCCTGCGCCACGCCCTTGCCGTCCCGGCACAACACCCCCAGGTTCTGCTGCGCCTCCCGGTTGCCGCGCTCGGCGGCGCGACCGAACCACAGCGCCGCCTGCTTGTAATCCTGCGCGACGCCCTGCCCGTCCATGTAGAGGAATGCCAAATTCACCTGGGCGGCGACGAGGCCGAACTCGGCGTCGCGGCGGTACAAGCGGGCGGCTTCCTCGTACCGTTCGGCGGAATAGGCTTCGTCGGCGGCGCTGAGGGCGGGATGGTCCGCTCCGGCCAAGGCATCGGTTTGCGCTGCGGCCAGCGCGGTCAAGAGCATGAAGGTTTTCGGGCCTGCTTTCATCATCGGCTGTCCTGGGTTAACGGAAATTCGCGGCGGAAAGTTTAACCGAGGAGCCGGGCGGCTTTTCCACGAATCCGATCGCCATCCCCCGCGCTAGGGTTTTCGCGCCAACAGCGACAGCCCCGCCAACGCCGCCAGCAACGCCAAGCCCGTCCCGCCCAGCCAGGGGGCGGCGCTGGAATCCTGCCCGGCGGCCAACAGGTAGGCTGCCCCCATCCAAGGCAACAGCAGCATGAGCGCTTGCAGCGGCGCCGTATAAGCCCTGCCGCCTCCCCGCCCGACGCCCAGCGCCTTGAAATCGGGCCGGCCGGCCGCCAAGGGAGGATCGCGATAGGAATAAGCCTGGTCGAATATGGCGCGGAACAGCAGCCCCACCACCGTTGCGTTGCCGAAATACGCCGAGTGACTGCCCCCCGGCGCGGGAAAACGCAAGCTGGACACCTCCAGGTTATCCACCGGCAAGGCCTTCATGCGCAGGTCATTGGGGGATTCCAGCGGGCCGCTGATGATGTCCGCTCGATCCCAAATATTGATCCAGTGGATTTGCGGCTTGCCCCTGGCGGTAAAAGGCGCATGCCCCAAGTCGCCGCGCACCTCCTCCTTGACGCGGTTGTAGCGATGATAGCGGCCGGCCTCGCTTTCGAAAAAATAATGCACCTTGTCCACCGGGCTGCCCAAGGTGACGAACTGGTCCAGTTTTTCCAGCGGCAACCGATCGGCCGGCGCGCGCGCCCGGTTGTAGCGCCCCAGGTGCAGCAAAGCGTCGCAAGCCACGCTGGAACCCAGGCTATGGGCCACCACCACCACCCGCTTGCAGCACGCATCGGACAAAACGTGCCGAAACGTAGACACGCCCACCTCGAGGATATCCCGCCGTTTGCGATGTTTTTCCTCGGTCTCCTCGTACGTGGTCCACAGCTGCACGTCCCCCATGTAATTGCTCAGGAACGAGCCGATGCCGGTGAAGGAGCCAAGCCCGGCGAGCACGGCCAAGACGCTCTCCCATCCGTCCGCGCGGCGCCAATCCAGCCATTCCACCAAACCGAGCGACGCCCCCGCGTACCAGCGATACAGGCCGGACAGCCCGCTCAAAGCCAGCAGCGCCGCCACGCCCATAGCCAGCCCCAAGCTCAGCAGCACGAACTGGTTAAGCGCTTCGCAGCGCCGATAGTGGGAACGCCACGCCCGCGCCAACGCGACGGCGGAGGCATCCATGGGATAACGCCGCCGCAGCGACTCCACGAACTCGCAAAAGCGCCCCCGGGGATAAGCGCGCCATTGCTCCGGCGCCTCGAAAGCCTGGTAGCTGTCCAGCAATCGGCGCAAGGTATTGCGGTTGTAGGGATTGCGGCCGGACCGGTCCAGCCGGCGCCAAAGGGAAAACAAATACGCGGTGCGCAGCCGGGCGCGCAACCGCCACGGCGCCGTGGCGGACAACAACGGGTTGGGAATGCGCCCCAACATCCAACGCAGCACCTCCCGCACCGGAACCCCGCCGGCCGCGGCCGGAGCCCAATAGGCCTCGTAGAAGCGGAAACGGTCGCGGCGAAAACCGCCGACCGCCTGGTGTTGGCATATCGCCTCGATGTAGGTGCAATCGTCCTGGCCGATGCGGGACGTTTCGGACTTCGCGTGGATATCGCCGAGCCGCGCCGCCGAAAGGCCGTGACCGTAATGATCCAACGCATCGATCAGCCGGCTGACCTCCTCGTAGCGCTTCTGGCTACCCATGCCGTGGAAATACACCACGGCGGTGTAATCCCGGCTTCCCTCGGAACTTGAACGCTGCGTCATGCCTGCCTCCCGCCTCCTGCGCGCTCGATGATACGCGCATAGGAACAAACCGGGTCGAGAAACCCGCCGCTTCCATCGTTTGTCGGCGGTTGGAATCGTAGCGACAAGGGCCCCCTGTTTACAAGACGCTGTCCACTAGCGCTTTCCGAACACGCCGACTACGCTTACCCGCGGCATGCCGGTTTTTGCGACATCGAACCCCATGTCTACAACCCAATGCAAAGCCTACTTCAATAACGATAACGGCCTTGCCTTGAACCTATAAAAAGAACGATTCCGAGGAAAGTATGAAACTAAAATCTATCGCGTTTGCCGCCTTCGCCGCAGTGTCCCTCGTCGCCAGCGCCGGCGCCAATGCGGGCGCCGACGACGTAAAGTGGATTGCCCAATGCCTGCAAGACAACGCCGACGCCAAAGTTGCCGCAGAAGTCGTCAATGCATACTGCAGCTGCATGAATAACAAAATGTCGGAAAACGAAACAAAATCCATTAGCCAATGGGAAAAATCCCATCCGGCTGAAATGGCCGCTTGCGAAAAAGAAGCCGGCTGGAAATAAGCCGACTTAATATAGGCGTTTCCCAACGCGCAAGGCGGGTTCGGCAAAAACCGCAACCCGCCGAATCCGGCGCAACAGAAATGCGGGATGTGGCGAGCGGATAGCAAACCGCATCGAAAACTCCGCGTACTCGCGGAACCTACCCAGGCTTATCGAATCGCGAACGGTGCGACTCGCAGACTCACCGCACCCTACGAGCTATCAGGATTACCACCAGAGGCTGCCATGACACGCATGCGCAACCCCGGCCCATGCCGGCGAGGTATTGCGGTGGGAGAAGCAGCCCACCGATTGCAGGTGTCACGCGTGCAACTTTCCCGGCTGCTAAACGGCCGCGCGGCGATGACGGCGGTGGGCGCTCCGCGTGGCGTACATGAAGGGCATTCACGCCCGATGACTTTAACTTAGCAAGGCCTATCTCTATACTGACCGCATGAGCAGCCTCAAACGTTCCCCAAAAAACGCCGTCGCCAGCGTATTCTCGCTTCTTCCGAACAGCGACTACAGCCGCTTTGTCCCGCAGCAAGGCGCGGAAGGGATGATGTTGGAAACGTGGACAGCCATTGGCGAGCGTCTGGAAAAAGCCACCGCCACCGTTGGACAGGAAGCCCATGGCAAGAAAAAAGCGACTACCCAAGCCCATATCTAAGCCTGCTCCAGCAGCCTTCCGGAACGCATACTCCGCGTCTTCGAGGAAGATTCCAAACACACGCGCGACATCCAATTCGCTGCATTGCAGGCCCTGAAGGCCGACAACCAGCGCTCCCACTGGATGGCATTCGGCCTGATCTTCAGCGGCTTTGCATTGGCCGGCTTTTTGGCGTGGCTTGGCAAGGACTGGTTGGCCGGCGTAACGCTGGGGACAACGCTTACCGGCACCATTGCCGGATTCATCCAAGGCAACACCAAGAGCGGCAAGGCCGGATAACCCATCCTGCCCACTGCGTCCACTCAAAGGCGATCTGGCCGCGCACTGGCATAACGAGAATGCGCATCCCGGCCCATCCCGGCGAGGTATTGCGGGAGTTCATTCCACCCGGCATGACGGTGGGAGAAGCCGCCCGCCAATTGCAGGTATCGCTCGTGCAACTTTCCCGGCTGGCGAACGGCCGCGCGGCGATGACAGCGGTGGGTGCTCCGCGTTGCGGAGTGGACCGGCACCACGGCCGAATCCTGGTTAGAAAACCAAGTGCAATGGGATTTGTGGCGGGCGGCACAGCAGCCGCGGCCGAAAATTGAACCGATGGCGGCGTGAACACCACACTGCTGAAATCTCGCGGATTTCGGCGGGTTAAGGCTGCCGCTTTACTGGCCTCAATCTACTACACGCGGAAGCCTTTGTTTTCCGGAGTTTCCAAATGTAGGATGTGGTAACCGGTAGCGAACCGCGTCAATCGCGAACGGTGCGGTTCGCCGACTCACCGCACCCTGCGGCCCTGCTGAACTTTCACAGATTTCGACAGGTGACGATTATTGCCTTACACGCATACACGAGTAAGGCCCAGTGTATACGCTACTTTTAATATCCTGATCAACCTAGGAGCCTGAGTTTGGAAGACTATTCTGGCGCCCACAGGGCACGTCTTTTGGATGTCGAAACCCTACTGCAAGTACCACCTCACCGAACTATAGCAGCAGTACACCTTGGAGGAGTTTCTGTCGAATGCCGTTTAAAGTCCCTCGTATTGCGGTACCATAATATTACGTCATGGAACCAACTTAGCAACCGCCCCAGAGACCCCAAGACCAAGCAACCTATTCCTAGACCAGGCCATAGCCTTGGCTCAACACTTAAGTTAATGTCGGATGTCTATAAAAAGGCACAAACCGACCCCCAGTTCTTGCAGCACTTAAACCGAGTAATGCACCCGGCCGGCGCAATAGCGACTGACTTTATCGAACTCCGTTACGCAGCAAATGACCTGGACGATGATATTATGGCCGAGTGGAACAAGAGCTTCAAATATGTCCTCGGCTGGTTGACAAAAAACGAGACGATATTATGACAAATGATGTGAGATTTCTCCGCGGGCGGCTTGACGAATGTTTTCCCGGTCGATACGAACTTGACGTCGGGGCTGGCATGACCGCCATTCTCACAATACTCGATAACTCATTCGCTGGCCAGTCGTATTCCGAGCGCCTTGCGAATATCGAGCCGTTATTGAAAAAAGCGGGCCTTCGCCCAGGAATTGTCGAGTTATATACTCCAGATGAGGCAGAAGAGAGAGGTATTTCTCTACAGCAAGGAGACACACGTTCTCCTGCTACTTGGGAAGAAGCCGTATCGATGGTTGAAGGGGGAAAACAAGCATTAGACGGTTCCCGACCGCCACATAGACCTCGTCGTGTAGTCTTTTACTCCTATAAAGGCGGAGTGGGCCGGACTACCGCCTTAGTACACACAGCATTCCACTTGGCGCGTAGCGGTGAGCGCGTTGTAGTCGTGGATATGGATGTCGAGGCACCGGGCCTACATACAGTACTACCCCGTCCCGATGGAACCGAGATTCAAGCAGGACTTGTCGATTATCTATGGGAACGGCAGCTCCGCCCATTTAATCAAGAAACAGGTGAAGGACTGGAAACCTGTCTTGTTGAAGTTGGTCGCGAACAGCAACTCGCTATCTCTTATGCTGTCGAAGACCCAATATCTCGCGCACAAATACATGTCGTCCCTGCAGGTGCCATTAATTCGAACTTTGTGCGGCGCCTAAATGCGCTCTCGGTTCAAGACATTCTTGCCCGCCCTGATGACGCTTGGTCGTTATTCGAAAAAGAGCTGGTTGAGCAAATCGAACCTGACGTCATGCTCATTGACGCTCGCACAGGACTCGGTGATTGGGGAGGGTTATCGCTACTTCGCCTTGCGGATGAAGCATTCTTCGTACTTTACCCAAGCCAACAGAATGCGGAAGGGATACGATTCGTACACAACACACTGACCCAGCTAAGCAACCTAAAAACCCACTTAGTTCTGTCCCCAGTGCCGGAAGGCCCTATCGGACTCGAACTGGTAGCGCGATTCCTTCCATCATTGGGTGGAATGGACGATAAACAACTCACTGAAGATGAGCTACCTGACGACGAACCGACCGAGGAACGATTACCCGTTAGAGTTCCCTACAATCCGAATATAGCTTGTGCGCTTAGGTATCCCGTCGAGGGGGCCATGCCCGATTATGCTCGACTTGCCAACCTTTTGAGAAACACCGAAACAAACGAAAAGGTCGAAGCCACATTCCAACAATTTGATCGCTGGAACGTCATCGAATCACTAAAGTTTCCTGAGCGAAACGCCAAGGAAGTTGCCGCTGAATATTTTGAGCTTTTCTTTCAAAAAACATCCGACTTTGAAAAATTTCTAGATGACGCTCGATGGGTCGTTCGGGGGCGGAAAGGCACAGGAAAGTCAACATTATTTCATTTATTTGTAGAGCATAAAGAAAATGCGAGCAAGCGTGCAAAGGGAAAGCTAGAAAACGTCGATATACTTCCCGGCCACGGCCCAGCTACAGGCATGAGATTTCGACCAACAACAACAGAATTTGAAACCATCCAGAGGGAGATTAATAAAACCAAAAATGATTGGCTTTCATTCTGGCGCGCGTATGCCATTGTTCGGGTGTTTGCCTCACCCCACCAAGCATTACTAAAATCCGCACTAAGAAACAAGGAACTAAGGGAGCTCCAGAAGCATCTTCAATCCTCGTTTCCCGCCGAAGAATCCATCGCTGACTGGCGTTCCTCGCATACAAAGGCGCTGTTGCAGCTACTCGACACCACTCTTGACAGCCAGTGCCGTGATCTTATGACTGATATTAATACAGCTCTCGGTAAGGCGGGCAAAAAACTTTGGTTGCTATATGATGACCTAGACCAAGATATAAAGGAGATGAGCGAATGGCAAGCAGACGCCCTTGGCGGATTACTGCGACTTGCCTATGACTCCAATAACAGAGATTTACACAATATTCGCTTCAAAATTTTCTTGAGGGAGGACATATGGAACAAACTTGTCTTCACGAACAAAAGTCACTTTGGCGAAGCGAGAACTCTGGCATTGCAATGGAAAATCGATGATTTCCTTCGGCTTGCGTACCGATTAGCTACCGGAGGCTCAGCTGAATTTAAAGCACTGGCATTACGCGACTTCCCTTTAACAGATTCAGAGGTAGATACAGCCAATGAAGAAGAGCTTCGCAAGGCTTTAGCTCCTCTTTGGGGCCTAAACCAAGAAAAAAAGAAAAACGCTTTTGCTGCTCGGTGGGTATATAACCGCATGACGGACGCTGCTGACAACACTTATCCGCGATCACTTACCGTACTCCTGAATGCAGCTAAAGAAGAAGAGCTTAGAGGAAGACACAAACCAACCCCCAAGGATAGGCTTCTCAGCCCTAGAGCAATGCAGGCAGGACTTACAGAAGCATCACGAGCCAGGGTAAACGAGCTCAAGAACGAATACCCGGACTTGAAATTATTTCTCGAGGAAATTGAACACAGCAATGCACTGAGATCTCAATTCAAACGTGATGAATTACGACGTGTATGGGAGGGTACATGTAAAGGCATTTACCCAACATTCGAATCTTTTGTGAAAAAGATCCAGGATGTGGGTTTTCTTGAAGAGAAAAAAAGAGGGGAAACTTACGACTATGGTATTGCTAGCCTTTACATTGATGGCCTAGGAATCAGACGCGTTCAGGGCGAGAAAAAGTAACTTGTAAGCCGGATTTAATTGTAGGGCGCATAGCGTAGCGTAATACGCCGGATGCTAGTTGACACCCAGGCTTATGGCATCAGCTCGCATAGGGTGCGCTGAGGAACGAAGCGCACCGAATCGTGATCGATGCGCCTCCTTCGTCGGCACGTCCTACATCTCCACGTGACCATCAGGACGTAAGCGGAAAAAGCTCCAGGCCATAATGTTCGGCCGCCTGAGACTGGCGGACATCCAAGGTCGCCAGGGCTGCTCGCCAGCGGCGGGCGACGGCCAGATGCAAGGCGTCGCCCGCACGCAAGGCCAAATGGGGAGTGTCCAGCAGTACCGCCGCGGTGCGGAAGTCGGTGGGTTCGACTTCGATCAGCGTCAGTGCACCGGCAACGAAGCGGTGGAAAGCGGCTAATCCTTCCGCCCGCTCCACGGCATCGATAGCCCTGGTGCGTTCCTTGATCGCACCGACGCTGGCCATTTCGGCCAGCGTCCAGGCGGAAGTGCACAGCTCGCCGTCATCCAGCGATTCCAGGCACTGCAAGATGGTGGGCGCGGTCGGTTCGCCGAAAAACAAGGCGCCCAGGGCCGAGGTGTCGAAATAGATCACAACAGGTCCTGCTCGCGCATGTCCGCCACGGACAGGCCGGCACGGCATGGCTTGGCCTCAACGAAGGCGCGCAGTTCCGCAAGGCCATAGGACTGAGGTAGGCTGGCCGGTTCGGGCACGATCCGGGCGACGGGTTTGCCGCGGCGCATGATGACGACTTCCTCGCCCCCTTCCACATCGGCCAGCAAGGCGGAAAAATGCGCTTTGGCTTCGGCTACGTTGGCTGTTTTCATGGGACATCTTCGTACTTGGTCAAGTAGAGTCATGATGCGCCACCAACTTGGTCATGTCCACTCGTCGGCCGGGTGGACGCACAAAAAAGCCGGCCCCGCCAATTGCTGGCGAACCCGGCTTTGGTTTGTGACGGCTCTGCGGTGGGCAGCCTGTCGGCCGCCCACCCTACGGGCTAACCCACCGCCCGCATAGCCTCCCGCTTCTTGTCCACCAGGCGGCCGGATTCGGCCAACTCTTTGTAGACCGCCATCACCGCCGGTTCGATGGCTTCCATGGCGTGTTCGCCGTTGGGGATGATGCCGGCTTCTTCCAGCTTCTCCCACGGGCCGTAGCCGATCTTGGAGCACAACACGGCGGCGCAGTCCTTGAGGGTGCGGATGGACAGGTCCAGGGCGGATTCCGCTTCGCCGCAGGTGTCATCCCCCGAACAGTATTGCTCCACCTTGCGGTGCATGATGAAGCGCACGCCTTGCGGGGAGGCCTCGTAGATGAGGAATTCCTTGGCGTGGCCGAAGTGCTGGTTGATGACGCCCTGGCCTTGGGTGGCGACGGCGAATAGGGCCGGTGGGGTGTCCAGGGCGGCGGACTCCACTTGCAACTGCACCAGGGTTTCCTGCTTTTCCACGCGCTTGGCGGTCATTTCCTCCAGGATGGCGGACTGGATCGCCTGGCGCTTCTTCATGGCCTCTTCGTAGTCGATGTCCATGGCTTCGATCTTGTCCAGGGTGAACTCGGCGCCGCGGTCTTCGCCCAGCAGGCCCACGGCGTCGGCGCGGCACTGGCGGCAGTGGCGCATCATGTTCATGTCGCCGGCGCAGGCGTCTTGCAGCTCCTGCAACTCCTCGGCGTTGGGGCCGCGCTGGCCCATGACGCCGTAGAACGTGCCGTGCTCGGCTTCGGCGATCAGCGGCATGACGTTGTGCAAAAAGGCGCCCTTGCCTTTGACGATCTTGCTGACTTCCACCAGGTGCTTGTCGTTGATGCCGGGAATCATCACCGAGTTGATCTTGGTGAGGATGCCGCGCTCGCTGAGCATCTCCAGGCCGCGCTGCTGCTGCTCGATGAGGATTTCCGCGCCGGCCCGGCCCTTGATGCGCTGGTTCTTCCAGAACACCCAGGGATAGATTTCCGCGCCGATGTCCGGGTCCACCGTGTTGATGGTGATGGTGACGTGGTCGATGTTGTGCTTGGACAGCTCTTCCACCGATTCGGGCAGGGCCAGGCCGTTGGTGGACACGCACAGCTTGATGTCCGGCGCCTGCTCGGACAGCATGCGGAAGGTGGCGAAGGTGCGCTCCGGATTGGCCAGGGGATCGCCGGGACCGGCGATGCCCAGCACGGTCATCTGCGGGATGGTGGCGGCCACCGCCTTGACCTTGCGCACCGCCTGTTCCGGCGTATACAGCTCGGACACCACGCCGGGGCGCGATTCGTTGGCGCAGTCGTACTTGCGGTTGCAGTAGTGGCACTGGATATTGCAGGCCGGCGCCACCGCCACGTGCATGCGGGCGAAATAGTGGTGGGCGTCTTCCGAATAGCAGGGATGGTTCTGCACCTTCTCGCGGATGTGGTCCGGCAGGTGGTTCATCTGGTCGTCGGTGGAGCCGCAGGAAGAGGCGCTGCAGCCGCCTTTCTTCACGGCGGGTTCGGCGTTGAGCACAGGGAGTTCCATGGTGGCGTCCTCGTCGGTGGATAAGCGTTAACGGCTGTTCAGCACAGGCCGTGCCAGACGCCTAAGCCACTGTTTTAACGGCGAATCGCACCTTGCAGCCGTGTACGGAACGCAACAGGCGGTGGGATTTGCGCTGTCGGCATTGGCACAAAGCCCGCGCCCATCCCATGCCCTTCCCTCTTCCCCGGACCACCGCGGGCGAAGCCCGCCTGTACAAAAACGCGCTGTCGCCGACTGGCCAAACCCTTCCATTTGTCGCATTCGCGACAAACCGTTCCGGCGGCAAAGCGGCGCGGCGCAAGGGCCGGAGCCGTGGCCCGGCGCTTGCATGGAGGCGATAAACGCCAACCGCCATGCGGGTGCTGACCATGAAGTCCAATAAAGACATCGCCGAACTGCTCAACGAACCGGCCTGCGAGCACAACAAGAAGGAAAAGTCCGGCTGCGCCAAGCCCAAGCCGGGCGCCACCGCCGGCGGCTGCGCTTTCGACGGCGCGCAGATCGCCCTGCTGCCCATCGCGGACGTGGCCCACATCGTCCACGGCCCCATCGCCTGCGCCGGGTCGTCCTGGGACAACCGCGGCACGCGCTCGTCCGGCGCCATGCTGTACCGCATCGGCATGACCACCGACCTGACCGAACAGGACATCGTCATGGGCCGCGCGGAAAAGCGCTTGTTCCACGCCATCAAACAGGCGGTGGACACTTACAACCCGCCGGCGGTATTCGTCTACAACACCTGCGTGCCGGCCCTCATCGGCGACGACATCGAAGCCATCTGCAAAGCCGCCGAGGAACGCTGCGGCGTGCCGGTGGTGCCGGTGGACTGCGCCGGCTTCTACGGCACCAAGAACTTAGGGAATCGCATCGCCGGCGAAGCCATGGTCAAGTACGTGGTGGGCACCCGCGAACCGGACCCGCTGCCAGCCGAATCCGCCCGTCCCGGCATCACCGTGCACGACGTCAACCTGGTGGGCGAATACAACATCGCCGGCGAGTTCTGGCACGTGCTGCCGCTGCTGGACGAACTGGGCCTGCGCGTCTTGTGCACCCTGTCGGGCGACGCCCGTTTCCGCGAAGTGCAGACCATGCACCGCGCCGAGGTGAACATGATGGTGTGCTCCAAGGCCATGATCAACGTGGCGCGCAAGCTGGAGAAAGAGTTCGGCACGCCCTGGTTCGAAGGCAGCTTCTACGGCATCACCGACACCAGCCAGGCCCTGCGCGACTTCGCCCGCGTCATCGATGACCCCGATTTGACCCGCCGCACCGAGACCCTCATCGCCCGCGAGGAAGCCCGCATCCGCGCCGAACTGGCGCCCTGGCGCGAGCGGTTGGCCGGCAAGCGCGTGCTGCTGTTCACCGGCGGCGTGAAAAGCTGGTCGGTGATTTCCGCCTTGCAGGATTTGGGCATGGTGGTGGTCGCCACCGGCACCAAGAAGTCCACCGAGGAAGACAAGGCCCGCATCCGCGAGCTGATGGGGCCGGACACCCAGGTGATCGAGGACGGCTCGCCCAAAGCGCTACTCAGCATCGTCCGCGACTACCGGGCCGACATCCTCATCGCCGGCGGCCGCAACATGTACACCGCGCTGAAAGCCAAGATTCCCTTCCTGGACATCAACCAGGAGCGCGAATTCGGCTATGCCGGCTACCAGGGCATGCTGGAACTGGTGCGGCAGCTGGCGCTGACCATCGAAAGCCCGGTGTGGCCGGCGGTGCGCGCGCCGGCGCCGTGGAAAAAAGCCGCCGCCGCCTGACGTAGGGTGCGCATTGCGCACCGCAACCTCTGCGAAACGGTGCGCAGTGCGCACCCCACCTTTTCCCAACCCACAGGAGACAATCCATGCTGCTCAACCGCTACGAACACGACCAACTGCTGTTCAACGCCAACCTGAAAGGCGCCACCACCCAGGCCGGCCTGGAAGCCTACCGCGGCGACCTGGTGCTGGAAGAAGGCGAAATCGCCGATGCCCTGGGCCGGCGCAAGCCGCCCCACTCGGTGGTCAAGCAAGTGGCCCTGCTGGCCACCGCCGACAAGCTGACCTTCGTCAGCGGCTTCATGGAGAAAATCGAGTCCCTGCCCCTGTTCGCCGACAAATACGGCAAGGACATCGCCGCCGACGCCCCCGCCGTGCTGTTCGTGGAGAACATCGCCAAGCCCATGCGGGTGGAATACCAGGGCGTCGAATACACCATGATTCCCCTGTTGGAAGGGGAAAACACCGTGTGGAACGAGCTGCTGGAGCTGCTCGGTCTGGAAAAAGGCGACTTCAAGGGCCAAAGCGCCGAAGACAAGGTCATCACCGTCTGCGACGCCGTGAAGAAGGATTTGAAAGCCTATCCGGCCTTCGACTACGCCGCCGCCGTGTCCCAGGCGGTGGCGGTGAAGAAGGAAGCGCGGGTGGGAGCGGTCTAAACCGGCATAGGGCTAGGCGCGCGCCGGGGATCAGCCCTTGGCGTGGCGCTGCCCCCAAATGTCGGCGTTCAGCTTGTCGAGCTGCTTTTTCACATCGCTCGACAAAACCTCCAGTTCCGCCGCCATGGTTCTGGCTTCGCCCGAGCGGCCCTGCCGCACCGCCTCGACGATGCGCTTGCCGGTCACGTGAACCTTTTCGTGGATAGGCAGCAACTCCTTGAAATCGGCCATGGCGCCGAAGCGCTCCATGCCCGGGCCGTCGTACCATTTGCCCAGCCGGCAGGCGTGGTGATCGGTCAATTCGTTCGGGTTGATGGTGGTGTCGTGGGCGATCAACGCTTTGTTGACCTTGTTCACCCATAAGGCGTGGTCGCCCTTGGCGACCGTGGTCAGCATGGCCGGCGTCTGCCACTGGGCCAGCAGGTTCAGCTGCGAACCGCCCAGCTGCACCAAATGGTCCATGGTGTGCAAAATCCCTTGATACAGCGCGCGCACGTTGTCCATGCTGGCCGACAGGCTGGCAGCGTTGGAGGCCATGTCCGCGCTGACGTGGCTCTGTTCCTCGGCGGCCACGGCGATGCTGCCCACCCGGTCGCTGGATTCGCGCGCCGCGTCGCTGGCCGACGACAACAGCGAGCGCATATCGGCCAGCATGCCCTGGCTTTGCTGTAGCCGTTGTTCCGCCGTGCCCACCTGCTCCACCACGTGCACCGATTGCTGGTCGACGGAAGCGGCCACTTTGTCGATTTCCTGGGCGGCATCGCCGGACACGGCGGCCAGCTTGCGGATCTCGTCCGCCACCACGGCGAAACCTCGGCCGTATTCCCCGGCGCGGGCCGCTTCGATGGCGGCGTTCAAGGCCAGCAAGTTGGTCTGGTCGGCGATGTTGCGCACCCGGGCGGTGAACTCGCCGATGCTGCGCACGTCCTGCACAAAGCGGTTGATGTCCTGGCCCGTCATCCGTATGGCCTGGGTCAGGCTTTCCATTTGCGACACGAGTTGCTGCACGCTGTCGAAGCTTTGCTGGGTGGCCTGCTGGCTCTGCTCGGCGGCGGTCGCCGCCTGGGCGGCGTTGCGGGCGATTTCGTTGGCGGTGACGGACATTTCCTCGATGGCCGCCATGATGCTGTGGGTGTTCTCCGCCACGTCGTTGAGCTGCTGGTAGAAGTCGTGGCCGGTGATCTGCTCTTTGGCGATGACCGACACGGTTTCCGTGGCGAAATCCGCCACGTCGATCAGACGCACGTTGGCCTGATTGATGACGCGCAGCACGTTCTCCAACAACTTCGCCTCGGCCGGGTGGGCCTGGGCGAGCCGCTTGAAGCGCTCCTCCTCCATGTCCAGGGCCGCCTCGAGTAGTTGTTGTATCGCCTGCGAAGTCTTGGAAAAGCCAAACACCGTGATGAAACCTCGAAATGTCTGATCGGCGCTCGAACCGGCCGTCGCATCAAGGCGAAGCGTCCGGAAACGCGGATGTCGGGGTGGAGGAAGCCGGGGAGGAAAAGCGCGACCCGCGCCGTCCAGCCTCGGTGCGGGTGGATGTTTAATACATTAGACGATATTAATACTACAGGCAAATACGGCCGACGGCCCGGTTACGCCGGCCCGTTGGGGCCATTCGCGGCGCCCTCCCGCTCCGCCAGCCGTTCCAGCGCCGCCTCCCGCACATCGGCCACCGGATCGTCCAGCACCCCCTTTACCGCCTCCAGGGGCGCTTTGCCGACGGCGATGTAGCGGATCAGCCATTCGGGATCCCGCAACAACAGCGCCGCCGCCTCCCCGTCCATGCGTTCGGCGACGATGCGCCGCACCTGCATATCCTCGTCGTGGGCCATGAAAGCCAGGCTGGGCTCCGGCAGGCGCTTGGCGACCTCCTTGCGCACCTGGCTGTCGGGATCGCAAATCAGGCGGAACAGCCGGCCCGCCGGCAAGCGCCGCGCCACGTAGACGCGCACCATGTAATCGGCGTCGGCCGCCATGGCCTCCAGCTTGTCCGGCGGCAGTCGGTCGGCCACGGTGATGCGCACCTCGCGGTCGTCGTCCGCCATCATCCGGACCAAAGCCTCCGGTGCCAGACGGTAAGCCACGGCACGGCGCACCGCCTCGTCGACGTCGCGCGCAAGCGGGGCTATGGCCGCCGGGGAGGCGTAACGCACGGCGATGGCGCGCCGCTCCCAGAAATCGTCGGCCAGGTAACGATCCGCCAGCTCCGGATTGCGCCGGAAAAAGCGGTCGATCTGCCGGCCGCTCATGGCCCGCACGCACACGTCGCCCGGCCGGCAGCGGGTATCGGCCAGCAAGCTTTGCCGGTAGGGACACGCGCCGCAATCGGCTTGGGGGGTGCAATCCTCGCCTAGTTCCGACACCGGCCCGCTTCCCCGAGCGCGCTCATTGCAACCGCACCAATTCCGCCGCCGCGGCGCTGCGCAAAGGCTCCCATTCCTCCGGCGTATAAGCCTTGACGGTGATCGCGTGCAGCGCGCCGCTGGCCAGGGGCGCTTGCAGCGCCGCCAGCACCAGCCGCTGCCTCTGCAAGGAACCCAAGGCCTGGAAGCCGGGGCTCACCACCACGCAGGAAAAATTGCAGCCCTCGCCCTCCACCGCCACCCGGCAGTCCGGCAAGGCCGCCTCGATCAGGTTCCGCACGTCGGCGACATCCATGGCCTTAAGCCTCCGCCGGTTTGACCGCCGCCTGCGCCAACAGGGGCTGCAGCCGGCCTTGCTGGGCCAACTCCTCGACGATGTCGCTGCCGCCCACCAATTCGCCCGCCACGAACAACTGGGGAAAAGTCGGCCAATGGGACACTTTCGGCAGGGCTTCGCGGATGAACGGCGCGCTCAGCACGTCGACGTAGGCGAAGCCGACGCCGGTTTCCTTCAGCAGCGCCGAAGCCTTGGCGGAAAAGCCGCACTGCGGCGCCTCCGGCACGCCTTTCATGTAAAGGATCACCGGGTTCTCGGCGATTTGCCGGCGGATTTTGTCTTCGGTTTTCATGGCGTCTCCGTGGTTGTGGTGGAAGCATGGCGATACGGCGCGCGCCCCTCGCCGCCGGCCAGGCGGCGCGCCGGGCCGACACCGGAGGGGACAGCGAGAACACGTGATCCCGGCCGGCGTTTCCGCGATAGCGGCAAAGCCGCGCTGCAGGGGAATAGGCGAGGACTCCCGGAATCGGCGACAGGCGTTCGCGCGCCGCCGTTGTGGAATTTCGTTGAAACATCACGCTCCCGAAGCCCGTTGTCGGATTTGCCGCAAAAGCCGCGGCCAAGGCGTGAAGGGCGAAAGCCGCGCCCCATAAAGGGTCGCGCGGCACCATCACGACTCGCCGGCGGCTCGACAACGGAGGACAAGCAATAGTTCTGCCAGCGCGGCGCGCCCGCCTAGCCGATCACTCCAGCACTTCCAATGTGCCCTCCATGCCTTTCTCCCGGTGGCTCTCGAAGAACAGCAACTGCTTGTCGCAATAAAACCCGTAGACGCCGGGCTTGGAGGGAGTGAAACGCACCGCCCGGGGCTCCCCCAGATCGACGTTGAAGCGCATCCCGGCGGACGGCGCGTCCATGACAAAGGTATGCGGCGTGAAGCCGGACTCCTTGCGCACCACCAGCTCCACCGGCACGCCGGCCTTGACGACGATGTGGTTGGGTTCGAAGTAATAGTCGCCGCCGACGACTTCCACCCGCTGGACGCCGTTTCCATCGACGGTCGCCACGAAGGTTCGGCCTGTGCCGCCTTCCGCCTGGGCGACGGCCGCCCAGCCGATCAGTCCGCAGAGAAAAAACAACCTGTTCATGACCGCTACCTCGCTATGCACTAGGGACGCGCCTCATTAGCCGCCCATCGGCCGACCGCTGTCAATCGCCGCAGCAGGCGCGAAACCGCTCTGTCGCTGAAACGGCAAAAGCCGGCGGCTTGTCGCATTCGCGACAAAGGCCGCGCCGCGCAACCCCTTGCATTGCGCGGGCGCACGCTTGGCACGCTGCTCGCATATGCAGCGACATAGCGAGCAAGCGAAACGTGCAACAGCCATGGCGGAAATCCTCAAGCGCAATAAAGCCCTGTCGGTGAATCCCCTGAAGGCCAGCCAGCCGGTGGGCGGCTCCCTGGCGACCCTGGGTTTCCACAAGGCCATCCCCATGCTGCACGGCTCGCAAGGCTGCACCGCTTTCGCCAAGGTGTACTTCGTGCGCCATTTCCGCGAGCCGATTCCGCTGCAGACCACCGCCATGGACCAGGTCAGCTCGGTCATGGGCGCCGACGACAACGTCGTCGAGGGCGTCAAGACCATCGCGGAAAAATCCAAACCGGACTTGATCACCGTGCTCACCACCGGCCTGTCGGAAACCCAGGGCACCGACGTGAAGCGCTGCGTCAAGGACTTCCGCGAACGCTACCCCGAACTGGCCGGCACCGCCGTGGTGGCGGTGAACACGCCGGACTTCGCCGGCTGCTTGGAAACCGGCTATGCCGCCACGGTAGAAGCCATCCTCGACACCCTGGTGCCCGAACCGGCCGCGGCCGGCACCAAGCCGGGCAAGCGCCCGCGCCAGGTCAACGTGCTGGCCGGCTCCTTCCTCACCCCGGGCGACCTGGAAGCGCTGAAAGAGTTGCTGGAGAGTTTCGAGCTGAAGCCCCTGGTGCTGCCGGACATCGCCGACTCGCTGGACGGGCACTTGACGGATGCCGACTTCAGCCCCACCACCGTGGGCGGCACGCCGCTGGAAGAGCTGGCCACCCTGGGCGATGCCCGCGCCACCCTGGTGGTGGGCGCCTCTTTGCGCAAAGCCGGCCAGTTGTTGGAACAGCGCACCGGCGTGCCCAGCCGTTATTTCGACCACTTGCTGGGCCTGGCCGCCAACGACGCCCTGGTCATGGCCTTGGCGGACATCGGCGAGCGCCCGGTGCCGCACAAAATCGAACGCCAGCGCGCCCAATTGCAGGACGCCATGGTGGACACCCATTTCATGCTGGGCCAGCTGCGCGTCGCCATCGCCGCCGATCCGGACCAACTGGCCGCCATGGCCTGTTTGGTGCGGGAGATGGGTGCAGAGGTGGTGGCGGCGGTGGCCGCCGGCAACGGCCCGGCCCTGGCCGCCTCCGGCCTGTCGCGCGTCAAGATCGGCGACCTGGAAGACCTGGAACTGCTGGCCGGCGAGCAAGGCGCGGAACTGGTCGTCGGCAACTCCCACGCCGTGCCCACCGCCGAGCGGCTGGGCCTGCCGATCCTGCGCTGCGGCTTCCCGTTGTACGACCTGCTGGGCGGCTACCAGAAAACCTGGATCGGCTACCGCGGCGCGCGCCAGGCCCTGTTCGACCTGGCCAACCTGGCCGTCGGCGACCACAGCCGCCACGCCGTGCCGGTTTACCGCTCCCTCTATGCCCAGAAGCCGGACACCGAAGCCCGTTCAACCCCGTTGGAGAGCCGCCGCCATGTCCATGGTCCGACGCATGCGCATTTGTGACATCAGCCAGGACGAAGCCGCCATGAGCACCCGTTTGAAAATCGCGTTCGCCACTTCCGACATGCAGCACGTCAACCAGCATTTCGGTTCGGCGCGCACTTTCGCCGTCTACGCCGTGGACATGGAATCGTCGGAACTGCTGGAAGCGGCCCAGTTCGGCGAACTGGCCCAGGACGGCAACGAAGACAAGCTGTCGGTGAAGATCGACTTGCTGGACGGCTGCGCCGCCGTCTATTGCGAAGCCGTGGGCGCCTCGGCCATCCGCCAGATCATGGCCGCCGGCATCCAGCCGGTGAAGGTCAATCGCGACAGCCTCATCGCCGACTTGATCGAGGACTTCCAGAACGAATTGAAAACCGGCCCTTCCGCCTGGCTGGCCAAGGCCATCGCCCGCCAAAACGGCGCCGACCCTTCCCGCTTCGCCCGCATGGAGGCGGAGGGGTGGGAGGAGTGAAGCCGGCGGCCAATCGGTGGGTTACGACTCGCGCAAGCCCTTTGATAAGGGCGAAGCTCAGCGCGTTGCGCGTCCATCCCACCCTACACATTCATCGCAACCTAGGAGATAACCCCATGCCCAACGCCGCCCTCGTCGTCCAAGCAGACGATACCGAACTGCAATCGGACATCGTCGCCGAACTGGTCAAGCAAATGCGCGCCCTGGACACCTACGACACGCAGAAGGACTGGCCCGACGCCCAGGTCATCGATCCCTACGTGCTGACCAAGGAGCGCAAGCAGGCCATCCCCATCGTCGGCGATCCCGACGAAATCACCATGGCCCGCGTCAAGGCCTATTACAACGCCCTGGCCACCCTCATCGAAAAGCGGTCGGGCCTGATGGCGGTGCCGGTGATCAACCTGACCCACGAAGGCTTCGGCCGCGCCTTCATCATCGTCGGCAAGCTGATCGTGGCGGACAAGACCCTGCGCGACGTGCACCGCTTCGGCTTCGCCAGCCTGGCCAAGCTCAACGAGGAAGCCGGCAAAGTGCTGGAAAAGGCGCAGGGACTGATCGGGCAATTCCCGGAAGTGGCCAACGCCTAATCGTAGGTTGGGTTAGGCCGCAGGCCGTAACCCAACGAACAGGAGCGATCGATATGTCCCCCGAAGAACTGCAACAAATGGAAAAGGAAGTCGCCAAAGCCAAACGCATCGCCAGCGAGTGGGCCTCCAAGCTGCACGACCTGGTGGAAGACAGCCTGCCGGCCGGCTACCGCGACATCCCGGAAATCGCCCAGAGCACCTACGACGCCTGCCAAAAGTGGGCGGAAGCCAACGACAGGCTGAAAGCCGCCAAAAAGGCCGCCGCCTGAACCCCCAGGAACCGAGAACATGAGCGCATACATCACGGGCCAAACCGCCGGCGGCAGCGCCTGGACCCCGGCCTTCGTCGAAAAACTCAACCAGGCCCACTGCATCGGCTGCGGCCGCTGCTACAAGGTGTGCCCCCGCGACGTGCTGAACCTGGTGGAGCGGGAGGAAGCCCTGGGCGCGGACTTCGACGAATACGAAGACCTGGACGAGGACAACACCATGGTGATGAGCATCGCCAACGCCAAGGACTGCATCGGCTGCGAAGCCTGTTCCAAGGTGTGCCCGAAGAAATGCTTCACCCATACGCCGCTGGCGGCGTGAGCCCCCCGATCATCGACAGCCCCCGGAGCCACCCATGCCCAAACCGCAAAAACACGTATTCGTCTGCGTCCAACGCCGCCCGGAAGGCCACCCGCGCGGCTCCTGCATGAGCCAGGCCGGCGACGAGGTGCTGGGCGAATTCCTGGCGGAAGTCCAGGCACGCAACCTGTTCGACCGCATCGCCGTGACCAGCACCGGCTGCCTGGGCCCCTGCGGCAACGGCCCCAGCGTGCTGGTCTACCCGGAAGGCGTCATGTACGGACCGGTGAGTAAAACCGACGTGAAGGAGATCGTCGAACAACACCTGTTGGGGAACGAGCCGGTGGCCCGGCTGCAAACGCCGCCCCACGTCTGGGGCTAGCCCGCCCCTCGTTTTCCACGCCGGAGATAAACATGGCGAATAGAACCCAGCGCCCGCCGCTGATCCTGTCGAAAATCCATCGGCGCATGCTGACCGAGCTGAGCCGCTCCACCACGGCGCCGGAACGGCAGGTGAAACGGGCCAAAATATTGCTGAAATACGCCGACGGCTGCTCCATCGCCGACATCCGCCGCCAGGTGGGCGTATCCTGCCCGACCATCTACAAATGCATCGACACCGCCCTGGCGGCTGGCATCGAGCAACCGCTCAATCCCAGTTTCACCACCAAAAAACCGGAAATTCTGGAGGACGCCAAGGACTGGGTGATCGGGCTGGCCCGGGCCAACCCCTGCGACCACGGCCTGGACATGGACCGCTGGTCCCTGCGCGTGCTGGCCCGCCACGTGGCGGAACACGCCGTGGGCGCGGGTTTCCCTCGCTTGGCCAAGGCCGGCCGCACCACCGTCTGGCGCATCCTGCAAAGCCGCCGTCCGGCCGGCTTGGCCGCCGGCCAGTTCAACGGCTGCGCGCGCCTGGCGGCCGGACGGGAATCGGCGGCGCCATGAACGGCGACAGCGTCGTTCCCTGGCGGGAGCCGGCCGTGCTGTTCGCGCCGGGGCTGCCGGCTGCCGTCGACGCCCTGCTGCAACGGGCGGTGGCGCTGCGCCACAGCGATCCGGCCGAGGCCGAGCGCTTGTTGCTGAACGCCGCGGCACGCTTCCCCGACTGCCTGCCGGCGCACTTCGCCTTGTACAAGTACTACGCCAACCGGCGCTCGCTGGCCCAGGCGGAGGACGCCGCGCGGCGCGCCCTGCGGGAAGCCGCCCGCCAGGGAGGCTTCGCCTGCCGCCTAGGCCTGCGCGAGCCGGCCGGCGAACGGCATCCCTACGAGGCGGGCGGCGCCGGCCATTTTTACCTGTTCACCCTCAAGGCCTTGGCGTTCATCAAACTGCGCCGCAACGAAGCGGCGGCGGCCGAGGATATCCTCGCCCTGCTGCTGGCGCTGGACCCGGAAGACCGCTCCGGCGCCTCGGTCGTCCGCCAACTGGCCGACGCCGTCGAGGAGGACGGCTGACATGCATACCGACCCCACGCTGCAACGCATCACCCAAAGCCTGGCCCTGGAAATCCATAAGCTGGGCTTTCTGCCCGGCGACCTGTTCATGCCCGTCTCGGCGATGACCGGCGTCGATTCGGTCACCGATCCCTACACCGGCGCCGGCAACCGGCGCATCGAGCTGCGCGACGGCGCGGGAAAAAAAATGGGCCAGATCCAGTTCAACAGCGACGACAGCTTTTTCGCCGAATTCGACGTGGTGCGCCCCCACCCCAAGGACCCGCGCTGGTTCGTGGAAGGCGTGGTGGCCTGGGGCCGGGGCGACACCGTGAAGAGCGAAGCCAAACTCCTACCCATGCCGTGAACGCCATGCACGCCTATACCGATCCGAGAGAAGTCTACGACCTGCTGCTGGACTACTGCGGGGCCACAGCCACCGCCACGCAACTGACGCTGGGCCGGGTCTGGACCCTGTGCGAAGCCGGCCTGGTGCAGGGCATGTCCATGAGTCCGGACGAGATCACCCGCACCCTGCCCTGGCCCGGCACCCTGGCCGGCCGGCCTTTGCGCGAGCTGGCGGCCTGGGTCAAGGAATGGGATCCGCAACACGCGGCCGTCGGCATGGCCGCCTGCAACGCCGCCTTGGGGCTGCGCGCCAGCCTGCCCCACAGCGAACTGCTGGAACCGTTGGCGAACGGCGACAACAATCTGCGGGTATTCGACCATTTCCTGCCGCAGCTGGCCGGCCGGCGCGTGGTCGTGGTGGGCCGCTACCCCGGCCTGGACCGCTGGAGCGAACGGCACGGCGTCGACCTGACGGTGCTGGAGCGGCGGCCCGGCGCCGGCGATCTCCCCGACCCGGCGGCGGAATGGGTGCTGCCCGACGCGGAATGGGTGTTCCTCACCGCCAGCTCCATACCCAACAAGACTTTTCCGCGCCTGATGAGCTTGTCCCGCCACGCCACCGTGGTGCTGATGGGCCCCACCCTGCCTTGGCTGGCGGAATTCCACCATTTCGGCGTGGACTACCTGGCCGGCATCGAAGTGGTCGATCCCTCCGCCCTGCGGCAAGTGGTGGCGGAAGGCGGCGGCGTGCGGCTTTTCGACCAGGCCGTGCGCTATCGCGTCGCGCGGCTCGACGGCACCGCCACGTGGGAATGGCTGCGGCGGCACATTTCCCAGGTGGCGGCGGAAAAAGACCGCCTCAACCGCGCCATGGAGCAATGGTACGCCCACCACCCCATCAACCAGCGCTTTCCGCAGCTGGCCCAGCGGGAGTCCGTCGGCCTGAAGCTGTCGCGGCTGGACACCTGCGCCCACGCGTTGTGGCCGCGCTTGCCGCCGGAACAGCGGAAAGCGGCCGATGGATAATCGCCGCGTCTTGCTGTACCACAAGCAGGCCACCAGCGCCCGCACGCTGTTCCTGGACCACGCCCACGGCAGCGTCCTCGCCCCCGGCCCCCTGCCGGCCTTGTCCAGCGTGGCGGAGGAAGACGACGAGCGGGGCCTTAGCGGCCTCCTGCCCCACCCGGCCGCTTTGCTGAAGGAGCTGAGCGGCGAGCTGGGCCTGGCGATGGGCCTGCTGGAAATCGACGCGGAATTCCGCGTGCTGGTAGACACCCCGCCCGGTCCCGTCGCCGTCTATCTAGCCCATTTCACCACCATGGACCCGCCCCGCGCCCTGATGGGCGAAAAAGGCGCCAGCTTTCTGCCCCTGACCGCTCTGCGCGGCCGCCACCCGGCGGAAATGGAATTGCTGCGGCGGGCCTATGCGTCGATTCTGGGGGGCTGAAACGCCGCCTCGGCGCGGTCATAGCGTTCGCCGCCGGCAAACCAGGCGGGTCGCCCCCCAGCCCAGACGGTCGTAAAAATCCAAGGCCGCGCGGTTGTCCCCGTCGGCGAGCAGCTGCAACCGGGTCAAGCCGCGCTCGGCGGCCCAGCGTTCGGCCTCGGCCAACAAGCGCCGGCCGACGCCCCGGCCGCGCCAATCCTCAGCCACCACCACGTCCTCAACCCAGCCCACCGGCCCGCCTTCGGCGGTGGAAATCACCGTTTGCACCGTGCACAAGCCGACGACCCTGCCCCGCGCCTCGGCGGCCAGCGCCAAGGCGTCGTCCTGCCCCAGCAGCATACGCAAGCCGCGCTCGGCTTTGCCGGCGTCGAAAGCGAAGTCGCTTTCCAAGCGGAACAGCGCGTCCAGCAGCTCCAGCAGGGCGGGAACGTGGCGCGCTTGAGCCGGCCGGACGAGCAGGGAGTGCGACATGGACGGCTCAGCTACCGCTGCAGGTGCTCGTAAGGCGGCCGAGTCCGCAAGCGTTCGTCGATCAGCGGCGCGCCCACGGTGAAGTGGTAGAGGCTTTGCAGCGCCGTGCCGGCGATACCCAGGGTTTCGTGCAGCGCGTCGTCGAAAAAGCAGCCGATGCCGGTGCCGCGCACGCCGGCCGCTTCGGCCTCCAGATACAGCGCCTGGCCGATCAGGCCGCTTTCCCAAAACAGCCGGCGATAGGCCCACGGCCCCTCGTCCAGGGCGGCGTCGAACTCGGCCAGCATGCCTAGGCTGAAGGCGCTGTCGGCGGCGATGTCCTGATGGCAGGACAACGTACGCGCCGCCTTGCGCGCATCGGCCCGCGCCAACCGGTACAAGCGCAACCGAGCCGGCGCTTCCTCCACGGGCGCCCATTCCAGCCCGGGCTTGAACGCATGCCGCAACAGGCTCACCGCGCCGGCGGTGCGGCACGACACGTACAGCCCCGGCGCCAAGCCGACCACCCGATGCACGAACAAAACCAAGTGCAGCCGGGGCGTCCAAGGCCAGCAATCGAACGGCGGCGCCTTGGCGCGCGGCAACGCGGCATCCAACAGGCGGAACAAGGACTTGGCGGTGATGGAGGTGACGCCGTCGAAAGACTGGGCGCTGCGGCGCTGCCGGATGATGTCCGCCGCGCGCTCCTCGCAGGAAATCGGCAACAGCGGCTGATTGGCGGGCGTGCGGCGCGGCTGCAGCGGCGTGCGCGGCTTGGCGGCGGCCAGGGCGACCACGTCGATGGCCGGCCAGTGGTGGCTGTGGCGCGAGCTGAGGCGATTGGCCCGCCCCTGCCAGCGACCGGCGCGCACCGCCTCCACCCAAGCGGCGGGGGCCGTTTCGAAACCGGAAGCCTCGCCGGGCTCGATGCCGCAGAGCAAATCGGGGAATTCTTTTTCCGCGCCGGCGAAATCCTCGTCGCGGTCCAATCCCAGCAGCGCGGCGATCTCGTCGTCGCTCCAGTGGTCCAGCAAACGCACGCGCCAGCCCAGGGCCGCCGCCGCGTAGCGCAAGGCCGCCAGGGCATGGCCCACGTCGTGCTGGCAATAACGGAAGGCGCGCTCGCCGTATTTCCACGCTTCCCGCCAATGGACCGACGACAATCCCAGCAGCACGCCCGATCCCGACAGGCTTGCCGCGCAGCGCCGCTCCAAGACATGGCCGTAGCTGTTGTAGTGGTAAACGCCGTCGGCCAATCGCGGCACCCCTGCCGCCGCCAGGTAAACCTCGGTCGGATGCAGATTGCCGCTGGACGGATTGCAGCGCAGCGCCCAGCGGTCCGTGCCGGACTGCTTCCAGGCGGACAAGCCGAAAGACAGTTGCAGCAACGCGCCCAGGCCGTCCAGGTCCAAGGGCGCGGCGGCCACGGCGGCGGGGCGGAACAAGTCGGCATAGGGGGTCGCCACGCCGTCCCCGCTCAAGGGCAACGGCGTTTGCTCGGCGCCTTCCCAGCTCCGGAACGGCTCCGGCTGGGTGTCCCAATCCATGAAGCCCGGCCCGGCGGCGTAGCGGTCCAGATGATGCTTGCTGCGCCGGTGGTAGTCGCGCACCGCCTGCGCGGCGGCGCTCATGTCTTCGTTCATCGGCTCTCCGAAAAAGGATGGCGACGCCGCTTCGGCCCGCCCCGCCCCCAGGCGCGCGAATACGGCGCTCATTGCACGACCGCGGCGTCGGCCCGCAGTTCCTCCGCCCAGCAGCCCAGGGGCGGCCCCAGCTCTCGCGCGCCGTCCTCGAAGCGCACCAGGAATACGCTGCGTCCGGGTTCCTCCTCCAGATGCCCCTTGCGCACGATAACGCCCCGCGCGCCGGCCGGCGCCAGCAAGGCGCCCTCTTCCAATTCGGCGATGCCGCCGTCGTTATAGAGGTCCGCGCGGGCGTACACCACGTCGCCTTCTTGCAAATCTTCCACCGTCAACATCGCTTTGTCTCCCCTTGGTTGTCGCAAACCCTACAAGCCCGCCGCTTTTGTTGCGACCTGGCCTCGGCCACCCGCTGCCGCTCATCCGTAAAGCCGATTGAATTCAATAACTTGCCAACATGGCGAAGATGGCACGGCGGTTGCGTTAGGGGTTAACAAGAACAGTGCCATCCAACCAGGAGACCGTTATGTTGACTCTCACCGACAGCGCCGTAAAAGCCGTCAGCCGTTTCGTCGCCGGCGCCGCCTCTCCCGTGGAAGGCTTGCGCATCAGCGTCACCGGCGGCGGCTGTTCCGGCTTCCAATACGGCATCAAGCTGGAAGCCGCCGCCGCTCCCGAAGACACCGTCATCGACAGCGGCGGCGTCAAGGTCATCGTCGATCCGGCCAGCCTGCCCATGGTGGAAGGCATGGTGGTGGATTTCGTCGACAGCCTGGAAGGCTCCGGCTTCAAGTTCACCAACCCTAACGCCAAGAACAACTGCTCCTGCGGCAAATCCTTTTCGGCATGAGGCGGAATAAGCCCCTCTCCCTGCCGGGGTAGAGGGGAGCAGGCCACCGTTACGGGCCAATGCCAACTTTTCAATTCGAGGGCACAACCATGTGGGACTATTCCGAAACCGTCAAAGAGCATTTCTACAACCCACGCAACGCGGGTGCGGTGGCGGAAGCCAACGCCGTGGGCGATGTGGGCTCCATCAGCTGCGGCGACGCCCTGCGCCTGAGCCTCAAGGTGAACCCGGACACCGACATCATCGAAGACGCCGGCTTCCAGACCTTCGGCTGCGGCTCGGCCATCGCCTCTTCCTCGGCGCTTACCGAGATCATCAAGGGCAAAACGGTGGACGAAGCGCTCAAGGTCACCAACCAGGACATCGCCGAATACCTGGGCGGGTTGCCGCCGGAAAAAATGCACTGCTCGGTCATGGGCCGCGAAGCCTTGCAGGCCGCCATCGCCAACTACCGGGGCGAAGAGTGGAAGGACGACCACGAAGAAGGCGCCTTGATCTGCAAATGCTTCGCCGTGGACGAAAAACTCATCGAAGACACCATCCGGACCAACAACCTGCGCACTTTGCAGGAAGTGACCAACTACACCAAGGCCGGCGGCGGCTGCGCCGCTTGCCACGAAGGCATCGAGGAAGTGCTGGCCCGGGTGCTGGCGGAACGGGGCGAAACCTACGACCCGGACGCGGCGCCGATGCTGGCGCCGGAGCCGGAACCGCTGCCCCTGGCCGCCCAGGCGCCCGGCAAGTTGACCAACTTCCAGCGCATGCGCCGCATCGAGCAGGTGATCGAATCGATCCGACCGACCCTGCGCCGCGACGGCGGCGACGTGGAAGTGGTGGAAGTGGACGGCAACACCGTCTACGTCAACATGACCGGCGCCTGCTCCGGCTGCCAGATGGCGTCCATGACGGTGAGCGGCATCCAACAGCGCCTGATGGAGGATTTGGGCGAATTCATCCGCGTGGTGCCGGCCGGCCAAATGGCCCAAGCCGCCCCGGCGCACGCTGCAGGCGGCCACTGAGGACATTTCGGCTCCTTCTCCCTCAGGGAGAAGGTTGGGATGAGGGGGGCAAAAGCCAAGGCCTTCGGACTATCCCTCACCCTACCCCTCTCCCTCGGGGAGAGGGAACCAGAAAAACGCCACTGAAGCAGTCGTTGCCAACCGAACAATTCACAGGAGCGCCAGCCATGGCCGACATCTATCTCGACAACAATGCCACCACCGCCTGCGACCTGGCCGTCGTGGACGCCATGCTGCCCTATTTCACCGAGCAGTTCGGCAACCCGTCTTCCATCCACCGCTACGCCGACGGCGTGGCCAAGGGCATCGCCAAGGCGCGCCGGCAAATCCAGGCGCTGCTGGGCGCACAGCACGATTCGGAAATCATCTTCACCGCCTGCGGCACGGAATCGGACAACACCGCCATCCTGTCGGCGCTGAAGTGCTATCCCAACCGCAAGGAAATCATCACCACCACGGTGGAACACCCGGCGGTGCTGAACCTGTGCAAGCAACTGGAGAAAGAGGACTACACCGTCCACTACCTGAAGGTGGACGGCAAGGGCCGGCTGGATATGGAGGAATACCGGAGCCTGCTGACCCCCAACGTCGCCATCGTCTCGGTGATGTGGGCCAACAACGAAACCGGCACCCTGTTCCCGGTGGTGGAAATGGCCGAGCTGGCCAACGCCGCCGGCGTGCAATTCCACACCGACGCGGTACAGGCGGTGGGCAAGGTGGCCATGGACCTCAAAGCCACCAAAATCGACATGCTCAGCCTGTCCGGGCACAAGCTGCACGCGCCGAAAGGCATCGGCGTGCTGTACCTCAAGCGCGGCAGCCGCTTCCGGCCCTTGCTGCGCGGCGGCCACCAGGAACGGGGACGCCGCGCCGGCACGGAAAACGCCGCCTCCATCGTCGGCCTGGGCGTGGCCTGCGAACAAGCCATGCAGCACATGACCTACGAGAACACCCACGTCAAAGCCCTGCGCGACCGGCTGGAGGCAGGCATCCTGGCGGCGGTGCCCCACGCTTTCGTCACCGGCGACCCGGACAACCGCCTGCCCAACACCGCCAACATCGCTTTCGAGTACGTGGAAGGCGAAGCGATCCTTATGCTGCTCAACAAGCAGGGCATCGCGGCATCGTCCGGCTCGGCCTGCACCTCGGGATCGCTGGAGCCGTCCCACGTCATGCGCGCCATGGACATTCCCTACACGGCGGCGCACGGCACGATCCGTTTTTCGCTGTCGCGCTACAACACCACGGAAGAAATCGACCGGGTGATCGCCGCCGTGCCGCCGCTGATCGCCCAATTGCGCAAGCTCTCGCCCTACTGGGGCGAAAACGGCCCGGTGGCGGACCCGGAGAAGGCGTTCGCGCCGGTATACGCATGATCGATGTAGAGTTGCGCACCGCGCAACGCTACCGCCCACGGTGCGCGATGCGCACCCTACGAGGAAAAGCCATGAATGCCATGCGAACCGTCGTAATCGACGACACCACCCTGCGCGACGGCGAGCAGTCCGCCGGGGTGGCTTTTTCCCTGGAGGAAAAGATCGACATCGCCACGCGGCTGGCCAAGCTGGGGGTGCCGGAGTTGGAGGTGGGCATTCCGGCCATGGGGGCGGAAGAACGGGAAAGCATCCGCATCCTGGCCAGCCTCAAGCTGCCGGCGCGGCTCTTGGTGTGGGCGCGCATGAAGAGCGAGGACATCCAGCAGTGCGCCGGCCTGGGGGTTCCCATGGCGGACCTTTCCGTGCCGGCATCGGACCAGCAAATCCAGCGCAAGCTGGGCAAAGATCGCCGCTGGGTGCTGGCCAACATCCGCCGCTGCGTAGCGCAAGCCCGCGACCTGGGCCTGCAAGTGGGGGTGGGGTTCGAAGACGCCTCCCGCGCCGATCCGGACTTCCTGCTGCAAGCGGCGCAAACCGCCCAGGCGGCCGGTGCGCGGCGCATCCGCTATGCCGACACGGTAGGCATCATGGAGCCCTTCGGCGTGCACGCCGCCATCAGCCGACTGCGCGACGGGCTGGACGTGGAAATCGAAATGCACGCCCACGACGACTTAGGCCTCGCCACCGCCAACACCCTGGCGGCGGCCCTGGCCGGCGCGACCCACCTCAACACCACCGTCAACGGCCTGGGCGAACGGGCCGGCAACGCCGCCCTGGAGGAAGTGGTGCTGGGCCTGCGCCAGCTCTACCGCATCGAAACCGGCGTGGACCTGAAGAAGTTCCCGGCCCTGTCGGCCCTGGTGGAAAACGCTTCCGGCGAACCGCTGGGCTGGCGCAAAAGCCTGGTGGGCAAGCGAGTCTTCAGCCACGAAGCCGGCATCCACGTGGACGGCCTGCTGAAAGATCCGGCCAATTACCAGGGGGTGGACCCCGCCGCGGTGGGCCGCCGCCATACCCTGGTACTGGGCAAGCACTCCGGCCGCCAAGGGGTGATCCAGGCTTACGCGCAACTGGGCATCGCCCTGGAAAAGCGCCAGGCCGACCGCTTGCTGGCGGAAGTGCGCCAATTCGCGGTGCGCGAGCGCCGCTCGCCCGACGACAGGGAGCTGGCGGACTTGTACCGCACCCTGCCGCAACACTCGTCCAGCCCAGCCCAAGCCGAGACGGTGCTCGGCGAACGGCCACAGGAGGTTGCTTCACACCGGCTTGCCGTCGCTGCCTGACCCGATTCCGGCAGCTTTTACGACCCAAACCCAACAGGGGGTGCACCATGAGCCAACGTAAACCGTCCAAACCGGCCAAAACCGTCAGCGATTCCACCGCCAGCCACAACGGCGCGGGCCGCCAGGCTCACGGCAAGGCAACGGATTTCGCGCCGTTCTACACCGTGCCGTCCCTGCCCGTTCCCGGCCATACCGCGTGGAGTCTGGCGCCATGAACGGGCTCGGCGGGCTCGGCGGGCTATGGCGGCAATGGCGGGAAGACGTGGGTTGCGTGTTCGAACGGGACCCGGCCGCCCGAGGCCTGGCGGAAACCCTGCTCACCTACCCCGGCATCCACGCCCTGCTGTGGCATCGCCTAAGCCATAAGCTGTGGCGGGCGAATTGGCGCTTTGCCGCGCGCTTGCTGGCGTTCGCCGGCCGCTTTCTCACCCATGTGGACATCCACCCCGGCGCCACCATCGGCCGGCGCTTGTTCATCGACCACGGCGCCGGGGTGGTGATCGGCGAGACGGCGGAAATTGGCGACGACGTGACGCTGTACCACGGCGTCACCCTGGGCGGCACCTCCTGGAACAAGGCCAAGCGCCATCCCACCCTGGGCAACAACGTCTTGGTCGGCGCCGGCGCCAAAATCCTCGGCCCCATCGTGCTGGGGGACAACGTGCGCGTCGGCGCCAATTCGGTGGTGGTCAAGGACGTACCGCCCTGCTGCACGGTGGTGGGGATTCCCGGCCGGGTGGTGCAGCGCAAGGGCCTGAAGTTGCAGAACCCTTACGGTATCGACCTGGACCACCACGAAATCCCCGATCCGGTGGGCAAAGCCCTGGCCTGCCTGTTGGAGCGGGTGGACGAGCTGGAACAGCGCCTGGCGGCCCGCGGCCCAGGCCACGATTGCGACGAGTGCGAAGCGGAAAGCGTGTGCGAGCCGACGCCGCTGTATCCGCGCAAACAGGCGGCGGGGGCTTGAATGGACCTGCTCGATTTCCAGGGCGAAGCCCTTTATTTCGACGAAGGACTGGACCCGGCCGTAACCGCCCTGCTGGCGCAGGCCTCCCGGGACTACGGCGACGGCGGCGCGGAACGGCCGCTGCAACAGGCCTACCGCGCCGCGCCGGAATCCCTGGCGGTATTGGTGGCGCTGTACCGTTTCTATTACTACCAGCACCGCCTCGACGACGCCTGGCGCATTGCCGAAGCCGCCCTGGCGGTGAGCGGCGCCCGCCTCGACCTGCCGCGGGATTGGCGCGAGCTGGACCGGGACTATATCGGCCTGGCGGCGCAACGCTCCATGACCCTGCTGCGCTTCCACCTGCTGGCCCTTAAAGCGTCCGCCTACCTGCGGCTGCGGCTGGGTCAAGGCGACGAAGGGGAAGCCCTGCTGGAAAAACTGGCGCAACTGGACGACCACGACCGCCTCGGCGCCGGCGCCCTGCTGCAAGTGATACGGCAGTCGCGGGGACTGACCGTCGTCGAAACGTAACCCCAGGCACATCGTTCCCACGCTCTGCGTGGGAACGATAAACCCCAATCATGAGGTAACGACATGAGTTTGCAAGACGATCTGGAAGAATTGGAATCCGCCGAGGATTTTCTCAACTACTTCGAGCTGCCCTACGACCCGGCCGTGGTGCACGTCAACCGGCTGCATATCCTGCAACGCTTCCACGACTACCTGGCAAAAGGCCAAACCGCCATGCCGGAAGAGGAAGACGCCAGCCGCGAAGTGCACAAAACCCTGCTGCAAAGGGCTTACCAGGACTTCGTGGAGTCGAACGCGCTGACCGAAAAAGTGTTCAAGGTGTTCCACATGCACGAACCGCAGACCACCTTCGTGCCTTTGGAGGGGCTAGGGATCGGAGGCCAGGGCGCGAAGATCGACGCCTAACCCAACAACGCAAAAGCTCCGGCTTCCTCTCCAACGGGAGAGGGAGCCTAAGTTAAACATTGCCCCCAACCCCAGGCCCCTTATGAAACCTCAATACGATTACGGCGCAGAAGTTCGCGTGATCCGCAATGTGCGCAACGACGGCACCTATCCCGGCCTGGATGTGGGTGCGCCGCTGGTGAAGCGCGGCAGCATCGGCCACGTGGTCAATGTGGGCACTTTCCTACAGGACCAGATCATCTATTCGGTGCACTTCCTCGACATCGACAAAATCGTCGGCTGTCGGGAGGAAGAGCTGATCCCCGGCGATGCCCCTTGGGTTCCCAGCCGGTTCGAATTTCGCGACAAGGTGCAAAGCCGCGTCAAACTGGCGATCAAGGGCAAAGTGCTGGTGGATGTCGGGACGGTGGGCGAGATCATCAAGGTGCTGCGCGGCGAGCCGGGGGACGTGCAATACCACGTCATGTTCCCCGCCAAGGTGCTGCAAGTCCCGGAGTCCGCCCTGGCGCCCCATCGAGTCGAGGACAGCAGCCATGCAGCCTGACACCATCGGCCCGGAACTGCCTTACATCTTGCTGCGGGCCTCCCAGGCGCTGTTCGGCAAAGCGCCCGATGCCTTGGACGACACCCAGCGCAACCAGGCCTTGGAACAGGCTCGCCGCGAGCAGCAATTGGAAAATCGCGTGTTGCGCGCTCCGGAAGCCGCTGCGGTGATGGTGCCGGACGAACAACTGGACCGGGCGCTGGCGGAAATCCGCGAGCGCTACGACAGCCAAGACGGCTTTGCCGAGGACCTGGCGCGCAACGGTTTGGACAGCGACGGCTTGCGCCTGGCGCTGTACCGCCAGTGCAAAGTGGACAGCGTGCTGGAAAAAATCGCCGCCGACGCACCCACCGCCTCGGAGGTGGACATCAGCATCTTCTACCACGCCCACCTGCCCCGCTTTCAGGTGGGCGAAACGCGGGAAGCGTTCCATATCCTGGTCACTATCGACGACACAGCGGGCATGCTTGCCGAAAACGCCCGTCCCGCCGCCTTGGCGCGCATCCAGGCCATCGCCCTGCAACTGGCGAAAAAGCCCCACCGCTTCGCCGAACTGGCCCAGCGCCACTCCGAGTGCCCCACCGCGCTGCAAGGGGGACGGGTCGGCCCGGTGACCCGCGGACAGTTGTACCAAGCCCTGGATGAAGTGCTGTTCGAGCTCAAGGAAAACGAAATCGGCGGGCCGGTGGAATCCCCCATGGGTTTCCATCTGGTCCGGTGCGGCGCGATACGCCGCGCCCAAACCGTATCCCTGCGCGACGCCACGCCGGGCATCCGCCGCCACCTCAACCAGCGTTTCAAGGAGAGCCGGCAAAAGCAATGGCTCGCCAGCCTACCCGATCCGCAACCGGAGACCGCGCCATGAGCAACGGCAACCCCCACTGTTCCTTCTGCGGCGTCGACCAATCGGCCAACAAACCCCTTATCGCCGGCGCCGAAGGCTATATCTGCGAAGCCTGCGTGTTGCTGGCCAACCAGGTGGTCACCAACTGGGGCCGCAAACGGGCGCTGAACGAGCTGCACGGTCCCCTGCCGAAACCGGCGGAAATCAAGGAACGGCTGGACGCCTACGCCATCGGCCAAGGCTTGGCCAAAGAAATCCTCGCCGTGGCGGTGTACAACCACTATAAGCGCCTCAAGCACGATTCGGGCGACACCGCCTTCGGCCCCCTGCGCGGCGAAGTGGAGCTGGGCAAGTCCAACATCCTCCTGATCGGCCCCACCGGCACCGGCAAAACCCTGCTGGCCTCCACCCTGGCGAAAATCGTCGGCGTGCCCTTCGTGGTGGCCGACGCCACCACCCTGACCCAGGCCGGTTACGTGGGCGACGACGTGGAGAACATCCTCGTGCGCCTGTTGGAAGTGGCGGACGGCAACGTCGGCCGCGCCGAATGGGGCATCGTCTACATCGACGAAATCGACAAGCTGGCGCGCAGCCCGGAACTGCAAACCCTGGCCCGCGACATTTCCGGCGAAGGCGTGCAACAGGCCCTGTTGCGGCTGGTGGAGGGCGCCCAGGTAAAAATCTCGCCGAAAAGCCGCAAGCGCGAAAGCGGCTCCGGCGGCGGCGACGACGTGGTGCTGGACACCCGCAACATCCTGTTCATCGCCGGCGGCGCCTTTCCCGGATTGGAAAAACACGTGCAGAAACGCCTGACGCCCGGCCGCGCCGGCATCGGCTTCCACGCCGCGCCCCAGGCCGAGACGGACAAAGCCGATGTGGAAACCCTGCTGCGGGAAATCGAGCCGGAGGACCTGCGCCGCTTCGGCCTGATCCCGGAATTCATCGGCCGCTTCCCCATCATTGCGCCGCTGGAACCCCTGGACGAAGCCGCCCTGGTCAGCATCCTCACCGAACCGCGCAACGCCTTGACCAAGCAGTACCAGGTGTTGTTCGGCTACGAAAACGTCGAACTGGAATTCACCGAAGACGCCCTGAAGCGCATCGCCGCCAAGGCCATGGAGCGGGAAACCGGCGCCCGCGGCCTGCGCGGCATACTGGAGCAGGTGTTGTTGAGAACCATGTTCGACCTGCCCTCCCACGACGACGTGACGCGCTGCATCGTGCACGCCGACGCCATCGACGGCGCCGCGCCGGTAACGCTGGAGCGCCGCGCCGCGCCGCAACGCGCCAGGAACGGCGAAGCCTAAGGCGCCCCCTGCGGAAACGGCTGCGGCCGCAACGCCTTCATGCGCTTGTAAGGTTGAACGTCAATGATTGCCGACGGTTAGGCCGAGTTCCGCTCGGCCGAGCCGACAATCGAACCAACGTACGGAGTTTAACCATGAAGAAGTTTTTACTCGGTTTGACAATGTCCCTGTTCTGGTTGGTCGCGCCCATGGCGCAAGCAGCCGTGGAAGCGCACGAAAAAGCGGCGCAGACCCATGAGGAAGCCGCGAAGAAGCACGAGGAAGCGGCCGAGCACCACAAGGCGGCCGCCGCCGCTCACCGGGAGAGCAAGCACGCCGAAGCCAAGGAGCACGCCGCCGAGGCGCATAAGGCTTCCGAAAACGCCCACAATCTCAGCAAACAAGCGAAACAACATTCGCACAAAACAAAATAAGTCGCGGTGCGAGGACCGCCGCAGCAGGCTGCTGCCGGCGGTCCCTCGAAGCCGTGCGCGACACCGCCCCGCGCCCGGCCGGGGAAGGGTGATTTTCACCCGCCGCGGTTTTTTTCAACCAGCGTGCACGGCGGAAACGGCCGGCGGACGGCCCGCGACGCGCGCGCCGCTTGGCATGCGGAAAATGGCACGCTAATCGCCTATAGTTAGGGCGTCTCCACTCGAAAAAGGCCCTTGTATGAGTACCATCGCCCGTCAAATGCATTCCGGCATTGTGACGCTGCTGGTATCCGTTCTTCTCGCCGGCTGCGTGAGCTATAGCCCTTACGCCGCGTACCCCTACGGCAACCGTCCTTATCGTTCCTATGGCTATGGCTACTACCCCAACTACGGCGCGTCGGCCTACTACACTTATCCGCGTTACAATTACGCCCCGCAACACCACCACCATCGTCACCATCACCGCGACCGGGATCATGACGGGGATTGATACGCCGCGTCTTTTATCCGGATCGTAAAAAAACGCCAAGGCGCGAAACCGGCCGTTGGCGGCCTGCCCCACCGCATTCGGGCTCCCGCGGAGCTCAGGAGGAAACGCATGACGAATCGGGCGATAAGAAACACATTTCTGGCTTTGGCGGTTTGCGCCTCTTCGGCGCGGGCCGAGCCGGTTCCGGAGTTCGCTCCTTCCCCCATTCCGCCTAAAAAGGCATCCTGCGCGTTTAAAAGCGGCGATAAGGGCGTGCGCATCAACGGAACGGTTATTTTCGAGCCGACGGAAAGCCTCAATAACATCGCACGCATGGGGACTTGCGAGGTTTTCAGGTTCAGCGACCAATATGTGTTTTTGGCGGCGATGTACGATACCCAGCCGGAGGACGGCCTGTACCCCGCCGGAAAGACGGTGCTGGAATTAGCGGTCTTGAATAAGGAGTTCAACCGCTACCAGTCGGTTTTCAATACGATCAGGGACGCAACCGACGCGGAAGCCTGCAAAGGCGGCGCCGCCGGCGCCATCGCGTTGAGTTGGGGTTACTCGTCGAAGAACCAAGCCGTTCCCGTGGTCGGCATTCCATCCTGCGATGCCTCGGGCATGAGCTACTACGTTTACGACCCGGTCAAGGGATTCGCGCCCTTCTAAAAGCGGGCAAACACCCGCGACGCGGCAACGACGGCCCGGTAACGCGGGAAGCGGAACCCGGCCCGTCGCTCGCCCGAATCAAAGCCCCGCTTGAAAAGGCTTAGGCTGCCGCCCAAGCCTTGTTCCGCCCAACACCAGCCGCGATCAAATCGGCAAATCGTCCACTCCGTCGGCGGCGGTATCAATCGCATCGTGCGCGGCATTGCCGACCCCCGGCACGATGGAAACCACGGCGCCGCTCAACCGCATGGGAACCGAAGCGACCTTGGTCAAGACACAGGCGCTCGACAGGGAAGCCAACAGACATACCGCCACAAGTCGCACGATTTTCATACATCACCTCGCTGATACGGAAAGCCGACGGGAAACAGCATCGCCGGGAGGCGCGCGCCCTGTCAACCCGGACAAACCCGGGGCTACGCGTCGGCGGAATCGGGACTTTCGCCCCAAAAAACCGCCTGAACGACGGACGATGGGTTAATGATGGGTTAATAGCGTACGAATTTGGTGCCGATTCGGCTAACATTCCACGCCATAACAAAGGCACGCTAGCGGCAACGCCGCTACAACCACACGGAATTGCCATGAAAAAACGATTTTGGAGCAGCGACTGGTTTCTGGGGCTGGTCATTCTGTTCGCCTTCCTGGCCGGCTCCCGCGCCGAGTTCATGCACGCCATGGAGCGCAGCGCCTACGACTTCGCCATGCGCAGCAACGACCGCAGCCCCGGCGACAAAGTGGCGGTCATCGCCATCGACGACCAGAGCATCGCCAACATCGGCCGCTGGCCCTGGTCGCGGGAAATCCATGCAGAGATGATCAAGCTGCTGTCGGAAGGCAAGCCCAAGGTCATCGGCCACACGGTCTTTTTCCTGGAACCCCAGCAAGACGCCGGCCTGCCTTTCATCCGCGAGTTGAGCGCCGCCTTCCAGCAATCGGCCCTGCTGACGCAACTGCCCCTGGACGTGGATGGCCTGCGCGGCTTGGTGGAGGAAGTACGCGGGCAATTGCAGACCTTGCCGGCCAACGCGCCGGCCCGCGACCTGCTGACCCGCCTCGCCGGCTTTTACGACCAATCCGCCCTGCCGCAAAAAGCCCTGGACGAGGCCTTCCGCTTCTCACAACTGTTGACCCAGGCCGAGGACGCCCTCAACACCGACAAGAAGCTGGCGGAGTCGCTGCGCGCCGCCGGCAACGTCGTGCTGGGCATGCCCTATGTGCTGGGCGAGGCGGTGGGCAAGCCCGACAACGCCCTGCCCCCCTATGTGCAACGCGACCTGCTGACCCGCAGCGTGGACCGCGTCGGCGCCGCGCAAGCCGAACAACTGCCGTTGTCCACCGTGGCGGCCATCCCGCCCATCGCCGAGCTGGGCGAGCCGGCCACCGCCATCGGCCACCTCATCGACGCCCTGGACGTGGACGGCGTCAAACGCAACGAGTTGCTGGCATTGAACCATTACGGCCAGTACATTCCCTCCGAATCCCTGATGATCGCCGCCCGTAGCCTCAACCTCGGCCCCGGCGACATCGAGCTGCGCCTGGGAGAAGGCATTGCCCTGGGCAAGCTCAACATCGGCACCGACGCCAACCTGCGCATGTTCCCCTACTTCTACCGGGATCGGGACGGCAAGCCGGCGTTTTCCGTGGACTCTTTCTACGACGTGCTGAAAGGCAAGATTCCCGCCGGCAAGTACAAGGACAAGATCGTGCTGATCGGCGCCACCGCCGCCGGCGTCGGCACCCAATCGGTCACGCCGGTGGCGGCCTCCATGGCGCCGGTGCTGGTGTTGGCCCACTCGGTCGCCAGCATTCTCAACGAGCACTTCCTGCTCAAGCCGGAATGGGGCGCTTTCGCCAAACTGGGCATGTTCGCCGCTTTCGCCCTGTACTTGACGCTGCTGCTGCCCCGCTTGGCGGCCGGCCCCGCCGCCGGCGTCACCGTCGGCTTGGCGGCCTTGGCCCTGGGCGGCGAAATTTTCCTGCTCATGGGCCAATCCCTGTGGGTGGAACTGGTCGCCCCCACCGTCATGTTGCTGGCCGGCCACGCCTTGCTCACCACCAAGCGCTTCTTCCTCACGGAAAAAGGCAAGGAAAAGGCCGACGCCGAATCGGCCGAGACCAACCGCATGCTGGGCCTGGCGTTCCAGGGCCAGGGCCAGTTGGACATGGCCTTCGAGAAGTTCCGCAAGTGCCCGCTGGACGACTCCATCATGGACCCGTTGTATAACTTGGCGCTGGACTACGAACGCAAGCGCCAGTTCAACAAGGCGGGCGCCATCTACCAGTACATGGCGGAGCACAACCCCAATTTCCGCGACCTGCAAAAGCGCATTTCCCGTTCCCAGCAGATGGAAGAAACCGTCATGCTGGGCAGCGGCGGCGGCACCAACGCCGGCCTGGGCGGCACCATGATGCTGGAAGGCGATGGCGCCACCAAGCCCATGCTGGGCCGCTACCAGGTGGAGAAAGAGCTGGGCAAGGGCGCCATGGGCATGGTCTACCTGGGCCGCGACCCGAAGATCAACCGCGTGGTGGCCATCAAGACCATGGCCTTGTCGCAAGAGTTCGAGCCCGACGAACTGGTGGAGGTCAAGGAACGCTTCTTCCGCGAAGCGGAAACCGCCGGCCGCCTCAACCACCCCCATATCGTCACCATTTACGATGCCGGCGACGAACACGACCTGGCCTATATCGCCATGGAATTTCTCAAGGGCCACGACTTGGCGCGTTACACCAAAAAGGACAACCTGCTGCCCTTGCCCACCCTGTGCAAGCTGATGACCCAAGCGGCGGAAGCGCTGGATTACGCCCATGGCAACGGCATCGTGCACCGCGACATCAAACCGGCCAACCTGATGTACGATCCGGACAGCGACGCCATCAAGATCACCGATTTCGGCATCGCCCGCATCACCGACTCCAGCAAAACCAAAACCGGCGCGGTGCTGGGCACGCCATCCTACATGTCGCCGGAACAGCTATCCGGCAAACGGGTGGACGGGCGTTCCGACCTGTTCTCCCTGGGCGTGATGTTCTTCCAGTTGACGACGGGCGAGCTGCCCTTCGGCGGCGATTCCCTGGCCACTCTCATGTTCAAGATCGCCAACGAACCCCACCCCGACATTCTGGCGGTGAAACCGCAGCTGCCGCCCTGCTTCAAAAATTTGGTGGATCGCGCGCTCAATAAGGACGCCGACCAGCGCTATCAAACCGGGGCCGAACTGGCCAACGCCCTGCGCCAATGCGGCCAGGCACTAGAGGGAGCGAACGAGTGAAAAATTTGAGGAACTGCGTAAAAATCGCCACGGGCACGGACGTAGGCTGCGTACGCACCAACAACGAAGACAGCGTCGGCAAAAACGAGCAGATAGGCTTGGCGGTGCTAGCGGACGGCATGGGCGGCCACAATGCCGGCGAAGTGGCCGGCGCCATGGCGGTGGGCTCCATCCTGCACGAGCTCTCCACCACCCTGCGGCAACAAGCGCCGGGCCAGCCGGGCAACGACGGCGAGTACGGCCGCGACGCCGAACTGCTGCGACAAGCCATCGAAAACGCCAACGTCGCCATCCACCGCACAGCCGCCGGCAACCTGGCCTACCACGGCATGGGCACCACCATCGTGGCGGCGGCCTTCCACAACGACCGCATCAGCGCCGCCCACGTGGGCGATTCGCGCCTTTACCGCCTGCGGGGCGGCGAGCTGAAGCAACTCACTACCGACCATTCCCTGGCTCACGAGCTGATCGCCAACGGTTATTTCAAAAGCTACGAAGAAGTGGTCGCGGCCGGCATGAAAAACGCCATCACCCGAGCCCTGGGACTGGATGCGGAAGTGAACGTCGATTTGCTGGAAGACACCGTGCAAGCCGGCGATTTGTACCTGCTCTGCTCCGACGGCCTGACCGACATGGTGGCCGATACGGAAATCCTCAGCACCCTGCAGGCCTACCGCGCCAATCTGGAGCGATGCGTCGCCCAACTCATCGCCCTGGCAAAACAAAACGGCGGCAAGGATAATATTTCAGTCATTCTGGCACGGCCCATGAAGCCCCGCACCGACAACGCGAATACTCCATGGCACCGGAAATTGGGCCAATGGTTCGGCAACCTCTTCAGCAGAGGCGGAAATTAACATGGCGAAACTGGTACTCAGTCTACAGGGAAAGGAGCTATCCGAATTCCCGCTCAACAAAGAACACGTCACCATCGGCCGCAAACCGGACAACGACATCCACATCGACAACCTGGCGGTCAGCGGCCATCACGCCGTACTGCACACCCTCTACAACCAGTCGTTTCTGGAGGATCTGAACAGCACCAACGGCACGTTCGTCAACGGCCAGCGCATCAGCAAGCAGGCCCTCAAGGACGGCGACGTGCTGTTGATCGGCAAACACGAATTGAAATTCGTCGGCGGGACGGCCGCCGCGGCGGATGAAGAAGACGACCCCTTCAGCCGCACCGTGATGATCCGCAGCCCCTTCGCCGCCGCGCCCAAACCGGCGGCGGAACCCGAACCGGCCCCGCCCCCGCCGGAAGAACCGGCCCATCCCCCGCGCGCCAAAGTCGCCATACTCAGCGGCAAGGACACCGGCAGGGAGTTCACCTTCACCAAGGAAGTGACCATGTTCGGCAAAAAAGGCGTGCAAGTGGCCGCCATCAGCGCCAAGCCGGACGGCTACTACATCAGCCACGTGGAAGGCGCGGCCAGCTGCACCGTCAACGGCGAGTTCATCGGCAACCGCGCCGTGCACCTGAAGGAATACGACGTGCTGGAAGTGGCCGGCATCAAGATGACTTTCCTGATCGGCTAATCCCTCAGCCCTCCGGCTCCCTCTCCAGCGAGAGAGGGTTGGGGTGAGGGGGAATAAAAGGCCGCGGCCTGTAAGCCCCCTCACCCTGCCCTCTCCCGCAGGGAGAGGGAACCCACCAACAAGCGCTAACTTAACGACATTTCCCGCAGGACGAGGGGGCCGAAAACGCCGCTTCCAGGACACCGTTCGGCGCGGACGCCGCGCCTGAAGCGCCTACCCCGACACATCCTCCAGCACCACCGCGTTGGTGTTCGGCCCGAACAACCCCACCACCAGCGCCACGCCCACCATGGCCGCGCCCATGAAGAGGAACACCGCCAGCACTCCGCCGTGATTCAGCAGCGCGGCGATGATGAGGGTGGAAAACATCGCGCTCAAGCGGCTCCAACTGTAGGTGAATCCCACGCCGGTGGCCCTGGCGCGGGTGGGGAACAGTTCCGCCTGGTAAGCGTGCAGCAAGGCGGAAAACCAATAGCTGAAGGTGGTCAGCAACGCCCCGGCGGCGACGATCATGGCCCCCGACTCGGAAAACGGAAAGATCATGCCGCTGGCCGCCATCAACAGGGCCAACACCACGATGGCCTTGCGCCGCTGGAAATACTCGGTGGTCCACACTGCCAGCAGCGGGCCGATGGGGCTGACCAAGGCGATCCAGAAACCGTATTCCAGCGATTGCCCCAAGCCCTTGCCCTGGGCCAGCAGGAAGGTCGGCGCCCAGTTGGCGAAGCCGTAAATGCCGATGGTTTGCAACAAGTGGAACACCATCAGCATGAGGGTGCGGCCGCGGTAAGGCGGCCGCCACAGCTCGCGCCAGGCCATGGCCTGGGCCGGCTGCACCGGCAGGATCAACGCGTCGGGCAAGGGCCGGCCGATGGCTTTCTCCACTTTCGCCTCGATGCGCCGCATGGTCCACTCCGCCTCGTGGTGGCGGCCGGCGATTTCCAGCCAGCGCGGCGACTCCGGCAGGTTGCGCCGCAGGTACCACACCAGCAACGATCCCAGCGACCCGATCACCATCACCCAGCGCCAGCCGTCCAGCAGCCAATGGGTGGGCACGAGCAGGGAGGCCAGCAGGGCGACGATGGGAATGGCGGTGAACCCCACCACCTGGGTGATCGCCACGTAACGTCCGCGCGCCCGGCTCGGCACCATTTCCGTCACATAGGTGTCGATCACCACCAGCTCCGCGCCGATGCCCACCCCGGCCAGGGCGCGCAGCACGATCAAGCTCCAGGCGTCCTGGGCGAAAGCCCCCAGCAGGGTGAAGCCGGAATAAATCAGCAGCATCCAGACGAACGCCGTGCGCCGCCCGAAGCGGTCGCTGCCCATGCCGAATACCACCGTGCCGACGAACATGCCGAGAAACCCGGCGGCGATGATGAGACCGAACTCGTCGCGGCTGATGAAGCCCGAATGCTGCATGGCCGCGCCGATGTAGGCCATCATGAAGATGTCGTAGAAATCGAACCAGCCGCCCAGGGCGATCAGGCCGACGAAGCGGTTGTGGAACGAAGACAACGGCAGGCGCTCGATGCGCGCCGCCATGGTGGCTTGGGACATGGACTGCCTTCCCTGTATGGAAAGCGACGAACTGTAGAGGCAGCCGGGGCGGAATACAACCACCGCCCGAGTGAAGGGCGGGCAGACAAACTCAGGACACTTGGCGGGCCACAATTTGGAACCGGTGCGCCTGGGCTTCGGTGCCCTCAACCCCCGAAGCCCCTATCAACCGTCGTATGCGGCTTCCGCTTGGCGGCGAAAACGGTATCAACCCGCCACCCCATTGCCGCGCACCTTGCAGCCGTCTCAAGGCGGAACCACCAGCGGCGACCGCCCGGCCCCATAGGCATCCCGCAAAATCCCTGCCGCGTCCGTTCCCGACTCGGCCAGCGCTTTGGCGCGGCTGACGGAGAGTCCCAGGCCATGGCCGGCCCCGACGCCTTCCAGCCGCCAGGCCGCGCCGCCTTCGGCGGGCTGGATGGCGTCGGGGCAGGACGGCAGGGCGAAGGCGGCGCGGAAGGTTTCGCAGGGCAGCACTTCTTCGCTGTCGCCGTACCACAGGTGGACGAACACCGCGCCGTCGCGGCGGCGTTCGCGGCGCAAGTCCAGCACTTGGGATTCTTTGAGGGTGGAAACCGCTTGCGCCGTGGGCAGCCGCCGCTGCCAGCGTTCGTCGCCGCCCTTGGCGAAGGGCAGCCAATCCAGGTTTTGCGCGGCGGCCAGAGTGTCCAGCAGGGCCAGTAGCTTGGCCTCGCTGCGGCCGGCCCGCGGCGGCGCTCGGTCGGCGGGGGCGCCTTGGAACACCATGCAGTGGGTGTGGTCGCACAGGGAGCCGCTGTCGCCGTGGCGATGGGCGCCGTGCGTCCCGTTCCAGACGATGACGGCGCGCAAGGCGGCCCGCGCCTGGCCGGACAACCGATCCGCTTCCGCCGCCAGCACGGCGTCGGCATAGGTTTCCGCGTCCGTCTCCAACACCGTCGCGCCGTCCCGCTCCGCTTGCCGCAACACGCCGGTCACCAGCCGTTCGGACAGACTGCCCCGCGCCGAGGAGACCAGGCGAAACCGTCCGCACAGGCTGATGCGGGGTGTCCAGCCGTCCAGGGGAACGCCGTCGAAAGCCGGGCAGTCGTCGCGGATTTCCCAGGCCGAGCGCGGCAGCAGCGTCATCAGCCGCACCCGCACTTTGGCGAACGCCGGCGGATAACGCCGCGCCCATTCGGCCAAATAGGGCGCGGCGGCGTGCAGATTGCCGGCGCCTTTGCCGCCCACCTGGCGGAACAGGGCCAAGTAAAGCGGATTGTCCGCCGGCCAAGCCACCAGCAAATGCCCCACCAGCGGCTTGCCGGCGGGATCGGTCACGCTGCCGGTCTTGGCCAGGGCGTGCATGCGGGCCAACACCTGCTTGTCCGCCGCGTCTTCCCGGTACAAGGTCGACAGGGGCGAAACGCCGTTGCGAGCCAGCCCGGCGAAAACCGCCGGATTGGACAGCAAGGCGGCCCGCATGGCCGCCGCCAGCTCCGGCAAGCTGGCTTGGTAGGGAAAACCGCCGTCCTCGCCGCGCTCGCCCAGGTAGCGCCGCCAAAAAACCTCGTCGGCGCGGGCCGATTGCCCGGCCGGAACGGCCTGCCCCGGCGCCGCGCCCGCCACCGTCGCCAACAGCAAGCGATAGCGCTCCGAATCGAAGGCCGCTTTGCGCCGCAGCAGCTTGGCCGTGTCGCTGGCGGCCAACTCTTCGCCCAAGGCAGTTGGCTCAGCCTCGCGCAGAGCGGCGGCGTATGGGATTTTCAGCAGGGATCCGGGCGGATAACGGGTGTGCAGGTCGCCGCCCGATTCCAACACGCGCCCGGACAGCTGGCTCATCAGCACGTAGGAAAAACGGGCCGAACCTTCGGCGAAAGGCGCGCCCAACAGCTTTTCGACGGATTTGGACACGGCGCAGGGCTGCGTCGGCCAGCCGCTGGCAGCGATCAGCCCGGCCAGCACGCGGCGATCGGCGTCATCCAGCGACGAGCCATTGCCCACGGCAACCCGCAAGCGCTCCAGCGCCGCGGCTGTGGGCGGTGTCGCGGCGGACGGCGCCGCCAATTCGCCGCTGAATCCCATGGCCGCCGCCTCCTCCGCCCACAGCGGCAGTTTGCCGCCGCAGGTGAGGAAGCTGGCCTCGTGCATCAGCTCGTGGCGCAAATAAACGCCCATGCCGAAATCGCCCTGGGGCGAAGGCCTTAAATAAATGGCCCCCGGCCGCCAGCCGGCCCCGTGCCGGGCGCTGAATTCGCCGCCGGTGGCGGCCGGATAGACCCGCAACGGCTGCTCGGCGCCGGGCACGCGATAGCCGAGCTCGGCCAGCTCCCGCAACGCCTGGGCGCCGGCGTCCGGCAATCGCGGGTATTGCTGCGACAAAGCGCCGAGGAACAGCAAGGCGGCGCCGGCTTCAAGCAAAAGATTGGGTGGCAAAGCGAATTTCAACGGGTCCCCTATCCACAAATCCGGCCCGTATGCGGCCGCCCCAGGGAGCGCGGCCATCGTGGCCGACCGGAGCCGGAAACTCGGCGCTGCGAGCGGGCGGGCGGGACGCCCGCGCTCCCGGCGGCGCCCCCGCAAGATGGGCTATCATGCTTGGCGGCCAGTCTAGCCGATCTACAATGGGAAAGACCGGTTCGCTTCCGCCCCATCGACGCACTCCCGGACTACCGCCATGAAAACCCTCCTCGTCCTGTCGCTGCTGTTCGCCGCCGCCGTCCACGCGGCATCCGCCCCGTGGTATCTTTGGCAAAGCAAGGTGGACGGCAGCACGTTCTGTGCGCAAAAATCCCCCGGCCCCGGCTGGGTGAAACTGAAAGGACCGTTTTATAACGCCGGTTGCGAACTGAAGGAACCGCCGGCCAATCTGCTCTGGCCCAAGGGCAAGCCGGAGCGCATCGATTTGTTTTGAGCCCCGCAGCAAGCAGCAACCATCGGAGTATCGTTCGTTACATGTCTTCCGCAACTCAAACCCTAAGGGCGGCCATCAGCCACAGCCGCCGCGACTTGGCCATCGCCGCCGTTGTCTGCGCCGCCGGCGCCATCGGCCTGTTCCTCGATTCCGACGCCAGTTTGACCCTGCAAAACCTGCTGGGCGCGGGCGCCTGGATCATCCTGGCGCTGCTGCTGAAAGGCGAACCCGCCGAGATACGCGTGCAGGTGGTGGTGGTGATGCTGGTGGCGACGGCTTGCGAGTATTACTTCGCGCCCAACTGGCACATCTACATTTATCGTTTCGACAACGTGCCGGCCTATGTGCCGGCGGCCCACGGCATGATCTATCTGGCGGCGGCGGTGCTGGCCCGCAGCGCGCTGTTCCGACGGCATGCGCGCCTGCTCACCTGCCTCGCCATCCTCAGCGGCGCGGCCTGGGCCACCTGGGGCGTATGGTTCGCCGAGCGGGGCGACGTGGGCGGCGCGGCGCTGTTCCTAATCCTGGTGGGCTTCATCCTGTTCGGCGGCGCGCGGCTGCTGTACGTGGCGGCGTTTTTCATCACCACCTATTTGGAACTGGTGGGCACCCACTACGGCACCTGGGCCTGGGCCACCCACATGCCGGTGTTCGGCTTGTCCCAGGCCAATCCCCCCAGCGGCATCGCCGCGGGCTACTGCGTCTTCGACATGGCGGCGGTGACGGGCGCTTCGCTGCTGGACAAGGCCCGGGTTTCCGCCCTGGTGCGCTATCCAGCCACGGTTTACACGGCGCTGACCCGCCGTTTCGCCGGGCAAACCGAAGCCGAAGGCGAATAAAGCCGCCCGCGAAAAGTGTTATGCGAATCAAGGTGCGCCGGTTCGCGCCGTGCTAGCCTGTCGTCGGGACTTTTCCCGGAAGACTAGGTATACACATGGCTACGTCCTTGCGTCGTTATTTCGTCGTGGGTTCGGCTTTGTTCGCGTTCAGCCTGAGCGCTCAGGCGGATTGGTATGGCCCCGGATACGCCGGCGATCCCGGCGCCAACGCCTATTACAACTACGGCGGCGGTCCCGCCCCTTACTACCCGGCGCCGCCGCCTCAATACGGCGGCAACGGCAATGCCGTTTATCTGCTGCAACAGGCGCTAACCAACCTGACAGGAAACCGGGGTTACAACAATCCGGTGTATTACGGCAACGGCGGCTACCCGGGCGGGCAAAACTATTACGCACCGCCGGGGTTCCGCCACCACCATCATCACCACCGGCACCACGACGACGACGATTAAGCGCTCGTCCCCGGCCGTAAGCCGGTAACGCCTAACGAAGGGCCTCGCCGCCAGCGGTTGAGGCCCTTCTTTTTGCCGCCGAGCGCCCCGGCGCCGAAAATCCCCCTCAGCGCCTTGCGCCAACAGGTCGGGACGCAAGCGTCACGGCTCCCCCAGCAATTCCGTGTCCTCATGGCTGTAGGCCGGCGCGCAGCAGCACAGCAAGCGCAGCGGCTCGTTACCCACATTGGCGATGCGATGGGGCGTGCCGGGCGGAATGCATACCGTGTCGCCCGGCCCCACGTCGAACTGCCCGTCGCCCAGGGTCATGCGCCCTCGCCCGTGGGTAACGTGGTACAGCTCTTCGGTTTTTCCGTGCCGATGCAACAAGGTCGCCGCCCCGGGCGGCACGCTGGCTTCCGCCAGGCTTTGCTGCCGGCTGGCGTGCAGCGACGGATGCATCAATTCGCGGATTTCCGAGCCGTCTTTGGTGACATAGGGCGGCACTTGGTCGTAACGGGTGAGCATCAACGCCTCTCTAAACCGGTTAAACTTTGTCGCGCGCGGCCGGATTTGCTTAAATCCCCGTATTCCGCAACCTTGCAATCAAGATAAGGCAGCCATGAGCAAACGCAACCGCAATAAAAAAACTTCCGCCGGCCACAGCGAACAGCGCCGCCAGCAGCTGGAATGGCTCTATAGCGAAGCCAACGAGCAAAAGCTGGAAAAGCTGCGCAACACGCTGATTTTCGTCTGGCTGATGTGCTGCTTCGCCGCCGTGTTCCTGCTGACGGACCAGGAAGCCATCGTGGTATGGTCCGGCGGCGCCGGCGTGCTGCTGGTCTTGGCCTACCAGGTCTGGTCCCTGTGGCTGGACAAGGTGGTGGAAGACCGCATCGACGAAGAATTGGGCGTGCGCCACGAGGATTGATCGCCGCGCCCGTTGCTTCTTGCCGCTTAACCCGACCGGTAGCCGACATGTCCCACGAAGAAAAAATCTACGACATCCCGCCCCAAACGGCGCAACGCGCCCATATTTCCGCCGACCGTTACGAGGAAATGTACCGGCGCTCCATCGCCGAGCCGGAAGCCTTCTGGGCCGAGCAGGCCCAGGCGTTTTTGCAGTGGGACGCACCGTTCGGCAAGGTATTGGAATCGGACTTCTTCAAGGGGCATATCCGCTGGTTCGAGGGCGGCAAGCTCAATGTGGCGGCCAACTGCCTGGATCGCCACCTGGCTGCGCGGGGCGACCAAGTCGCCATTATCTGGGAAGGCGACGACCCGGCCATGGACCGCCAAATCACCTACCGCGAGCTGCACGAAGAAGTATGCCGCTTCGCCAACGCGCTGAAGTCGCTCGGCGCGGCCAAGGGCGACCGCGTCTGCATTTACATGCCCATGATCCCGGAAGCGGCGGTAGCCATGCTGGCCTGCGCCCGCATCGGCGCCATCCACTCGGTGGTGTTCGGCGGCTTCTCCGCCGAAGCCTTGCACAGCCGCATCCAGGACGCCGATTGCCGGTTCCTGGTCACCGCCGACCAAAGCCGGCGCGGCGGCAAGCAAATCCCCTTGAAAGCCAACGCCGACGCCGCCCTGGCCGAGTGCCCCGGCGTCAAGCACATGGTGGTGGTGAAGAACACCGGCGCCGCGGTGGACTGGCACGACGGCCGCGATGTCTGGTATCACGAAGCCATGGCGCAGGCCTCGCCGGACTGCCCGGCCGAATCCATGGACGCGGAAGACCCGCTGTTCATCCTCTACACCTCCGGGTCCACCGGCAAGCCGAAAGGCGTACTGCACACCACGGCGGGCTATTTGCTGCATGCCGCCATCAGCCACAAATACATCTTCGACTACCACGACGGCGACATCTACTGGTGCACCGCCGACGTCGGCTGGGTCACCGGCCATAGCTACATCGTCTACGGCCCCTTGTGCAACGGCGCCACCACGCTGATGTTCGAAGGCGTGCCCACCTACCCCGACGCCGGGCGCTTCTGGCAGGTGGTGGACAAGCACCGGGTCAACATCTTCTACACCGCCCCGACGGCGATCCGCGCCCTCATGGGCGTGGGCGACGACTGGGTGAAAAAGGCCGACCGCTCCAGCCTGCGCCTGCTGGGCTCGGTGGGCGAACCCATCAACCCGGAAGCCTGGGAGTGGTATTACCACACGGTGGGAGACGCCCGCTGCCCGGTGGTGGACACCTGGTGGCAGACGGAAACCGGCGGCATCATGATCACCCCCCTGCCCGGCGCCATCCGCACCAAGCCGGGCTCGGCCACCCTGCCCTTCTTCGGCGTGGTGCCCTCCATCGTCGACGGCCAGGGCAATGCCCTGGAAGGCGCCGCCGAGGGCGTGTTGTGCATCGACCGGCCTTGGCCGGGCCAGGCCCGCACCGTGTACGGCGACCACCAGCGTTTCATCGACACGTACTTTTCCGCCTACAAGGGCAAATACTTCACCGGCGACGGCGCGCGCCGCGACAAGGACGGTTATTACTGGATCACGGGACGGGTGGACGACGTGCTCAACGTCTCCGGCCACAGATTAGGCACGGCGGAGATCGAAAGCGCCCTGGTGCTGCACCACGCCGTGGCGGAAGCCGCCGTGGTAGGCTACCCGCACGACGTCAAAGGCCAAGGCATTTACGCCTATGTCACCCTGAAAACCGGCGTGGCCCCCAGCGAAGCGCTGAAAAAAGAACTGATCAACACCGTGCGGGAAGAAATCGGCCCCATCGCCACCCCCGACCTGATCCAATGGGCGCCGGGCCTGCCGAAGACCCGCTCCGGCAAGATCATGCGCCGCATCCTGCGCAAAGTGGCGGCCAACAGCCTGGGGGAACTGGGCGACACCTCCACGCTGGCCGATCCGGGCGTGGTGGAGGAACTGATCAATAATCGGGAGAATCGTTGAAACGGTTTTTGTGACAAAGCCCTCGGCTTCCCCGTCGAGCAGAGGGCGACGAACCCGCCCAACGCGCGGCCCGATACGACGCCGGCCAAGCGCAAGCCATTCCCGGCGGGGCAGTCGCGAAGGAAGCACGCGCACCGCTGCGGTGAAACACCGCTTTCTTCCCGAAACGGCAGCCGAATATCGGGATGCCGTCGGGCGCGTCCTTACCAATCACGGTCTTCGCCCATCGCCTAGCGGCTATCTTCCCCAAGCCGCCCAAAGGCGAACCACCAGCCGATTTTGGCCGATTTGCGGAACAGCACCGTGCGGGCTTGGCCGTGGAAGCTGTAGGTTTCCACGCCTTCCTCGCGGGACAACATGTCGTCGAACGCCGGCCCCAGTTCCGCGCCGAGCTTTTTCGGCTCGGTGAAGATGAGCTGGCTGTCGTGGTGCAAAGCGCCCTTGGGCGTGCCGTCCACGGCGTAGAACACGGCGCCGCCGTCCAGGCCCATTTCCTGTTTCAACTGTTCGCTGAGGCGGTCCAAATAAACCGAAGCGCCGAACGCGCCCGCCACGCCGCCATCCCGCCGCCGCACCGGCACGGCGACGACGGCGACGTTTTTGCCGGTGGACTTGCTCACCACCAAATCGCCCATGACCGCCTGCCCGGCCATGAGCTTGGGCCAATAGGGCCGATCCGCCAAATTGCCTTCCGCGCGGCCGGCGTCCAACGTCGCATAGGAGCCGTCCGGCCAGGCGAACCAATAAGCCGCCGCCACATTGCGCCCCGCCACGGCCGCCAAGCGCTCGCGGGTTTGCGGCCAGCGGCCGGTTCCGCCGGCCGCCAAGCCCTGCAAATCGTCGGACAGCTTTTGCAAATGGCTTTCGGTCAGCGCCATCAGCGCGGCCAGCGCCACTTTGCCGTCCACGGTAACGGCCGCCACCGGAGCCGGCTGGGACGCCGGCTGCGGCTGTTGGGCGCAACCGCCGGCCAGCACGGCCAGCAACGCCAGAATCGAGACGCCCGGCCAAGGCCGGGCGGAATGGGGCGAGAAAGCGAACATGGTTTTCTCCTGCGGGGAATGGCTGGGACGCGCCGAAGAACCGGCACCGGCCTTGAGCGCGGGGCAAACTAACCATAGTCCAATTCCGCCGCCGGAAAGCGGCCGCAAAAAAGGCCGCGCTGGGCGGCCTTTTGCGAATTTCCCGCAGCTTAGAATGGGATATCGTCGTCGAAATCGTCCAAGCCGCCGCTGAAGCCGGGCTCCGGAGCTTGCGCTTGCGGACGGCCCTGGGGCGCACGGTTGCCGGAAGATCGCGGCTGCGGCGGACTGTACGGCGCGCCGTAATCGTCCGATTCGCGACCGCCGCCGCCACCGCCGCCGCCCTTGCCGTCCAGCATCTGCATCTGGTCGCCGACGATTTCGGTGGTGTAACGATCCTGGCCGTCCTTATCCTGCCACTTGCGAGTGCGCAACTGGCCTTCCACGTAGATCTTGCTGCCCTTGCGCAGGTATTCGCCGCAAATCTCGGCGGTGCGCTGATAAAACGTCACCCGGTGCCACTCGGTGCGCTCCTGCTGTTGGCCGGTCTGCTTGTCCTTCCAGGCATCCGTGGTAGCAACCCGCAGGGTGGCCACGGCGCCGCCGTTGGGCATGTAACGGACTTCCGGATCGGCCCCCAGGTTGCCGATGAGGATGACCTTGTTCAGTGTGCCTTTTGCCATGCTGCTCCCCGCGTTGTGATTTAAAACGGCAACTTGTCTGTACCTGCGTAGAAGCGGCGCTTAGCCGCGACGTGTGGATGCACGAACGTCGCGGCCAAGAGCCGCTCCCAGCTAAAGCCTATATCTTACTCAATTCCACCACCGCCGCCTGCAAGGCGTCTTCGTCCAGCTTGTCGCCGTCCACCTTCAGATAGGCCACGCCGTCCTCGGCCACCACCACGGCTTCCGCCACGCCGGCGATGGCGCCCAGCTTGGCGGAGCCGGCTGCCGCCCGCTCCGGGCTGATGTCGCCCAGATGCACCAGCCGGCTGCGCAGATGGCGCGGCGGCCGCATGAAAGCCGCCACCAGCAGCCATGACAGGGCCACCGCCGCGCAGGCCAGGTAGACGTATTCGATGCCGAAGCGGCCGTATATCCAGCCGCCGCCCGTGCCGCCGAAAAACGCGCCGAGGAACTGGGAGGTGGAATACACGCCCATGGCCGTGCCTTTCAAATGGGCGGGCGCAATTTTCGACACCAGGGACGGCAGCGTCGCTTCCAGCAGGTTGAAGCCGGTGAAAAACAGGTAAAGACAGCCCACCACCGCCACCGTTTCCGGCGGCAGCAGCGCCAAGCCCGCCGCCGCGATGGCCAGCAAGGCAATGGCGGCCAGGAACACCGGCTTCATGCGGCGGTGCTTCTCCGCCACGATCACCAAGGGCACCATGGTGAAGATGGAGCCGACGAACACCGGCAAATACACTTGCCAGTGGCTGGCGCTCTCCATGTGCAGCGCGTCGCGCAACACCACGGGCGTCACCACGAACAGCGCCATCAGGATCAAATGCAGGGCCAGGATGCCGAAATCCAGCCGCAACAGCTCCCGGTCGGCGAACACCACGCCGAACTGGGCCGGATTGGCCTGAGCGTCGCGGTGGAAACGGCTCACCACCGGCGTCGGCACGAACACGTGCAATACGACCAGGCTCAGCAAAGCCAAACCGCCGATGAGCCAGAACAAGCCGCCCATGCCCACCCAGCCGGACAGCACCGGCCCCGCCACCATGGATAGCGCGAAGGAAATGCCGATGCTCACGCCGATCAAGGCCATGGCCTTGGTGCGGTGCTCTTCCCGCGTCAAATCCGCCGCCAGGGCCATCACCACCGCCGCGATGGCGCCGGCGCCCTGGATGGCGCGGCCGGCGATGATGCCGTAGATGGAATCGCTGACCGCCGCCACCGCGGAACCGGCGGCGAACAGAATCAGGCCGATGGTGATGACGCTTTTGCGCCCCACCCGGTCGGACCACAAACCGAACGGTATTTGGCAAACGGCCTGGGTCAGGCCGTACATGCTGATGGCCAGGCCGATGAGGAACGGCGTGGCGTCCGGCAACTGCCGGGCATAGAGGGAAAACACCGGCAGGATCAGGAACAAGCCCATCATGCGCAGCATGTAGATGCCGGCCAAACTAAGACTGGCGCGCCACTCCGTGGAGGTCATGGCGTCGCCCGTACGGTGCGCGGGTTTCAAGCGGCTACTCATTCGACGTAATTACGAGTGGATGCAACGACGGGGCGGGAGAGGGCGAAGCCAAGCGAACGGCCAGCCCGCGACAGCTTCGCATGGCGCTTATGGTAGCAGGTTACGCCTGCCACCGGAACGGTTGGGAACGCGGCAAGGCGGCGGCCGAACGCCGCCGGCGAGCTGTAAGCCCAGGACTACAGACAGGCGCTGGGCGCAATGCTAGCTTAACGCCGGCAAACCGCCACGGACTGAAAGGAATAGTTTATGTCGTCCCCCCGAATTCTCGCCTACCTTGCGCTGCTCGCCGTTTCCGGCTGCGCCGAAATCGCCGGCAAACCCAGCGTCGCCGAACTGGGCCTGGACGGTGCGGCCTGTCTCGGCAAAGTCCCCGAGACGATCGCCGGCTTGGCCGAAACCCACAACAACGGATTATTGGCGAAAGCGCAGCAACAATCCGGCAAGGGCGGCGTGTGCGCGGCGAAGTCGTTCGCCGTTACCGCGCCGGTCGCCGTATTTCGGGTCTACGACAGCGGCAGACCGGGGTCGGCCTACGGCGGCTGGTGGGCCTTGGCCCGCCCCAGCGGCGGCAAGGACGACTATCGGGCGAAAAACGCCATCTGCCCGGACTGGAGCGCGCTGGATCGCTTGATAAGCTGCCGGATCAAAACCGGCGCGGAAATCGTTCTGGGAACCACGCAGAGCGTCAGCTGCCCCGACGGGAAAAACTACGGCAAAACGCCCGAGATACAGGTTTATGTGCCGAACGACCAAAGGAACGGGGTTTTGTATGTGGAAGACTGCCGCGAAGAAGGCGCGTGGCCCTGAGTCGGCCCATTGCCAGCCGGGCGCGCATCGCTAAATTGGCATCAAAGGTCTACCGAATCGACGGAAATCCCATGAAAACAACCGAAATCATCCTGCTCGCCGGCATTGTCGGCCTATCGAGCGGCGTTCTCGCCGAGCCAGCCTTCCTGCCCAACGACCCCAAGCGCCCCGTCGACAAAGTGGCCCGCGAGCTCAATATCGCACCGGAGCAATTCGTGGCGTGTTTCAACAACGTCAAACCGGCGCCGCAGGGAACACGGCCCACGGCCGAGCGGGTGCATTCCAACAAGGCGGTTTTGCTGAGCTGCTTGCAGCAGGCCAATCCGGACATCACCAACGACCGGCTGGATGCGGTGATGGACAGACACCGTCCCGGCGGACGCGAAGCGCAGGAACCGATTGAATAGCCGCGCCGGCCGGCGCCTCAACCGCTCACGCCCTTCGACGCGACGATCTTGACGTTGCCGAAGGCGGACAGGAACGCCCGCTCGACCAGCCAGCCGGCATCCGCCACCAAGCGCGCCAACTCCGGTTGCCGGTACAAGCACACGGGCGGCTGAATGGCATGCTTCTCCGCCATGGCCGGCGCCAAGGGGAAAAAACGCGATTCCGGCGGAAAAGCCCGGCCGGCGTAGCCGTCGCCCAGTTCGGAATCCATGCCGGAGGACGAAAGGAACAAGCGTCCCCCGTCCTTGGCCTGCCGCAACAACCATCGCAGCGCGCGCCGGGCGGCGTCGTGGCGGAGGTAGTGGATCATGCGCTGGCAGACAATCACGTCGAACGGCCCCAGTTCGGGCTGGTCCTCGACGGAGACGCGGCGGAACGCCCAGCCAGTCTCGACGCCCGCCCGGCGCATGGAGGCGGCCACCTGCTCGCGGTAATCGCCGCTGTCCATGGCGATCACCCGCGCGCCGGCCCGCGCCAGGCGCGCCGCCTGCCCGCCGTGGCCGCAACCCACGTCCAGGGCCGCCGCCTCGCGCCCCCGCTCCACCAATGCCCGCACCTGCTCCACCGCCATCAAGTCCAGGTCGTCGGCTCGCTGCGACGCCACGTCGATGCCGTGGCCGCCGGCGGCAAGCCGCCGGTCGCCATAGAGATTGATGCTTTCAGCCATATTTTCCTCGTTAGAACCGTCGCCGCGAGCGTCCGCATAGCGCCGTCCGCAGCCGGCGGCAGTCCGATCCGGCGGCGAAACCGCCTTTGCATCGCCGCCCGCCGGGCGCTTATATTACGCGGTTACTCACCACTGCCGTCGGCCCCCCATGGACACTATCAGCATACGCGGCGCCCGCACCCACAACCTGAAGAACATCGACCTGGACCTGCCCCGGGACAAGCTCATCGTCATCACCGGCCTGTCCGGCTCCGGCAAGTCTTCCCTGGCCTTCGACACCATCTACGCCGAAGGCCAGCGCCGCTATGTGGAATCCCTGTCGGCCTACGCGCGGCAGTTCCTGTCCATGATGGAAAAGCCCGACGTGGACCACATCGAAGGGCTGTCGCCGGCCATTTCCATCGAGCAGAAATCCACCTCCCACAACCCGCGCTCCACCGTCGGCACCATCACCGAGATCTACGACTACCTGCGCCTGCTGTTCGCCCGTACCGGCACGCCGCGCTGCCCGGAGCACGGCGTGTCGCTGGAGGCGCAGACCGTCAGCCAGATGGTGGATCACATGCTCAGCCAGCCGGAGGATTCGCGCTGGATGCTGCTGGCGCCGGTGGTGAGCGAGCGCAAGGGCGAGCACTTGCAGGTATTGGAGGATTTGCGCGGCCAGGGCTTCATCCGCGCCCGCATCGACGGCAAGGTGTATGAACTGGACGAAGCACCGCCCCTGGACCTGAAGAAGAAACACACCATCGAAGCGGTGATCGACCGCTTCAAGATCCGCCCGGACGTGGCGACGCGCCTGGCGGAATCTTTCGAAACGGCGCTGAAGCTGGCGGACGGCATGGCCATGGCGGTGTCCATGGACGACGAACCCATCGAAATCGTCTACTCGGACAAATACGCCTGCCCCCACTGCGGCTATTCCTTGAGCGAGCTGGAGCCGCGCATCTTCTCCTTCAACAACCCCAAAGGCGCCTGCCCCACCTGCGACGGGCTGGGCATCAAGCAGTTTTTCGACCCCGACCTGGTGGTGGCCGGCCACGACCTGAGCCTGTCCGGCGGCGCCGTGCGCGGCTGGGACAAGCGCAACGCCTATTACTACTACCTGATCCTGTCCCTGGCCGAACACTACCGTTTCGACCCGGACGAACCTTTCGGCCTGATCCCCAAGGACATCCGCGACGTCATCCTCTACGGCAGCGGCCGGGAGGCCATCGACTTCAAGGTGCCGACCATGAGCGGCGGCTTCCAAAAGAAGCGCCACACTTTCGAAGGCGTCATCCCCAATATGGAACGGCGCTACCGGGAGACCGACTCCGCCAGCGTGCGCGAGGACCTGGCCCGCTATCTCGCCAGCAAGCCCTGCCAGGAATGCGGCGGCGCCCGCCTCAACCGCGCCGCGCGCCACGTGTTCGTCACCGAACGCACGCTGCCGGAGCTGACCGCCCTGCCCATACGCCGCGCGGTGGACTTCTTCGACACACTGGACCTGCCCGGCCGGCGCGGCGAAGTGGCGGCCAAGATCGTCAAGGAAATCCGCGAGCGCTTGCAGTTTTTGGTGAACGTCGGCCTGGACTACCTCACCCTGGACCGCAGCGCCGACACCCTTTCCGGCGGCGAAGCCCAGCGTATTCGTCTCGCCAGCCAGGTGGGCGCCGGCCTGGTGGGGGTCATGTACGTGCTGGACGAGCCCTCCATCGGCCTGCACCAGCGCGACAACCAGCGTTTGCTGGACACCCTCATCCACCTACGCGACCTGGGCAACACCGTCATCGTGGTGGAACACGACGAAGACGCCATCCGCACCGCCGACCACGTGCTGGACATCGGCCCCGGCGCCGGCGTGCACGGCGGCGCGGTGGTCGCCCAGGGCACGCCCGGCGACATCATGGCCCACGCCGACTCGCTGACCGGCCAATACCTGTCGCGGCGGCTGTCCATCCACGTGCCGGGCCGCGAGCCGCGCTTGCCCGATCCGAAGAAACAACTGCGCATCCGCAACGCCCACGGCAACAACCTGAAAAACGTTGACGCCAGCTTCCCGGTGGGCCTGCTCACCTGCATCACCGGCGTGTCCGGCTCGGGCAAGTCCACCCTCATCAACGACACGCTGTACTGCGCCGCCGCCCGCGAACTGAACAACGCCTCCGCCTCCCCCGCGCCTTGCGACGCCATCGAAGGCCTCAACCACTTCGACAAAGTGGTGGACATCGACCAAAGCCCCATCGGCCGCACGCCGCGCTCGAATCCGGCCACTTATACCGGCCTGTTCACTCTGATCCGCGACCTGTTCGCCGCCGTGCCGGAAGCCAGATCGCGCGGCTACGGCCCCGGCCGCTTCAGCTTCAACGTCAAGGGCGGCCGCTGCGAAGCCTGCAAGGGCGACGGCGTCATCAAGGTGGAAATGCACTTCCTGCCGGACATCTACGTCCACTGCGACGTGTGCAAAGGCCGCCGCTACAACCGCGAAACCCTGGAAGTGCGCTACAAGGGCAAAACCATCCACGAAGTGCTGGACCTCACCGTGGAAGACGCCCTCGCCTTCTACTCCGCCGTCCCGCCCGTGGCGCGCAAGCTGCGCACCCTGATGGACGTGGGCCTGGGCTACATCACCCTGGGGCAGAACGCCGTCACCCTGTCCGGCGGCGAAGCGCAGCGCGTCAAGCTCGCCAAGGAACTGTCCAAACGCGACACCGGCAACACCCTCTACATCCTCGACGAACCCACCACCGGCCTGCACTTCCACGACATCCAGCAACTGCTGCAAGTGCTGCACCAGCTGCGCGACCACGGCAACACGGTGATCGTCATCGAGCACAACCTGGACGTCATCAAGACCGCCGACTGGATCGTGGACCTAGGCCCGGAAGGCGGCGACGGCGGCGGATTGATCATCGCCGAAGGCACGCCGGAGCAAATCGCGGAAAATCCCGCCTCGCATACCGGGCGGTATTTGAAGGAAGTATTGCAGCGAGACAAGGCAGCGCTTTAATCGGATGCCGGGCAGGATGCGCTAAACGAAGGGAAGCGCATGGCTCGCGATGCCGTGCATCCTTACGTCGCCACCGCGCCTGGCTTTGCCAAAGCCCGGTCCCTAGGCTGGATCGTAGCGACAGCAAAAACCCGGCAAGAGAGGTTACCCAATCGCTGGGTTTCGCCGACTCAACCCAGCCTACCAGCCGACACCGATACTCGAAAAAATAGAAACAGAGTTAATTTTCGGAATTGACGTAGAGCCGCCCATTATGGATGTCCAGATCGTCCTATTCCCCGAGACGAAGGTTGCCGCCATTGAGCATCGCGGATCGCCGTCGCTCGAGCACGACACTGTACGAAAGCTGGTCGCCTGGAAACTGGAGAATGGTTTGCGGGATCCGTTGAAGTATCGAAGCTATGGCGTTCACTACACCGACCCGCGCACCACACCGCCGTCCGAACATCGCGTCGATTTTTGCCTTTCCATTGAAGAAGATGTCGGCCAGAATCCCTATGGCATCACCAACAAGGTACTTCGCGGCGGCCGATGCGCCCGCGCGCGCGACGTTGGCGCCCGCTCGAACAACCAGGCCGCGGCCTACTTGTACGAGCAGTGGTTGCCTCGGAGCGGCGAGTCGCTTGGGGATTTCCCAATGTTCTTCCACTATGTCAACGTCGGGCCGAGTGTGCGAGAGGAAGAAATGATCACTGACGTGTATTTGCCGCTGAAGTGAACCGGCATGCGGCCTCAGCGCCATTGCCGGGTTGCGCCGACTCAACCCGGCCGACGCGCGGCGGCCTCCGAGCATCGTTGCCGGCTCGTGCCTCGAAAAATCGCTATTCGATTTTGACGGGGCGATATCCAAGATCGATTTCGTTAAAAAATTGGGGTTGTTTTATGAGAAGCCTGATTATTCTGCTGCTGGTTGCGCCCGCGTTCGTGCAGGCGGAGGAGATAAAACCTTACCAAGCCCAAGAGATTCAGCCATACCAAGCTCAGCGCGTTCCGCAACAGCGTTCGGACCAAGGCGTTCAACCGTTCGTGGCACAAGAGGTCAAACCGTATCAAGCCCAGACGGTTAAACCCGTGACCAAGGAAGAACTCGCCAGAGCGAGAATGCAAATCGAACAAGAAGCTAAGCGCATTGCGCGCACCCGGGGGGCCGCTACCACCCCTGAACAGCTGTATTGGCAGCAACAGATGATGCATCGGCAAATGGAAGCGACAAACCCCGATATCACCTACCATGGACGGTGAAAAGGCGGGCGCTGCCGGCAGCCTGGCACTGGGATGCCGGTCCCCCCGCTACGCGCCCCCCGCTGGCATGGCGGCTTAGCTCAACGGCATTGGGCGCGAGGAGGCGCCGGACTTTGCAAGCGCCATCCGCGCCACCGGTCGTAATGCCTCGTCCGCGAGCCAGCGCCGGCCTTGTCTGGCCCGCTTTTCCGCCAACGGGTAAAATCAACTGAGCAACCGTCCCCGCGCGACAGCGGCCCCTTCCCTCCCGGGCGGCATCGACACCAGGCCGCGCTTCCGCGATATCCCGCAACGCCGCACCCTGCGCGAGCACGGCTTATCGCTCCCGCGTTCGGCAGGGAAGCGACGCAACAGATCTTTGCCAACCACTAAACGAGACCAACGATGAGCTACAAAATCGGCTTGATAAAAATGGCGATCAAATGGACGCCCAAAGCGATGGTATTGCTGGGCGCCAACGTGGTGCTGCGCGGCATCGCCAAGCTGCTGGACTTCAACCTGGACCTAGACGGCCGCAAGGCCTACGCCAAAGTCAGGCTGCACGGCGAAGCGGAAATCATCGAGGTATTGCTGGAGGATTTCGCCATCATCAGCGACGGCCAAACCCACCGCATCAAGCTGGGCAAGGCCCAGGCCAACCGCCCGTGGCTGAACAACCTGCTGCGGCACGTCACCAGGAAAACCTGGAAAATCCCCACCATGCCGGAATTCAAGGCGCAAATCGAATTTGCCGCCGAGTTGCTCAAAGCCGAGCGCTAACAGCAAGGCCTCCGGACGAGCTTAACGTAGGAAAGCGCATCGCTCGCGAATGGTGCGCTTCGCGCCTTTGCGCAGCTTTGGACTACCTCCTGAACCGCCCCGGCTTCCTGGAGGCAGTTGGGTTTAAGTTACGCCGCGATGGCGGCTTGCTTGGCAATCTGCCGGTAGTCGTTTGCCTCAGCTTCGGCGGGCGGGATATAGCCAATGGGTCCCGGTAGCCGATGGTGGTTAGTCGTAGCGATAACGGCAAGCAATAACGACCAAATCGTCGCCATCGACTCGATAAACCAGACGATGGGTTTCATCGATACGGCGCGACCAAAAGCCGGACAGGTTTTCCTTGAGGGGCTCCGGCTTGCCGATGCCGTCGAAGGGTTCGCGCAGGCAGTCTTGGATCAGGCCGTTGATCCGCTTCAGGGTCTTGCGATCCTGTCCTTGCCAGTATTGGTAGTCTTCCCGGGCGGCCAAAGTCCAGGTGATGCGGCTAGGCATCGATCGGATTTTGCTCGGTCAACTTGCCCTGGCGGTATTGCTCAATGGAGCGGGCCAGATGGGCGGCATTGGCGGGAGACTTCAGCAGGTGGACGGTCTCCATCAGGCTGTTGAACGTGTCGAGCGACATCATGACTGCGTCGGGCGCGTCGCGCCGGGCGATCACGGTGTAATCGGCATCGTCGATGACCTGATCGATGACGTTCTTGAGGTTGTTTCGGGCCTCGGAAAAATTTATTACGCGCATGGGAGAGACCTGTGCTGTTTGCCGTACAAGTCTAGCACGAAGGCGGCCTAACGAAACCGCCGCACCTTGAAATTGCGGCCTTTGATTTTGCCCGCCGACAAGCGGCGCAGCGCCTTGTCGGCGATGGAGCGCTCGATCGCCACGTATGCGCTGAAATCGAAAATATCGATCTTGCCCACCTGGCTGCCGGGTATGCCGGCGTCGCCGGTGAGGGCGCCGAGGATATCGCCGGGACGGACTTTATTCTTGCGGCCGCCGTCGATGCACAGCGTCACCATGGGCGGCTGCAACTCGGTGGCGACGGCGGCGCTCAGCGAGCCCAGCGATTGCGATACCGCCGGGCTTTTCTGATAGGCCTCGATGGCGTTCACCTTGGGCGCTTCGGAAGCCGAGTACAGGCTCAAGGCCAAGCCTTGCTTGCCGGCGCGGCCGGTGCGGCCGATGCGATGGACGTGCACTTCCGGGTCCGGCGACAGCTCGAAGTTGATCACCGCCGACAAATCCTTGATGTCCAGCCCGCGGGCGGCCACGTCGGTCGCCACCAGCACCGAGCAGCTTTTGTTGGAAAAGCGCACCAGCACCTGGTCGCGATCTTTCTGCTCCAGGTCGCCGTGCAGGGCCAGGGCGTAAAAGCCCTGGGCGTCCAGTTCGTCCGCCACTTTCTGGCATTGCTGCTTGGTGTTGCAGAACACCACGGTGGATTCGGGCTTGTGGTGCGCCAGCAAGGCGGCCAGGGCCTTAGGCCGGGCGTCCCGCTCGATTTCGTAGAACAGCTGTTCGATCTGGCTGCCGCTGTGCAGGGACTCGACGCTCACCGACACCGGCTGTTGCTGGATGGCGGCGCTCATCTGCTTGATGGTGCCGGGATAGGTGGCGGAGAACAGCAGGGTCTGGCGGCGCTTGGGGGTGGTGGCGATGATGGACAGGATGGCGTCGTGGAAGCCCATGTCCAGCATGCGGTCGGCCTCGTCCAGCACGAGGATTTTCAAGCGGTCCAGTTGCAGCGTGCCTTTGCTCAAATGCTTTTGCACCCGTCCCGGCGTGCCCACCACGATATGGGCGCCGTGCTCCAGGGATTCGAACTGCGGCCCCAGCGGCGCGCCGCCGCACAACGACAGCAGCTTGACGTTGTGGGTGAAGCGCGCCAGGCGGCGGATTTCCTTGCCCACCTGGTCGGCCAGCTCCCGCGTCGGGCACAGCACCAGGGCCTGCACGGAAAAATCCGCCACGTCCAGTTGGGACAGCAGGCCGATGCCGAAAGCGGCAGTCTTGCCGCTGCCGGTCTTCGCCTGGGCGATCATGTCCTTGCCTTGCAGGATGTGGGGCAGGCTCTCCGCCTGGATGGGCGTCATGGTGCGGTAGTCTAGGGATTGCAGATTGGCCAGCATGGCCGGCGGCAGCGGCAGGGTCGAAAAATCGGTAGTCGTCACGGGGGAGTTTTAACCTGGGGAACGGAGTAGGCGGGGAAGCAGCGGGCTGCCGCGACATTGTAACAGCTTGGCGAGCGCTCCCCGCTAACCCGTAGCCGGCCCGATCCTAACCTTTACGGGGCATTGGGGGGCTGCGTTGACACAAAACCAGCCCCCTTCTTTCCCGGCCGACTCGGCACACAGCAAAACGCCCTACCCGCTTTGGCAAAATCGATGCCGCAACAGGTAGGGCGAAGCGATGCCCTTAAGGCCGTATCGTAACCTTAGGAACCGCCGCCGAACTTGGGCGCCGCCGGTTGTTTCATGTTCGCTATCGCCTCTTCCACCGCTAAAGTACCCTCGGCGAGCTTGCCCGCCTTGGCTTCGTTCACTGCGGCTCTCAGTTTGCCGACGATACGCTGCATGGCGGGAGAAGAGCGCTTATCGTTCTGCTCCTTCGCTTGCTTGAAGGCCTCCTCCGCGGCTTGCGCAAACGCCTCGGCATTGCCTTGCTTGCCGCTGGCAAGCGCTTTTTCCGACTGTGTTTTGACCTCGGTAAAGTCGATGCTCATCGGCGCACCCGCCGCGTACGCGCCGCTAACGGCAAGAGAAGACAGCAACAACGGCGCAAAAGCGTATTTCAGTTTCATCAGAATGACCTCATTAAGGGGGAACGGACTCGTCTGGCGACGAAACAAACGGATGATGCAAAGCGGGCCGTTGAAACGATTTCCTCAACGGAACAGCTGGGACTCATCGCGTTGCTTAGTGGATAGCGATCTCCGTGCCAATCATTCGAACACTAAATAACTGCGGATAAATCATTGGGTTGGACCGATACTCAGGAACAGCCCCGGGACATGGAGCACCCGCGTGCTTACGGCATATCGTCACAGCACGAAATGCCGCGACACGAATAACGGAAGGCACAAGAAACGCGGAACCGCTCCAACTCACGGCATGGAGACGCTTAAACGGCTCGACTCAGGCGCTCAGCCACTTGACCAGCAGCTTCGACAACTGCTCGCCGTGCACCGGCTTGGCGATGTGGTCGTCCATGCCGGCGTCGCGGCAGTTTTGCACTTCTTCAGGAAAGGCGTGGGCGGTCATGGCGATCACCGGCAAGCCCGGCCAGTGGCCGTCGGCGCGGATGCGGCGGCAGGCTTCCAGGCCGTCCATGACAGGCATTTGCACGTCCATCAGCACCCAATCGTAGGGCCGCGCCGCCAAGGCTTCCAAGGCCTCTTGACCGTTGCCGGCCAGCTCCACCTCGATGCCGTGCCGCTGCAGAATCTTGCTGGCGACCACTTGGTTGACCTCGTTGTCTTCCACCAGCAAGACCCGCCGGCCGCGCAACACGTCGGCGTCCGGCGCCACTTCCTCCGCCTCGGGTTCGGAAGCGTAGGCCTCCTCGGCGAGCCCCACCCGCACCGTGAAACTGAAACAACTGCCGGCGCCGGGCGTGCTTTCCACGCCGATATCGCCCCCCATCAAAGCCACCAGCTGACGGCAAATGGCCAACCCCAGGCCGGTGCCGCCGTATTGGCGGGTGGTGGACGCATCCGCCTGAGAAAACGGCTGGAACAGCCGCGCCATTTCGTCCTGCCGCAAGCCGATGCCGGTGTCGTGCACGGCGAAGCGCAATACGGCCTGGCCGTCGGCCGTGCCCAGCCGCTCCACGCGCAAGGCCACGCCGCCTTGGGCGGTGAACTTGACCGCGTTGCCCAGCAGGTTGACCAGCACTTGGCGGATGCGCAGCGAATCGCCGACGAACATGCCGTCCGCGCCGTCGGCGATTTCCACATTCAACGCCAACCCCTTTTCCTGCGCCTTCGGCCGGATCAGGGCGGCGGCGCCGGCCACCAATTCCCTCAGCAGGAACGACACGGCTTCGATGCGCAGTTCGCCGGCCTCCATCTTGGAAAAATCCAGGATGTCGTCGATGATGCCCAACAGGTTCTCCGTCGCCACGTGGATGTGGCGGAAATAAACCCGGTCCTCTTCGTCGTGCGAGCTTTCCAACCCCAGTTCGCTGAAGCCGATGATGGCGTTCATGGGCGTGCGGATCTCGTGGCTCATATTGGCCAGGAAGCGGCTTTTCATCAGGCTGGCCTGCTCCGCCGCCTCCTTGGCCAGTTCCAAGTCCGCCATGTAACGCGTCAATTCTTCTTCCATGCGGCGCCGCGCGGTGATGTCCCGCGTCACCGCCACCAGGGAGCTGACGCCGCCATGCCCATCGGACAGTGGCATGGCGTGGGTCTCCAGCCAGCGGCGCGTGCCGCGCTTGCCTTCGATCTGGAATACCAGCATGTCGCTGGCCCCGGCGAAAACGCGCCGATTGAAGCTGCGGTAGGCCTCGCGGTATTCAGGCAACAAAAAGTTCAGCAAGCCGTGGTGCCGCGCCTCGTCGATATCGTCGACCTCCAGCATGTCCAAACCGGCCCGGTTCATTTGCAGCAAACGGCCGTCCGGCGGCGCCAGCACCTTCACGCACTCCGGCTCGCTATCGAAAATGGCTTGCAGGTGCTCTTTCTGCAGACGCAGCGCTTCCTCCACCCTGGCGCGTTCGACGATTTCGCGCCGCAAGCGCAGGTTCCAGTAGCCGATCAGCAGCAACAGCCCCAGGGCCGCGGCGGCATATTTCGCAATGGTCGCCATGCTGACGCCGGGCTCCGCCTTCAGGCTCATCCAGCGGTTGCGGATGGCGTCTTTTTCCTCCCGCGACAGGGCGGCCAAGGCCTTGCCCAGCAAACCGGCCAATTCGGGATGGGCGCGGACGGCGGCCATGCTATGCCGACTGTGGTAGCCGGTCTGCCCGGACAAGCGCAGGTTCAGCAAGCCGTCGCGCTTGACCGCGTAGTTGGCCGAGGCGGCGTCGCCGATATAGGCGTCCGCTTGGCCGGTGCCGACCAAATTGAGCGCCTCGTGCACGCTGGGAGCGGTGAGCACCTGAATTTCGGGATGGTCGCGGGCCAGCAGCTCCTCGATGAAATAGCCCTTTTCCACGGCCACGCGCTTGCCCGCCAAGCGTTCCAGCGTGCCGAGATAACCGCCGCGGCCATCGTCGATGATGACCATGGGCGTGTCGGCATAAGGTTCGGTAAAACTCAGGTATTTTTCCCGCTCCGGGGTTTTCACCGCGCAGACGATCATGTCCAGTTCGCCGCGCCGCGCCATATCGAGGATTTCTTTCCACGACTTGTCCTTGACGATGTCGAAACGGACGCCCAGGCGCTGCTCCACCAAAGCGAGGTAATCCGCCGCCAAGCCGACATAGCGGCCCTGGTCGTCCACCCATTCGTAAGGCGCGAAATCCCGGTCGATGCCGACCCGTATCACCGGATGCGCCCGCAGCCAGGCTTTCTCCGCCGCGCTGATCTGCAATTCGGCCGGCTGCGTCTGGCCGTAAACGAATCCCGCCAGATGGTTCGATTCCCCGGCCAGCCCCAAGCGCTGGTAAGCCTCCACCATCCGCTGGAAACGCTTGGCGTCGCTGTGGCCCAACGGGATCGTGTCCGGCAGGATCATCTTGGCCGTTTCCCGCGCTTCGAACGCCAGGTGTTCGGCCGTCAGCCGCCCGTGGGGATTGTACTTGTCCAGAATCAGCCGGATCGTTTCCTCCGGATGCTTCAACGCATAGTCCCATCCCTTGAGCGACGCCCGCCGGAATCGCTCCACCCGCTGCGGCCGCTGGCGCAGCTCCCGCTCGGTGGTGAACAGATTGTCGCCGAGGAAATCCACGCCGTAGTTGCGCGGGTCGATGATGTTGATCTCGACCCCTTTGCGCTTGTAATAGTCCACCTGGTCGGTGAGATAGCCGGAAATGGCGTCGGTTTTGCCGTCGATCAGGTCGTCGGCGTTGAAGCTATTGCCCAAGCGGGTGAACTGGTCCGCCCGGATGCCGGCCTCGAGCAACATGGCGACCAGCGGCGCGTCGTCGATAGGGTCGCTCATCACCCGTTTGCCGATGAGCTCGTAGGGGCTGACGATGCCCGAACTTTTCAGGGTGATGTAAACCAGCGGATTGTGTTGGAAAATGGAAGCCAGCAGCACCACCGGCTTGCCTTGCAGGCGGTCCAGCAGCAGGGCGGTATCCGCCACGCCGTATTGAGACTCGCCCGACAGCACCTGCTCGATGTTGTTGACGCCGGGAACCCGCTGGCGGATTTCCACGTCCAGCCCTTCGTCCCGGTAATACCCCTGCGCCACGGCGGCGTAATAGCCGGCGAACTGGAAGGAATGCAACCACTTGAGTTGCAAAGCGATTTTTTCCGCCGCCGTCGCCCACGCCGTCCCGGCGAATAGCGTCAGACCGACTATCAAAGCCACCCACCAGAACGGACGTTTACTCGGCATCAACGCCATCTCTCGCCACGCGAACATAAAAAGCGCCCATCCCCATCGTCAGGACGCCGGCAAACCGGTGCTGCCCCCGCCGGCCGCCTGATTGATGACGATCCGCCGTTACTTATAAGGCTAAACCACAACAAATCTTACGTAAAATAAGCCATGCTTATCGCACCCATCGTCGGCCGGCGGGCGCCCTGCGCACGGCGATCATAAGCGCGGCAAACGGCCGTCGCCGTTTGTAGCCATTTCCGGCGGAACGGTGTAGCGTTGCCGGCAATGCCGGCCGCAACGTGAATGGAAGGATAAGCCATGACATCACCCAAGCCTATCGTACCCGCCGACGCAACGCCGATCCGCATGACGGCCGCCGGAATACTGGAGGTGCCGGACCGCCCCATCGTCCCCTTCATCGAAGGCGACGGCACCGGCCCGGACATTTGGCGCGCCGCGGTGCGGGTGCTGGATGCCGCGGTGGAAAAGGAATTCGGCGGCGGCAAGAAAATCGCCTGGACCGAGGTGTATGCCGGCGAAAAAGCCAAGCGGCTGTTCGACACCTGGCTGCCGGACGAAACCCTGGAAGCCTTCAAAACCTACCTGGTGGGCATCAAGGGGCCGCTCACCACGCCGGTGGGCGGCGGCATCCGCTCCCTCAACGTGGCCATCCGGCAGATGCTCGACCTGTACGTCTGCCTGCGGCCGGTGCGTTATTTCAACGGCGTGCCGTCGCCGGTGAAGATGCCGGAAAAAGTGGACATGGTGATTTTCCGCGAGAACACCGAGGACATTTACGCCGGGGTGGAATGGCCGGCCGGATCGGCCGAGGCGCAAAAGCTCATCGGCTTCCTGCAAAACGAGATGGGGGTGAACAAAATCCGCTTCCCGGACAGCAGCGGCATCGGCGTCAAGCCGGTCTCGCGGGAAGGCTCGGAGCGCTTGATCCGCGCCGCCTTCGACTACGCCCTGCTGCACCAGCGCCGCAGCGTCACCCTGGTGCACAAGGGCAACATCATGAAATTCACCGAAGGCGCTTTCCGCGACTGGGGCTACGCCCTGGCCAAGCGGGAATACGCCGGCCGCATCGTCGCCTGGGACGATTGCGGCGGACGGCCGGAGCCGGGACAGGTATTGCTGAAGGACGCCATCGCCGACATCGCCCTGCAGCAGGTGCTGACCCGGCCGGAGGAGTTCGACGTGATCGCCACCCTCAACCTCAACGGCGACTACCTGTCCGACGCCCTGGCGGCGCAGGTGGGCGGCATCGGCATCGCGCCGGGCGGCAACATCAACTACCTCACCGGTCACGCGGTGTTCGAAGCCACCCACGGCACGGCGCCCAAATACGCGAACCTGGACAAGGTCAACCCCGGCTCGGTGCTGCTCTCCGGCGTCATGCTGCTGGAGCACCTGGGCTGGACCGGAGCGGCCGGCCGCATCGTCCGGGCGCTGGAGAAAACCATCGGCCAGAAAACCGTCACCTACGACTTCGCCCGCCTCATGGAGGGCGCGACCGAGGTATCCTGCTCGGAATTCGGCAACCGCGTCATCGCCAATCTTTGAAAGCCGCCGGGCGGCGGCCGGATCAGAGCCTGCCCCGCGATTTGATTTCCTGCTGGGCGATGAAACGCGAAAGCGCGGCTTCCGCCGTGGCCGGCAACTGGACGAAACTGCAGCCGATGCCCGTCCACTTGCCGCCGGCCGGCCGAACGTTGCGCACCTCCAACGTGCATTCGATCTTGCCCGCGCCGCCCAGGTTGAGCTGGCAATTCTTGAACACCTGGCGGGTAGCGAAAATATGGCCGACATCCTTGTCCAGCATCAGGTGCACCCCGCCCACGCTCACTTCGTCGACGAGCATCGTCACGGTCCGCATATTGGGCAACGACACGGTGCAAGAAGCTTGCGACTGCGTCTTGACCCGAAAACTGCTTCTCGCCTGGAAGTACTTGATCGACGAAGGAATGCCGATGGAAAACGCCGGCGCTCCCTTGAACTTGCCGACCTTCAACACCTTGGAAACAAACGCCACGTTCACCCCGCGCACGCTGCCGTTGAAGGACACGGCGCGGCTCTGCCCGATCAACTGGTTGATCGAATCGTCGCTGGAGCCGTCCACCACGATGGCGTTGTCCTCCGGATACACCTCAAGCAGCAGCGTGGGGAAATTCACCTTCCCTTGGCCCAGGGAGGCGTTGACCATCCCCTTGTTTTTTATCATCTGACGAACGAGCTGAATAACCTCCAGCTTTGATTTGATCTCTACATACCCGCTCAAATTTGGCCTCCGAACTGCCGAGCTGATAACGTCGACCATGGGGCGGTCCCGCCCGGGACCCCTCGCCCATGCGATTAAACTTGGCAAAGTTACAGGGCGACGCGGCGATGTCAAGGCCAAGCAGGCCCGACCCTGGCCGGAGCGGCGGGGTTAGCCCCGAAAAAACGGGGCGGCGAGCGGTTCCGCGACCGTCCGCTCGGACGGTGCGGGAGGCGGAGAAACCGGCCGGCGGGAGGCTACATGAGGCGGGTTCTGAGCAAGGGCACGCGGACGGAAGCCGGACGCTCCGGCGGTTCCAGCGCAAGCCGGGAAGTGTCGGCCAGGAATTCGCCGATCGCATGGGCTTCCAGCGGCCGGCTGTAGAAATAACCCTGGGCGATATTGCAGCCGCAAGCCGACAGATATTCCTTTTGTTGCAGCGTTTCCACCCCTTCCGCCACCACGGTTAAGCCGAGGCTGTGGGAGAGGGAGATCACCGCTTTGGCGATGGCGGCATTGCTGGCGTCGTTTTCCAGATTGCGCACGAAGGACTGGTCTATCTTCAGCTTGCTCAAGGGAAACGCTTTCAAATAGGCGAGGGACGAATAACCGGTGCCGAAGTCGTCCACCGACACCTTGACGCCCATGGCGCGCAACGCCGTCAGCGTATAGCGGGCCGACTCCACGTCCCCCATCAAAGCGCCTTCGGTGATTTCCAGATCCAACCGTTCCGGGGCAAGGCCGGTGCTGGCCAGCACGCTTTCCACCAAACCCAGCAGGTCGCTCCGCTCGAATTGGCGGGCGGACAGGTTGACGCCCACGGTAAAAGGCGGCAAGCCCTGCTCCTGCCACTGCTTCGCCTGGCGGCAAGCGGCCTCCAACACCCATTCGCTGATGGGAATGATGAGACCGGAATCCTCCGCCACCGGGATGAATTTCGCCGGCGGAATCATGCCTTTTTCCGGATGGCGCCAGCGCAGCAAAGATTCAACCCCGGTCATTTCGCCGCTGCGCAGATCCACTTGGGGCTGATAATGCAATTCCAGTTCGCCCCGCTGCATGGCGAGCCGCAGTTCGTACTCCACGTGCAGCGCCTCCAGGGCCAAGCGCTGCATCTGCTGCGTGAAAAAGCGGAATTGGCCGCCGCCCTTCTGTTTGGCGTAGTGCACGGCGCTGTCGGCGTTTTTCAGCAAGCGTTCGGCGTTGCCGCCGTCCGCGGGGTACAGGCTGATGCCGGCGCTGAAAACCAGGTGGAAGGTGTAGCCGCCCACATGGAACGGCTGTTGCAACTGGGCGTGGAGCTGGGACATCAAACTCGCCGGCGGCTTTTTCTTGATGTCGGTCAACAGAATCGCGAACTCGTCGCCGCCCATGCGCGCCACCGTGTTGCCAGGGCTCTGCATGTCGCGCAGCCTTGCCCCCACGTGCTTGAGCAAATCGTCGCCGATGCGGTGTCCCATGGTGTCGTTGATGGACTTGAAGCGGTCGATGTTGAAAAGCATCACCGCCAAACCTTCGTCCTGCTGCTCGGCCAGTTCCACCGCCTGGTTCAGGCGTTCCACGAACAGGGAGCGGTTGGGCAAATCGGTCAGCGCGTCGTAATAGGCTAGGTGGCGGATGATGTCCTGCGCCTCCAGCCGCTCGCTGATGTCGGAAAACACCGCGATGAAATAGGCCACTTCTTTGCCGCCCGGTTCGAACACCACCTTGATGGTCATCCATTTGGGATAAACGCTGCCGTCGCGGCGGCGGTCCCACACCTCGCCGCTCCATTCGCCGGAAGACAGCAAGATGGCCCACATCCTGGCGTAGAAAGCCGTGTCGTGCCGTCCGGAGCTGAGCATGCTGGGGTCGCGGCCCAACGCTTGCTCGGCGGTGTAGCCGGTCAGGCGGGTGAAGGCGGGATTGACGCGCATGATGCGGTTGTTGCGGTCGGTGATGACGATGGCTTCGGCGGCATGCTCGAACACGTTGTCCGCCAGGGCGAGGCGCTCCTCCGCCACTTTGCGCTCGGTGGCGTCCTCCAGGATGACCAAGAAATAATTGGGGCTGCCGTCGGGCTTGCGGACGATGCGCACCAGCACGTGGCCGTAGATGACCTCGCCGTCCGCCCGACGGAAGCGCTCGTCCGCCTGGAAGCTCTCCACCTCGCCCAGCAACAGGCGTTCGAACTCCGCCGCGTCGGCCGCCGCGTCGTCCTGGTGCACCAGCTGCTTCCACTCGGTATCCATCAAACCGGCGCGGTCGTAACCCAAGGTCTGGCACAGCCGGTCGTTGGCGTCCAGCCAAAACCCGCCGGGCGCCAACAGCGCCATGCCGATCAGCGGCTGATCGAAATAAAAGCGCAAACGCTCCTTCTGCTCGTCGCAGGCGGCGAGATCCTGCTTGTGCAGGCTGATGTCGCGGGTAATGCCGCAAAGGCCGGTGCACGTGCCTTCCTCGTCCACCACCGGCGTTAGCTGGGTTTCCAGCCAAACCGTCTCCAGCCAGCCATCCCGGTCCTCCAGCATGTAATCTTCGTAGCGGCTGGGCACCCGGGTGCGCATGACCTGGGCGTCCTGCCTGGCATAGAGCGTGGCTTGACGGCGCGGCAAAAAATCGAAATCGGTCTTGCCCAGGATTTCCTCGACCGGGCGCTGGTACAGCTTGGCGAACGCCCGGTTCACCGCCAGATAACGCCCCTTGGCGTCCTTGAGCCAAGCGATGTCGGGCAAGTTGTCCAGCAGGCTGGCGTAGTGCTGGGGGACGTTGGACGGGGGTACGACTTGGCTGCTCATGACGTGCTCCTGAAGCTGCCTATCCCCCGGGCACGGCGATTGTCGACGTAAAAACATAGTGGCGTACCCGGGAGTTAAGCAACGGCTGATATCCCCCTCTAGCAGCATAAGTGCCAAGCCGGCCGTTGGCGCGATGACGGCGCAAACCGCCGCCATGAAGAGGGGCGACTCAGCCGCGCGCGGCCGCGACGATGCAATTCGCTTTGCAAAATGCGACGGAGCAGGAGCAAACCGCCATCCCGCCGCGCGCCTTCCCTATGCGCCGCCCTGCCAAGCCTGCAGCTTGCGGTAGATGGTGGAAGCGCTGACCTCCAGCAGGCTAGCCGCCTTGGGAATATTGCCGTCGCACCGGGCGATGGCTTGTTCGATCGCCTGTTTTTCCAGCAGCCATAAGGGTTGGATGGCCGGCGCTTCGGCGGGCGGCGTCGGCGCCGCGGCCGGCGGCTTGGCGGCGGCGGGAGCGAGCGGCGCCGCCCGGCTCAAAGGCGGCGGCAGCATGTCCTGCGTCACCGCCTCCCCCTGGTGCAGCACCACCACGTTGCGGATCACGTTGAGCAGCTGCCGCACATTGCCCGGCCAGGCATAGCCCGACAGCACGTTTTCGCATTCCGGCGCGAAGCGATTGAACGCCTTGCCCTCCTCCCTGGCGTATTCGCGCAAAAAATGGCGCGCGATCAGCAGAACGTCCTGTTCCCGCTCCCGCAGCGGCGGCAAGGCGATGGGAATGACGTGCAAGCGGTAAAACAAGTCCTCGCGGAAACGACCGGCCTGCACCTCGGCCCAGGGATCGCGATTGGTGGCGCAGACGAAACGGATATCGGCTTGTTCCGCCTGGCTGGCGCCCACTTTCTGGAACGTGCCGGTCTGGATGAAACGCAGCAGTTTGCTTTGCAAATCCATATCCATCTCGCAAATTTCGTCCAGAAACAACGTGCCGCCGTCCGCCAGGCCGGCCGCCCCCTTGCGCTCGGCCGCCGCCCCGGTGAAAGCGCCTTTGACGTGGCCGAAAATCTCGCTTTCCATCAAGTCGCGGGGTATGGCGGCGCAGTTCAGCGCCACGAACGGCTTGTCCTTGCGCGGGCTCTGCTTATGGATGGCGTCGGCGCACACCTCCTTGCCGGTGCCGCTTTCTCCGGTAATGAACACCGTGGCCTTGCTGGCCGCGGCGCTGTCGATCATGCGGTACACCGCTTGCATAGCCAGGGAGGCGCCGAGGAAACCGTGGTAGCTGTCGCGCCCGAAGTTTTCCCGATAGGTCTCCACCAGGCGGCTGAGATTTTGCCGCTCCAGGGCGTTGCGCACGGTGACCAGCAAGCGCTTGGCGTTGAATGGTTTCTCGATGAAATCGAAAGCGCCGTAGCGCATGGCGTCCACCGCCACGTCCACCGAGCCGTGGGCGGTGATGATGACCACGCTGCACGGCATGCCGTGCTCGTGAATGTGCTTGAGGATGTCCATGCCGTCCATGTCCGGCAGCTTCAGGTCCAGCAGCACCACGCTGGGGGCGTGGAGAGCCAGGAACGCCATGGCTTCGGCGCCGCTGGCCTTAAGTACCAGCTGCACGGCCTCCTCGCGCAAGTACCCTTGGTAGACGGCGGCCAAGGAACCGCTGTCCTCGACAAGCAATACGGTGGGTTTGGCGGTCGGAAGCATGGCGCGATGCGTTGAATGGCGACAGGAGACAGTTGGCACGAATCCGGCTAAACCTAATTCGGGCGCCCAGCGGCGGCCCATGATAACCGCTTGCAACGAACCGTTGCCAGGATACGCCCCATGAATTCTATTGATGCTTCGACCCAACGAATTCTGCTAGTGGATGACTCCCCTTCGTCTTTGGCGGTCATGGCCGGGGTACTGTCACGCTACCGCCTGGAAACCGCCGGCAGCGGCGAACAGGCCATCGAATCGGTGCTGCGCTCGCCGCCCGACTTGATTCTTTTGGACGTGCGGCTGCCGGGCATGGACGGCTACGAAACCTGCCGGCGCCTGAAGCGCATGGATTGCGCCGCCGATATACCGATCATTTTCTTCACCGGCCTGCGCGACGCCGAGGACGAGGCCCTGGGCTTCGCCTTGGGCGCGGTGGACTTCATCAGCAAGCCCATACGCTCTGCCATCGTCAGCGCCCGCGTGCAGGTTCACTTGGAATTGAAGGCGGCCCGCGACGCGCTGCAGAAAATCGCCCTCAGCGACGGACTGACGGGGATAGCCAACCGCCGCCACTTCGAAACCCGCGCGCAGGCCGAGTGGAATCGGGCCCTGCGCAACGGCTCGCCGCTCAGCCTGATCATGGTCGACGTGGACCACTTCAAGGCCTACAACGACTACTACGGCCATCAAGCCGGGGACGAGTGCCTGAAAAGCATCGCCGCCAGCCTCTCCGCCGGCGTGCGCCGGGCCGCCGACGTGGTGGCGCGCTTCGGCGGCGAAGAATTCGTCTGCCTGACGCCGGAGCTGAGCCACGACGACGCCATCGCCCTGGCCCAACGCCTGCGGATGGACATCGGCCGATTGTCCATGCCCCACGCCCGCTCCGAAACGACCGGGCACGTCACCGCCAGTTTCGGCTTGGCCACCATGGCGCCCGACCTCGTCGGATGCTTCGTCTGGCAGGATTTGCTGACCAAGGCCGACCAAGCGCTGTACCAGGCCAAGCGGGCCGGACGCGATCGGGTGGTGGCGCTGGAAATTCCGTCCGGCCAGGGGCTTATGCCGAGGGACTCGGTGTTTGTCCCGCCCCAGGCGCAAATGTCCGTTCCATTTCGGCCAACGTAGCGTCGAGACAAGGCAAGAGTTTTTCCGCGGCGGCCAGGGCGGCGGAGCCTTCGCCGCGCTTGCAGCAAGCATCCACTTCCATCGCCAGGCCCTGCAAAGCGACCGCGCCGAAAGTGCCGGCGGCGCTTTTCAGGGAATGGCTTTCATGGTGCAGCCCCTCCATGTCCTTGCCGGCCAGGGCTTGGGCGATAGCGACGCGCCGCTGCGCCAGTTCGTCGAGGAAAATGCGCGCCAAACCGGCGACATCGTCGATGCCGGCATCCTCCGCCACCAACCAAATCACCGACTCGTCCACCAACCCGACGGCCGACGCAGGCGCGTCCTTGGCCTGCCCGCCCGCGGGCGCCCTGGCGCAACCGGTCCATTTCGCCACCAGGGCCAGCAAATCCTGCTTGGCGATGGGCTTGGTGGCGTAGTCGTTCATGCCCACCGCCAAGCATTCCTCCCGGTAGCCTTTGACGGCGTGGGCGGTCATGGCGACGATGGGCACGTCCGCGCCGTGACTGCCCAGCCGGCGGATGCGGCGGGTGGCCTCCATGCCGTTCATGTCGGGCATGGACACGTCCATGACGATCAGGTCGTAGCGCTTGGCGCGCACCGCCTCGACGGCGGCGGCGCCGGACGCGGCCACGTCCACGCTGTGCCCCCCCTGGCTGAGCATGGCCGACAGCACCACTTGATTGGCGGGGCCGTCCTCCACCAACAACACCAGGGCGCCCGCCGCCTGGGCGACGGCGGCGTCGACGCGCGCCTGCGGCGGCGGTATCGCCATGCCGTCGGCCGGAGCGCCGAAGGTGAACCAAAAGCGGCTGCCCCCCCCGGGCTGGCTTTCCAGCCCCATGCTGCCGTTCCACAACTCCACCAGCCGCTTGGCGATGGCCAGGCCCAGGCCGCTGCCGCCGTACTTGCGGGTATCGGAAGGATCGGCCTGGGTGAACAGGTTGAACAAACGCGGCTGCACCTCTTCGGCGATGCCGATGCCGGTATCCACCACCTCGAACAGCAGCAGGCCATGGGCCGTATCCGGCGCGCGCGCCACCAGCACCGTAACGCCGCCTTCGGCGGTGAACTTGATGGCGTTGCCCACCAGGTTGAGCAGCACCTGGCGCAAGCGGGTCGGGTCGCCGACCACGTGGGCGGGCAAATCCGGCGCCAGGTGGCAGGACAACGTCAACCCCTTGTCGGCCGCCGCCCCTTCCACCAAATGGAACACCTCTTCCACCAGGGGCTCGGGCGCCACCAGCAACGTCTCCAGCTCCAGCTTGCCCGCCTCCACCTTGGTGAAGTCCAGAATGTCGCCGATCAGGCTGGTCAAAGCGGCGCCCGCGCCCCCCGCCACTTGCAGGTAACTGCGCTGCTTTTCGTTCAACGGGGTGTCGGCCAGCAGCTCCTGGATGCCGAGCAAGGCATTGAGGGGGGTGCGCATTTCATGGCTCATCACCGCCAGGAATTGCGATTTGGCGCGGCTGGCCTGCTCCGCTTGCTCCCTGGCCTGGAGCAGCTCGGCCTCGGCCTGCTTGCGCACGGTGATGTCCCGCGCCGAAGCGAACAGCAGGGCCTCCTCGCCGACCATCACGCCGTAGGCATTGATTTCCACGTCCATGATCCGGCCGTCGCAGCGGCGGTGGCGCGTCTCGAACACCGCGGGCCGGCGAAACAGCTCGTCCAGCTTGGCAAGCAGCTCCGGCTCGGACCAGCGGTCGTCCCAATCCATCACCCTTAGCGGCGTCCCGGGCGGGTAGCCCAACATCCGGTAGAACGATTCGCTGGCCTCGACCAGCCTGCCGTGCCGGTCGAGGACGTGGATGCCGTCGGTGGCGGCCTGGAGCAAGGCCCGATAGCGGATGTCGTTCCTGCGCACCCTCTCCTCCAAGCGCCTGCGCTCGGAAATGTCGCGCACCAGGCCGATAAAGCCGTGGTCGTTGGCGGACAGCAGTTCGGTGATGGACAAGTCCATGGGGAAAACGCTGCCGTCCTTATGCAGCCCCACCACTTCGCGGCCGACGCCGATGACGTGCCGTTCGCGGGTCTCCAAATAGCGCCGCAGATAGCCGTCGTGTTCGCTTTGGTAAGGCTCCGGCATGAGCATGCTGACATTGCGGCCCATGACCTCGTCGGCGCCGTAGCCGAAAATGCGCTCGGCCGAGCGGCTGAACAGGGTGATGCGGCCGTACTGGTCGATCGCCAGGATGCCGTCCAGCCCCGAGTCCACCACCGCCTGCAGGCGCTCGCCGCGCCGTTCCGCCTCGGCCAGGGCGACCTGCAAATGGCGATAGGTGTTGCCCATGCGCTCCGACATGCCGTTGAAGGCCTGCGCCACCCGGGCCAACTCGTCCCTGCCGCGCACCCGCAGCACGGGCGTGAAATCGCCCTGGGCCACGGCCATGGAGGCCTGTTCCAGATCCCGCAGCTGGTGCGTGAGATAACTGCCCAGCAGCCAGGAGAACAGCGCCACCAAGCCGATTTCCAAACCGGCCAGGGCCACGATGCGATTGCGCGCCTCGGCGATCACCGCCTGGATGGCCGCCACCGACATGCCCACTTCGACGCGGCCGTAGTTTTCCGCACCGACGCGGATGTCCACCACGGCGTCGAACACGCCGTCGTCGACCCGGTCGAAATCGCCGTCCGCTACGAACGGCCGGGCCAACGCCGCGTCGTCGCCCCCCTGAACCAACACCCGGTCGCTGTCGGCGACGCGCACGTACAACACACCGGGGTTTTTCAGGAAATCCTGGACCAGCTCCTCCAGCCGCGCCAGATCGGTGGACAACACCGCGTCGCGGGTGGCGGTGGCGAACAGGGTGGTGGCGGTCGTCGTCCGCTGCCGCAACTCGTCCTGGTTGGACTCGCGCAAATACGCCAGGCTGCTGAGCAACAGCATCAACAGCAACACCGTTTCGATGCAAGCGATGCCCAGGATGGTCTTGAGGCGGAAACTCATAGGCGGAAGCTTAGACGCGATCACTATGGCGCGCTATCGGCGACACGTTTACCGCGCCGCCTGGCGGGGCCGGGCTAATGCCCCAGGGGCGCCATGTCCGCATCCAGCGGCAACGCGCGCAAATCGTCCCAGTCCTCGTCCTTGCCCGCTTCCCAGCCGGCCATGGACAAATTGCGCAGGATGTCCGCCGCGTCCGGATCGGCATCCATGGCGTAAAGGGCGTTGGCCAGTGCGCGCCGCACCGCTTCCGCCACGCGCGGATGGGCCACCAAGGGGTGGGGCGTGTAGCTGTCGGTGCGCCACAACACCCGCAATTGGTCGCGGATGTCCGGCGGGGCGGAGTTCAGCGTGCGCACGACGCCGCCGCCGGCCGGGTACAAGCCGCGCACCACGGACAGATACACGGAGTCGTGGGACGCGACGAAATGGGGGGTGAAAGCAATGCCCAACTGCTGCAATTGCATGCGCGGCAACACGCTGGCGGCGAATGCCGCCGGAGCGGGAAAAGCCAGCTCGAGCCCATCCAGCTCGTGGATATCGCGGATTGGGCTGTCTTTGCGCACCACCAGCACGCCCTGCAGCCGCACGCCTTTTTCCCGGGCGAACGCGCGATAACCTTGCTTGCGGCCGAGCACCACGTAGTGGTAAGGATTCATATAGGCGAAGTCGTACTCCCCCTGAGCCAGCCGCCGCTCGAATTCCGGAATATCCGGCGCCGTCTTGAAACGCAGCGCCACACCGCAGCGCCGTTCCAAATAACGCAGCAACGGCGTCCAACGCAGCGCCGACTCGGCCGCCGCCTGCTGCGGCACCACGCCGAAGCTGTAGACCGGCTCGGCGGCGACCGAGCCTCCAACCAGCGCCATCGCCCACATGAGCGCGGCCAACAACCGCTTTTCCATCACACCTCCCCCGCATGCGCGGCTTCAAATCAATCTCGCGCCCGAGTGCGCCAACCGCGCCCGGCCGCACCCCCAAGCAAATAACGGGCCAGACACCCGAATGCTTTCGCGCCAAGAAAATCCGGCCCGCCGCCGCCCGAAACTTTCGCAAAGTGCGAAACCGCCGGCGCGGCGCGCCGAACACTGAGTACTACAGGCACGTTTTCTGCTAAAGTCTCACCGTTAGCGTAGGCTACCGATCTGGATCAGACCATGAAAATCCCCTACCCCCGCCCCATGGCCATCGCCGGCGCCTCCATCGCTTGCGCGGGGCTGTTGTGGCTGCAACTGAACGGACACTACGTCAACTTCACCGGTTTATTATGGGTGCTGGGCGGCACTCTGCTGGCCACCGTGCTGGGACGCTCGCCCACGGCGGTCAAAGCCCTGCTGCGCGACTTGCCGCGCCGGCTGCGGGAACCGGCGGAAGACAAAAGCGCCGACGTGGAATTTTTCCTCGACATCGCCGGCCTCTACCGGCAGGGCAATATCCACACCGCGGAACAAAGCGTCAGGATCCTGACGGACCCTATACTGCGCAGCGGCGTCGAAATGATCCTCGACCGCACGCCGCGGGAAGACCTGGTTCGCCTACTGCAATGGAAAAGCGGCGCCCTGCGCGAGCACGACCAGGCTGAAATCCAAATCCTGCGCACCATGATGATGCTGGCCCCGGCCTTCGGCATGGTGGGCACCCTGCTGGGCATGGTACAGATGCTCAACGAGCTGGACGAGGCCCTCGTCGAGCAAATCGGCAGCGCCGTCGGCTTCGCCCTATGGAGCACGGTATACGGCCTGGTCCTGGCCAACCTGGTGGTCAAACCGGTCACCATGCGCTTGGAGCAGCAAGCCCGGCACCGGCGCGCCTGGGAATTCGCTTTCATGGAAGCGGTGCTGATGATGCACGACCGCCGCCATCCGGGCATCATCCGCGAATACCTGGAAGCCCTGACCGAACTGCCCAACAGTGCTTTCCAGGCGACTTTGCCGCCCAAGCAGCCGATGGAAGCCTAAGGACACGTCGTGCCGCCGCGCGGATCCCAAATTCCCGACAGCCGCGGCAGCAAGCGGCCGGCGGACCCCCACGCGTTCAACACGCCCTGGCATAACGACCAGGTCGACGAGCACGAGAGCGAAACGCCGTGGCTGATGAGCTACCTGGATTTCATGACCGTGCTGGTCGCCTTGTTCGTGCTGCTGTACGCCACGGAAAAGGCCCGCACCGTCGCCGAACGGCGGGCGGCGGCGGAAGCGGCGGCCGTGGCCGAAGCCGCCCAGGCCGAGCCGGAAGCGGCGACGGCGGAAACCGAGGCCGGCCCGCAGCCGGAACCCGCCGCCGACGAAGCCTCCCTCGCGTCGATCCCGGCGCCGCCCGATTCTACCGCCGTCGCCGCCAGCGGTTTTCTCGAGCCGCAGCCCCTCTCGACCACGGAGATTCTCCTCGCCGCGCAAGCCGCCATGGAAGCCCAAGCGGCGGAAGCCTCGGCCGCAGCGGAACCGACCTCGGCCGAAACCGCCGCCGCGGCGGAGCCGGCGGCCGAAGCCCCCGCGCCAGCCTCGGCGGAAACAACGCCGCCGGCGGAAGCCGCGCCCAGCGCAGCGGATGCCGTGCCGCCCCCGGCCAATCCCCTGGCGGCGCTGGGCTCTTTGGCCGAACGGGTCAGCGTGAAGCAGGACGGGCAAAAGCTGCTGATCGAAATCGACGACGCCATCCTGTTCCGTCCCGCCAGCGCCGTGCTGACCGCCGAGGGTAAAACCCTGCTGGATAAGCTGCGGCCGGTTTTGCTGGAACACAAAGGCCGCATCACCGTGGAAGGCCACACCGACAACCAACCCATCGCCACCGCCCAATTCCCCTCCAACTGGGAGCTGTCCACCGCCCGCGCCAGCATCGTCACCCGCCATCTCATCGGCTTGGGCGTTGCAGCCAACCGCGTCACCCCGGCAGGCCGCGCCGACACCCAACCCCGCGCCGACAACGCCACCCCCCAGGGTCGCGCCCAGAACCGGCGGGTGGGGATTGTTTTGTATACGGAATAAGTCTGCGGAAGAACTGAGCTCCTTCTCCCCCAGGGAGAAGGTTGGGATGAGGGGGTAAAAAGTCGCGACCTTTTTCTTTCCCTCACCCTAACCCTCTCCCGGAGGGAGAGGGGACCAAAAATGCTGGTTCCGGGAAACTCGAACAAGATCGCGGCTAAGAGCCGCTCCTACCAGCCCAGCCCCCGCGCCACCACGGCGAAATCCTCCGCCAAAGGCGCCTCCAGCGCCAGCGCCTCGCCGCTGACCGGATGAGCGAAGCGCAGCGCCACGCAGGCCAGCAGCAAGCGGGAGCTACCGTACAGCTCCTGGAACAAGCGGTTGTGCTTGCCCTTGCCGTAAGTGGCGTCGCCGATGATGGGGTGGGAGATGTGCTTGAGGTGGCGGCGCAGCTGGTGGCGGCGGCCGGTGGCCGGCTCCAGTTGCAACAGGGCGTAGCGGCTGCTGGGGTAACGGTCCACTGGGTACGGCAGCTCCGCCGTGGCGAGCCGGCGGTAACGGGTCAGGGCCGCTTGCGCACCGCATTCCTGCGCCTCGCCCACCCACTCCATGTCGTCCGGCCGCTTCACCAACGGATGGTCGATCTCCCCCTGTTCCGGCGGATGGCCGCGCACCACGGCGAGATAGGTCTTGTGCACCTGCTGCGTTTCGAACAGGCCGCTCAAGGCGCGCGCCACATCCGGATTCAAAGCGAACAGCAACAAGCCGGAAGTCCCCTTGTCCAGCCGATGCACCGGGTAGACCTTGCGCCCCAGCTGGTCGCGCAGAATTTGCAGGGCGAAGCGCCGCTCGTGGAAATCCAGCACGGTGCGATGCACCAGCAAGCCCGAAGGCTTGTGCACGGCGACGAAGTGGTCGTCCTGGTAGACGATGGGTAGGGTTTCGCGGCTCACTGGAGCAGCTTCAGCCCCGGCGGCAAATCTTCACCGAATATGCGCTTCTCGTCGCTGGCGTCCAGTTCCGCCACCGTGGTGACCATTTCCAGCCAGGACTTGGGCGATTTGCTTTCGCGCAGCCGGTCGGCGACCTGCTCGCGCACCGTCTCGTCCACGTCCCGCTCCCGATCGCCGCTCATGCGGGCGATCAGGGTCGCGGCAAAGCCCACGGCCGGCGTTTTTTTCCAATCCTGCTTGAGCAGCACGGCCAGCCACTCGGCCGCCGTATCCCGCGCCAGCACTTCGTGGGCGCTGCCGTGGAACGGCACGCGACCGCCGATGCGGCCCAGGGCCCACCAGCTTTCTTCCGGCTCGCCGGCTTTCTCCAGGCGCTTGAGCAGCCACTGGCCCAGTTGGGCTTTTTGCGCAGCCGGCAGGCGTTCCAGGGAAGCCGCCAGCCGCAGCATGTTGACGTAGCTGCGTTTGGGCAGCCAGCCGGCGATGGGGTGGCGTTTGGCGGTGTCGGGATTGATGTAGTCGGCCAGGTCGGCGAACAGGGTTTGCTGGGCGGCACCGTCCAGCCCGCCGGCCACCCGCCGCCACAAAATCCACCATTCGGCCCAGTTCTGCGCCTCGTTGACGTACTGGATGCCCTGGCCGTACAGCGGCCACAGCTGCTCCACCCGCCAGTCGTCCAAGGGATAGCCGAAGCCGGGGCGCAGGGTGTAGCCGGTCAGGCTCAGCCAGACGCGCTCGTGGTCGGCGGAACGGCGGCGGCGACCGGCGCCTTGCAGCAGGGCGCCGAACAGCTCCCGCGCCAGCGGGCCGTCCCAGCCATCGCGGCCGCCGAGGATTTTTTCCAAGTCGGCGCGCAGGGACTTCACCGCCTTGGGCGAGACTTCGCTCTTGGCCGATCCGTAGCAGGTTTCCACCAGTTTGGCGGCCTCAAGAAAGCGGGGGTGCAATTGCTGCCCGGCCAGTTCGGAACGGGCGCTGGCGTCGCCGCGCAGCTGGAACTCCAGCTTCCAGCGCCGGGCCGGATCGTCCACGGCGACGCACTGCACGCGCAGCGTGCCCACCTCGGTCAACTCGGCCGCCAGCTGCACGGGAATCTCCTGGCGGCCGCCGGCGCTGCCCGCGTCCAGGGCCAAGGCCAGGGGCGGCAAGCGGCGGAAGTTGTCGGTATCGTCCACCTCGGCGATATCGCCCGGCCGCCAGGCGGTGTCCTCCACCGTGGCCGCCAGGTTGAGCCGCACCGGCTGGCCCAGGCGCAGGGAGAAAGTCCGTTCGGCCAGGAACACTTCCTCGCCTTCCTCGCTGCCTTTGGGCAACAAGCAGACGCCCTGCACGCCCCCTCTCCCGCTTGCGGGAGAGGGGGCCGCATCCACCAGCAAAAAATAACTGCGCGCCGAACCGCCGCCGATCTTGCCGTGGAAGCCGCGCCGCGCCAAACCATAGGCCACGGCGCCGTAGGCCACGGCCAAGTCGGGGCGGGGATTGTCCAGATGCCTGGGGCGTTGCGCCGTCCAGTGGTCGAGCAAGTCCAGCACGCGGCCGGCGATCAAGGGGCTTCTGAACACGCCGCCGTTGAGCAGCACCGCGTCGGCCATGGGCCGGCCGTCGGCATCGCCCAAGGCGTCGATGGCCGCCTGGCGGTGCTGCTGGAGAAACGCCGCGATGTGCTTGCTCACCGCCGGTTCCGCCGCGTAGGGCAGGCCGAATTCCACCACGCCGCTGCGCTTGGCCTGGGGCAGATCGTCCGGTGCGCTGAGGGGGAAGAAGCCGTCCAGCACCAGCGCCCGCACCTCGTCACGGCTGAATTCCACCGAGCGCGCGCCGCCGATGAGGCGGGAACCGCCGCCCAACAGGGTGACTTTGGCCGACTCCGGAGCGTTGTCCGACAGCAGCAGTTCCTTGGCTGCGCGGCACTGCTCCAGCAACTGGCTCAGCTCCGCCGCCGACAGGCGCTGGCCGGGGGATTTGAGGCGCTGCTCGGCCAGATGGGCCAGAGTCAGGTCCATATTGTCGCCGCCCAACATCAGGTGGTTGCCCACGCCGACGCGCAGCAACTTTGGCTCGCCGCCGCCGTGCTCGACGCGGATCAGGGTCAGGTCGGAAGTGCCGCCGCCCACGTCCACCACCAGCATCAGCCGCGCGCCGTCCAATTGCGCGCGCAAATCGCCCTTGTGTGTCCACAGCCAGTCGTAGCACACCGCCATGGGCTCTTCCAGCAAGCGCAGTTCCGGCAGGCCGGCCAGCTTGGCGGCTTCCACCGTGAGGGCACGGGCGGCTTCGTCGAAAGAGGCCGGAACCGTCACCACCACGTCCTGCTTTTCCAGCGGCGCATCGGGGAAACGGCGGTTCCAGTCGGCGCGCACATGAGCCAGATAGCTGGCGCTGGCCGTAACCGGCGACACTTTGGCGACCTCTTCCGGCGCGCCCCAGGGCAGAATGGCCGACTCCCGGTCGGCGGCGCCGTGGGACAGCCAGCTCTTGGCGCTGGCCACCAGCCGGCCGTGGGTCTTGGCGCCCAGGGCGCGAGCCCACTCGCCCAGCACGGCGTTGGGCACGGGATCGTTAAAAAAAGCGCAGCGGCCTTGTTCCCCCTCTCCCTCAGGGAGAGGGTTGGGGTGAGGGGAGCCACTCCAAGGCAAAGCGCAATCGTGCGCCGACAGCTCGTCCGCCGCCGGGTGATAGCGCACCGACGGCAGCAACGGCCGCTGCGCCGTGGCGCCGGGACCGACCAGCTGCTCGATGGGGAACAGCTGTACAGCCGGTTGGGCGCCCTGGCTCAAATCGGCGTAAGCGACGGCGGTGTGGGTGGTGCCTAGGTCGATGCCGACCAGGTAGCGGGGGGAGAAGTCGAAGGATGAACGAGAACGCATGGCTAATTATATTCGGAACTGGGGTGGGCTGAGATTACCCGCCACCCATCTAAAATATCTATAATGGACAAAATAGATTCTTTCGAAGGACATCCCATGTCTACTGTACCCGCCACCGAAGTCAAGCAACGCTTGGGACAATACCTGGACAGCGCCAAAACCGAACCGGTGTTCATCGAGAAATCCGGCCGTCCGTCGGCGGTGCTGCTATCCATCGCCGAATACGAACGGCTTTGCGCCCTGGAAGACCGTTACTGGGGCGAGATGGCGAAGAAAGCCGAAGCCTCGGGCTATGCCGGCGCCGAAGAAACGCTACGCCAGCTTCGGGAACGAACGGGCGATGCTGAAGCTTAACCTGTCACGCGATGCGTTGGACTTCCTGAAGTCCTTGCCCGGCAAGCAGTACAAACAAGTGGTCGGCACGCTCTTCAAGCTGCTGGAGCTCCCGGAACCTCACGATTCCCAGCCGTTAAAAGGCTATTCCTATCGCCGGGTGGACATCGGCGAGTACCGCATCGTTTACAGCGTCCAAGAAGACGAACTGCGCATACCGCTGATCGGCAAGCGTAACGACGATGACGTGTACAAACGCTTGGAGCGCAAAGAAAACTAGCCGCGCCCGGCGACCTCCTGCCCCCGCACGCTCAACTCCACCTTCCAGCGCCCTTCCCCGCCCACGGCGACGGCGTCCATTTGCAGGGTGCCCACTTCCGTATAGCTGGCCGCCAGGTTGACCGGCACCACTTCGCCGGCGCGGCGCTGATCCGGCGGCAGGACGATTTCGATTTCGTCCAGTTCCTCCAGCTCGCCGTCGCGCCAGTGCTCCAGCAAGGTGCCGACGGCATCCTCGCGGCGGGTGGTGGAGGCGAAGAAGCGGAAGCGCACCGGTTCGCCCACCACCAAGCCGAATTCGTAGGGCGGCAGTGCGGCCGAACTGCCTTCTTCCATGCCGAACGGTGCGATGCACAAAGCCTGCAGCGGCGGGGCGAAGCCGGGCACCGCCGGCATGGCGCTTTCCACGCCGACGTAATAGGCCGCCGCCGCGCCGCCGCGAATACGCACGCCGTGGCCCTGGCGCACGTAGCCGTAATAAGCGGCGCCGCGCGCCACCGCCAGGTCCAAATCGGCGCCGTGCAGCAACCGGGCCGGCTCGCCGCCGTCCGCCTGCAGCCAGCGGTTGAGCACCGCCATGAGGCGCTCGGCCAGCATGCCGGACTTGAATACGCCGCCGTTGAGGAGGACGGCGGAGGGGCGGATGAAACGATGTTGGCCATCGCCACGCCCCTCTCCCCAACCCCGGCCCCTCGCTTCGCTCTCCCCCGTGGGGAGAGGGGCTTGCTGCTCCCCTCTCCCGCTTGTGGGAGAGGGGGCATTCGCAGCGTCCACCTGCCGGCTGAGGAAAGCCGCCAAGTGGCAGGTGATGCGGGCATCGTGGGCGTAAGGCAAGCTGAGGGTGGTCAAGCCGGCGCGGGGTTGCGCCAGGGGTTTTTGATCGATGGCGACCGGCGGGAAGAAGCCTTCCATCAACACCTTTTCGACTTCCGCGCGGGTCAAGGCCGTGCGCAGGATGCCGCCGATCAGCTGCGATCCGCGGCTGGGCACAACGACGGCGACTTCGCCCAGATTGGGGTCGGCCAGCAGTTTCTCCTTGGCGTCGCGGCAACCGTGGGTCAGCGCCTGCACCTGCCAGTTCTCCAGGCGACGGCCCTCCCCTTCCAGCTTGGCCTTGAGGGTATAGGCCAGGGCCAGGTCCATATTGTCGCCGCCCAGCAGGATGTGGTCGCCGATAGCGATGCGCTTCAGGGCCAGGTTGCCGTCTTCCTCATCCACGGCAATAAGGGACAGGTCGGTGGTGCCGCCGCCCACGTCCACCACCAGGATGATGTCGCCCATTTTCACCTGTTCGCGCCAATCGCCGCAGGCGTCGATCCAGCTGTACAGCGCCGCTTGCGGCTCTTCCAGCAGTGCCGCGTGGCCCAGGCCCACGGCGCGGGCGGCTTCCACGGTCAACTCCCGCGCTGCCGGGTCGAAGGACGCCGGCACGGTGATGGTGAGCGGCTGGGCGGACAAAAAAGCGTCCGGATGGGCCGCGTCCCAGGCATCGCGCAAATGCTCCAAATAGTGGATGGAGGCCTGCAAGGGAGAAATGCGCGCCACTTCCTCCGGCGCCTGCACCGGCAGAAAGGCCGAACGGCAGTCCACGCCGCTATGGCACAGCCAGCTCTTGGCGCTGGCCACCAGGCGGATCGGCGTCTTCGCCCCCAGATGGCGCGCCACCTCGCCCGCCAGGGCGGCCGGCTTGCCGGTCCAGGGCAGGATCAAATCGGCGTGGTTCAGCTCCGCCTCGTGGGCCTGATACAAAAACGACGGCAGCTGCGGCTTTTCCGCCACCACGCCGGGCGTGGACAACTGCGGAATGGGCAACACGCGCGGCTCGGCATCGCCCCCGGCCAGCTCCACGTAGGACAGCACGCTGTTGGTAGTGCCCAAGTCGATGCCGACGGCATAACGGACGGTTTCGGTCACAGTTCGACCTCCGCCGGCGCGACGATCTTCAGGTCATGGCCTTCCGCCATCTTCGGCAGGGACACGCCGGCGGCGCGCCAGCCCCGGTGCACCAGGGTGCCGCTGAACGGCGCTTCGCCGACGATATTACCGGTCAGCCGCACGGCGGAAGCGTCGAAGCCCTTGGGCAAGGTCACCCGCTCGCCTTCGGTCTCGCTGCGGATGGGCTCCAGTTGGAAGTGGCTTTTCAGCACCTTGCGGCAACCCTCGTGCACCACCCGCACGGCGGCGCCGATATCCGCATCGCCATAGCCGGCGATGTCTTCCTGGAGGAAATCGATAAGGCGCGCCTCGCTTTGCAGCAGTCCCAGCAGCTGCAGCGCCGCATCGGGACCGGCCTCCTTGATGATCACCGGCGGCGGCGCGTGGCGCACCGGCTCGGCCACCGCCACCGGCGCCTGCTTGGCCTTGCGCACCGCCATCAACAGCGCCGGCACGATCAACAGCAGCAGCAAAGACAAACCGGCCAGGCTCACGTGCAGCAAGTCCAGGGTGGTGGGGAATAGGGTCAAATCAACGGGAATCGTGGCATCCATCGTTCAGCTCGAAAATCGTGGGTAGTGCAGCGGGGCGACATTGTAACCGGGGAAGCGGCAGATTCCGCAGCCTGCGGAGGCATCAGTGGGCCATGATTTGGGCCTAAAAAGTGGTGTGGAGGCCATTCAACCACACCATCAAAGGTCGCGACCATTTAACCCACCCTCACCCTAGCCCTCTCCCGCAGGGAGAGGGGACCGGAAGCCCCTGCATTTTAACGAGACAGACTTATATCCCTCTTGACGGCATTCCGCTCCACAATCCCCGCAATCAACGTATCCGCCCCTTCCAACTGCCGCGCGTAAACCTCGCTGCGGTAAGCCCCGTCCGGCACGGCGGTGGCCGGCTCCAGCACAGGACTTCCCGGCCGGCTCGTGTCGATGCGGGCGACCGCCGACAGCCCCGGCCGCAGCGGATGGGCCTTCAACTCCTCCGTATCCAGGCCGATGCGCACCGGCACGCGCTCGGCGATGTGGATGTAGTTGCCGCTGGCGTTGTCCGGCGGCAGCAGGCCGAACACGCTGCCGGTGCCGGGGTTCAGGCCCAGCACGCTGCCGTGGTAGACGACATGGGAGCCGTACAGGTCCACGCTCAGTTCCACCGGCTGGCCGGGGCGCACCTCGGTCAGGTCGCGCTCCAGAAAATTGGCGTCCACCCACAGGTAGTCCAGTGGCACGATGGCCATGAGCGGCGTTTCCGGGTGCACCGCTTCGCCGGGCTGGATGGCGCGCTTGGCGATGTAGCCGGACACCGGCGCGACGATGTCCTGGCGCACCCGGTCGAGATAGGCGCGCTTCAAGGCGGCGGCGGCCTGCTTGACCTTGGGATGCTCGGCCACCGCCGTGCCCTGCACCAGGGCTTCGGCGCCCTGCAGTTCGGCGCGGATTTGCCGCGCGGCGGCTTCCAGCTCGCGCAACTGGAATTCGGTGTCCTGCACCTGCTGGGCGGACACCGCTCCGTCGCCGCGCACGCTGCGGTAGCGGGCCAAGTCGCGGCGCACCCGCTCGGCCTGGGCTTCCTGGGCGGCCAGGCGCTGGCGCAGGGTTTCGGCGGCGCTGAACAGGGTTTCCACTTGGCGCACCGCTTCCGCCAGATCGGCCTCGGCCTTTTCCTGGGCCACCTGGGCGTTGAGGCCGTCCAGTCGCACCAGCACCTCGCCCTGGCGGACGAACTGGGTGTTGTCGGCGCGCACTTCCACCACCGTGCCGTCGGTTTGCGCCTTCAGGGGCACCAGGTTGCCGGCGACGTAGGCGTCGTTGGTGGTGACGTAGCGCGCCGCGTAGCCCCACCAGTAGGCGGCGAACGCCAATCCCGCCACGACGGCGACCGCCAGCACGACGCGCAGGCGGCGGATGCGCTGCCGGCGGGCGGAGTGGAAACGTCGTTTGCCGTGAATGGATGCAGTGGTCATGGTCGTAGGCCGCTCAGGCCGGGTTAAAGGTCAATGGATGTCGTTGCTGTCGAAACCGCCGCCCAGCGCTTCGATCAGCGCCACGGCGGCCTGCTGGTGTTCGCCCTGCAGCCGGCTCAGCTTCAAGCGCTGTTCCAGCAAGGCGGCGTCGGCGGCCAACAGCTCGTCGCGGGTGTTGAGGCCGGCCTGATCACGCCGCTGCGCCAGGGCCAAAGCCTGTTCCGCCGCCCGCACCGCCTGTTCCTGGGCGGCGTCCTGGGCGTGGCTGTCGCGCCATTCGGCCAGGGCGTCGGCCACCTGCTGCACCGCGCCCAGCAAGGCGGCGTTGTAGGCGTCCACCGCCGCGTCATAGCCGGCTTCGCCGTGGGACAGTTCCGCCTCCAGCCGGCCGCCTTCGAACAGCGGCAAGGTGACGGTCGGTCCAATCGAATACGCCAGGCTGGAGCCGTGGGACAGGAACAGGTCCTTGAGGTTGATGCTGCGCAGGCCGGCGAAGCCCACCAGGTTCACGTCCGGATAGAAATTGGCCTTGGCCACTTTCACCCGCTGCGCCGCCGCCTCCGCCCGCCAGCGCGCCGCCGCCACGTCGGGGCGGTGGGCCAACAGCTCCAGCGGCAGCCTTTCCGGCAAGGGGAACGGCCCATGGAGGCCGCCATCCGCCACGGCGATGCCCTTGCCCCAGTCCGGGCCCTGGCCGGCCAGGGCCGCCAGGCGATGGCGCAACAGTTCGCTTTCCTTTTGCAGGGCGGCCAGGCGCTGGCGCGCCGCCGCCACGCCCTGTTCGGCGGCGCGGACCGGGTCCATGGCGGCCAAGCCTTTCTCCCAGCGCACGCGGGCCAGTTCCAGCACCGCCTCGGCCCGCCGCAGCAGGTCGCCGGCCAGGCGCGTTTCCTCCGCCGCGGCGCCCAGGCGGAAATAGGCCCGCGCTAGGTTAGTACTAAGGACCAAACGGGACACGGCCAGCTCCGCCGCCTGGGCCTTGGCATGGCCGAGGGCGGAATCCAGCGCGGCGCGGTCCTTGCCCCACAGGTCCAGGTGGTAGCGGAACACCACCGGGTCCAGATAGGCGGCATTCACCGTCTGCCCGCCCAGCGGCCCGAAGATGTCGTGCTCGGACACGTGCCAGCGCCGCACCGCCAGGCTGGCGCCGACGCTGGGCAGCATTTCCGCCGCCTGGTAATCGGCCAGGGACTGGGCCATGCGCAAGCGGTCAGCGGCGATGCGCAGGTCCGGGTTGCCTTGCAGGGCCGTGTCCATCAGCCGGTCCAGGCCGGGATTGCGGAATACCTGCCACCAGCGGGCATGGGGCCAGGCGTCGGCGCTGCGCTCCACCTCGTGGCCGGCGTCGCTTACGGTCTGCTCCAGCTGCGGCGTATCCATGAACTGGGCCTGGCTGCCGTCTTCCGGCAACAGGGCACAGCCGCCCAGCAAAGGCAGCAACATCAATAGAGATTGGGTACGCATGCTCATGGCTCCTCCACCAAATCCTGCAAAGCGGCGCGGCGCAGGGCCTGCTTGGGCGTCAACGGACGCGCGGTGCGCGCACGGCCCAGCAGCCAGACGACAGCGGCCAGCAGCAGGAACAGCCAGCCGCACAGGTAGAACACATCGTCCAGGCCGAGAATGGCTGCGTGCTGGTGGGCCAAACCGGCCAGCTTGGCCTGGGCCGCCTGCAGCGGAACACCAGCCGCGTGCAGCTTGGCCATGCCCTCCCGCGCCCAGGGCTCGTACAGCGACAGGCCGTCGGCCAACCGCGACTGGTGGAAAGCGCTGCGCCGCTCCCACACCGCCGTCAGCAATGGCGAGCCGACGCCACCGCCCAGCACGCGCAACATGCCGCCCAGTTCCGCCGCCTGGCCCTGGCGCCGCGCCGGCAGCCCGGCCAGGAACAGCGCGGTGAGCGGCGCGAACAGCGCGCCCAGGCACACGCCTTCGAACACCTGCGACCAGAGCATGTCGCCGAACCAGCCCAGCCGGCCGAAAAAGTCGTAGCTCGCGGTCCAGAAGCAGTACACGGCGAAAGCCGACAGGTTGAGGCAGGCCAAAACCCTAGGGTCGTAGCGCTGCACCCAGTGCTGCAGCAGCGCGCCCACCGGCTTGGCGAAGAACAGCAGCGGCACCAAAGTCGCGCCGGCCAGGAACGAGCTGTAGCCCGCCAGCGACTGCAAGCGCCCCAGCAGCACCGACAGCAGGCCGTACATCATCAAAAAACTGAGGCTGAGGCCGGCCACGCCGGCGGCGACATTGCGCTTGGCGGACAGGCGCAGGTTGAGCAGCGGATGGCGCTCGCCCAGCTCCCACAGCACGAAGCCGAGCAGAGCCAGCAGGCCGACAGCGGCCAACGCCAGGATCAGCGGCGAGTTGTACCAGTCCTCGTCCTGGCCGCGGTTGAGCACCGTTTGCAAGCAAGCCAGGGCCACGGCCAGCAGCGCCAGGCCGATCCAGTCGAAAGGAGCGCCGCTGCGCCGGGTTTCCTGCGCGTCCAGCAAGGCCCAAGCAAGGCCGGCGGACAACAGCGCCAGGGGCAGGTTGAACTGGAACAGGCCGCGCCAGCCCCACACCTCAGCCATCCAACCGCCCAGCAGCGGCCCGACGGTGAAAGGGCTAAGGGAAGCCACGCTCCACAAGGCCATGGCGCGGGGCCGCTGCGCCTCGCCGTAGCCGGCGAGGAACAGGTTCTGCGCCACCGGCAGAGCCACGCCACCGCCCAAGCCTTGCAGCACGCGGCCGGCGATGAACAAGGCGAAATCGCCGGTGACGGCGCAAGCCGCCGACCCCAGCGCCATCGCCAGCATGGCGGCGACGAACACGCGGCCGGCCCCGAAACGCTGGGCAAAGCGGCCGGCCAGGGGCAGCGCCAACCCCAAGCTGACGAAGTAATAAGTCTGGGTCCAGGTGCCGTAGCTGGGGCTGACCGCCAAAGCGCCGGTGGCGTGCAGGGTGACGGCGGCGAAAGCGCCGGAATTGAACAGCACCAGCAGGTGGCCCAGCATCAGCGCCAGGTTGAGAGCGTAGAAGCGGGAATCGCGCGGCGTTTCGCCGGCAACGGCCACCAGCCGCAAAGCATGCTTGGCGCGTAGCGACGGCGATGGGACGGACGGTCGGGCGGCGGGATGGGCTATGGAGGACATGGCTGGGTTTGGTGAACGAGGTAAGGCGGCTGCACCGCGTTACCTGGCTCTGAGCAAAACCCTTGCCGATGCCGGTCAATAGGAATTTAGTGAATGACTTTCAATGACTTGGCTTACAAAGAAAGAAGCCAGTCGCTATGGGAAACGCGCAACGAGAAACGATATATCGTGACTACACGACATGGCGTGACTCAACGCAGTTGGCGATTCCCAGCTTCTGCATACCGCGAGTGCTGTGGGACGAGTTACGTGAGGACGCTAACCCGCCCCATGTGCCGCGGATGCCAGTGCCCCTTGGCGACTCCGCCTTTAGACGTAAACAGCAAAGTTTTTCATCGTTCCCACGCTCACGCGTGGGAACAATACCAGGGACGCTTTGCGTTCCACACCCTACCTTTGCGTTGCCCCGCGGCTTTCGTGACACGGCGCAGAGCGCCGTCGGCTACATGCCCACGCCGGAGCGTGGGAACGACAAAAAAGCAAGATCTGACACCAACTCTGGTGATCGGCAGGGAACCCGCCCAGAGCCATACGCTCAAGGCGTCATACAGAAGCACATCTAAATTTCTCTAGGTTTTCGATTAACTGCACAATCTCATCTGGTACCTCAGACGCCTTCATTGCCCCAATAACCGCTGTATGCGTAACTGTAACGCCATACACATCTTGGAGATATCCATTCAGTTGTCCTATCAACTCTTTGCCAGGAACAAGAGACAACCTATCCTTTAAGTTAATCCACAGCGCCTCAAACTCATCGAGCAAGCGCTGGTTAATCGTAGCAAAATCCAATCCGGGATCTAGCGATTTCAAATAAGCGCCTTGCTTAGATAGAAACTGGCCACTAATTCTGCTTTTCATACAGCCCGTTAACCTATCAAGGATGTCTTCAACGTTCTCAGTAAAAGTCGTTATTACCCCTGATCGCGCGGATCGCTCACTTACTCTGCCTTCTATAGCGCGCTGCAATGCGCTGCCGACAAGCAGATAATTTTCCATTTCCTTCCTGCTATGTATGTGAGAAAGAGCGCAATATCCATCAAAGGTTTTAAGCATATCTAGAACCTCATGCGGAGCCCGATAATCCCTATCAAAAACAACAGCCTTCAAGATCTTTGCCCCCAATGTAAGCTCAATACCCTCTGAGAAATCCTTAACCTTTACCGGGTTAAATCCCTCAACAGGAATTACAGCGAAATCTGATCTATTTGCGACACTCTGTTTTCCGAGCTTTCGTGCAAAGGCAGACAATATCTGAAAGTCTTTTCCTTCAACAAAAACAGCTCTTCTAGATTTTGCCAACTGAGTCAGTATTGGATTAAGGTTAGAACCAAGAACACCGAAAATACTTTGAAGCTGAGAAGGGTTGCTGATTCTTTTTGCTGACTGGCTCTTCTTGTTTACAACCAACAAATCCCCCGGATCTGCCTCGGAAATTATTTCGGTAGAATGGGTTGCTATTATTATATCAGGCGGCACACGCCTTAGTATCTCAACCAACTGCCTTTGCAAATCGGAATGAAGATATATATCTGGCTCATCAATTATTAGAAGCGAGTCCTTCCGGGACCTTACAATGTAAGTGAGCATCTGACACCATACCTGAAAGCCGAAACCGGCCCAAAACACCTCCCTAGGATAGCGCTCCTCCGGACAAAACATATGCAACAAAGGCTTATCATGCGTCCGATCTACCTCTGGCCGATCGACATCCATTCCAGGCCAAGTTGTACGCAGCATCTCCCGGAATTCGTTAAAATCTTCCGGGTAATGATACCAAATATTTCGAAAGTTTCTCGATGCCCTGTGCGAGAGCAATGCTTGCCTGGCAGCCTCTTGTTGGTAAAGTGGCTCATCATGCTCCACCGGACCGAGCACTGGCACAAACCCAATAGAAGCCTGATAAGCAGCCCTAAACTCAGATGGCGTCCTGACAGGCTTTCCTTTAGGATTGCATACAAGGTAGCAAACGCGGTTTTCCGGAAACACCAGTCGCAGCTTATTACCAGAAGACAACCTAAACTCAATAATAGCCGGCTCAGAATCATCGTAATCCGTGAAAATATTATCAATTGCAACCGGTATATCATCCAAAGGTATATTATACCCCCATGCGCTCACACCAGCCGCGCCAATATATTGAGCCTTACGCGCCGATGCCTTACGCATACCCTCATACAGTATCTTAAAGGCACCTATAATCGTAGATTTTCCAGCATTATTTGGCCCAACGAGCACATTAAACTCATTCAGAGACAAGGAATATTTCTTTAGCGCTTTGTAGTTCTTGAACGTAACCGATGTAAATCTATCTTTCAACGCATATCTCCTGCGATAAAGCACGTAGGCTGGGTCGGAGCGAAGCGGAAACCCAGCATTCCTGGGTCATTGCAGGGATTTCGCTGCGCTGCATCCCAGCCCACACGACCGCTGTGATTAACCTTCCCTGCCGCATCAATCCCAGGGATATTCGACCATATCCACTGGCTTGGCCCAATCCACAGGATACGCGCCGCGCTTGGCCCACTGATGTATCGAGGAATACGGCCATTCTTGCGGGGAGCGTGCATAGCCATGCTTCACCGGGTTGTAGTGAATGTAATCCATGTGGCGTTGGCAATCCAAATCGTCGCGGATGGCGTTTTCCCAATAGCGGCGTTGCCATAGACCTCTTTCCCCTTTGCGTCGACGACTCGGGGAAATCCGCTCGCCCGTTTCGATGCTGCGGGAAAAGCGTGCCTTGATCAAGCGCCAGCGGGTGGAGAAGTCGTCGTCGTTCTCCGACATTTGCCAAAGGCAATGCAGGTGATCCGGCAGAACCACGGCTGCCACCATCTGAAACGGGTGATCCTGGCGGGTTTTCCGGAACGCATGGCGCAACTCGGCGATGTGCCGCGTGAGGAGATCGTTTCCGTGTCGCTCGGCGAGATTGACCGTGAAGAAATTCATGGCCCCGGCGATCCTCAGGCGTTTGTAGTTCCGCATCGGATTTTCCTTCCTATGGATGGCGGGGGGTGCTTGGATAGGAGCTGCCGGGATTACGCTAGCGCTTCATCCCAGCCTACCCGGTTTATCTGGCGCTTTTCAATCGAGTCGCATCTCCATGCGCCGTCGCACGCCCCATTGACCGGGATGATCCTCTCGTCCTGAATCAACGCGCGATGCGCCGGCCAGCGTCGGCAATACGGGGGCTTAATACGAACGCGGCTTGGCGATGCCCAGCTTCTGCATGCGCGAGCGCAGGGTGTTGGGATTGAGCCCCAGCACCGCCGCGGCGCCTCTTGGGCCGGCGATGACGCCGCCGGTTTGTTCCAGCACTTGCAGGATGTGGTTGCGTTCCACCTCTTCCAGGGTGCCGGCGGGGGCGGCGGGGCGGCTGTCCGGCAGGCCTAGGGACAAGGCTTGGTCGATTTCCAGCAGCGGGCCGCGGGCCAGGATGACGGCGCGTTCGATGACGTTTTGCAGTTCGCGCACGTTGCCGGGCCAGGCGTAGTCGGACAGACGGGCCAGGGCGGCGGGGGCGATGTCCGTCACCGGCTTGCCGAACTTTTTGGCGTATTTCGCCAGGAAATGCCGCGCCAGCAGGGGAACGTCGGAACGGCGCTCGCGCAGGGCCGGCACCTGCACGGGGAAGACGTTGAGGCGGTAGTACAAATCGGCGCGGAAGCGGCCGGCGGCCACCTCCTCCGCCAGGTCGCGGTTGGTGGCGGCGATGAGGCGCACGTTCACTTTCAAGGTAACGGTGCCGCCGACCCGCTCGAATTCCTGCTCCTGCAAAGCGCGCAGCAGCTTGGCCTGGGCCGCCGGCGGCAGCTCGCCCACTTCGTCCAGGAACAGCGTGCCGCCGTCGGCCAGCTCGAAACGGCCCTTGCGCTGCTGGGTGGCGCCGGTGAAGGCGCCTTTTTCGTGGCCGAACAGCTCGCTTTCGATGAGCTCGGCCGGGAGGGCGGCACAGTTGACCTTGACCAGCATGCCGTCCTGGCGGCCGCTGAGGTTGTGGATGGCGCCAGCCAGCAGTTCCTTGCCGGTGCCGGTTTCGCCCAGCAGCAGTACCGGCGTATCGGCGGGGGCGACCAGGCGGATTTGTTCGAACACCGCCGCCATTTCCGCCGCGCCGCTGACGATTTCCTGGAAGTTGTGGTCGCTGTTGGCCTGCTCTTCCAGATAGCCCTTCTCCGACTGCAAGCGGCTCAGTGCCTGCTCGGCCTGGCGGCGGTCGTTGACGTCGCGCAGGATCACCGTGCAATAGCGGCGGCCGGCCAGTTCCAGGGGCGAGAAAGTCGCCTCGATGGGGAAAGCCTCGCCGTCGGCGCGCTGGGCGATCAGTCCCTGCGGCGCCCAGGCGGCCGGCGCCTGGCGGGTGTCGAGGAACTGCTGGAACAAGGCGCGGTGGGACGGGACGATGAAGCGTTCCAGCGGCTGATCCTGCGCCAGGTCGGCGGCGCAGCGGAACATGCGCTGGGCGGCGGCGTTGAACAGGGTGATGCGGTGCCGGTCGTCCACGGTGACGATGGCGTCCATGGCCGAGCCGAGGATGGCGGACAAGCGCTGTTCGCTGTCCTGCAGCGCCTGTTCGGCCAGCTTTTGCGCGGTCATGTCGCGCTGGCTTTCCACCACCGCCACCACCCGCCCCTGGGCGTCGGTGATGGGTCCGGCCACCACGGCTACGTAGACTGGGCGGCCGTCGGGCATCACGCCCCAGTTTTCCGCGTGCCAGGTGTCGGCCAAATAGGTGGAACGGGCGGCGTGGGCGTAGAGCTGGGACAGGCCGCCCAGTTCGCCGTCCAGCAGCAGGTCGGCCAGGCAGGGACGCCGCTCGGTGTAAAACCCCCGCCAGTGCTGATCGGTGCCGACCACGTCGGCGGCCGCGATCCCGGTGAATTGCTCGCAGGCGCGGTTCCACATCGACACCCGGTGCCGGCCGTCCAGCACGAAAGTGGGCACCGGCAGCTGTTGCAGCAGGTGGGCGGCGAAGGTTTTCGGGTCGAGGTCGTCCAGCATGGTCCTTACGTCAGCAAGCGCCGCGCATCCATCGCCCGGCCAAACGGCAATTTGGCGAAATGCTAGAATGCAGCTATGCGCCTATTGTACCTGTTGCTATTCGTAGGGATGCTGATCGGATGCGAGGACGCATCGACAACGGCGGCTTATCATCCGCAGTACAGCCGCAGCCCGCCGGAACCTTTCAAGGAATATGTTTTCGGCGTTCACCCCCTGCACAATCCGGAGCGGCTGCACGTGCTGTTCGGGCCGATCATGGACCACCTCAGCGCCCATATTCCCGGCGCGTCGTTTCGCCTGGAAGCGTCCCGCGACTACGCCTCGTTCAACGACAAGCTGGTCCGGCGCGATTTCGATTTCGCCCTGCCCAACCCTTACCAAACCATCAAGTCCCTGCAGCACGGCTATCGCGTGTTCGGCAAAATGGGCGACGATTTCAATTTCCGCGGCATCATCCTGGTGCGCAAGGACAGCCCCGTGCGCGAAGTGGCCGATCTCAAGGGCTTGGCGGTGAGCTTCCCCGCTCCCACGGCCTTGGCCGCCACCATGCTGCCGCAATACTTCCTCTACCAGCACGGCCTGGACGTCATGCACGACATCGACATCCGCTACGTCGGCTCGCAGGAATCCTCCATCATGAGCGTCCACCTCGGCAACGTCGCCGCCGGCGCCACCTGGCCGCCACCGTGGCAGGCCTTCAGCCGCGAGCACCCGGAAGTGGCGGAAAACCTGCGCGTGGCCTGGACGACGGAATCCTTGCCCAACAACGGCCTGGTGGCCCGCGACGACGTGCCGGAAGCGGTCGTGCAGGAAGTGGCCCGGCTGCTGCTGACCCTGCACGAAGACAAGGACGGCAAGCTATGGCTGGCGCGCATGGCGCTGAGCCGTTTCGAAGCGGCCGACGAAAGCACCTACAAACCGGTGGAGGAGTTTCTGCAGCGCTTCGGCAAACAAGTGCGGCCGGTGGACTGAAGCGATGTGGCACCGACCGGTAAAATTTTTCACGCGCTCCATCCGTCGCCAGCTGGTGCTGGGCATCATGGCCGTGCACGCGGTGCTGATGACCCTGTTCGTCTACGACTTGGTGGAACGCCAGCGGGATTTCCTGCTGGCGCAGAGCCTGGACCAGGCCCATTCCCTGGCGGGCACCCTCGCCGCCAACAGCGTGTCCTGGGTACTGGCCGAAGACGTTTCCGGCTTGCAGGAAATTTTGCGCGCGCAAACCCGTTATCCCTATCTGCGCTACGCCATGCTGCTGTCGCCCCAGGGCCGTGTGCTGGGACACAGCGACCCGGCCTTCACCGGCCAGTACATCAGCGACCCGACCAGCTTGGCGCTGCTGCGCATCCACAACCCCAATCCGCAAACCTTGCAGAACGATGCCCGCTCGGTGGACGTGGCCGAGCCGGTACTGGCCAACGGCCGGCTTATCGGCTGGGCCCGCGTCGGCATCGGCCAGGAGCACATCGCCAACGGCCTGGCGCTGGTAACGCGCAACGGCTTGATTTATACCGCCATGGCCATTTTGTTCGGCACGGCGTTCGCGCTGCTCATGGCGCGAGGGCTCACCTCCGACCTGCGGCGGCTTTCCCGCGTGGCGACGCGGGTCAAAGGCGGCAGCCTGAACGAGCGCGCCGACGTGCGGCGGGAGGACGAAATCGGCCTGTTGGCGGCCGCCTTCAACCGCATGTTGGACGCCCTGCACGAAAGGGCGGTGGAAAACGAAATCGCGCACCAGAAGCTGGCCAACTCCCAAGCGCAGTTCGCCGCCATGTTCCGCGCCATTCCCGACGCGGTGATCGTGACGGACGACGAGCGCCGGGTGCGCATGGTCAACCCGGCCACGGAAGCCATGTTCGGTTACACGGCCGAAGAACTGCAAAACCGCAATATCGAAGTCGTCTACGCCAGCCGCGAAGAATACGAAGCGACCGCCCAGCTGGGTAGCGGCAACGGCACGCAAAACCTGGGCGAGGCCCGATTCAGGCACCGCGACGGACGCCTCATCCTGGGCCAGATATTGCGCGCAGCGGTCTACGACAGCCGGGGCATACGCGTCGGTTCCATCGCGCTGTTCCGCGACATCACCGAACGCAAGGCGGCGGAAGAGCGGCTGCGCCTGTCCGCCAGCGTATTCAGCCACGCCCACGAAGGCATCATGATCACCGATGCGAAAGGGGAAATCGTCGAAGCCAACAACAGCTATTGCACGCTGACCGGCTATTCCCAGGACGAGCTGCGCGGACGCAATCCCCGCCTGCTCAAATCGGGCGCCCAGGACGCAACCTTCTACCAAGACATGTGGCGCAGCCTGCTGGAAAACGGCTACTGGCACGGCGACCTGTGGAACCGGCGCGCCGACGGCGAGCTTTACGCCCAGCTCACCCGCATCAGCGCCATATACGGCGACAAAGGCGAGGTGCTCAACTACATCTGCCTGGCCACAGACATCACGGCGGTGAAAAACAGCCAGTTGATGCTGGAAAAAATGGCCTATTTGGACCCGCTGACCCAGCTGCCCAACCGCACTTTGCTGGCCGACCGCATGCAGCAGATCATGGCCCAGTGCCGCCGCGACGAAACGTTGCTGGCGGTGTGCTACCTGGACCTGGACGGCTTCAAGCCGGTCAACGACCGTTGGGGCCACGCCGCCGGCGACGCCTTGCTGATCGCCGTCGCCCAGCGCCTGCGCGAAGCAGTGCGCTCCGGCGATACCGTGGCGCGCATCGGCGGCGACGAGTTCGTGGTATTGCTCGGCGGGCTGGACAACACCGCGGCCTGCGACCTTTCCTTGCGGCGCGTCCACGAAGCGATACAACGGCCGTTCACCCTGGACCAGGGCGTGGCGCAGATTTCCGCCAGCCTGGGCGTCAGCCTGTTCCCCAAAGACAGCAGCGATCCGGACACCCTGCTGCGTAACGCCGACCAGGCCATGTATCAGGCCAAGCAAGCGGGCCGCAATCGCATACACCTGTTCGACCCGGAGCGCGACCGGCAGGCCCGCGTCCGTCTCGAAGCCCAGGCCAATGTGCGCGAGGCGCTGGCCCGGGGGGAATACCTGCTGCACTACCAGCCCAAGGTGGACATGGGGCGCGGCAGGGTCGTCGGCATGGAAGCGCTGATCCGGCGGCGCCATCCGGAGCTCGGCCTGCTGCTGCCCGGAGAATTTCTGCCCGCGCTGGAAAACGGCAACCTGATTCAGGAAGTGGATTGGTGGGTACTGGAAACCGCGCTGAGCCAAACGGCCGATTGGCTGAAACAAGGTGTGCGGATGCCGGTCAGCGTCAACCTGTCCGCCCGGCTGCTGCAAACCCCGGATTTCACCGACCGCTTGCGCGCGCTGCTCAAGCGGCATGGCGAAGCCGACTTGGCCGACCTATTGGAGCTGGAAATCCTCGAAACCGTCGCCCTGCAGGATTTTCGCCATATTTCGCAGTTGATGACCGAGTGCGAACCCCTGGGCATCGGATTTTCCCTGGACGATTTCGGCACCGGCTACTCTTCGCTGTCCTACCTCAAACACCTGCCGGCGAAAACTTTGAAAATCGACCAGTCCTTCGTGCGCAACCTGTTGAGCAACGACGAAAACCACGCCATCGTGCAGGGCGTGATCGGCTTGGCCAAGGCATTCCACCGCCAAGTGGTGGCCGAGGGCGTGGAAACCGTCGGCCACGGGCAGGAGCTGTTGCGCATGGGCTGCGAGCTAGGCCAAGGCTACGGCATAGCCAAGCCCATGCCGGCGGAGGAAGTCATAGAGTGGGTACGGCAATGGCAAGCGCCGCAGGCTTGGCGCCAAGAAGGCGCCGGCTGAGCCTCAGCCTTCGGCGGCGTCGCCTTTTTTCGCCGCGCGGTTGCGGCGGGCTTCCTTGGGATCGGCGATGAGCGGCCGATAGATTTCGATGCGATCGTTGGCGCGGGGCACATGGTCCATGCCGCAAGCCTTGCTGAAAATGCCCACCTTGGCCTCGGCCAAGTCGATTTCCTCAAAGCGCGCCAGGATGCCGGAACGGCGGATGCACTCCTCCACCGTCGCGCCAGGCTCCACCAGGATGCTCAACAGCACTTGTTCTTCCGGCTTGGCGTAGGCCACTTCCACTCGGATTTTCGTATCAACCATACAATTGCTTCGCCCGCTCGCTGAATGCGCTCACCATGGTGCCGCAGATTTGATTGAAAACCGCCCCGAACGCCAAGCTGGCCAAGGCGCCCGACAGCTCGAAACGCAAGTCCAACGCGATCTTGCTGGCGTCCTCCCGCAGCGGCGTGAATGTCCACACCCCCTCCAGGAAATCGAACGGCCCGCGCAGCAAGGTCATGCGCATTTCCTCCCCCGGCTTGAGCAGGTTGCGGGTGGCGAAAGATTTGTTGAAGCCGCCGCGGGCTATGTCCAGTTCCGCCTCCACCACATCGGGGCTGCGGCTCAGCACGCGGCTGGCGCTGCACCAGGGCAGGAACTCGGGATAACGTTCGATATCGTTCACCAAATCGTACATGGCGGCGGCGGGAAAGCGCACCAAGGCGCTCTTCTGAATGACTGTCATGGATGAAGCCGGGCGTTTACGGCGATGGGCTGGGAAAAGATCGGGTAAAATAGCAAACTTCTCCCCTTCCGTCAGTTCGTTTTAAGGCGATTTAATGTCCGCGAAAAAAGGCAAAGGCCAGTCCGACAACGATGTCATCGCGCTGAACCGCCAAGCCACCCACGACTATTTCATCGAGGACCGCTTCGAAGCCGGCCTGGTGCTGCACGGCTGGGAGGTGAAGAGCCTGCGCGAAGGCCGCGCCCAGCTCAAGGAAAGCTACGTCGTCATCAAGGACGGCGAAGCCTTCCTGTTCGGCTGCCACATCTCGGCCCTGCTGTCCGCCTCCACCCACGTCCACCCCGAAGCCCTGCGCACCCGCAAACTGCTGCTGCATCGGGAAGAACTGAGCCGCCTCATCGGCGCGGTGGAACGCAAGGGCTATACGCTCATTCCCCTCAAGCTGCATTGGAAGCGCGGCCGAGCCAAGCTGGAAATCGGCCTGGCCAAAGGCAAGAAACTGCACGACAAGCGCGCCACCGAGAAAGACCGCGACTGGCAGCGCGAGAAAGAACAGCTGATGAAACACGGCCGCTGAAGCCATCGGCAAACGGGCGTCAAAAATCTGTCACTACCACGGAACCTTTTGGGACGGTATACTGTCATATTGTTAGTACCGGGGGCGACTTGGCTTCGACGTGGATCGCGAAACCCTAGGTGCATGCCGAGGCGCAGAGGACCTCGTAAATCCAACTGCAAACTTTATAGTTGCCAACGACGACAACTACGCTCTGGCTGCTTAAGTCAGCCAGCCTTCGTGAGAATGCCTGCTTATGGGCGTTCTTCTCGGGGGGCATCCAAGCATAAGCTACGCGGTGAGGTAGGTCCGGGACCGATCCGCTAAAACTTTTCGGAATCGCTGGTTGCGCTCCCTGCCCGTCGGGCAGCCGCCAGTTAAATCAATAGACAGGGATAAGCATGTAGAGCCGAAGGCGGAGGGTTTGCGGACGCGGGTTCAATTCCCGCCGCCTCCACCAATTCAATATCTAGCAACATCCAAAGACACCTACCAAGCCCGCTAAATGCGGGCTTTTTTGTTTATACTTCGTCCACTGGCGTCCAACAAGATGCCCCAACATCCCTGTGATTTTGGGGGCACATACGGGGGCATAGGCTCATGCCCCCGGCGCGGATGCCCCCAAGCGACGCGCAAGCCGCATCACAACTGGACGGAGTAGGACATGCTAAACGATCCCGCCTGCAAAAATGCCAAGCCCAAGGAGAAACCCTACAGGCTGGCCGACGAGAAAGGGCTTTATCTGGAAGTCATGCCGAACGGCTCGAAATACTTCCGCATGAAATACCGTTTCGGCGGCAAGGAGAAGCGGCTTGCTCTGGGCGTCTATCCAGAAACCGGACTCAAACTAGCCCGCGACAAGCGCGACGAGGCCCGCAAGCAACTAGCCCAAAACATTGACCCTAGCCAAAACCGCAAGGCTATGAAAGCAGCGTTAGCGGCTGACGCTGACACGTTTGAAGTGGTAGCACGGGAATGGTTCGCCAAGAATGCGCCTACCTGGGCCGAAAATCACAGCAACCGCACTTTGCGCCGACTGGAAAGGGATATTTTTCCTTGGCTAGGAAATGCCCCCATTCGCAGCATTGATGCCCCCAGACTGCTTGGGGCACTTCGCCGAATCGAAAACAGGGGAGCCGTGGAAACCGCACACCGGGCCTTGCAGAACTGCGGGCAGATATTCCGCTACGCCGTTGCCACCAGCCGAGCAGAGCGAGACCCTACTGGTGACCTAAAGGGAGCGCTCACACCCGTCAAGGGAGGAAATTTTGCAGCGATGACCGACCCGAAACAGGCGGCAGAATTGCTCCGGGCTATTGAGGCATACGAGGGCACCCTCCCCGTGCGTTGCGCCCTGAAACTGGCTCCGCTGGTTTTTGTCCGCCCCGGTGAGCTACGGCAGGCGGAATGGGCACACTTCAACCTTGACGCCGCAGAGTGGAGTTACGTTGTGACAAAAACCGGAACCCCGCATATTGTCCCGCTGGCAACTCAGGCCGTGGAAATTCTGCGCGAGCTTCATCCGCTAACCGGGCATGGTCGCTATGTGTTCCCCTCCGCGAGAACACCCAACGGCTCGCGGCCTATGTCAGACGTTGCTTTGCTGGCCGCCCTACGGCGCATGGGTTTTGGAAAAGATGAGATGAGCGTCCACGGCTTCCGGGCGCTAGCCCGCACCGTTCTTGATGAAGTCCTGGGCTTCCGTCCCGATTTCATCGAACACCAACTGGCCCATGCGGTGCGCGACCCCAACGGCCGAGCGTATAACCGTACAGCGCACCTTTCTGAACGCCGGAAGATGATGCAGCAATGGGCGGACTACCTCGAGCAGTTACGCGAAAGCCGAGGATAAGCCCTCACTAAAGCCCGCCACCTGGCGGGCTTTTTTATACAAAAAACTCCACAACAAGGAAGCTATCTATTCACCTTTAGGCAACTATAAGTTCCGTAGTGATTATTCATTATGACCGGGGCTGAAGTTGCATGACTCGCCGTGAAATATGCCGGCTTATTGCCGTCGGCATCACGGCGGAAACTCGACTTTTTGGAAATCCCGCAGGAAGAGCGAAGCCAGCCAAGTTTTGAAAATGCGTCCCGGTTTTAACTGGACACACCGAGACCTTATGAGCAACTTGAATCGCATCGTCCGCTTGCCGCAGGTAATGGACCTCACCGGGCTGGCTCGCAGCACAATCTACGCAAAAATCTCGTGCAACGACTTCCCGGGACCTATCCGCCTTGGTCCGCGCGCTGCCGGTTGGGTTTTAGCTGAAATAGAACAGTGGATTGCCGAGCGTATAAACGCCCGCAACGGCCAATAAAAAAGGGATACCACCGACATGGCACCCCTTAAAAATACTTCCGCTCGCAAGTTTAAACAAAGAAAAAACGGGAATCAATCCACCCGTGAGCACCTTCCGTTTTTTCGAAAAGTTGCGAAGGCCCGTCAATACACGCCAGCCTGCGCAGCGATCTATCGCCTATCCCACGAATTACTGAAGATCAGCCAAACTCAAGCAACCGCCATCCATTATTTGCGCCTGCTGAATGATGCAGGTCTTCCCAGGCTGCTGGTGGCTGAAATTGTGACCGCCGCCGCATTGGTTCGTAAAGGCGGTGCAGCATGAAGCGTCCACCGTTTGAAGCCCGGGATTTTGGGAAGCCACTGGAAAAGGGTCTGGTCCGCGCCTGGGGGGCTTGTGCAACCCACATCGTTACACCGCGCCCTGCGCAATTTCTGAGCGAAGCCCACCGGCACGCCTGCACGCAATATATGGCCTGGTGGCTGCTGCGGATGGTTTTCACGTCCAAACGGGTGAATCCTCGTTATAACCGGATGCGCATTGCCGCCACACTGGCAACTTGGGCGCACCTAGCACCGCCAGATGCGCCTTGCCCGCTTGACCGGCTGGCATTCGAGCGGATGGCGATTGATGCGCTGCACCTCCTGAAAATGAGGGGTGAAGTATGAGTGCGCCCGCAAAAAACAACGTGCCGCCAATCGCCGATGATGCCGCGCGCTATGTTTCCGAGTACGGAATCCACATCGTCCCGCTGCCGCCTCGCATGAAGCGGCCGAAAGTTGACGATTGGGGGCTACCGTGCAATCTGCTGAGCACGCCCGAAGCCGCCCGCGCCCACTATCTGGCAAACCCTTCTAAGAACCTGGGGGCGGCTCTGGGACCCTCAAGGCTTTGCTCACTCGACATTGACGACGCCGAAGCATTCCACCTGATCTGCGCTGAATTCGGCTGGAGCCTCGCCGACCTAACCGCCGCCCACCCGACCATTCAAGGCCAGGCCCCTGGTGTGCGCGTAATGTTCCGCGTGCCCGAGGGAGAAACGCTGCCATACCACGCGCTTACCTGGCCGAAGCGCGAGAGCAAAGGCCGTTTCACCGTGTTCGAGGTGCGTGCAGCCGATGAACAGCAGCGGCAGGACGTGCTGCCGCCTTCAATCCACCCGGATACAGGCAGCCCCTACACCTGGATCACGCCACCCGAGGCCGTACAAGGCTTCAGCGAACCGCCGCGCTGGCTGCTGGCCTTGTGGAACAACTGGGCCGCCCTGAAGCCGCAGCTTGAGGCCGTATGCCCTTGGGCACCGTGCCGGCTACCCAAGACGACCGCCAAGCCGCGAGTGCAGCAGGCCGGGGATAGCGTCATTGACGCCTACAACGCGGCCCACAGCATCGAATCCGCGCTGTCCCGCTACGGCTACACCGGGCAGGGCCGCCGCTGGCTGTCCCCGCACAGCACCACGGGCCTGCCTGGCGTCAATCTGATCGGCGACAACCGGACGTTTATTCATCATGCATCGGACCCGCTGTGCTCGACCGAATCGGGCCAGCCTGTCGCGCCGTTTGATCTGTTCCGGCACTACGAGCACGGCAATGACGTTAGCGCCGCCGTCCGCGCCGCAGCCTCTGAACTAGGCATGCGATCCACACCGAGGGCACCAGCTAGCAGGATCGACAAGGACACCGGGGAAATCATCCCGGCGAATGACAACGACCTACCCGAACATCGCAAGGTGGTTGCCGAATTGAACCAAAGCCATGCCCTGGTTCTGACCGGCGACAAGGTGGTGGTGCTGCGCGAAACTATCGGCGAGCGCGACGGCAAGGAAGTGCTGTATCTCTCAACGAGTGCTTTCAAGACCTGGTACATGAACCGCACCGCCGCCGTGGAGGCGACCGACAAGAACGGCAAGGCGATCACCAAGCATGTGCCGATTTCTGATCTGTGGCTGAAATCGCCCGAGCGCCGCCAGTATGAGGGCGTAACGTTCGCGCCGGCCAAAAATGCGCCAAGCAGCTACTACAATTTGTGGTCCGGGTTCACTGCCGAGCCGGTTGATTGCACGCTGGCCCGCGCCGCCATGAAGTGCCGCCGCCTGCTGTCGCACATGAAATTCAACCTGTGCGGTGGTAACAAGCGGTATTTCCGCTACTTGCTGGCATGGGCCGCCGACATGGTGCAAGACCCTGACCGGAAGAAGGGCGTGGCGCTGGTTATGCGCGGCCTGAAGGGCACCGGTAAATCGACGTTCGCTGAAGCGCTTTCGGCACTGCTGGGGCGACACGCCATGAGCGTTTCGCACATGCGCCACCTGACTGGCAACTTTAACCGCCACCTGGCCGACAAGCTGCTGATTGTTGCAGAGGAATCCTACTGGGCGGGCGACAAGGCCGACGAAGGGCCGCTGAAACACATGATTACCAGTGACCGCCTGACTATCGAGGCCAAGGGAATCGACGCGGTGGAAATGCCTTCGTTGTGCCGGATCATGATGATTACGAACAACGAATGGGCAGCGCCGGCAAGCAGCGACGAACGCCGCTATTTCGTGCTGGACGTGAGTGACCGCCACCGACAGGACTTCGCATATTTTCAGGCGATCAAGGACCAATTGGACAAGGGCGGGCTGGCCGCGCTGCTGACGCTGCTGCTGAAGTTCCCGCTTCATTCCGTCCAGTTGCGCCAAGTGCCGGAAACCGAAGCCCTGCGCAAGCAACGCGCCTTGAGCCTGGAGCCGCACGACCAGTTTGTTTTCGATGCGCTTTCTGACGGCGTGCTGGTTGGCAAGGAATGGGACGGACCGCTGGAGGTTGGCAAGGACGCGCTGTATGACGCCTACGTGGGGGCCAGCCGCAAGCGCGGAAAGCTGCACCTTCTGGACAAGGCACGTTTCGCCAAGAAGTTCATCAACGCGACCGGCGCAACGTCCGCCAAGCTGCGCGACGGTTACAACCGCGTGCCTTCGTACCGTGTTCCGGGATGGGCTGCTGCCTCCGTCAATTTTCAGAAGTGCTGCGGTGTCGATGTTGAGCGCATCGAAGAAGAAGACGACCGCCCGTATTAATCGAGAACCAAACCCAACAACCCGCCCGCATGGCGGGTTTTTTTCGCCTGGTCCGGGTACGCACCCGGACCACCCAATTTACCCGGACCGGCGAAACCCGCATGAATACTGGGCTGGTCCGGGTGGTCCATGTGGGCCGGGTATTTTTAACCAAATCGCTGTGAGAAATTGCAGACCAGTTTCGATGCTGTAACACAGCGCACCATCCCACCTTTTTACCGACTTTGATTTTTACCTGGACCACCCGGACCACCCGGACCAAGCCAGTAATGGCAAGGGGTTCAGCGGTCCGGGTATTTTTTTCTACCTGGACCACATGGACCACATGACGGACAGACAACAGACTGCCGACCTGCTGCGCCTGGTGCTGAACGTGTCTAGGCTGCTGGGAAAGAAGCGCACCGCGTCAAATGCTGATGACCTGCTGCTGGTGGCTGGTGTGGCGGTAGGGCAGGCAGAAGGCAAGCCGATGAAGGCGGGCAAGGGGGCGCTGTATGTTGGCATGCCAAGGGCCACCACAATCAGGAAGCTGAGGGAGTTGGAAGCGCGGGGCGTGGTGCGTGTCCTTCCTGGTGGGCAGTATGTCCTGGGCAGCGCATTGGATAGCGAGAAGGCCACAGAAGCGATGCAGGCGGCAGTGGCGCGTGGTGGCTACCGGCAAGCCCAGTGAGGACGCGAGCCACCTAGAGCATCGCGGGTCCCATTCAGGCCGTATGCCTGGCGGGTGTAACGTACCCATGTAGCTAACCATTTCCGAGGGCTTCAAAAACGACTACCAAACTTCCAAGAGGTGAAATCCCGCAGGAAGAACACCCCCGAACACCGTGGCATTATTCGAGGAAATCCCCGCAAGTGGATAGCCTCGAATGACCGGCGACACTGGCGGAACCCTTTCAACTACTGAGAAATCCGCCACTTTATGAAACGCCAAGCCCTTTTTGATGCAGTCAAGACCCGCAGCCTTCGCAGCATGCTGACGGAAGTCGAATCCGCGCCGAACGTTGAAACCCACACGCCCACCGGCTACCACGAGCCGACCCACCGCATCCCGGTAACGCCCGCCGTTGTCGGCACTGTGTCCCTGGATGGCGAAACCCTGCCGGCTGCAACTGCTGCCGAAGCCCTGGGCCTTCACTATCAGCCGCTGGCCGATGGCAGCGTGGGCCAGCTTGTGAAGCTGTCGCACTTGGTGGTCAAGCATTCCCGCTTTTGTGAAGCCGGCGGCAATCTGGTGCTAGCCAACCAAGCCCCGAAGGGCACCACTCAAGCCGGCGGCGATCCTGGCTTTTACACCCGTCCCGAGCGTTTGCGCCTGATTAAACCCGCCGCCTTCTCCCTGCTGGGCGATGGCCTGGAAGTGGCCGAAACCGACTACCCCGCCAAAGAGCTGGAAGTGAAGATTGGCGACGCCGCCAACTACTCCGTTTTCTTCAAGGTGACGCGCAAGAGCCAAAAGAGCCTGGCCCCTGACCTGCTGGCCTACGAAATCGCGCTGGCCGTTTCGCGTGGTGTGGCTAACCTGGTGGACAAAATCATGCTGGAGGCAATCAAGGCCGCCGCGCCCGGCGCGTTCAGTCTGGGCACCCTGGCCGGCAATGACGTGCGGATTGACGAACTGCGCGCCATTGTGGGCACCAATGCTGCCGGTGCTGCCTGGCGCGGCGATGGCATGTTTACCGCTGCCAACATCCCCGCCGAACTAGCCCCCGCCATTCCTGAAACCGTGGCCGGCGCATTCAATCGCGCCTTTGTCGTACTGAGTGACGAAACCCGCATAGTGCTGCGTCGGAATGACGTACTTGGCGCAATGGACGTGCTGTGCCACGTAAACGTCAAACCCGGCCTGGTGGACAAGGCCTTCTTCGGCATGGTGGCTTGAAATGTTGGGCATATTTAAACGCCGCAAGGCTGCACCCGAAGCCGTAGAAGCCCTACCCCTGAGCGTGGAATCCGCTCTGTGTGGCCTGTCGGTGATAAGCCGGCCCGATAGCGAAGGCAGCCCGCGCACGCTGCTGCAATGGGTGACCGATGGCGGGGTTGCCTCCTGGTATCACAACACGGACACCACCCGCGCCCGAATGGCCGAGGCGTTCCCTGCCCTGACATCTATTCAGCTTGACCAGGCTTGCCTTGCTGTGGCCGGCCTGGTGCGCGCCGCGCAATCCGAAGGGCCAGCACCTTCTCGCCGCCGCAGTGAGTGGGCCAGCTGGAAGCCGATCCGCAGCATTGAAGAACTCCACTGAGCACACGCCATGAAAACCGAAACCCACGACGACAAGCAAACCAAAGTGACCGTAGTTGCTGGCCGTGAACTGCTGGACAGCATCAAACGCCACCGCGAAAGCCTGCGTAGCCTGACCGGCTTGAGTGTGAGCATGTCCGCCGCCGCTGCTGCGCTAATCCGCGCCGGCCTGGATGCGAAGCGCGCCGCACAAGGCCACTAGCTTTTGGTCAACACTGCCCGCGCTGGTGTTCCTCTCGTACTGCCGGCGAAGCGCGGCCCCCTCCAGGTGGGTGGCAGGAACCTGAGACAAAAGGCTGTGTGGGGCCTAAATGCTCCCCCTGTGGGGCCTACACCGTAACCCGGCGCGCACAGGGAGCCGGGACCTTTTCCGCCGTGACACTGCGGCCAAATATCTGACAGCCTGAGGGCCGAGCAATGATCTACGACACCATTTCCCGCTTGGCGGGCTACTGGGCGGAAATGCCCTTCAGAAAAAAGCCCACCACCGAACCCCTAGCCCCCGCAAAGCCCACCCCAAAAGCCGGCCGCCGCCGCAAGCTGAAGGCCAAGGGATGCGCCTACCGTGGCCCCGCGCGCCTGGACGCTGACCGCCCGATTCTGGGCCAAATGCGTAGCAATGGTTGAAAGCATCCCGCCACAAACCCTGGTGACAGACGCCACGCTGGCCGCCCTGACCGGCGTGTCATCGCGACGCATCCGCCAGTTGGCCGAGGCCGGCACTCTGGAGCGCGTGGAGCGTGGCCGCTACGAGCTGGGGCCGAGCATCCGCGCGCTGCTGGACGATGCCGCCGACAAGGGAAGCGAGCTGCAACGCGAGCGCACGCGCAAGGTGCGCGCCGATGCTGACCTGGCTGAACTGGAATTGGCACGTCAGAAGGGCTTGGTGGCCCCGGTAGAGCAATTTGAAAAGGTATGGGGCCACCGCTGCCGGCTAATTCAGATAACCATGATGCAGCTCCCGCAGCGCGTAATTACTGCACTCGTCGGGGAGACCAACGAGCGCCGCATAAAGGATGTTCTAACCGCAGAAATCAAAGACGCCCTGAACCGGGCCGCCGATTCTGTCCCCACCCCTGAGGAAATCGAAGAGCTATGAAAAAGATGACCGTAGCCCAAGCTGAACGAAACGCCGCTGTGTTCCTGCTGCCGCCGCGTGCGACTGAAGCGGAACGCGCCGAAGAATTGGCAGAAGCGACAAAGCTAATGCGCACCGCTACCGAAAAGCTGGTGCGCGCTGGCCGTGATGACCTAGCGCTGGCTGCCCAGCTGGTTGCGATCAAATCCAACGACAGCGGGTGACGCACAACAGCCCCCCCCCCAGTCCAGAACGTTGCTCAATCGCGCACGTGGAAAAATTTTACCAACCTTGGAACAGCAAACACGGGGGCATTTACGGGGGCATAAACGAAGCGTAACAAATAAAAATAATTATAAAACCATAGCCTACAACAGTGTTTCGGTAGTCGCCTCCTCCACCAACTTAAACGAAAAGGGCTGCCTGAAAGGGCGGCCCTTTTTGTTTACCCGCGGGGCGGGTTCACTCCATCGCCCGAAGCGATCTTGAACAGCCGGAGACTGGCCCCGAAAGGATGCGGGCCAAGGACGAGCCGCCTAGCGCCTTCCTCCGGGCGCCCTGTTTCCGGCGCATTTTCGCTCCCTGCCACCCGCCTAAATTTTTGCGAGAAACGACCCCGCACCGCAGCCGCCTGGTTTCGGCGCGACAGCCTTTCCTTGGCTAATATCAAAGGATGAACAAAGAGAATCAACGTTGAAAATGCTCAGTTTTAGGCGCCCTCCAATAGGCTCGACCAGGCTGGATCGCCGAGCCGATACGAAACACATCTTTCCGAAGCGGGCGGTCTGGTTCTTAGCGCTATGGATCGCTTTGCCCTTGTTCGCCCCGGCTCACGCCCTCGAGCCGGTTACGCTGCAACTCAAATGGACCCATCAATTCCAGTTCGCCGGCTACTATGCCGCGCTGGAAAAAGGCTACTACCGAGAGGCGGGCCTGGAGGTCAAACTGGCCGAAGCGATGCCGGGACAATCGGCGGTGGATGCGGTCCTGGAAAACAAGGCCGAATTCGGGGTGGGCACCAGCGAACTGCTGTTGCTGCGCATGCGGGGAAAGCCCGTTGTGGTGCTGGGCGTCATCATGCAGCATTCGCCCATCGCCTTACTGAGCCATGGGCCGCCCCGTATCCAGAACATCCAGGATCTCGCCGGACGTTCGATCATGATCGAGCCCGGCTCGGCCGAACTGTTCGCCATGTTGCGCCGTGAAAAGCTGCCGGACAACGCATCGCTGCGAATCGAATCCCATAACTTCGACGTCCGGGACGTCATTAAAGGACGCGTGGATGCCATGAGCGTCTACGTGACCGACGAACTCTACGAGGTGGAACGCCAAGGCATACCGCATTTGCTGTTCCGCCCCCTGACTTCCGGCATAGATTTCTACGGCGACAACCTGTTCACCACGGAAGCCCAGATACGGGATCACCCCGAGCGCGTCAAAGCTTTCAGGGCGGCCAGCCTGAAAGGCTGGAAATACGCAATGGAAAATCCGGCCGAAATCATCCGGCTGATCCGGGAGCGCTATTCGCGCCACAAAACCCAGGAACATCTCGAGTTTGAGGCCGCTGCGATGGCGCGGCTTATGCAGGTCGGCCTGATCGAACCCGGCTACATGTACCCAGGCCGTTGGCAGCACATCGCCGACACCTATGCGGAAGTGGGCATGATCGACCGAGCGGCCGACCTGAAGGGATTCCTCTACGAAAACGACCCCGCCGCCGACCACGCCTGGCTCTACAAAAGCCTGGGCGCAACGTTGGCCGGGCTGCTCTGCGTGGGGCTGGTGGCCTTACGTTATTTCAGGCTGTCGGCCGCCTATCAGGAAAGCGAAGGCCGCTTCCGCGCCCTGTTCGAGCAGATGCCCGACCCAGCGTGGATTACCAAGGGGCATCGTTTCATTGAAGCCAATCAAGCCGCGCTGAAGGTGATGGGGTACAACCACAAAGCCGATTTCCTGTCCCTGCATCCTTCGCAGCTTTCGCCCGAATTGCAACCGGACGGCGAGCCCTCCCAGGCCAAAGCGGAAAGGCATTTGCAGGCCCTGGAATCGCAAAGCGTGCTTCGCTTCGAATGGGTCCACGCCAAAGCGGACGGCACGCAGCTTCCCGTCGAAGTTACCCTCACCCACATCACCCTGCGGGGCGAGCGGGCCGTCTATTGCGTCTGGCGTGATATCAGCGAACGCAAACAAGCCGAACAGGCCTTGCGCGCGGAAAGCGAAAAAAACCGGGCGTTGCTCATCAACGCAAGCGACGGCATCGGTATCCTGGATTCAGAGGGCCGGCTTGTGGAAGTTAGCCATTCGCTGTGCGACATGCTGGGATACCGTAGGGAGGAACTCCTGGGCATGCATGTCTCCCATATCGATGCCTATTTCGGCAACGAGGAGTTGAACAGCTTAATCGAACGTCAACTTGAAACGCCGACACGGATCCAATTCGAAACCCGCAACCGGCGCAAGGACGGCAGCATGATCGACATGGAGGTCAGCGGCCTTGCGGTCGTGCTGGGGGATAAAAAGTTCGTATTCAACAGTTCCAGGGACATCACCGAACGCAAAAGAGTCGAGCAAAAGCTTCGCTTGGCCGCAAGCGTGTTCAACCACGCCAACGAAGGGATCGTCATCAGCGGGCCGGACGGAACCATTCTCGACGTCAACGAAACCTTCACCCGCCTCAGCGGCTACAGCCGCAAGGAGGTGATAGGCAAGAATCCGCGTTTATTGCGCTCGGACCAGCATCCGCCGGAATTTTATGCGGCGATGTGGCGGCGCTTGCTGGAGGAAGGGCATTGGCAGGGCGAAGTGTGGAACCGGCGCAAGAACGGCGAGCGCTACGCCGTGCGGCTCACCATCAGCGAAGTACGCGGCCCCCAGACCGAACTCGCGCAGTACGTCAGCCTGTTCACCGACATCACCGCCCAAAAAGAGTACGGACAACGATTGGAGAGGCTTGCCCACTATGACACATTGACCGGGCTGCCTAACCGCGCGCTATTCTACGACCACCTGCGTACCGCGTTGGCCTTGGCGCGCCGCAACGGCGAGCGCCTGGGCGTTCTCTTTCTCGACCTGGACGGGTTCAAAGCCGTCAATGACCAGTACGGCCACGAGGCGGGGGACGAATTGCTCAAACAGGCGGCCGACAGGATCAGCGACTGCGTCCGCGAATCCGATATGGTGGCGCGCCTCGCAGGGGACGAGTTCACTTTAATCCTGGGCGCTTTGACCGACCCTGTGGATATGCAGCGGGTTTCCGAAAAAATTATCGAGGCGCTGAACACGGCCTTCCAGCTCGGCGAGGTTCGTTGCCAGATCGGAGCCAGCGTCGGCACAGCGCTCTATCCCGATGACACGGACGGCGAGGCGGACATGGATGCGTTGATCCGGTGCGCCGATATCGCCATGTACAGAGCCAAGGCGGCGGGCAAAGGAAAAATCGTTCGATACTCCGATCCGGTCGTCAACTTAGAGAACAAGACGCAAGCCGTCCTTTCCGCAATCACTTAAAGAAGACAAAAAATCGCCACCGACAAAAAAAAACCGTATAATGGTTGGCTCAGTGACCGGGTGCTTAGCTCAGCTGGGAGAGCATCGCCCTTACAAGGCGAGGGTCGCAGGTTCGATCCCTGCAGCACCCACCAAACACTGGAGTGGTAGTTCAGTTGGTTAGAATACCGGCCTGTCACGCCGGGGGTCGCGGGTTCAAGTCCCGTCCACTCCGCCAGTTCGAAAACCCGCAACCCGACTGTTGCGGGTTTTTTTATGGGCGTCGTCGGGAATCACTCCGCCCCGGCTCCCGCTAGCCGCCATGGCTACCCTCCCCACCAGCGCACACCGACATTTCCGTTTGGCGACGAAAGACTGAAAAACCGCCCTTGCGGTGGGCAAAAAAAAAAAGCCCGTCGGGGACGGGCCATAGGGAGGAGACAACGGAATAGCTGGGAGGGCAAAAAGGGGCCAGAACTAAGCCTGGCCAAGTTTCTCGCACCAAGGAGTCTGTCGATCAGGAGGCTTGCGACGATTCGGCGCTGATGTAGTGGGCGCGGCAGAAGGCCACGGTTCCGCCAACTACGCCACTCATGACGGCTATCAATACGGCTTCCAACAGAGTCATGATTCTTTCCTCGCAAGGTCTGGGGTGTCGTTCATCTTGGTGGTTACTTTAATCCAGCCAAGTTATTAGCGATACTCAGTATTTCTTCTGGTTTTCATATAATGCAACTTATGCATAAAACCTCGACTTGCCGGATAACGCCGCAATCAAGTTTTCCGCCGCCATGACGCTAACCTGATCGTGGGACGAATCATCGCCCGCTTTTCACCAGGAGAACGCATCATGTTTACCGTGGGCTTTTGTTTGGTGCTATCGGCCAGCACATGGGCATACCGCCGCAGTCGGCAGGTTGCCGTGCCGGTGAAGAGCCGGTAGTTTTTAAGATTTTCGACGGCGACACGGCCGGTCGGCGCAGGATGCCCGACCGGCCGTTCGTTTTTGCGCGCCCAGGGCTTGGCCGCGAAACCACGGAGGAAAAGCGCGGCCCCATAAAGCGAAAGCGCCCACGAGGGGCGCTTTCGCGATAAACCGCACGCCGCCCCGACCCGCGGGGCGGCGATGAAGCAGCTTACTTGTGGGCGGCGAACGGATGTTCCACCGAACCCTTCTGAGCCACTACGTCGGCTGCCTTCGGCTCGCCGGCTACGGCGCGCTTGATGGCCAGCTTGGTGGCTTCATAGTTGTAGTCCTGGATCTTGGCGTCGTCTTCGGCCAACCAGTGGATGAACACGCCCACGCAGATGAACAAATCGTCGGCTTCGTTGGCCGGGATGGTGCCGTCTTCCACGCAATCCATCACTGCCATGGCCACGCCGCGCTGCGCCGGTCCGAACATCTGGACGGCTTGCTTGCCGTTCTTGATGGTCACTTTGTTGAACATCACGGTGTTCGGCTTGCACATCAGGTTCGGAGCTACCACGGCCAGCAGGGACGAGAAGCCGTCCTTGTTGTTGGTGACGCAGTTGGCGAAGGCGCTTTCAGCGGCGCTGCCGCGCGGCCCCAGGATCAGGTCGATGTGGGCGATTTCGTTGCCGCCGCCGCACAGTGCTTCACCGACCAACAGTTTGTTCACTTTAGCCATAGATCTCTCCAGAGTTTTAACAATCGAAATTTGCTCTTATTTACGAGGCAGAAGCGATCTTCCGCTACCCGGCGAATCGCGTTCCATTCGCCGCGCACCGTAAAACCGCTCTTCGGCCCTCGAATTCTACCTTTCAGCCAACCCTAGCGCTTGTATGTAAACGAACCCGTCATTGGCCTTGCGCCGATGACCCGGCGGGCCTATAAAAGCGGCTTTTCTCTACGGCAACGGAAAGGGGGCCAAATGCCTTGGTTGGTGCGCGGCGATATCGACGGTTTTTTCGGCTTGGCGCTGGATAACCTGGTCCAACTCTTGGTGATCGTCGGCTTGTGCGGCGGCCTTTTGGGATTTCCCGCCGAGCTGCTGTACGGGCATATTCTGCCCGGCGTCGCGGTATCGCTGCTGGTAGGCAACGGCTTTTACGCCTGGCAGGCGAAAAAGCTGGCGGAAAGCACCGGCCGCACCGACGTTTGCGCCCTGCCCTACGGCATCAACACCGTATCGCTGTTCGCTTTCGTGTTCCTGGTCATGCTGCCGGCCAAGCTGGCGGCCCAAGCCGCGGGCGCCGCCGACCCGGCGCGGACCGCCTGGCAAGCGGGTTTGCTGGCCTGCTTCGGCTCCGGCCTCATCGAATTCGGCGGGGCTTTTGTGGCGGAAAAACTGCGCAAAGCCACGCCTCGGGCGGCGCTGCTATCCACCTTGGCCGGCATTGCCCTGGGTTTCATCGCCCTGGGTTTCCTGTTTCGCGCCTACGCCCATCCCGTGGTGGGACTGACCACCCTGGGCGTGATCCTGCTGACCTACTTCGGCCGGGTGCGTTTCAAAGGCGGCCTGCCCGGCGGCCTGGTGGCAGTGCTGCTGGGCACCATGCTGGCGTGGCTCAGCGGCGTTGCACCGGTGGGGCCATCGCCCAGCGGCGCCGGCTGGCACTGGCCGGTGCCGGTATTGGGCGACTTGCTGGCGTCCATGCGCGCCGACCTGTTGACGGCCTATTTGTCGGTAATCATTCCCATGGGCTTGTTCAACCTGCTGGGTTCGCTGCAAAACATCGAGTCGGCGGAAGCGGCCGGCGACCGCTATTCCACGGAAAGCTCGCTGGCGATGAACGGCTTGAGCACCTTGGCCGCCTGCGCCTTCGGCTCCTGCTTCCCCACCACCATCTACATCGGCCACCCCGGCTGGAAAGCCCTCGGCGCCCGCGCCGGGTACTCGGTGCTCAACTGCGTATTCATCACTTTCATTTGCCTAACCGGCACCTTGAGCTACATCGCCTGGGCGGTCCCCGTGGATGCCGGCATGGCCATCATGCTGTGGATCGGCATCGTCATGGCCGCCCAGGCCTTCAGCGCGACGCCCACGGCCCATGGCCCGGCCGTGGTGCTGGGCATCCTGCCCGGCATCGCCGCCTGGGGCGCGCTGATGGCGAAAAGCGGCTTGCGCGCCGCCGGCTACGGCACGCCGGACGGCCCGGCTTTTTCCCCCGCGTTGCTGGACGCGTTCCATCAAGCCGATGTGTGGATACACGGCGCTTTCGCCTTGGAGCAGGGCGCTATTTTCACATCCACCATCCTTGCCGCCGTCACCGTAGCGGTCATCGAGCGGCGCTTTTTGCAGGCCGCCGCGTGGTGCGGCGTCGCAGCGCTCTTATCCTCCCTCGGACTGATGCATAGCTACCTCTGGACCCCCGCCGACACGGCCCTGTCGTTGACGCCCGCTTGGCCTTGGGCACAGGCCTATGCGCTGATGGGCTTGGTATTTTTCGCCGCCCGCTGGGTAACGGTGGCGGATGACGCAGCCGCCGACGGCCATCGCTGACCGCAGAAAAAAGCGGAACCGGCTGTCGAAGCCGATTCCGCCGTGCGTAAGCCGGGGAGATTAAACCGAATAGTCGATTTGCTGCACGGTGCCGGCGCTGCCGTTTTCCCGCAGGAACAGGCCGGTGCTGACCACGTCGCCTTGGGTGACGTTGGCGGCGTTTTTATAGGTAAAAGGCGTCGACACGTGGCCCAGGTAGATGGCGCCGACGTTTTTGGCTCCCAGCGCCAGCAATTGCCCTTTTCCTTGCCCGTCCTGCTGCCAGATGCGCAGTTTGTTGTAGATGCTGTCGCCTTCGTCGATGAAGCCGTTTTTGTCTTCGTCGTAAGCGGCCAGTTCGGCGAAGCCGTTGCCGCTGGCCGGGCCGAACAGCTCGCTGCCGTTGTTGACGACGCCGTCGCCGTTTTTGTCCAAAGCCAACAAGCCGCTGCCGGGCTTAAGCACGGCGATTTGCTCCTGGCGGCCGTCCGAATCCAAATCGAACTGGAATTTGGTGTCGCCCAACTCGGCGGCGTTGCCGTCGAAGTTGATCACGAGCGGATCGACTTTCTTGGCATCGCCCAAACGCAGGGTTTCGCGGTTTTCCGTGTAAAACTCCCGGCTCATGTTGAGCTGCACGGAAAACTGGATTTCCTTGCCGTCGGCGGTTTTGACCGTTCCCTGGGCACTATAGGAAACCGCTTCGGATTCGAAGTGGGATTCGTAATGATCGTAAACCAAGCCGAAGCCGGCCGACGGCTGCTGCGCGGCGGCTTGCTGCAACTGGGCGGTCGCCTCCGCGGAGGACTGCTGCGCCTGGGCGATTTTGTCGGCCAAATCGCTCGGGGAAAACAGCTTGAGATCGCGCCCGGTAAGCGCCTTAATCATGGACCGCAAAATGTCGGCGATGAGCCGGTCGCGGGGAGTGAGCTGCTGATCGTCGTCGACGTTCAGCGTTTTGCTGACCGGCTGGCTGGCCTGGGCCTGGGGCGTCAAGGACAGCTTGTCGGCAGCCGGCGGCGGGCTGGCCGGCTCCGGCGCTCGGCGCCGCCGATCGCCCACCCAAAATTCCAAAGACTCTTTTGTTACCGATGACTGCACCTCTTCATGCAGCGCACCGGCACTGATCTTGGCTGATTCGATACGCATGGCGCGACCTCCTAAGGGTTGTCGAGCGCCGCGACAATTTCACGGCGCTGTCCGTGAAGCTGTCGGCATTTTCTTGAAAAACTTGAACGAAATGGGCGTAGGCCTGCGGAAGCAGGCCGCGCCGACTAAGTGACCGGCTCGCCGCCCGTGCTAAGCATCGCCTCGATCTTGTCTTTGTATTTGAGGAAATAAATGGTTTGCAGCTGGGATTGGCTATCGATGCCCATGGCGGACACCGGCACGTCCATGTCGGTGACATAGATGGGATAGCGCTCCCCGCTCTGGCGCCGCTGATACACATATTCCGCGGCCCGTTTGAACAGTTCGCGGCCGTCCTCCATGGTGGAAAACTCGCGCTCGTCGGTGTAGATCGTGTAGGCGACGCGACCCGGCGCCATTTCCTGGCCGATGACGCGGATGTCGATTTTGGAAGAAATGCCGCGCGCGACGAAGGAGATTTTTTCTATGACATATTCGTTGCCGCTGCCTTTGGCCACCCAGTGATACTCCACGGCGGAGCCGCCGGCCAACGCATAGCGTTGCTGCACCGCCTCCAGAAACGTGGCGTAGGGATTCAGCACTTGCTGCACCTGAGAGCTGGCATGGCGGCGGAAATACAGGGAGCCGCGCTCGTCGAGTATAAACATGTCGACGTTTTGCTTATCCGACATGGCAAACACCTGCACCACCCCTTCGCGATTAAGGGCGCAAATGTCCGGCAGCGGCAAACCGTCCAGCGCGATGGGATCGAACCGCACCGGACTGAACTCCGGGATGGGCAGCGACATCACCTGCAACAGCCGCTCCACGCTGGCCGCCTTGTCGTAGCGCAAGACGCCTTCGCGCCGGCTGAAAATATAGAAGCTCCGCTCCCCCCGCACCACATAGCGGGGCTGGCGCTCCGCGGCCGTGCAGAACACCCGCCCCAAATCGTCGTACAGCTGCTGCACCCGGCGGGCGATGGCGTCGCCCCGGGTAGGAATCAGGCAATGGCTTTGGAACCCCGGCTTGGCCTGCCCCTCGCCGGCTTGGTTGTATATATCGCACAAACACTCGAACAACCCCTCCAGCCCTTCGTAGCGATGCGTCATCACCTCGCGCCACGACGTGAGGCTGATCTGTTCGGTACTGATCACCAGGCTGGATTGATTCATGCCATAGCAAAACGGATCGTTGCGCCCGGTATATGCCGGCTGGGTGGCGATGCGCGTGACGGCCGACTCCTCGCCCACGTTGATCAATAGGCAAACGTTCTGGATTTTCGAGGGGCTCAGGTACACATCCAGAGAATCCCCCTCATGGACATTGTGCGCCAGGAATTTGTCCAGCAGCTTCATGACGCGGCTCAGTTCCTGAGACGGCAGGATGCTGTGAATGGTCTCGATGGTGAAATGGGTTTGCGCGTTGTAGATGCCGTTGGCGACCATCCACACCAGGATTTCCAGCAGGCTGCTGGCCTTTTTGACCGGATCGCGGCGCCGCGCGTCCGCCGGCCGAATGCGCCCGATATAAAGACACCAACCGTAGGTTTCGTCCGCCATGCGGACCTGGCAAAGAGAGAACTCCTGCTCCTCGACGCCTTTTTCCTGGTCCACGGCGAAAATATCCACCTTGCCCGGCTTTTTTTCCAGCGCCGCGAACAGCATGCGGCCGATCAGCACCACCTCCTGGTCCTCATAGGAGGTGGTCTGCACGTGCTCGCCGGAAAACTGGCGAATGGACTGGTAACAACCGCGCAAGCCGCGCACGATTTCCTTGCGTTCCTCGATCATGCTGAGCAGCATGCGGCGCCGGCGGCTGTCCAGGATATGCAGCTGCCGATTGCCCCACCCCCACTCCTGGATCAATCCCAACAAGGTGCTGCGGCGCTGCTGGTTGGACCGGCCGGTGCTGTCTTGGCTGAGCGCCTCGTTGGCCTTGAGGTAGAAGCTTTGCCGCGCCAACTCCAAGCGCTCGTGCTCCCCCTTGGCGTCGAGGTATTGCTCCACTTTGCGGTACATGAGGATGTACGGGTCCAAGCTGTTGGCATCCACCAAGCCGCCGTATACGGCGCGCTTCAGTTGGGTGCTGACCCATTCCACCGCGGGATACTCGCTGGCGTAGCTTTCCATGAGGAGCAGCTTGAGCAGCGACTTGTGCGGCGAGGCGATGGCCTTGTACAAATGCCAGAGGGAAGCGGCCAAAAATTCGTCGGCGGGCATGGACTCCAACCCGCCGAAATCGAGGTATTCCGATTCGGCCACCAAACCGCTGCCTTTGAGCATATCGGTATAAAGGCCATAACTATGCTCATGCTCCGGCGGCACCAGCCACCAAATGGGAATGCGGCCGGCGATAAAGAACGCGCTACGGTAAAACTCCTCCAGCAAGAGGTGATGCTGGATGCTGCCGGTGCTTTCCTTGGAAATGGGACAGCCGACGCCGCTGCGGAATTGATCCACGTCCATGAAAAAGAAATGGACCTCCAGATCCAGGGTGGCGGCCCACAATTCCACCGCCTTGGCCTTTTCTCCCAGCGCCTCCAATTCATCGGCCTCGAGGAATGGGGCGTGGCACAGCCAAATATCCAGGTCCGACGACTTGGAATAAGCGACTGTGCCGACGCTGCCCATAATGTACAAGCCGTAAATGGGGAAACGGCGAACCGCCGGACTACGGATGCTGATGTTGCGCGCCAGCCGGGAAACGGCCTTGCGAGTATCCTCCGTTGCTGCGTAGCCGCTGATGCCGCAGGGGGTGCTGGCGGTCACGTACCCCGGCAGCTGCGGATAATTGCAATGGAACAACAGCGGCAGCAGGTGCAGGAAATCGCCCTGACGCGCCGTCAAGGTATCCATCATGCGCTGCATGCGCTGGCCATTGAGCGCGCGGAAACGCGCAATCGCCGTGTCCAGCTCCCGACGGCTGGGAGTCGTGATGGTTTGCGTTCCGCTCGGTTTTTCCGCTTGGCTGCTCATCGATGCACTGTTAATGACTATCCGCAGTTCCACATTGGCCTTTGAGGCCCCTACTCCGCACGAACGAAATTAACGGGAACGCCCGAAGCGCGGTTCCCGAAAACTAAAAACTATAAGACGCCACCATGGAACAGCAACTGGTAAAACGGCGGCCCGTCGCTGGCTCGATCACACTGTATGCGGGTCACGGCGGCATTGTCCACCTTGATGCGGAACAAACTCGCCAAGGGTAAATCCAGGGCCAACGCGACGCACACCCGCATCACGCCGGCATGGCCCACCACCAGCACGTGCCGACCGGCGTAATCCCGGCACAAATCCTCCCAGCCCTCGGCAACGCGACGGCGAAACCGCTCGAGCGGCTCCGCGCCGGGCGGCGGATTGGCCACCGGATCGGCGTAAAAGCGCATGAGAGCACCGGGCTGCTCCCGCTCCACCGCGTCGGCCGTCAGGCCTTCCCAGCTGCCGAAACCGATTTCCTTCAGGCGATCGTCCAGCTGCAAAGGCAGGCCGTGACGGCGGCTCAGCTCCTCGGCGAACGCGCGGCAACGGCTCAAAGGGGAGCTGACGACCGCCTGCCAGGGACAACGATCGCCCACCGCCTCGCGCATCTGCGCCCAACCTTTCTCGCTGAGGGGATCGTCACGATGACCGCGATAACAGCGCCCTCCCACCGGCTCCCCATGGCGAATCAAGTCCACCAGGGTCGTGATGTTAGCGGACATAGCTTCAGGCTTGCTTATCCCAATTACCCGCGCGCTCGGGCGATGGCCGCCCTCACCTGGTTGGGGGCGGTGCCGCCGAGAATATCGCGCGCCGCCACCGAGCCTTCCAGGGTCAGCACGCCGTACACATCCTCACCGATGGAAGGGGAAATCGCCTGCAATTCCGCCAGGGAAATCTCCGCCAGGTCGCGGCTGCTTTCCACCCCCAGGCGCACCGCCTTGCCGACGATTTCATGGGCGTCGCGGAAGGCCACGCCCTTGCGCACCAGGTAGTCGGCCAGGTCGGTGGCGGTGGCGAAACCCTGCTTTGCGGCCTCGTACATGCGCTCCCGCTTGGGCTGCACGTGGGGCATCATGTCGGCGAAAGCGCGCAGACAGTTCTTGATGGTGTCCACCGTGTCGAACAAGGGCTCCTTGTCCTCCTGGTTGTCCTTGTTGTAGGCCAAGGGCTGGCTCTTCATCAGCACGATCAACGACATCAGATGACCCACCACCCGGCCGGTCTTGCCGCGCACCAGTTCCGGCACGTCCGGGTTCTTTTTCTGCGGCATGATGGACGAGCCGGTGCAGAAGCGGTCAGGCAGGTCGATGAAGGCGAATTGCGCCGAGGTCCACAGCACCAGCTCTTCGGAAAAGCGCGACAAATGCACGGCGATGAGGCTGGCGGCGGCGGTGAATTCGATGGCGAAATCCCGGTCGCTGACCGCGTCCAGGGAGTTGTAGCTGGGTCGCTCGAAGCCCAACAGCTCCGCCGTGTAGTCGCGGTCCAGGGGATAGGGCGTGCCGGCCAGGGCCGCGGCGCCCAAGGGCATGACGTTGACCCGCTTGCGGCAGTCCAGCAGCCGTTCCCGATCGCGGCAAAGCATCTCGAACCAGGCCATCATGTGGTGGCCGAAAGTCACCGGCTGGGCCACCTGCAGATGGGTGAAGCCGGGCATGATAGTGTCGGCTTCCCGTTCGGCCAGGTCCAGCAGCGCCTGGCGCAAGCGATCCAGCTCGGCGACGATGGCGTCGATCTCGGCGCGCAGGTACAAACGCACGTCGGTGGCCACTTGGTCGTTGCGCGAGCGGCCGGTGTGCAGCTTTTTGCCGGCGATGCCGATGCGGTCGGTAAGGCGCGCCTCGATGTTCATGTGCACGTCTTCCAGTTCCACCGACCAGAAGAAGTCACCGCGCTCGATCTCCACCGCGATGGCCTCCAGGCCGTCGACGATGGACTTGCACTCCGCCTCGGTCAGCACGCCGACCTTGTGCAGCATGCGAGCGTGGGCCAGGGAACCCTGGATGTCGTAAGGAGCTAAACGCTGATCGAAATCCACCGAGGCGGTGAAAGCTTCCACGAATGCGTCGGTGGCCTGGGTGAAACGGCCGGCCCAAGGTTTGGCGGTGTCGCTGGACATAATGGCTTTGATTAATTCAATATCGGACGTTAATTATAATCGACCTTACAGCGCGCGGCGCGTCCCAAGCCGCCGCCGGCCCGGTTATTTGCCCGCCCACGACACGAGAGACCATGCCGCTTAACGCCGCTAAGCCATTGGAGCAGTCTCCGCCCGCCGGCTTCCTGCCGGACTTCCGGCGATTCGAGGCGCTGTTCCCGCTGCTGCTGCTCACCGAGCTGGCGGCGCTAGTGCTGTCGCTGTCCGCGGAGCCGACGAACTTCTGGATCGACCTGGGCGGCCGGTCGCTGTTCATGCAGTGGATCGCCCTGGGCAGCGCCATCCTGCTGACCCTGCTGCACCGCCCCCTGGCTCGCTTGCCGGACCACTGGAGCGGTCCGCTCGCCTTCCTGCTGGTGCAGGCGGTAGCCCTGCTGACCAACTGGCTGGTCTACCTCGGCTTGCCGGCGATGGGCTGGTTCTTCGTGCTGGTGCCGGCCGACCAAATCCCCACCGTCCTGGCGCGCAATATGACGGTTAGCGGCATCATCGCCGCCGTGCTGCTGCGTCACATGACCATCCACGCCCGCTGGCGCAGCCAGATCAAAGCGGAAGCGGAAGCGCGGCTCGACGCCCTGCAAGCGCGCATGAGGCCGCACTTTCTATTCAACAGCCTCAACACCATCGCCAGCCTGCTGCGTAGCCGGCCGGATCAAGCCGAGGAACTGGTATTGGATCTGGCCGACCTCTTCCGCACCAGCCTGCGACGAGACCAGCGCTGGACCACCCTGGCCGATGAAACCGCCCTGGCCCGACGCTACCTCAACATCGAACAGCAGCGGCTGGGCGACCGCCTGCGGGTGGAATGGCGCTTGGATGCGCTGCCTGAAGACGCCCTGCTGCCGCCCCTTAGCCTGCAACCGCTGGTGGAAAACGCCGTGTACCACGGCATAGAGCCCTTGCCGCAAGGCGGCTGCCTGGAAATAGCCGGCACTCGACGGGGACGGCGCGGCGCGCTACTGTGCCTGACGGTCAGCAACCCCATCGGCCCGGACAAACAGCGGCGCGACGGCAGCCACCAAGCCCTGGACAACCTTCGGGCGCGCTGGAGCGCCTGCTTCCCCCGTGAGGGGAGCTTGGAACTGGAACAGAGCGGCGGCGTATTCCACGCGTCCCTGGCTTTCCCGTATTTGAGCCGGGCCGATGACGAATAACCATGGGAGGCCACGCTACCGATGAGAATCCTCATTGTCGACGACGAAGCCCCTGCGCGGCGAAGGCTTCAGGACTTGCTGGCGGAAACCGCGCCGGAAGCCGCCGTCGTCGGCGAAGCCGCGGACGGGGCCTCCGCCCTGTTGGCCTGGGCCGAAACCCGCCCCGACCTGGTCCTGCTGGACATCCGCATGCCGTTGATGGACGGCCTGGAGACGGCGCGGGAGCTGGCGCGCATGGACGAACCGCCGGCGGTGGTGTTCGTTACCGCCTACGACGAGCACGCGCTGGCGGCGTTCGACTTGAACGCGGTGGACTATCTGCTCAAACCGGTGCGCAAAGAACGACTCGCCCTGGCGCTGGGCAAGGCGCGGCGTTTCGGCGCCGAACGCTGGGAACAACTGCAACGCGACCTTCCCGCCGCCCCCCGCAGCCACATCTGCGTGCGGCAACAGGGCAATCTACGCCTGATTCCCTTGGAGGAAATACGCTGTTTCAGCGCCGACATGAAATACACCACGCTGTACACCGCCAAGGAAGAAGCGCTGATCGACGACTCCCTCAAAAGCCTGGAAGAAGAATTCCCCGACCGTTTCCTGCGCGTGCATCGCAACGCCCTGGTAGCTTTGGCGCACATCGTAGCCTTGGAAAAAAGCCCGGCGGGCACGCTGCGCGTGCGTCTGGCGGGACTGGCCGAACCAGTGGAGGTCAGCCGGCGCCATGCCAGCGCGGCGCGCCAGCGTCTGCGCCGTTTGGAACACGAAAGAGGCGCGCGAACCCCATGATGCGGTTCGAACTTCTAGTCGCGCTGTTTTTTATCTCCCTCGTCGATGCGGTGGTGCCGCTGCCCATATTCGGCTTCATCGCTTTATACATCGTGCTAAAACGCCCGCCGTGGTTCCTGCGGCTCGTGCTGAAGATATACCGCCGCGGCCCCCAGGGCAGGAAGCTGGCGAAAAAAGACCATTGATATATAATTGCGCGGTTTTCAATCGTTTTCCCAGGGCGCTCGCCCGCATCGACGACGATTCCCGAAATTCCAAATTTACCGCACTAGTAAAAGGGTTCCCAACAGTGAGCAGAAATTACATCTTCACTTCCGAATCGGTGTCAGAAGGCCATCCGGACAAAATGGCCGACCAGATTTCCGACGCTGTGTTGGACGCGCTGCTGGCGCAGGACCCCAAGTCCCGCGTGGCCTGCGAAACCCTGGTGAAAACCGGCATGGTGGTATTGGCGGGTGAAATCACCACCAACGCCTGGGTGGACATGGAAGCGCTGGTGCGCGGCGTGGTGAAGGATATCGGCTACGACGACCCGGCCATCGGTTTCGACTCGGAAACCTGCGCCGTCATGGTCGCCCTGGGCAAGCAGTCCGCCGACATCGCCATGGGCGTGGACGAATCGGCCAGCCACGAACAAGGCGCCGGCGACCAAGGCCTGATGTTCGGCTACGCCACCAACGAAACCGACGTGCTGATGCCGGCTCCCATCACCTACGCCCACCGCTTGGTGGAACGCCAGGCCGAAGTGCGCAAGAGCAAAATGCTGTCCTGGCTGCGCCCGGACGCCAAGAGCCAGGTGACCCTGCGCTACGAGAACGACAAGCCGGTGGCGGTGGACGCCGTGGTGCTGTCCACCCAGCACTCGCCGGACGTGCCCTACAAGACCCTGCAGGAAGCGGTGATGGACGAAATCATCCTGCACGTGCTGCCGAAGGAATGGATCCACAAGGACACCAAATTCCACATCAACCCCACCGGCCAGTTCGTCATCGGCGGCCCGGTCGGCGACTGCGGCTTGACCGGCCGTAAGATCATCGTCGACACCTACGGCGGCATGGGCCGTCACGGCGGCGGCGCTTTCAGCGGCAAGGATCCGTCCAAAGTAGACCGTTCCGCCGCCTACGCCGGCCGCTACGTGGCGAAGAACATCGTCGCCGCCGGCCTGGCCGACCGTTGCGAAATCCAGATTTCCTACGCCATCGGCGTGGCCGAACCCACCTCCATCGAAGTGGACACCTTCGGCACCGGCCGCATCGCCGAGGAACGCATCGTGCAACTGGTGCGCGAGCACTTCGACCTGCGCCCGAAAGGCCTGATCGCCGCCCTGGACCTGCTGCGCCCCATCTATCGTCCGACTGCCTCCTACGGCCACTTCGGCCGCGTCGGCGACAACTTCACCTGGGAACGCACCGATAAAGCGGCCGCCCTGCGCGCCGCGGCTGGGCTGTAAGCTGACAAGTCCGGCAATCCGCCGTTCCACTGGCAGTGGAAAGCGCTCCAACGCGCTTTCCGCTTTCGGCCGCACAGAAAAACCGTGCCGACCGCTCAAGAAAACCATGCCTAGCTAAATTCACGCCGTGCCGCCGAGGGGCGCTGCAACCCCGAAAACTACGGGGCCAGGCTCGGTGGCAAGCGTTTCATCAACGCAACGGCGCCCGTTCATTCTCTTGGAGACCACTCGAATGAACGACTACAAAGTCGCAGACATGTCCCTGGCCGATTGGGGCCGCAAGGAAATCCGCATCGCCGAAACGGAGATGCCGGGCCTGATGGCCACCCGCGAGGAGTACAAAGCCAGCCAGCCGCTGAAAGGCGCTCGCATTTCCGGCTCCTTGCACATGACCATCCAGACCGCCGTGCTGATCGAAACCCTGGTGGCGCTGGGCGCCGAGGTACGCTGGGCTTCCTGCAACATCTTCTCCACCCAGGACCACGCCGCCGCCGCCATCGCCGCCGCCGGCATCCCGGTGTTCGCCTACAAGGGCGAAACCCTGGAAGAGTACTGGGAATATACCCACCGCATCCTGGAATGGCCGGGCGACGCCGGCCCCAACATGATCCTGGACGACGGCGGCGACGCCACCGTGCTGGTGACCCTGGGTTCCCGCGCGGAAAAAGACCCGTCCCTGCTGGACAACCCTACCTGCGAAGAAGAGGAAGTATTGTTCGCTTCCATCAAGAAGACCCTGGCCGCCAAGCCGGGCTGGTATTCGAAAATGCAGGCGGGCATCAAGGGCGTCACCGAGGAAACCACCACGGGCGTGCACCGCTTGTACACCATGCAGGCCGAAGGCCGCTTGCCGTTCCCGGCCATCAACGTCAACGACTCGGTTACCAAGTCCAAGTTCGACAACCTGTACGGCTGCCGTGAGTCCTTGGTGGACGGCATCAAGCGCGCCACCGACGTGATGATCGCCGGCAAGATCGCCGTGGTGTTGGGCTACGGCGATGTGGGCAAGGGCTGCGCCCAGTCCCTGCGCGGCCTCGGCGCCACCGTGTGGGTCACCGAAATCGACCCGATCTGCGCCCTGCAGGCGGCGATGGAAGGCTACCGCGTGGTGACCATGGACGACGCCTGCGACCAGGCCGACATCTTCGTCACCGCCACCGGCAACGTGGGCGTCATCACCCACGACCACATGGTGAAGATGAAAGACCAGTCCATCGTCTGCAACATCGGCCACTTCGACTCGGAAATCGAAGTCGCCGCCATGAAGCAGTACACCTGGGAAAACATCAAGCCGCAGGTGGACCACATCATCCTGCCCAACGGCCGCCGCATCATCCTGCTGGCGGAAGGCCGCTTGGTGAACCTGGGCTGCGCCACCGGCCACCCGTCCTTCGTGATGTCCAACAGCTTCACCAACCAGACTCTGGCGCAGATCGAGCTGTTCTGCCACGGCGACAAGTACAAGAACGAAGTGTACGTGTTGCCCAAGCACCTGGACGAAAAAGTGGCCCGTTTGCACCTGGGCAAAATCGGCGCGAACCTGACTGTGCTGTCCGACGAACAGGCCGCCTACATCGGCGTGCCCAAGAACGGCCCCTACAAGCCGAACCACTACCGCTATTGATCCGCGGTTAGAGCCGGAAAGAGAAAGGGGCCGCAAGGCCCCTTTTTCATGGGCGCGGCAGATGTGGCGCGGATGGGACGCAATGCAATCCGGGTAGGCAATACCCCACGCCGAATTCCGCTTTGCTCCATCCGGGCTACGGCGGTGCCGTTTTCGCGCTACAGTAGGCGCAAGAATTCCCCCTCCTCGAAGGACCGCATCGGAAAAGGACCATGTTCAAAAAAATCCGCGTCACGATTTTATTGTTGATCCTGGTAGTGGTCGCCACCGAACGCTGGCGCGCCTATCACCGCACCGATTGGACCATGGGGCTGGACGTAGCCGTCTATCCCATCAACGGCGACAACAGCCAGGAGGCCGCGGCCTATATCCAGACCCTGCAAGACGCGGACTTCGACGACATCGAGGAGTTTTTCCAAGAAGAAGCCAAGCGCTACGGCAAGGGCATGTTCCGCCCCATCACCCTGTTCCTCGGCCCGACCGTGAGCGAACTGCCGCCCGCGCCGCCCGGCCAGGGCCGCAGCAAGCTGGATATCATGCTGTGGAGCCTCAAGTTCCGCTGGTGGGCCTGGCGGCACGGCGATGCGCCGGGCCTCAAGCCCCACGTCAAGCTGTTCCTGGTTTACGTGGACCCGACCCAACGGGAAGTGGTGGAAAACTCCTTCGCCCTGCGCGAATCCATGGCTGGCACCGCCAACCTGTACGGTATCCGCAAGCAGCACAAGCAAAACGCCGTCATCATCGCCCACGAACTGCTGCACACCCTGGGCGCCACGGACAAATACGACCCCGTCGGCAACTATCCCCGCTATCCGGAAGGGTTCGCCGAGCCCGACGCCAACCCGCGCCTGCCGCAGCAATGGGCCGAACTGATGGCGGGCCGCACCCCGGTCAGCGCCGACCATGCCACCATCCCCGCCTCCCTGCAGAAAGTGCTAATCGGCGCCAAAACCGCCGAGGAAATCGGCTGGCTCAAGTGATTGGGATGGCGGGGCGAAAATCGCCAGGATGGCAATTTTTAGCCGTCCCCATAAAATAACCGCCTTACGCCATGCCGCCCTCCGGGCATCGGCCCACCCGCCCCAAGGACATTGCCCGTGAACCACAAGTTCAGTTTCGAATTTTTCCCCCCGCGCGACGACGAAGCGGCGGCCAGACTGCGCCAGACTTACCAGCGCCTCGCCGCCCTCAAGCCGGAATTTTTCTCGGTCACGTTCGGCGCGGGCGGCTCCACCCAGGAAAAAACCGTCGAAACGGTGTGCGACATACTCCAACACACCGGCATCGAAGCCGCGCCGCACCTGTCCTGCATCGGCTCGCGCCGGGACGGCATCCGCGCCATCCTGGACGATTACCGGCAAAAAGGCGTGAAACGCATCGTCGCCCTGCGCGGCGACCTGCCCTCCGGCATGCTGGCCACCGGCGAGTTCCGCTATGCCAACGAACTGGTGGAATTCATCCGGCGGGAAACCGGCGACCATTTCCACATCGAAGTCGCGGCTTATCCCGAAGTGCATCCGCAAGCGGCCAACGCCGAAACGGACCTCCTCAATTTCAAGCGCAAGGTGGACGCCGGCGCCGACGAAGCCCTGACCCAATACTTCTACAACGCCGACGCCTATTTCAACTTCGTCGAGCGGGCGCACAAGGCGGGCGTCGACATTCCCATCATGCCGGGCATCATGCCCATCACCAACTACTCGCAGCTGGCGCGCTTCTCCGAAGCCTGTGGCGCGGAAATCCCCCGCTGGGTGCGCAAGCAACTGGAATGCTACGGCGACGACCGCGACGCCATCCGCGCCTTCGGCCTGGAAGTGGTGAGCGACCTGTGCCGGCGCCTGTTGGAAGGCGGCGTGCCGGGCCTGCACTTCTACACCATGAACCAGGCGGACACCATGCTGGCCCTCTGGAAAAACCTGGGACTGCCCGCCCCGCAGTAAGGCCATGGACAACCGGCGGTGGATGGAGCGGGATGTGCGGGTGCTGTGGCACCCCTGCACCCAGATGAAAGACCACGAACAACTGCCGCTGATTCCCATCCGCCGCGGCCGGGGCGCCTGGCTGGAAGACTTCGACGGCAAGCGCTACCTGGACGCCGTCAGCTCCTGGTGGGTCAACCTGTTCGGCCACAGCCACCCCGACATCAACGCCGCCCTCAAAGACCAGGTAGACAACCTGGAGCACGTCATATTTGGCGGCTTCAGCCACCAGCCCGGCATCGAACTGGCCGAGCGCCTCACCCGACTCGCCCCCAGCGGCCTGACCCGCTGCTTCTACGCCGACAACGGCTCCGCCGCCGTGGAAGTGGCGCTGAAAATGAGCTTCCACTACTGGCGCAACACGGGTAAGCCGCAGAAGACGCGCTACATCACGTTGAGCAACAGCTACCACGGCGAAACCCTCGGCGCCCTGGCGGTGGGCGATGTGGCCCTATACAAGGAAACCTACCGGCCGCTGCTGATGGACGTCATCACCGTCCCCGGCCCGGACTGCTATCACCGAGAGGCAGGCGAAAGCTGGGAAGCCTATTCCCGCCGCGCCTTCACCCACATGGAACAAGCCCTGGAACGGCACGCCCAGGAGGTGTGCGCCGTCATTGTCGAACCCCTGGTGCAGTGCGCCGGCGCCATGCGCATGTACCACCCGGTCTATTTGACGCTCTTGCGCCAAGCCTGCAATCGCCACGGCGTGCACCTGATCGCCGACGAAATCGCCGTCGGCTTCGGCCGCACCGGCACCCTGTTCGCCTGCGAACAAGCCGGCATCGCGCCGGACTTCATGTGTTTGTCCAAGGGATTGACCGGGGGTTATTTGCCCCTGGCGGCGGTGCTGACGCGGGAGGTGATCTACCAGGCCTTCTACGACGACTACGCCACATTAAAGGCGTTCCTGCACTCCCACAGCTACACCGGCAACCCCCTCGCCTGCCGCGCGGCGCTGGCGACGCTGGATTTGTTTGAATTCCAACTCACGGACAGACCGCCGGAGCCCCCTCTCCCTCAGGGAGAGGGCAGGGTGAGGGAGTTAAAGGAAGCGTCGGCAACCATGGCGCATCCAACGTCCAACGTATTAAGCAACAACCGCCACTTGTCCCGCTGCATGGCGGAAGCCGCCGCGCCTTTGCAAGACCACCCCCACGTCGCCGAAATCCGCCAAACCGGCATGATCCTCGCCATCGAGCTGGTCAAGGACAAGGCGACCAAAGAGCCTTACCCTTGGCAGGAGCGCCGCGGCTTAACCGTCTACCGCCATGGCCTGGAACGCGGCGTGCTGCTGCGCCCCTTGGGCAACGTCGTCTACTTCATGCCGCCCTATATCGTCACTCCCGACGAAATCCGCCTTATGGCCGAAGTGGCGATGGAAGGCATCGAATCGGCAACAGCCGACTAGCCGGAACCAAGAAACAAAACCTAGGGCAAGGTACGTGACGTCCGCCGTGCAAGACGCTGTTCAAGCTTGATTGCAATTCAGCAAATACTGACGGACAACCCGGTTAGGGGCGCGCCGCCATGCCGAAATTCTTTTCCCGATGGCGTTTTTAAGACCGGCTTCTGAAATCGCGCGAGCCGCCGCAACGGCAATACGCACCGGATGAGAAAAACCCGCCGGAAACATAATAAATTCCGGCTCCATCCAGCTCGGCGCGAATTTTTCCTTAAAACACCGCACGCCCTTGAAATTGTAAACCGATTCCATATGGCCACAGGCCAGCGGGAACAGCTTTTTGGCGAATCGATAATCGCCACGGCTAACCGGCTCGCCCAGGTCCAAATAGGCGGCCAACATCGTTCCGAGCGTAGCGATCTTAGAGCCGGAGCGGGCCAGCGCGGCCATCCCCTCGACGACTAAAAGCTCCGAAGTGCCCTTCGGTGCGGCGGGATGACGAATCACGTCCTCCAGATACCAACCGCTCCGGACAGGCATAGGACTGGCCACCAGCAGCCCGACCGCTTTTCCTTCCGGAGTCCTGGCCAAAAAGTACCGCTTGCGGTCGCTGAAACGCAGGGGATCGAGGGAAAAAAGCCAGCCGAATTCTATCGACCGGCGAGTATCCAACCAGCCATTACACAGCTCCGATAATTCGGCTTTCGAAATATCGCCCCCACGCAGTTCCTCGACCGCGACGCCGGCACGAATGGATTGGTTCACCCTTTCCCGCACCTTTTTCGCCTCACTGCCTTTAGTGCTCCACGCCTGCAAATCGAAATACGGAGATGCCCCTATAGACACCGCGTCCATGTCGAGATATTCGGCGCCCTGCGCAAGCCGCATAGTCGCCGGAACAAAACTGACGATTTTACCCCGAGCATTCGCCACGTTCATGAAACGCTTGGCAACATCCTGAACATGACTTTCGGATGCTAAAGGGTCGCTAGCCAACCAGACATTCCCGACCTCCAGATAACTAATGGCGCCGCGTTGTTTCGAATCGATCCAGCCCCACGAGTTCGGCAAAATACCGATCAGTCCATGCGGGCTATACCCAAAACGGTTATGAAGCTCTAAAAAGTAATCTTGACGATACGGATCGCCAGCCGATAATTGAAAAGGTTCGGATGAATTTATATTGAGGCTTTCATTCAGGCGGGGCATTTGATTTCGCAAAATATCTCGTTGCTTCTCGATGACGACTCAGCATTCGGCGGCGGGGAGAAACGGCAGGAATGACAATGCAGTGCTTTGTGTGTGGGAGCATTAGTATTGACACCCCTTCCTTAACAAACGGTGAACGGCGCACAATTCCATTTCCGACAACGACGCAACCACGTCGGCAACCGGCGAGGCGGCAGTAATCCGGCGAACGGTAGACCACGAAGAGGCCGCGTCCCGAGCGTTGGCGGCGACCGCTGAGACAGGCGCGCAAACGCGCTATGCCCTCGAGGCATGACGTGGTAACGGCATCAATAGAAGGAATACTCAGCCGCTTTCGCAATCGTTCTGCGCGGCGTGCTGCGAGACGACTTTCTGGACTTTACAGGACGGGACGTTATTGGTGCGGGCGATGTCAATGCCGCGACGAAAAATCTCGGAGCAGCCCGACGCCATACGCTCGTTGAACCCTACATATGGCCAGGAATTAGCCGATGCCCTCAAGCCGGTTTCATGAATGGCTCGAACGTTTTTGCATGTCAATGTTTTCGGATGCAACTGCATCGCAATGATGTTGATGTCTTTCAGGCGCAACCCCTCCTCTAACAGCTGCTGGCTTCCGGCAGGATTGTATTCCACCATGATTTGCTGAGACAGCGCGTATTGGCGTTCATACTGCCGAATTGCCGCATAAAAATCCGGATAAGCCGATATATAGACCCAATTATATGCATGATGCTTCGCCACCAGTTGAAGCATGGGACCGATCGAATCAAACGTCTTCGCCTCCAGATTCACAACCGCATCCCCGTGAACCGTCGACAAAACCTCTTCCAACGTAGGGATAAACTCGCCTTTCAGTGCTTGATCGGCCATCTGACACCGGCCACGCAATTCTGACAGCGTATAATCGGATACCTTACCAGAGCAGGAATTCAGCTTGCCGAGGCTGGCGTTATGATGAATTATGGCGATACCGTCCTTAGTCAAGCGCACGTCCATTTCAAGAACGTTGGCCCCATCGTGGATCGCGCGCAGAAACTGCGGTATCGTGCCTTGTCGAAAGTTGGAAAATTCGCCGCCTCGATGAGCCGCTATCCATCGAGGAAACCGCGTCGTCACGACATGCGTATACGGGTTGTTCGCTGTATCGGCCCATAGCAAAGTAGCGGTTAGCGACAGCGCGCACAACGCAAGGATCAAAAGTCCTCTATTCATGACAATGCCATAAGCAGCCAAACACTTGACATACCGTCTTACGCAATTGACCAGCCCAAAAGGCGAACGAGTAAACCTTACCCACGAGACCGCGCCAAACGACAAAACATAAGGCGAAGGCCGTTAACCAAAGCACAACTAAATTCATAAATGACGCCGTTTCGCGACGTTCGCTCGTTTCCGACCAAGCCGCCATCGAACGCCGACGCTTTTCCAAATTCAAAAGCCGATACATCGACAGCAAAGGCATCATTCATGCCAAGACAAACCCACGCATCGAAACTCACGGCAAAGCCACGTATTCCATCGAATGACGCGGTTCATTGGGAATGACCAAAGGAAGTAAAACTGCGGGGAAAAGGGATCTATCTGCAAATCCTGGTAACGTTTTTTGCAGACCTACCGACAGCGACGGCGTCGGGGCTAAGTCGGGCGAGGGTTACCCGGCCAAACGGGCGACCGGTAGTTAACGGCAGCGTGCCAGGCGAGACCACGGCTTGAGCGGGAGGCACCAGAATGTCCTGCCCGGTCGGGCCGACGCGCCGACGACCGCCGATCTGGAAGCCAGGCCGGCGGAGATCAAGGCGGCGCGCCGCTATAGGGACTCAGTGAAACGACAAGTGGGCCGCCGCTGGAAGACGCGCCCCTATCCCGCCCGAGGGGTGGGCTTGGCAAAGGAGGGAAAACGGCGGAGCTGCCGCGCTGAGCCGCGCCGCCCGCCCCGTTTAAACCAGGCCTTTCAACACCAACTTGCCCAACGTCCGGCCGCTTTCTAGGCGGGCATGGGCCTGCGCCAAGCTGGCCGGCGTCAGCGCCCCCAGGCATTCGCGCAGGGTGGAACGGATCGCGCCGCACTCCACCAGCGCCGCCACCCGGTTGAGAATGGCGCCCTGCTGCGCCATGTCGTCGGTCTGGTACATGGCGCGGGTGAACATGAACTCCCAGACGAAAGCGGCGCTTTTGGTCTTGAAAAGGTTGATGTCCAGCGGTCCCTCGGCGGACGCCAAGCAGCACACCGCTCCCTGCGGCCGCACCGCCTCGGCCATGGCGCCCCAGTAGGCATCGACGTTGCTGCAGTTGAGGATGTAATCGACGTTTGCCACGCCGGCCGCCTTGAGATTGGCAACCAGGCCGTCGCCGTGGCCCACGCATAGGTCCGCTCCCAACTCCAGACACCACTCCCGCGATTCCGGCCGGGAAGCGGTGGCGATCACCCGAAGGCCGGCCACCCGTTTCGCCAGCTGGATGGCGATGGAGCCGACACCGCCGGCCGCGCCGATGATCAACAGGCTGCGGCCCCGATGGCCGCCGTCGGCGGCGATGCCCAAACGATCGAACAGTGACTCCCAGGCGGTAAGCGTCGTCAACGGCAACGCCGCCGCCTGCTCGAAATCCAGGGTGGCCGGCTTACGGCCGACGAGGCGCTCGTCCACCAGTTGCATAGCCGCGTTACAGCCGGGGCGCATCACATCCCCGGCGTAATACACCGCGTCCCCCGGACGGAACAAGCTGACGGCCTCCCCCACTGCCTGCACCACGCCGGCGGCGTCCCAGCCCAGCACTTGGGGCGGCTGGCCCGGCCGCAACAAACCGCGCCGTTTGGTATCGATGGGATTGACGGCGACGGCGTCCACCCGCACCAGCAAATCGCGCGGGCCCGGGTTGGGCGTTTCCAAAGTCACTGGCACAAATTGACGATCGCTATCGACGGCTATGGCTTTCATCGAGAATCTCCCGGGTATTTGCCATAGTTTAAACGGACATTCAGACGCAATTCCCCAACCGGCTTTTTGGTTATACTAGTCGCGCGTCACTAAACACCGAGGATAAGCACCATGAAAAAACTGCAATCGCTGCTGCTTGCCGGCGCCCTGTTGGCCGCCGCCGGCGCCAACGCCGCGGAACCGTCCGAAACCTACCTATCGCGCATCAGCGGCAAATTCGGCAACGGCATCATCAACATGGCCACCGGCGTCGGGGAAATCCCCAAAGGCATGTATGTGGAATCCAATACGCAAGGAGCCGCCGCCGGCATTCCCATGGGCTTTTTCAAGGGCATGTTCAACATGATGGGCCGCACCGGCATGGGAGCGGTGGAAATGCTGACGTTTTTCATCCCCACCAAGCCGATGGTGAACCCCGCGTTCATCTGGGAAAACTTCTCGCGGGACACGACGTACAACACCAATTGGGAAATGTACAACACCAAGTAATCCCGCCGGGCGCGCCCTTTCCTTGGGCGCGCCCTCGCGCCGGAGCCTCGTAAAGTTTTACGCGAGGCACCGCATTCGGTTACACTACGCGCCCTCCAACGTCCCCATCGTCTAGTGGCCTAGGACTCCGCCCTCTCACGGCGGCAACGGGGGTTCGAACCCCCCTGGGGACGCCACTTTGATTTTTCAGCGGGAAGACGGCCCGCCCCTTCCTTCTGCTTGGGCAGATCGCAGCCTGCTCGCATCAATCGACGGTAGCGGATGGTTCCACAGCAAAACACTCGCCCCGCAGCGGGGATCCCTCGCCGCTTCGCGCTGCTGTCGGTCGCAACGGCTCTGGCGACCATGGCGCTCAAGGCATGGGCGTACTGGCTGACGAACTCCATCGGTCTACTGTCCGACGCTCTGGAATCTTCCGTCAACCTGCTGGCGGCCCTGATCGCCGTTTATGCGCTGACCGTCGCGGCGAAGCCTCCCGACGAGAAGCACCACTTCGGCCACGGCAAGGCGGAATATTTCTCCAGCGCCATCGAAGGCCTTTTGGTATTGATCGCCGCGGCGCTGATCATCCTGTCGTCGCTGGATCACCTGCAGGCGCCGCATCCCTTGCAGCAACTGGACTGGGGACTGGCCGTCGCCGCGGCGGCGTCCCTGATCAACCTGCTGACCGCACGGGCGCTCAAGTCCGCGGGGCGACGCTTCCGCTCCATCGCCCTGGAAGCGGACGCGGCCCATCTCATGTCGGATGTCTGGACCTCCGTGGGCGTGGCCGCCGGCTTGGGGTTGGCGTGGCTGACGGGCGAATACATCCTGGACCCCATCATCGCCCTGCTGGTGGCGACGCACATTGTCTGGTCCGGCCTGACGCTGATTTACCGGTCCGTCCACGGATTGCTGGACGCGGCCCTGCCGGCGGAGGACAACGCCGGCATTTTGCGGGTGCTGGAGAAATATCGCCTTAGCGACGGCGTCGACTTCCATGACTTGCGCACGCGCCAATCGGGAGCCCATCGCTTCGTCAGCTTGCACCTGCTGGTGCCGGGCGATCTATCGGTCAAAGCGGCCCACGACCTGGCCGACCGTATCGAGGCGGACATCCAGGCGGCGCTGCCGGGCGCCGCTGTATCCACCCATATCGAACCGTTGGACGACCCGGCGTCATATCACCCGTCCGGCCCCATGCCGACAGAACCGACGCAGCGCCCCCGCTAAGCGCCGCCGCCGCCGGCACGGGGCCACGGCAGCGGCCAACGGCCTCTAGCCGCCATATAATAAGCCGGCATCGTCCTGCACCTTCGCCGCGAGCGCGAAGCCGTTCCGGCGATCCCGAACCCCGAGCGCAACCCAATCGGTGACTCCTATGCCCGACAACAACGACTCCCGGCACCATATCTCCAAACCGTTCGACCAGGAGCTGGAGGACATCCGCCGCCGTATCCAGGGCATGGGGGAGCTGGTGGAGGAACAGGTAAAACTAGCGATCAAAGCCCTGGAAGACAGGGACGCGCACCTGGCCAGGCGAGTGGTGGTCAATGACGCCGCCGTGAACTCGCTGGAATCGTCCATCGACGAAGAATGCACGCAGATCTTAGCGCGGAGGCAGCCGACGGCCCGCGACTTGCGTTTGGTGCTGGCGGTCATCAAAACCACCGTCGACCTGGAACGCATCGGCGACGAGGCCAAACTCATCGCGCACCGCGCCATCGACCTCTCCAACCAGCTCCCCGACCGCCGCCGGTTCGCCGAGCAGAAGCATCTCGCCGCCCACGTGGGAACGATGCTGCGCAACGCCCTGGACGCGTTCGACCGCATGGACGTGGAACAGGCGTTCCGGGTCATGGATGACTGCAAGTCGGCCAATGTCGAATCCGAGAGCGTCATGCGCCAGCAAGTCGCCGTTATCGTGGAAGATCAGCGCTCCATCCCCGCCTGCCTGGACATCATGTGGTCGACCCGCGCCATGGAACGGATCGGCGAACGTTGCTGCAATATCTGCGAGTACGTCGTTTACTACACCCTCGGCAAGGATATCCGCCACCTCGCACCGGACGACGCGAGGAACGCGATCGAAGACAGATAACTCGGCGCCGAACGCCCGCTCGGCGTGTCATCAAGCTGCAATAAATCCGCGCAAGAATACGGCGGAACCAAGAGAAACGACCTTTCCTTGGACTCGGCCCGAGCGCGGGTTAGCGGCGCGAAAACGCGTTTTTTCTCCCGACTCGCCTGCTGACGCGGGGATCGCTGCCACGGAGGCGGCTTTCGAATCGAGACACGCCGCGGCACCTCCCCGGCGACGCGCGCATCCGTTATCGACAGGCATCTTTTGCGGATTTTATGGCTTCAAACGCCGAGGGAATGCGTCCTTGTTCGTCTATAGAATCAATCCGATGGGAACGGATCAAGCCGCCGACGCGGCCTCGCCGGCACCGCGAGTCGTGATTTACTCGAACGCATTGAGCGTGGACTCGCACGGGTATTGCATGAAAATCCACGCGGCCGGCTCGCACAAAACCAAATACCTGGTGGTGGGCGAATACCGTTGCCACGAGTGCAGGCAATGCGCCAAACCGCCGTTGCTGCACGACGCCATTCAAATCGTCCAAGCCGGCGTGGAGACGGAAATAAAAAGCCATGACCTGTACGTCACGGAGGAAGCCAAGCGGTACGGACTCGACCACGGCGTCCACTTGACGAAACTGCCGGCCGACTGAGCGGCCGCGCCGTCCCCATCCATTTACCGGAGCGACCCAATGAACGAACCCAAAAGCAAACCGGCAACCCGACGCCCGGCTTCCGCCAACAAGAAAAGCGCCGGCGACGCAGTCCCGAAGACCAAAGCCGCCGCCGCTCCGAAAAGGGCCGCGGCCAAAAAACCGGCGGCGCCCGCCGGCGCACACGTGTCGCCGGAGGAACGTTACAAAATGACGGAAGTCGCGGCCTATTACATCGCCCAACGGGACGGCTTCGCCGGAGACGCCAAGGCTTATTGGGCCGAGGCCGAAAGACAAATCGACAACCTGCTGGCCAAGCCTTGACTTGAAGCGCGATAGCTGTCAGCAGCGCATCTACGCCGTCCGCCGCGTAGGCCTGGCTATCGACCGGGCGGCCCGCGCCACGTCCAAAATCGATAAACGACAAGCCGCGCGCTGGGCGACGGCCTGGGGCGTCGCCTGCGGGGTGCGCCAGTTCTAACCCTCCCCTCCACGGCCCGGATTTCGGGCCATCGCTTTCGCTGGTACAATTCGTGCGTCGCGGGGCCATCTGACGCCCAACGGCCCTGCGGCGAACAACGAATTTACCAGCCGCCGCCGCGTATTCGCGACCGCGTGTTGCGCGCCGACCGGCGCACCCGCCGCGTCTCCGGGCGCGCGCGACGCTCTCCACCCCCATTCGAACCACTGCCGACCCCATGATGAAAACATCGTTTGGCCTGTTGTCCCTATTGCTCATGCCCACCCTGGTTTTCGCGGGCGACGCGCCCAGCCTGCAACCGGCGTTGCCGATGGACTTGACCAATCACATCGTCGGCTATTTGTCCCTGGCGATCACTTTCCTGGCTTACGTGGCAGCCATGACCGAGGATGTCATCGAGCTGCGCAAATCGAAACCCATGGTGCTGGGCGCGGCCCTGGTATGGTTTGCCATTTGCATCTACTACGCCATGCAGGGCAATGCCAAGGCCGCTGTTACCGGATTCGAGAGCAATCTGCTCGCCTATGTGGAACTCTTGCTGTTCATCCTGGTTTCCATGACCTACCTCAACGCCATGGAAGAGCGGGGCATCTTCGATGGAATGAGAATTTGGCTGCTCAACCGGCAATACAGCTATCAGCAGCTGTTCTGGATACTGGGCACGCTGGCGTTCTTTCTTTCGGCGGTGGTCAGCGGCCTGGCCGTGGGGCTCTTGATGGGAACCATCGCCATGGCGGTGGGCAAAAACAACCACCGCTTCGTGGGACTGGCCTGCGTGCACATCGTCAGCGCCACCAACGCCGGCGGGTCTTTCAGCCCCCTGGGCGGTATCTCGACGCTGTTCGTTTGGCAGCACCACATCCTGCATTTCGCCGACTTCCTGACGCTGTTCATCCCTTGCCTGGTCAATTTCCTCGTGCCGGCCGCGATCATGCACTTCTTCGTGCCCAAGGAAGTGCCGCTGATGTCCAAGCAAACCGTCAATCTGAAGCGCGGCAGCAAACGCATCATCGCGCTCTTCGCCCTGACCCTGGTCATCACCGTGCTGTCCAACGTCTACCTGGAACTGCCCCCGGCGGCGGGCATGATGGCGGGCCTGGCCTTGCTGCAGATGTTCAGTTTCTACCTGCTGAAAACCGCCAAGGACCGGGAAACGGACGGCGTTATCGACGAGCCGCGGCCCGCTGCCTGGCTGGACGACCGCAACTACGACATCTTCCAGAAGATCGGCAATCTGGAATGGGACACCCTGCTGTTTTTCTACGGGGCGATGATGATCATCGGCGCCCTGGGCTTTGTCGGCTACCTGGACGCCATCGCCCACTACCTGTTCGGCGAAATCAACACCACCATCGCCAACATCCTCATCGGCCTTTCCTCGGCATTCATCGACAACGGCACCTTGATGTTCGCGGTGCTGAACATGCACCCCGACATGCCCATCGGACAATGGCTGCTGCTGACCTTGACCCTGGGCGTCGGCGGCAGCCTGCTGGCCATCGGCTCTGCCCCCGGCGTGGGCCTGCTGGGGCAGATCAAAGGCATCTACACCTTCGGCTACCACATGCGCTGGATGCCGGTGATCCTACTGGGCTACTTCGCCAGCATCGCCGTGCATTTCTGGGTCAACGCCCGTTTCTTCTGACGGAAGGCCGGGCCTGAGCGGCCTAGCCCCCGGCGTTTGCGCCCCCTCCGACTCGCCGTCGGCGGCGGCGCTCAAGGTTCAATCGGCTGCCGCCCCCAGCGCTTCGATGCGGCGCACCGCCTCCGCCACGCCGTCGCCCCCCGCCATGCGGCGGCGGATATCCAGCGCCCGCTGCCGCATGGCGGGATCGTCGAGCACGGCTCGAATGCGTTGCGCCAGCCGGTCGGCATTGGCCCGCTTGGCGGGCAGCGGCGGCAGCGCCAATCCCAAGGCGTGCAACCGCTGCCCCCAGAACAACTGCTCGTCCATGAACGACACCACCACCGACGGGCAACCGGCGCGGCTGGCGGCCTGGGTGGTGCCGGCGCCGCCGTGGTGCACCACGGCGCGGCAGCGCTCGAACACCGGTTGGTGAGGATGGCGGCCGACAAAGTAGCAGTCCCCCAGACGGGTATCCGCTGGAAAACGCGCTGAGCCGGTCTGGACGATGGCGCGGCAACCGACCTTGGCGACGGCGGCGACGAACAAATCCATGCACCACTCCGGCATGGCCTGTTGCAGGCTGCCGAACGTGCAATAAACCGGAGCGTCGCCTTCGTCCAGAAAAGCGCGCAAGCCGTCCGGCATCGTCCAGGCCTGCGCATCGTCCTGCCAGTTGAATACGCCGCAAATCCGGTGGGGGGCGGAAGGCTCCAGCCCGGCGCAGAAGAGCGGCTCGGCCGCCACCAAGTCCAAACGGTCGGAGGCGAGCTGGTCTTCGAACACTTGGCGGACGGGCGGCTGGCCGTGCTCGCGCCACAAGCGCTCCATGGGCCGCAAATACCAATTGAACAGGCGGTGGGCCAATCGCCACAGCCAAGGATTACCCCACGCCCCCAAATCGGGACAGTGCATGGGCGGCTGGGTGGGCGTTGGAATCGCCGCCGGGCACAAAGTCACCGACACGTGGGGCTTGCGCTTTAGCCGGGCGGCCAATTTGACCGGATAGAGGAAATGATGGCCGATCAGCACGTCATGGCTGTCGGCCAATTCGAGGCCGATTTGGAAAATCAGGTCCTCATACGGAAACAGCGCCTCGTCCAGCAACGCCCGCAACCATTGCAGGCCGTGCATGCGAAACGTGCGCCGGGCGAAGTCCTCCATGTCGAACTCCATGCGCTCCGGCACTTGGCGGTAGGCGATGCCCAGCTGGGCCGCTTCGGCGGTGTAGTAACGGTTGTCCAGGCTGCTCACGACCAGCGTCACCGCGTGTCCGCGCCGCGCCAAACCGCCGGCCAAGGCCAACATGGGGCGGATATCGCCGTTGGAACCCCAGGTTTGGATGGCGATGCGCATGGGCCGCGCGCCGCCTCAGCCGCGATCGCCGGCGGCTTGCAGCACGGCCAGCATGGCGGCGTGGATCAAGCCGTTGCTGGAAACGATGCGGCCGGAGGCGATCATGGTGTCGCCGCCGTCGAAGTCGGTGACCGTGCCGCCGGCTTCCCGCACCAGCACGATGCCGGCGGCGATGTCGTGGGGCTGCACCTTCATTTCCCAATGGCCGTCCAACTGGCCGGTGGCGGTGTAGCACAGGTTGAGGGCGGCGGAGCCGATGCGGCGGGTGGCCTGGGCGCTGCGCTGGAACGCGAGAAAATTGCCCATATTGCTGTCGCTGGTATGGGTATCGTAAGCAAAACCGGTGATCAGCAGCGCCCGGCTCAATGCCGACGTCGCGGAAACGCGGATCGGCGCGCCGTTCAGCGTGGCGCCGCAACCCTGGGCGGCGGCGAACATCTCGTCCGTGGCGGGGTTGTAGATTACGCCCAAAGCCGGCTCGCCCTCCACGGCCAGCCCCATGGAAACGCAGTACATGGGAAAGCCGTGGGCGAAATTGACGGTGCCGTCCAGCGGGTCGATGTACCAGGTGTAGGGTTGCGACTGCGGGCCGTCGCCGGCATATTCGCCGCCTTCTTCGCCGACGATGCGGTGACCGGGGTACAGCCGGCGCAGTTCGCCGACGATGTATTGCTCGCTGCGCAGGTCGTATTCGGTCACGGGATCGATGTCGCTGCTCTTGAACTTCAGCGCCCCGCCCCGCTGCGCCCGCATGGCGGCTTGGCCTTCGCGCAGGATGCCGCCGGCATGGCGGGCGATGCCGATGGCGGTGTTCAGGATGTCGCTGAGGTTTGCGTCGGGATGCGCCATGGCCGATTGATCCGAAACAGTTGATGGACTGCGGATTTTACAGTGCGGCGGCGCGAGGAATGAAGCGGGCCGGCGCGCGAACGGCTTAGAGCAGGGCGGCGACGGCGTCCCGTTCGCTTTTCAGCTCCGCTTCGGTGGCGGCCAGCATGCGGCGACTGAAATCGTCGATGTCCAATCCCTGGACAATGCGGTGCCGGCCGTCCTCGATGGTGACCGGATAGGAAAACATCAGGCCCGGCTCGATGCCATAGCTGCCGTCGCTGGGAATGACCATGCTGACCCAATCGCCGTCGGCGGTGCCTGCCACCCAGGTGCGCATATGCTCCAAAGCGGCATTGGCGGCGGAGGCGGCGCTGGATTTGCCGCGGATTTTGATGATGGCGGAACCGCGCTGCTGGACGGTTTCGATGAAAAGGGTTTCGTACCATTGCCGGTCCACCCGGCTGGTGGCGCGATCGCCGCCGACGATGGCGTGGTGGATGTCGGGGTATTGGGTGGAGGAGTGGTTGCCCCAGATGATGACCCGGCGGATGTCGGTCACCGGCACGCTGCAATGGCTGGCCAACAGGCTCACCGAGCGGTTGTGATCCAAGCGCGTCATGGCGGAGAAATTGGAAGGATCCAGCCGCGGCGCGTTGCGCTGGGCGATGAGCGCGTTGGTGTTGGCTGGATTGCCCACCACCAGCACTTTGACGTCGGGATGGGCGACGTCGTTGAGCGCCTTGCCCTGCACGCTGAAAATCTGCGCGTTGACCTCCAGCAGATCTTTGCGCTCCATGCCTTCGCCACGGGGCTTGGCGCCCACCAGAAAAGCGTAATCGGCGTTCTCGAACGCCACGCGGGGATCGGAGGTGGTCACCACGCCGCGCAGCAAGGGAAACGCGCAGTCCTCCAGCTCCATCACCACGCCCTGCATGGAGTCCATGGCCGCGGGCACTTCAAGCAGGCGCAGCACCACCGGCTGGTCCGGACCGAGAAAATCGCCGGCGGCGAGGCGGAACAACAATGCGTAGGTGATTTGCCCTGCAGCGCCGGTGACGGCGATTTGGACTGGCGTCTTCATAGGGCTATCCTGGCGGAGCGCGTTTTTTTCTTTTTTATGGCGTTATGCCCCCGGGCGGGGCGTCAGGGGCGAAATCATAGTGGAAACGGCGCGCCAACACCAACGGGGCGAGCGGGCGGCGCGCGCTGCCATCGGGCCTTAAGCGCTTTTTCGCCTTTCGATCATGGCGTAGGCGGAGTGGTTGTGGATGGATTCGAAGTTTTCCGTTTCCACCTTGTAATACCCCACCCGCTGGTCGGCATCCAAGCGGGCGGCGATGTCGCGCACCGTGTCTTCCACGAACTTGGGGTTGTTGTAGGCCTGCTCGGTGACGAACTTTTCGTCGGCGCGCTTCAGCAAGCCGTACAGCTCGGCGGAAGCCTCTTTTTCCGCCAGCTCGATCAAGTCCTCGATCCACAAGGGCGCGCACGGATGCACGGTCAGCGTGACGTGGGAGCGTTGATTATGGGCGCCGTACTCGGAAATTTTTTTCGAGCAAGGACACAGGCTGGTGACGGGAATCAATACTTTGAGACGCAGCTCAGCCTGGCCGTCGCACCACAAGCCGGTGACGGTCACCTGGTAGTCCAGCCAGCTGGGGACGCCGCTGATGGGCGCTTGCTTGCGCACGAAATAAGGGAATTCCGCCTGCAGATACCCCTGCTCCGCCTCCAGCTTCTGCGCCATGGCGCCGGCCAACTGGCCGAACGCGGCGATGTCCAGCTGCACGATGTCCGAGTTGAGCATCTCCACGAAGCGCGACATGTGCGTGCCCTTCTGGTGATGGGGCAAGTCCACGTACATATTGAACGTCGCCACGGTGGACTGGGCCTGCCCATCGCGCCCCAGCACCGTCAAGGGATGGCGGATATCCTTGATGCCGACCCGGTCGATGGCGATGCGCCGGGTATCTTCGAAACGGTGTACATCGTGCATTGCGGAAGCGGGTGTATTGGTGGACATGGAATAGTTGATCGTTTTTCCAGGATACTAGGCCAAGGGGCCGGTTTCGGCAATGTCAGTAGCGCAACAGCAGCGCTTCGTTGCCCACCAGTTGCCGCACGGAAGTGACGCCCAGCAGGAACATGGCGGCACGGAATTCCTGGCGCAGCCGTTCGATGACTTGGACGACTTCCTCCGCCGACTGCATGGCCGGTTTGAGAAACGGAGCGGCCATGCCGCACAAGCTGGCGCCCAGCACCATGGCCTTAGCCATATCGATGCCGTGGCGAATGCCGCCGGAACCGATCAGAGTGATGTCGTCGCCCTGACCGCGCAACTGGCTGAGAGCCAGCGGCGTGGGAATTCCCCAGTCCTGGAACGTCAGGCCCAGGGAGTCGTCGCCATCGCCGCCATGGCGGTGGTGCTCGATGCGGCTCCAGGAAGTGCCGCCGCTGCCGGCCACGTCCAGGTAACGGATCCCCTGCTCGCGCAGCTTTTGCGCATCCGTGGGGCTGATGCCGCAGCCGACTTCCTTGACGATGACCGGCACCGGCAGTTGCCGCGCCACCTCGCCGATTTTGGCGGCGATGCCGCGGAAATCCGTATCGCCCTCGGGCTGCGCCAGCTCCTGCAACGGATTCAAGTGCAGGCACAAAGCATCGGCGCCCAGCACCTCGACCGCCCGGCGGCACTGATCCAAGCCGAAGCCGTAATTGAGCTGCACCGCGCCCAAATTGGCCAGCAACACTGCGCTGGGCGCGTGGCTCCGCAGCGCGAAAGTACGCTCGGCCGCGGGGCTGCCGAACATCACCCGTTGCGACCCCACCCCCATGGCCACGCCGGCGGCTTCGGCGGCCGCCGCCAAGTTGGCGTTGATGCGCTCCAGCAGGACGTGATCGCCGCCGGTCATGGCGGAAATCAGCAGGGGGAAACTTAATTTCTTGCCGAGGAATTCCGTGGTCGTATCCACATCTTCCGGAGCGATTTCCGGCAGCGCCCGATGCGCCAAGTGCACTTGGTCGAAATAATAGCGACGCCGATCCGACTGCTCGTCGTTCTGCACGATAGCAATGTGCTCGATCTTGCGGTCGTTGATAATGCTGGCGGCCATGGAGGGAGGATAGGGTGGCGGGCGTCCCGATTGCTGCCGTGATTTTAACACAGGCGGCCGGGCCCGGCCGATTGCGGTTAGAAATCTGGGGACGGCCGGGATATGATATGACAATTGTTTGACGGTTACGGAGTAAGCGCGTGCGAAAACTGATCCTAGCTGTGCTGTTACTGGGGACTTCCTGTCTGGCCATGGGCGAAGAGAACAGCGGCGCCCGCGAGCCGGTGATCAAGCTGGACAACGCCTTGATCAGCGCCATGAAAAACGCCAAATCCCTCGGCTACGAAGGGCGACAGAAAGCGTTGAGCCCGGTCGTGCTGGAAACCCACGATTTCGAGGCGATTTCCAAGCTGGCCATCGGCATGACCCGCTGGAAAGCCCTGAGCGATCCGGAAAAAGCCGAACTGGTGAAAAAACTGACCGAATACAGCATCGCCACCTACGCGGCCCAATTCGACAGTTACGCCGGCGAAGAATTCAAGTTCGACTCGGAAGAAGCCAAGGGCAAATTCGTCACCGTGCGCTACAACCTGACCGCCCCCGGCGAACCGGTCCACAAGTTCGAATACGTCATGAACAAGGCCGGCGACCAGTGGCGCATCATCAACATCGTGGTGGACGGCATCAGCGACTTGGCCACCAAACGCGCCCAGTACGAGCACATCATCGAAGCCGAAGGCTTCGGCAAGCTATTGGAAAAGCTATCGGAAAAGATCGCCGATTACGCCAAAAGCCGAGCGCACCCTTCCTGAACGAGGCCGGCGCCGAAGTAAATAAAAGGCGGCCTCTTGGTCGCCTTTTTTATTACGTGTTACCGTTCTACCCAGAAATCGCCAAAATTCAGCCACGAGGGCTACACCATGTCATCAACCGCCACCTTAGTACTTGACGATGTCAGCTACCAACTCCCCATCGTGCACGGCACGGAGGGAGAGCGAGCCATCGATATCCGCGACCTGCGCAGCCAAACCGGCTATATCACCCTGGATCCCGGCTACGGCAACACCGGCAGTTGCTTGAGCAACATCACCTATATCGACGGCGACCAGGGCATCCTGCGCTACCGGGGCATTCCCATCGAGCAATTCGGCAACGGCCCCAATTTTATCGAAGTGGCTTGGCTGCTGATTTTCGGCCGGTTGCCCACGGAAGAGGAATACCGCGGCTTCGCCGCCGACCTCAACGCCAACGCCAACCTGGACGAGGGCATGAAGCTGCACTTCGAGGGCTTCCCCCGCGCGGCGCCGCCCATGGCGATTTTGTCCGCCATGATCAACGCCCTGTCCTGTTTCTATCCCGAACATCTGGAACTGGACGGCCACGACTCCCTGCGCCTGGCGTCCGCGCGGCTGATCAGCAAAATCCGCACCATCGCCGCCTACGCCTACCGCCATTCCCAGGGCCTGCCCTACATCTATCCCGACGCCAAGCTGCGTTATGTGCCCAATTTCCTGCACATGATGTTTTCCCAGCCCTACGACCAGTTCCAGTGCGACGAGGTGGTGCGCAACGCCCTCAACCTGCTGCTCATCCTGCACGCCGACCACGAACAAAACTGCTCCACCTCCACCGTGCGCATGGTGGGTTCCAGCCAGGCAAACCTGTTCGCCTCCTGCGCCGCCGGCGTCTGCGCCCTGTGGGGACCGCTGCACGGCGGCGCCAACGTGGAGGTGCTGTGCATGCTGGAGCAAATCCACCAGGGCAACGTCACCCCGGAAGAATACGTCCGCCGCGCCAAGGCCAAGGAAGGCAACACCCGCCTCATGGGCTTCGGCCACCGCGTCTACAAGAACTTCGATCCCCGCGCCAAAATGCTGGGCGAGGCGGCGGAAAAGCTGCTGGCCAACCTGGGCCGCACCGATCCGTTGCTGGACATCGCCCGCAAGCTGGAAGAAATCGCCCTGCAAGACCCCTATTTCATCGAACGCAAGCTCTACCCCAACGTGGACTTCTACAGCGGCATCATCCTGCGCGCCTTAGGAATCCCCACCAATATGTTCACGGTGATTTTCGCCATCGGCCGATTGCCCGGCTGGATCGCCCACTGGTGGGAGCAAAACCAGACCATGGCCAACAAAATCGCCCGCCCCCGGCAGATTTACACCGGCAACGGCCAAACCGATTACACTCCCATGGCCGGCCGCAGCAAACCCACGGGGCAATAGCAGCGAGCCGGCCTCTCCCCCGTGAAAGCCGCCGCCGTCCGGCAACTGTTGCAGCGAATCCAGTCCGTGGTCGCTCGCGACACCGGGCGGCCCTTGAGCCTGGCGGGAGAGGCGGAACTCGAAGCGCTGTTGCGGGACACGGATGACCGCTCCCGCCCCCTCCTATTGGAACAGGACTTCCTCCATCAGGAAGTCACCATCCTGCTGGCCGACCTGCGGGGCTTCACCGCCATCGCCGCCGGCCATCCCGCCGAAACCGTCATACGGATGCTCAACCCTTGCCTGATCAAGATGAGCGAGATCATCTACCGGCATCAAGGCAGCATCGACAAATTCATGGGCGATTCCATCATGGTGTTGTTCGGCGCGCCGGTGAGCCGTGCCGACGACGTGCAGAGGGCCATCGTTTGCGCGGTGGAAATGCAGCAGGCCATGAGCGCGCTCAACCTCGTCCACAGGGACGAAGGCCTGCCCGAGCTGTATATGGGCATCGGTATCAATACCGGCGACGTGCTGGCCGGCACTTTGGGATCGGAACATTATTCCGAGTACACGGTAATCGGCGACGAAGTCAATTTGGCCTCCCGCATAGAGGCTTTCAGCCTGCGCGGCCAAGTGCTGATCAGCCAGAACACATACGAACGCTGTAAGGACTTCGTCGAGGCCGGCCCTCCCATGGACATCCACGTCAAAGGCAAACCCCAACCGGTGAGCTTGCGCGAAGTCCTCGCCATTCCGCCCTTGCACCTCAAAGTACCCCGCCAAGAGATACGCCGCAGCCATCGGGTAGAAGTGAAACTGCCCTTCCGCTACCAAATGATCGACGCCGGCATCGTCTTGCCGGAATCTTTTAACGGCGTCATCCGCGACATCGGCTACCAGGGCGTGCTGATCGAAGTGGATCACCCATTGCCGCTGTATTCCGAGCTCAAGCTGGACTTCGACCTGCCTTTGGTGGACTACCCGGTCAAGGAAACGTACGCCAAGGTGGTGAGCCGCAAACACGACAGGGAACGCTATCGTTTCGGCGTGGAATTCACCTCGGTCGGCGCGGAAGCCAATATGAAAATCCAACTCTTCGTCCAGCTCCTGATCTTCACCGACCTGAACTAACCAGCCAGAACGCCCCTCCCGCCGATAACCGCATCAGCAAAAAAAATCCCGCGCTAAGGCGGGATCAAAAGGGCTCGACGCACTCCCGCGTCGAGTTGGGGGTATCCAGTCGCATCGCTCGCTCATGCAGACTTCGGGCTAAACGGCGCTTTGCCGGCAGGGAAAATCTTTGTCGGCTTGCCCCCATCGAAATAGGGACGAGCGAAAATTTTTCAAGGGAAAAACACGGGAACGGCGCCACGGCGAGCGAAGCACTCGCCCTTTCGCGCCAAATGCGCATCCGTTAACCATTCGCTTGCCCGCTCTGTGACGCGGGCCGCAGACATAGAAAAAACTTTACGTCCGAAATCGGCTTTGGTAGAATCGGCATCGGCTACTTATTAGCCACAGAGGTGATGAATGACTAATTCTATGAAATTAGTAGCTAAATCGATTCTGTCGGTTTCTCTGCTATCGGCCTGCTCGGTTGTTTCAGCCAAGGGCTCAATCCAAAAACCCCAAGCCAATTCGCATCAGCAAATAGGCCTGGCTTCTTACTACAGCGATCAATACCAAGGCCGTCCGACGGCCAGTGGCGAACGCTACGACAACGCCAAACTGACGGCGACCCACAGCAAGCTGCCTTTCGGCACCCGCTTGCGAGTCACCAACTTGCGCAACCACAAATCCGTGGTGGTGCGGGTCAATGACCGGGCGCGGGCGCACAATCGGCTGCTGGATCTTTCCAAGCAAGCCGCGCTGGAACTCGGCTTCGTCCGAGCCGGCACCGCCAGGGTAAAGCTGGAAGTTCTGGGCGCCAAAGGCTAACCCCGTCCATACCCTAACCGTAACGCCGCCGGTAATAGGCGCGGATCGCGTCCTCGTACCGGTGCAAACCCAACCGCCGCAACCAGCGCAACGGCGTTTCGCCCGGCTGGCGCGGCGGATGGCCCGCATTTAGCAGGCTTTGCTCAAAGCGGCCGTATTCGGCGTCCGCCGGAGCCGCTCCGATGCCTTTCGCGGCAGGCGCAGCCGTGCCCGTTTCGCGTTGGCGAGCGCGGTACAGCCTGCGGGCCAGCCATAGGCCGAGGGGCAGCACCAGCCACCCCCACAGGGGCAAGCCTTGCTCCTGCGGTTGCTGCGCGCGCTCCCAACGCCACAGTTTGAAAGCCGCGTGCCAGCGGGAACCCCAATCCGCCACCGGCTGCCACCAGGGATCGGTTCGCGCCTCGTCCTGCACCCAGCGGGAAGGCGTGTTGTCCAACACGCGCCAGGCGTCGCCCACATAGGCTTCGGTCCAAGCATGGGCATGGCGCTGCCGCACGACGTAAAGCCGCTCCGCCGAACTGAACTCCTGCACCGAATACCCCACGACAAAGCGAGCCGGCACGCCGGCCGCACGCAGCAACAGTGCGGTAGCCGTCGCAAAATATTCGCAATGGCCCGCTTTACGGCGATAGAGAAAATCCTCCAAGGCCGCATGGCTGTTGACCTGGCGCCCCAAATACAGGCTGTAGCCGAAATCGTGCGCAAACCAATCCGCCAACAACGCCACCGCCCGCTGGGGCGACGCCGCGCGCAATCCCAACCGCTCCACCACAGGCTCCAACAACCGGGCCACGTCGGCCGGCAGGCGAGTGTCCTCGATCGTGGGCGGCTCGCGCCCTAAGTCGTCGGTGCCATATGCCGCGCCATACCGCACCACCGGCGGAGCATCCAGCCACTTCACCGCTCCCAGGCGATTGCGCCGCAAATCCGCCCGCGAAGGAACTTCCAGCCCCCGCAACCCGGCCGGCAGCGGCAACAACACGCTGCGCTGATGGACGGTGCGCAGCACCACCAGACGGGCAGCGTCACCCCCCGGCGGCGCCACGATGTAGGGCGCGAAAGGCGCGTTGACGGCCAGCCAGCTTTGGCCGGCGTAGCGATCGTAAGACGCTTCCTTCAACAACAACGCCTGGGATAGCGGCGCCGAAGCCTCCACCCGCATGACGATGCGGCCCGACAATTTGAGGTCGCCCACGTCGCCGATCGCGGTCTGCGCTTTGAACGGATCCGTGTCCGCATCGGCCAACCATTCCATGGCCCAATCCTCCAGGCTGCCCTGCAATGCGCGCAGGCCCAATTGGCCGTTGTAGCCCAGCACTGCGGCCAACGCGAACCACAGCAACCATACGGTATCGGACGAGCGCCGCGGCCGGTTGCGCCAGACGGTCCACAGCAACAGCCCGCCGACGGCGGAAAAATACCCGAAGTCGCCGGCGTCGCCGCTGCCGGCGGCCAGGGCGCACAGAAAGGCATAAGGCAAACGAAAATCCAAGGTTCGCGCCACCCCCGCGCCACCGTATCGGCGCAGGGAGTAAAACAAGGCGCTCAACGGCAGCAACTCGCCGCTGCCGTACAACTGGGCCAACAACAGCGGCGCGAATATGGCCGGCAGCCAGTGCAACAAGGAGTAAACCGGCAGGATGTCGCCGCCCGCCGCGATGAAATAACCGACAGCCCCCAGAAACAGCAACGCGGTCAAATCCCCCACGCGGTGGTACTGGGCCGCCTCCATTCGCCAACGCCACGGGCTGCGGCCGGCGACCGCGACCAACGCCAGAATCGTGGCGGCGGCCAAGGGCGCATCGCCGCGCCAGCCCCACAACAACAGGGCCAACGGCAACAGCAAAGGCGGATAGTTCATCGCCACAGTAGATCGGCGGCCAAACGGCTGGGGCGAACGTGGCGCAAAAACAGGGCCGGATTGGCAAGCGGCGGCGGCTCCGCCTCGCGCACCAGCAAGACCGCCACCGGCATGCCCAAGCCCACCAGCGCGTCAACCAACTCCCGGCGCGGACGGTCCCAGTCCAGCAGCACGCACGCCACGCTGCTCAGCGCGGCGGCCCGGCGCAAGACGTTTTGCGACAGTTGCGCGAACTCCGCCCGGCGGCTGGGCTGCACACCGGCCAACACCTCCAGCAACGCCGAAATCTGCGCCACGCCGCGACCGGCGGTGAAACAATGGGCTTGCCGCTCCACGAACATCAGGTCTAACAAGGCATCCCCCCGGCCATCGGCCGCCGCCAGGGACGCCGCGACCGAAACCGCCGCCTCAAAGTCCTCCGTCCGGCCCGGCGGACAGAACGTATCCAGCACCAAGGCGCGGCGCACGAAATATTCGTCGCGGAATTCCTTCACCACCCAGCGCCCGAATTTGGCGGAACTGCGCCAATGCACGTTGCGCAAGGCGTCGCCCCGGCGATATTCGCGCAAAGACATGAACTCCTCCGACTCCCCCGCCGCATTGGCCAGAGCCACGCCGCCGCGTTGGTAGGCGCGTCCGTGGGCCGGCGGCAGGGGCGATACGGCATGGCAACGGGGCAGTACGCAACAAGCCTGGGGCAAGCTCAGCGCATGGCGGCTGCGCAGCAGGCCGAAAGGCTCGGGCCGGTATAGACAAAACCCGGCGAATTGCAGCCGGCCGCGCCGCAACGGCAACAACTCCGCCTCAATCGCCACCCGTTGCCCCGGCGGCAGCGCCGGCAAGGGCCGCTCCTCCAAACTGGCGCCGCGTTTGGAACGCAGCAGCCATTGCCAGCGGGGAAAACCGACGTAGCGGTCGAAGCCGTTGCGTTGGGCATCCTGCGGATCGACAGCGCCGATGAATTCCTCCCAGTCCGGACTCCCCCCGGCCAACTGGTCCAGCAAACTCAGGCCGCGCTGCACGCGCTTGCCGTCGTTGCGCAACACCAGGCTGTAACGCAAGGTTTCGCCCACGGTGGCGTAACGGGGCAACAAGCGTTCCACCGCAACGGACAAAGGCGCACGCCGCCCCAGCTCGCTCCACAGCCAAGCCAAGCCGAACAACGCCAGCAGCCAGGTAAACAATTGATAGGTGGCGGCCGCGCGAGTGTTGAAGCCGAACACGCCGGCCCCCAGCAGAATCGCCAGCAAAAAATGCCCCAGCGGACTGAACCGGGCGCGAAACCAAGCGCTGATGCGGTGAGCCTGGGTGAAGTTGAGAAACAGGAGATAGCGCAACATGCGCCCTATGCTAGCGCGATCGCCCAACGGCAGCGAGACAAGACGGCCGGGGCCACCACCGCGGCGTTTTCAACCGGCTGTACGCCAGCGGCCACCGCCAAAACTGTCATGGAGCGGCCGTTTTCCCGTAATATTCACGCTTAAAAATCCCCACCCGCCGCCGATGCGGCGGATCAACCCTGTTCAGGAGAACTTCCGATGCAATTCGAGTCCACCACGCTGCCCGGCGACGTCACCCAGCTGACCCTCACCGGCCGGCTAGACGTCATGGGTACGCAAGCCATCGAACAACCGTTTTCCTTCGCCACCACCCTGCGGCCCGGGAACATCCTGCTGGACCTGTCCGGCGTCACCTTCCTGTCCTCCATCGGCATACGCCTGCTCATCACGTCGGCCCGGGCGCAAGCCAACCGGGGCGGCAAGCTGGTGTTGGCCGCGCCCCAGCCCATGGTGCGCAAGGTGTTGGAAATGGCCGGCATCGACCAGCTGATCTCCATTTACGACGACGTGGCGACCGCCCACGCCGGCCTTGCCGGATGACCGAGCCCCCGCTCCCGCACCGGCTCACACTGCAAAGCACCCCGGCCGCCATTGCCGAGGCCTGCGCCTGGCTGAGGAACCTGGGAGAACGCCAAGGGCTGGGCGGAGAACGGTCATTCCAGCTGGACCTCTGCGCCAACGAACTGATGGCCAACATCGCCGATCACGCCTATGGCGGCGAGGTCGGCGAAATCCGCCTGGAACTGCGGCTAGAGCATGGCTCGGCGGCCTTAACGCTCATCGACGAGGGCCTGCCTTTCGATCCCCTGGCGCTGCCGGCGCCGCCCTTGCCGGACTCGCTGGAAGCCGCCCGCAGCGTCGGCCTGGGCGTTTACCTGGCGCGGCAGTTCGCCGACGCCTTGCACTACGAACGTAGCGCCGGCCGCAACCGGGTCACCGTCTGCATCGGCTCCAGATCGCGTACGCCGCGCCAACAGGAACGCCGCTGCGGCCGGGACGCCCCGCCGCCGTGGCCGCGAAGCGACGGCGGCCGCGTCGAGCAGGACTGGCGCAGCGGCGAGGATCGCCGCATCCTGGGCTTCATTTCGCGCATCGCGCTGTTCCGCGACGTGCCCTACCGGGACGTGGAGAGCCTCCTCGCTCGCTGCGAGCTGCGCTATTGCTCGCCCGGAGAAGTGTTGTTCCACGCCGGCCGCCACCACCGCCAAGTGCTGGTGGTCATCGAGGGAAAGCTGGAAGTGCGCCTGGACGGCCCGGAATCCCGCACCGGCATCGAAGTGGGCGTCGGGGAATGCGTCGGCGAGCTATCGGTGGCCGACGGCAAGCCCACCTCCGCCTGGGTGGTGGCAACCAGCCAAGGACGCTTGCTGACCATTCCCGAGGACGTATTTCTCGGCCCGGTGCTTGGCGTCCCCACCATCGCCCGCAACCTGATCGTGGTGCTGTCCGAGCGCATGCGGCACAGCAACGAGCAAATCATTGCCCGCCTGCGCGCCGCCATGGAGCTGGAATCCTTGCAGCGGGAACTGGACGTGGCCCGCCAGATCCAATCCAGCATGCTGCCGGCGGCGCCGCTGTTCGCCGGCCTAGCCGGCATCCAAGGCCGCGGCTTCATGCGCGCTGCGCGCCATGTGGGCGGTGATTTTTACGACGCTTTCCCTTTAAGCGACGGCCGGCTGTTCGTCGCTATCGGCGACGTCTGCAACAAAGGCACGCCCGCCGCCCTGTTCATGGTGCGCACCCTCACCGTACTGCGCAGCGAAGCGCTGCGCCCGGAGGCGGACGCCGAGCGCCATCTGGCGCGCCTGGCCGCCCGCAGCAACGACCTGCTCAGCCAGTCCAACGAAGCCGAGCAGTTCGTCACCCTGTTCTGCGCCATCGTCGACCTGAAGCAAAATCGCCTGCACTACGTCAACGTCGGACACAATCCGCCCCTGCTGCAACCGCCTGACGCCGCGCCGGTATTCATCGAAGAACCGCGCAACCCCCTGGCGGGCCTATTCCCCGGCCTGCAATACAAAGTGGGCGAGCGGGATTTTCCCGCCGGTAGTCTGTTGCTGCTCTACACCGACGGAGTCACCGAAGCCGAAGCGGCCGACGGCGGCATTTTCGGCGACGACACGCTGCGGCATTTACTCGCCGGCATCGCGGCGCACGACACCGACGCCTGCGTCGAACGCATCGTCGCCGCAGTGGACGCCTTCGCCGGCGACCACCCCCAGTCCGACGATATCACGCTGCTGGCGATCCGCCGCCCCAGGGCGGCGTAACGGGCTATTAGATGTTGAAATACGGCGGCTTGTTGTCGACGTAGGCCAGCCACATGGCGTCCAGCATGGTCCAGAGGATGTCCAGCTTGAACTGGAGGATTTCCAGGGCGCGTTCCTGCTGCGGCCGGGTGGTGAAGTGGTTGAGGGTGATGTCCAGGCCGTGGATCACGTCGCGGCCGGCCTGGCTGACGCGGTTCTGGAAGTACTTGAGGCCGTCCTGGGCGATCCATGGGTATTTTTCCGGCCAGCCGGCCAGGCGCTGCTTGTGGATGGTGGGGGCGAACAGCTCGGTCAGGGACGAGCAGGCCGCTTCCTGCCAGGGGGCGTTGCGGGCAAAATTGACGTAGGCGTCCACGGCGAAACGCACGCCGGGCAATACATGCTCAAGCGACCACAACTCCTCGCGGGGGATGCCCACGGCGATGCCGAGCCGGGTCCAGGCTTCGATGCCGCCGGCGTCCTCGCCCCAGCCATCGTGGTCGTGGATGCGCTGTATCCAGTGGCGGCGCGTGTCGCGGTCCGGGCAGTTGGCCAGGATGTTGGCGTCCTTCACCGGAATCTTGATCTGGTAATAGAAGCGGTTGGCCACCCAGCCCTGGATCTGCTTCTGGTCCAGTTTCCCTTCCGCCATCAGCACGTGGTAGGGATGGTGGATGTGGTAGAACTTGTCCTTGGCCCGCAATTGGGCTTCGAATTCTTCCTTGCTCCAGGCTGGTTGTTCGCTCATGGTCGTCCTCACAGGGTGATTTCCAGGCCGTCGTAGGCCACTTCGATGCCGGCCGCCGTCAACTGCTGCCGCTCGCTCGATGCCTCGTCCAGGATCGGGTTGGTGTTGTTGATGTGGATGAGGATTTTGCGGGTCGCCGCGGGCAGGCCGCCCAGGGTTTCCATCATGCCGCCGGGGCCGGATTGCGGCAGGTGGCCCATGTCCAGGGCCAGCTTTTCGCAGATGCCGGCGCGGCCCATTTCGTCGTGCTGCCAGAAGGTGCCGTCCACCAGCAGGCAGTCGGCGGCTTGCATGGCGGCCGCCACGTGCGGCTCGATTTCGCCCAGGCCCGGCGCGTAGTACAGCTTACGGCCGGTGGAGACCTGCTCGACGACGACGCCGATATTGTCGCCGTCGTGGGGATCGTGGCGGTGAGGCGAGTACGGCGGCGCCTTGCTCTTCAGGCTATGGCTGTGGAAGCGCAGGTCGTCGATGCCGGGAATGCTGAACGCGCTTCCGTCCAGCGGCAATTCGTGATGGTTCACGCCGCAGTAGTGCTGCAGCATGTTGAACAACGGGAAGCCGGAGGTCAGATCCTGCCGCACCATTTCGCTGCAATAGATATCCAGCGGCTTGGTGGATTCGCGCAGCATCAACAGGCCGGTGGTGTGGTCGATCTGGCTGTCGATGAGCACGATGGCGTGGATGCCGGTGTCGCGTACGCCCTCGCGGGGCCAGGAGTCCTGGAAAGCTTCCAGTTGGCTGCGGATGTCGGGGGAGGCGTTGAACAGCGCCCAGCGGCGGCCGTCGGAACTGACGGCGATGGAGGACTGGGTGCGCTTCTTGCCCTGCATTTCGCCGTGGCGAATACGGCGGCAGTTGTGGCAGTTGCAATTCCACTGGGGAAAGCCGCCGCCGGCGCCGGCGCCTAGGACTCGGATTTTCATGGGGATAGCGGCCCGTTTCGAAAGCTGATGATGGGCGGCTATTATGGCAGAGCGGGATTGGGCTTGTTAAGGAAGCGATACCGCGTTCGACAGGCACAACACTACGCGGCATAGGCAATGAAAAAGGGGGCTGCGCTCGCGCGCAGCCCCCTTTTCGATCCTCAACCGATTAACGGTTGTAGATGTACATCGTCACTTCGAAGCCGAAGCGCAGATCGGTGTAGCTCGGTTTTTCCCACTTGGTCATAGCGATCACCTCCAAAATTTGCCCGTTGGAATTCTTTTGTAAGCGGCTGTTCTATAGCCTGGACCGAAGTATACGTCCGCGCAAAAACGAACGCAATAGCGCATGAAACGGGAGTTTTTCCCAATCCATCCTATGCCAAAATGGCTGACGAAAACGCCCCGGTGGCCTAAGCTTTGACGCCGCCGGACGCTGGCGAAATCGACGCGACACCATTGGACAAGACCCCGCATGGCAACCCACCCACTTTTCCGCAAAACCGGCTGGCTCTGCAGCCTGGCGCTACTAACGGCGCTGGAAGCCGCCGCCGCGCCCAAAACCAAACCGGCCGCTTCGCCCGCCGCGCCGACGGGCCAAACCCTGGAAATCGTTTACCTCACCCAAGAACACGAAGCGCCGCCGGCTTTGTCCAACCTGGACCCCGTCGTCACGGACAAAGGCCTGCAAGGCGCGCGACTGGCCATTGTCGACAACAACACCACCGGCCAGTTCACCAAGCAGCATTTCACGCTGAAAGAGGTGCGGGTGCCGCAGGACGGCGACGTGGCGAGCGCTTACAAACAAACGGCCGGCAACGGCGCGCACCACGTCATCGTCGACCTGCCGGCGGCGCAACTGCTAACGCTGGCCGACTTACCGGAAGCGGCGGACGACCTCATCTACAACGCGGCCGCCCCGGACGATGCCTTGCGCAACGAGCAATGCCGCGCCAACACCCTGCACTTGATGCCCAGCCGCGCCATGCGCGCCGACGCCTTGGCCCAATACAGCCATTTCAAGCGCTGGAAAGAGTGGTTTTTGGTGGTCGGGCCGACAGAGGAAGACAAACTGCTGGCGGCGGCCTACAAGCGTGCCGCCAAGAAATTCGGCGTCAAAATCGTCGAGGAACGGGCCTGGAGCCACGACTACGACGCCCGCCGCACGGCGCAGTCGGAAGTGGCGTCCTTCACCCAGGACGTGGACTACGACATCCTGGTGGTGGCGGACGAAGCGGGCGACTTCGGCGACTACCTGTCCTATCGCACCTCGCTGCCGCGCCCGGTGACCGGCACCCAAGGCCTGGTGCCGGCCGCCTGGCACCGCGCCCACGAGCAATGGGGCGCGGTGCAGTTGCAAAACCGCTTCCGCGCCCAGGCAGGCCGCTGGATGCAGGACGAGGATTACGCCGCCTGGCTGGCGGTGCGCGCCGTCGGCGAAGCCGCCACCCGCGCGAAATCGGTGGAATTCGCCAAGGTGCGCGACTACCTGCGCAGCGACGCCTTCGCCCTGGCCGGTTTCAAAGGCAAGCCCCTATCCTTCCGCCGCTGGGACGGCCAGTTGCGCCAACCCATGCTGCTGGCCGACAGCCGCTCCCTGGTAGCGGTGGCGCCGCTGGAAGGGTTCCTGCACCAGAAGAACGAAATGGACACCCTGGGCTTCGACGAACCGGAGTCCAAGTGTCGTTTACGATGAACGGAGTATAAAACCATGTCGAGATCAGCTTTAGCAGTGGGTTTGATGATGGCGGCGGTGGCGGTGCCCGCCGCGGCGGAAACCGTCTACGTCACCCTGGAAAAAGACAACGCCGTAGCGGTGGTCGACGGCATCGGCGGCAAGCGGGTGAAAACCGCCAAGGTGGGCCTGAGACCGCGCGGGATCGCCTTGAGCCGTGACGGCAAGCAACTCTACGTCGCCGCCAGCGACAGCCATGCCATCCAGATTCTCGACGCGGACACGCTCAAAGTGGTCGGCAAACTGCCCGGCGGGCGCGACCCGGAAACCTTCGCGCTGTCCCCGGACGGCAAGCGCCTGTTCGTCTCCAACGAAGACGACAACCAGCTGACGGTGGCGGACATCGCCGACAAGAAAATCCTCAAGCAGCTCCCCATGGGAGTCGAACCCGAGGGCGTGGCCGCCAGCCCGGACGGCCGCTGGGTGGTGTGCACCAGCGAGACCACCAATATGGCGCACTGGATCGACGCGCAAACCCTGGAAGTGGCGGACAACAGCCTGGTGGACGGCCGCCCCCGCGCCGCCGCCTTCAGCGCCGACAGCAAGCAACTGTGGGTCACCTCGGAAATGGGCGGCAACGTGGCGGTATTCGACGTGGCCTCGCGCCAGCCCATCAAGACCATCGCCTTCCAAGTGCCCGGCGTGCCCCAGGAAAAAATCCAACCGGTGGGCGTAAAACTGGACGACGCCGGCCAGTGGGCCTACGTGGCCCTGGGCCCGGCCAACCGGGTGGCGGTGATCGACGCCAAGAAGCTGGAAGTGAAGGACTACCTGCTGGTGGGCCAACGAGTGTGGAACATCGCCTTCAGCCCCGACCAGAAACACCTCTACAGCGCCAACGGCGCCAGCAACGACATTTCCGTCATCGACCTGGAAAGCCATAAAGTCACCAAGTCCATCGCCGTGGGGCATTACCCTTGGGGACTGGTGGTGGCGCCTTAACCCGCCGACGCCGGTAGCCCGGATCCGCTGCGCCCCATCCGGGCTACCTCGCTTCGTCGTCAGGCGCGCATGGCGCACCGCTACCCTGGTCTGCCATGGCTTGCGCGCGGCCGATTCTGACCTAAACCGCCCTGGGCGGTATAATCGCGGCTTTGGGCCTTGGCCCTCCCGATCAATTCCAGAACCGTCCACGCCGATACCCCCATGGAAAAAACCTACACCCCGCACGCCATCGAACAACGCTGGTACCAGACCTGGGAACAACAGGGCTATTTCGCCCCGTCCGGCCAGGGCGAGTCCTTCTGCATCGCCATTCCGCCGCCCAACGTCACCGGCAGCCTGCACATGGGGCACGGTTTCAACAACACGGTGATGGACACCCTGGTGCGTTATCGCCGCATGCAGGGCCGCAACACCCTGTGGCAAGTGGGCACCGACCACGCCGGCATCGCCACCCAGATGGTGGTGGAACGGCAGTTGGCGGCGCAGAACGTCACCCGCCACGACCTGGGGCGCGATAAGTTTCTGGAAAAGGTGTGGGAGTGGAAGGCCGAATCCGGCGGCACCATCACCCGCCAGCTGCGCCGGCTGGGCTCTTCGGTGGACTGGACCCGCGAGCGCTTCACCATGGACGAGGGCCTGTCCCGCGCCGTGCAGGAAGCCTTCGTGCGCCTTTACGACGACGGCCTAATCTACCGCGGCAAACGCCTGGTCAACTGGGACCCCAAGCTGCACACCGCCATTTCCGACCTGGAAGTGCTGAACGAGGAAGAAAAAGGCTCGATGTGGCACTTCCGCTACCCGCTGGCGGACGGATCCGGCCATCTGGTGGTGGCCACCACCCGGCCGGAAACCATGCTGGGCGATACGGCGGTCGCCGTCCACCCGGAAGACGAGCGCTATCAGCACCTGATCGGCAAGACCATCAAGCTGCCCATCACCGGCCGGGAAATCCCCATCGTCGGCGACGACTATGTGGACCCGGAATTCGGCACCGGCTGCGTCAAGATCACCCCGGCCCACGACTTCAACGACTACGAAGTGGGCAAGCGCCACAACCTGCCGCTGATCAACGTGCTGGACAAGGACGCCCGCATCCTGGCGGAATTCACCGTACTCACCTTCGAGGGCTACGCCGGCGCCCACGGCGAAAAAGCCCCGGCCGCCTATGCGGGCCTGGAACGCTTCGAAGCGCGCAAGCAGATCGTCGCCGAACTGGACGCCCAAGGCCTGCTGGAAAAAATCGACCCGCACACGTTGAAAGTGCCGCGCGGCGACCGCTCCGGCGTCATCATCGAGCCCTGGCTCACCGACCAGTGGTACGTCAACGCCAAGGAGCTGGCCAAACCGGCCATCGCCGCGGTGGAAGACGGCCGCATCCGCTTCGTGCCGCAGCAATACGAAAACCTCTATTTCTCCTGGATGCGCGACATCCAGGACTGGTGCATCTCCCGCCAACTGTGGTGGGGCCACCGCATCCCGGCTTGGTACGACACCCGCGGCCACGTCTACGTCGGCCGCAACGAGGCGGAAGTGCGCGCCAAGCACCGCCTGGACGCCAACGAAATCCTCCGCCAGGACGACGACGTGCTGGACACCTGGTTCTCTTCCGCCCTGTGGACCTTCTCCACCCTGGGCTGGCCGGACCAGACGCCGGAGCTGAAAACCTTCCACCCCACCGACGTGCTGGTGACCGGCTTCGACATCATTTTCTTCTGGGTGGCGCGCATGGTGATGATGACCATGCACTTCATGAAGCACGAGGACGGCTCGCCGCAGGTGCCGTTCAAGACCGTCTACGTGCACGGCCTGGTGCGCGACTCGGAAGGCCAGAAAATGTCCAAGTCCAAAGGCAACGTGCTGGACCCCTTGGATATCATCGACGGCATCGCCCTGGACGAGCTGGTGGCGAAACGCACCGCCGGCCTCATGCAGCCGCAGATGGCGGAGAAGATCGAAAAGCGCACCCGCAAGGAATTCCCCGACGGCATCGCCGCCTACGGTTGCGACGCCCTGCGCTTCACTTTCGCATCGCTGGCCTCCACCGGCCGCGACATCAAGTTCGACATGGGCCGGGTGGAAGGCTACCGCAACTTCTGCAACAAGCTGTGGAACGCGGCACGCTACGTGCTGATGAACACCGAAGGCCAGGACACCGGTCTTGCCGGCGAATGCGTCTACAGCCTGCCGGACCGCTGGATCCGCTCGCGCTTGCAGCAAGCCATCGCCGCCACCCAGGAAGCCCTGGACGGCTACCGCTTCGACCTGGCGGCCCAGGCCATTTACGAATTCACCTGGAACGAGTACTGCGACTGGTATCTGGAAGCGGCCAAGGTGAGCCTGCAAAGCGATGATGCCGCCCAGCAGCGCGGCACCCGCCAGACCCTGGTGCAGGTGCTGGAAACCCTGTTGCGCCTGGCCCACCCCATCATGCCTTACATTACGGAAGAGATTTGGCAGCGGGTAGCTCCCTTGGCGGGCAAGTCCGGCGCCACCCTCATGCTGCAGCCCTACCCCGTCGTCGAAGCCCACTGGCAGGACGCTGCTGGCGAAAGCGAGATGGCCTGGGCCATGGAGTTCATCCTCGGCCTGCGCCGCATCCGCGGCGAAATGGACATCGCTCCTTCCAAGGCTCTGCCGGTGCTGCTGCAGGGCGGCGCCGCGGAGGATGCGGCGCGGCTGGAACGCAACGCCATCCTCATCGAAAAACTGGGCCGCACCGGCAGCGTGCGTTGGCTGGATGAAAGCGAGACCGCGCCGGAATCGGCCATCGCCCTGGTGGGCGACCTGAAGCTTCTCATCCCCATGGCCGGCCTCATCGACAAGGACGCGGAACTGGCGCGGCTGGACAAGGAAATTCAAAAATTGCAGAAGGAACTGCCGCGCCTGGAAGGCAAGCTGGAAAATCCGGCTTTCGTGGACAAGGCGCCGGCCGACGTAGTCGCCAAGGAAAGGGAAAAATTGGCGGACTTGCGCTCCCACCTCGCAAGTCTCGAGGCCCAGGTGCTTAAGATTCGTGCGTTATAGCCGACAACTTCACTAGGAAACGACGTCTCTACTAGGCTAAACTTCCAATATATTAGAAGGAGCTTTTTCGCTAATCTTGTTATATCCCACGGCACCATGAGCGCTATCGTAAAAGCCAGAGCCTACACACCACGCACGCTCAACGAATGGAGCGACTGGCTTTGCCGCGAGGAGATTCCGATATTCTCCAATACGGTCCAGCGCATCAACAGCGCCATCGACGACGAAGACACGGGGGCCACGGAACTGGCCCGCATCATCATGGAAGACACCACGCTGACGGCCAAAATCCTCAAGCTGAGCAATAGCTCGCTCTACAACCCGCTGGGGCAGCGCGTGTCCACCCTGACGCGCGCCGCTGTCGTACTCGGCACCAAGCTGATCCACGAAATGGCCCTCACCTGCACCTTTATCGAGGCCATGCAGTCGGCGCGCAACAAGCAGCGGGCCAGCGAAGAAATCGCCCGCTCCCTGCACGCAGCAACCCAGGCCCGCTCCATGGCGCTGCTCATGCAAGACCCTTCGCCGGAGGAAGTATTCATCGCCACCCTGCTGTTCAATATCGGCCGAATCGCTTTTTCCTGCTTCGAGGAAACCAAGGGCCTGGAAATCGAGGAAGCCATTCGGGGCGAAAATCTGCCGGCGGAAAAGGCGGAACGGCGAATATTAGGCTTCACCCTGCAACAGTTGGGCGCGGCCATGAGCAAGACTTGGCGCTTGGCGGGGCTCACGGAGGAGGTCTTCGGCGGTAAATCGCACAATCCCGAGCGGGTAAACCTGGTCAAACAATGCGACACCCTGGCCCGCACTGCCGAACAAGGCGGCTGGGAAGGCCCCGCCACGCGCAAAGCGATCCATGACCTGGCCCATCTGTTGAATAAGCCGGTGCGTACGGTGCAGGAGCTGGTGAAAAAAAATGCCAAACTGGCGGCGGAAATCGCCCTGCAACTGGGCGCAAACGAAGCGGCCAAGCTCATTCCGACGCGAACTTCCGGCGAACACGCCGCGGAGTCCGTTGCCGAGGCCGCGGCCGTCGCTGCGACCGATCCCAGCGCCCAATTGATCCGCATGCACCAGGACATTACCAACCTGCTCAGCGGCCAATTCAACATCAACGTCTTGTTCGAGTTGATTTTGGAAAGCATCCACCGTGGATTGGGCATGGATCGTACTTTTTTCGCCTTGGTAAGCCCTGATCGACGATTCCTGAAAGAGAAATCCTCCCACGGCTGGGCGGCGGCCGGCAGCCACCTGCCCATACAAGTGGAACTCGACGCTCAGCCCCTCCATTTGTTTATGCATGCGCTGAACCAGTCGGAAGCCCTGTGGATCAAACCGGATAGCGACGCCGAGGCACGCAACTTGTTCACCCAACCCATTCAAACGGTGCTAGGCAGACAAGAATGCTTTCTTTTCCCCCTAAGCCTGACCCGCAAGCCCATCGGGCTCCTTTATGCAGACCGGGCTACCAGCGGACAAGCACTAGACCCGGAAAATTTCGGCCACTTCCGCCAGTTGGGCCAACAAGCGATGATAGGGCTACGCCTGACGTCGTTTTGAGACCTGGTGACGCTACAGCCGCCCCCTAAAGGCGTTACCTTTTGCCACGGAAAAGTGGTAAAAATGACTGTGAATTACATATAAAAAAATCGGCCACTCGCGCGCCCCGCGCTTAACACACGCCGGAACTGGCCGCAGCGAATCAGCCGAAACCGACCCAGCGAAAGGATCTAGCGCCCCATGGCAGCTGAAGAACAAATCTATTTCAATTACGTCGCCACCGACAAGACCGGCAAGAAAATTACGGGCGAACTGGCCGGCAAAAATGAATTAGCCGTTCGCGCGGAATTACGGCGTCAGGGTCTCAAGCCAACGAAAGTCAAACTAAAACCGAAGCCCCTGTTCGGCAAAGCCAAAGCCAATATCACAGCCAAGGACATCGCCCTGTTCAGCCGGCAGTTGGCGACCATGATGACGGCCGGCGTGCCGCTGGTCACCGCCTTCGAAATCGTTGGACGCGGCCATGAAAACCCCGCCATGCAGGATTTGATCCTGGGCATCAAATCCGACGTGGAAAGCGGCAATACCTTGGCCGAAACCCTGCGCAAATACCCTCTCCAGTTCAACGAACTGTACTGCAACCTGGTCGCGGCCGGCGAGCAAGCGGGTATTTTGGAAGGCTTGCTGCACAAAATCGCCACTTACCTGGAAAAAACCGAATCGCTCAAGGCGAAAATCAAGAAAGCCTTGTTCTACCCCGTCGCCGTGCTGGTGGTGGCGGGCATCGTCACCGCCATTTTGCTGATTTTCGTCGTACCCACGTTTGAAGAGCTGTTCAAGGGATTCGGCGCAGAACTACCGGCATTCACACAATTCGTCGTTGGCCTATCCCATGGCTTAGTGAACACCTGGTACTACATACTCGGCGTCATCGGCGGCATGATTTACGGCTTCAAAAGCCTGAAGCAAAACTCCAAAGAATTTAACAACCGGCTGGATCGATTGATGTTGCGCCTCGGTCCCATCGGCTCGATCCTCAACAAAGCGGCAGTGGCCCGTTTCGCCCGCACCCTGTCGACCATGTCCGCTGCCGGCGTTCCGCTGGTGGAAGCGCTCAAATCGGTAGCCGGCGCGTCGGGCAACATCGTGTATTACGACGCCATCATGAAAATGCGCGACGACGTCTCCAACGGACAGCAGCTGCAATTGTCCATGCGCCAGTCCGGCATTTTTCCCAATATGGTGATACAGATGATCGCCATCGGCGAAGAATCGGGCTCCCTCGACAGCATGCTGGGCAAGGTGGCGGACTTTTACGAAGAGGAGGTCGACAACGCCGTGGACGCCCTCACCAGTTTGCTCGAACCCATGATCATGGCGTTTTTGGGCGTAGTCATCGGCGGCTTGATCGTCGCCATGTACCTGCCGATTTTCAAAATGGGCGCCGTCACCTAACCCAAGCCAGGACGCGTCCATGGAACTGATCACCCTGTTAAAACAACAGCCCTTGTTGTTCGTCGCATTGACGGCCGTGGCGGGTTTGGCCGTGGGCAGCTTTCTCAATGTCGTGATTCACCGCCTGCCGCGCATGATGGAAACCCGCTGGAAACGGGAATGCCGCGAATATCTGGGCCTACCGCAGGAAAACGACGGTCCGCAGGCGAACTACAATTTGCTGACCCCAGGCTCTCACTGCCCAAACTGCGGCGCCGCGGTGCGAGCGATACACAATATTCCTTTGCTTAGTTATTTGGCGCTACGCGGCCGTTGCTCTAGTTGCGGAGCCGCCATCGCCTGGCGTTACCCGCTGATCGAGCTGCTTACCGCCGTCTTGTCGGCGGCGGTGGCTTGGCGCTACGGCTATGGCGAACAAGCCCTGTGCGCGTTGCTGTTCACCTGGGCCTTGCTGAGCCTTGCGCTAATCGACCTGGAACACCAACTGTTGCCGGACGCCATTGTGCTGCCGTTGTTATGGCTGGGACTGCTATTGAGCTTGGGAAACGTTTTCGTCGACAGTCACGCAGCCATCGCCGCCGCAGCCGCAGGCTACCTGAGTTTGTGGGGCGTCTACCACCTGTTTCGCTTGGCCACCGGCAAAGAGGGGATGGGCTACGGCGATTTCAAGCTGTTGGCGGCATTGGGCGCCTGGACGGGCTGGACCATGCTGCCGCTGATAATTTTGCTGTCGTCCCTCGTGGGGGCCGTCGCCGGCATCGCGCTGATCCTGCTGCGGGGGCGCGACCGCAACGTGCCCATGCCGTTCGGCCCGTTCCTGGCGGCCGCCGGCTGGATCGCCTTGCTCTGGGGACAATCCATACTCGATATCTACCTGCGCTGAATACGGCGCGTAAAGGCCACCCATCCCCACCATGTTGCGCATTGGCTTAACCGGCGGCATCGGCAGCGGTAAAACCACGGTCGGCCGCCTATTCGCCGCCCTGGGCGTCCCTGTCCTGGATGCCGATGAAATCGCCCACGGATTGACGGCGCCAGGCCAGCCGGGGCATAAGGCCATCGCCGAGCATTTCGGCCAAACGGTACTCGACCCTAGAGGCGCCATCGACCGAGCCAAACTGCGCGACCTGGTATTCGCCCAGCCACCGCAACGCTTGCGCTTGGAAGCGTTGCTGCATCCCTTGGTTTTCGCCTCCCTGCAAGAAGCGACGGCCGAATTGAACACCGCCTATTGCATTTTGACCATTCCCCTGCTGTTCGAAACCGACAGCCGCCATTTTGTGGATCGGGTGTTAGTGGTAGACGTACCGGAGGTCTTGCAATATCAACGGGTACGAGCAAGGAACGGCTTGGACGACGGCCGCATCGGGCAAATTCTGGCCGCCCAGTGGACGCGACAGGCGCGGCTGGCGGCGGCCGACGACATGATCCGCAACGATGGCGGCCTAGCGGAGTTGGAGAAGCAAGTGGCGACTTTGCATCGGCGTTATTTATCCATTGCCGCCAACCAGACCGACGCCGACGCCCATGACTGACGCGCCAACCGCTGCGCAGCGCCCTTTGCTATTGACTAATCAATGGGATGCGTCAGAATGTTCACGAGAATTAGAGCCGCACGATAAGGAATGGATTATCCTGAATGCGACCGACTTCCCCTAAATTGGCTGGTCTCACAACTTGAGCGATCTTATCTATTATGAGTTCCCGCTGAACGAGCGGATTCGCGTCCTAATGCGACTCGAACAATTGTTTCAGCAAACCGAACATTTCATGCGGGGCAGCACCGTATGGGATAGCCGCGCCGTGATCTCCAGCCTGCTGGATATCCTGGCGATTTTCGGCCGCAACGACCTCAAGTCGGAAATCATCAAAGAACTGGATCGCCACACCAACGCCTTGTCGCGGGTAGCCGACAGCCAAGCCATAGACCATGGCGTCTTACGCCAGACCTTGCAAGACCTGGAAGTGCTCAGCAAGGAGGTTTACGCCATCAGCGGCAAGATCGGCGGCGGCCTGATGGAAAACGAGCTGTTTAAAAGCATCTCGCAACGCAGCGCCATTCCCGGCGGCACCTGCGTGTTCGACCTGCCAGCCTATCACTACTGGCTTGATCAACCCGACGCGCAACGCAAGCAGGATCTGGAACGCTGGCTGCGTTCCTTCGATACCATACGCCATGCCACCGACACCATCCTGTGGCTGATCCGCTACAGCACCAACCACACCAACGAAGTTTCCACGGCGGGCTTCTATCAGCAGAATCTGGACAAAGGGCTGCCCTACCAGCTGATCCGCGTCGGCATCCCGCGCCAACTGCCCTATTACGTGGAAATCAGCGGCGGCAAACATCGCTTCACCGTCCGCTTTCTGGAATTCTCCACCGCCGGCCGCTCCGTTCAAGCGGAAAACGACATCCCTTTCCAGCTCACCTGCTGCATTCTCTAGCAGCCGGCGAGCGTCCGCCCGCCGTCGTCCTCAACCGAATTCGCAAGCGATCCCGTCGAAATCCCGCACTTGACTGTGCGCCGCGGCAGGGTCGACATCGCCGTCACGCACCAGCCATGCGGTAGCCATGCCGGCGGCCTGGGCCGCATCCAATTCGCCGCGTATATCCGAGAGAAACAACACCGACTGAGGCGGGACAGCGATCGACTTGGCGATGCAGCGATAGGACTCCGCGTCCTGTTTGGCACCCACATTGGTGTCGAAATAACCGGAGAACAACGGCGTCAAATCGCCATAGGCGGTATGCCCAAACAACAGTTTTTGCGCGTGGACGGAGCCGGAGGAAAATACGTACAAACGCACCCCCCGGCCATGCCATTCCCGTAAACGGCGCACCGCGTCCTCATAGACATGGCCGGTAAAATCGCCCCGCCGGTAGCCGTCCTCCCAAATCAGCCCCTGCAAAGCTTTCAACGGCGTGATCTTGCGGTCCTCGTCTATCCAGCGCAACAACTGCTCCACGGCGTCGCCGTCGCTCAACGGCCGCCCCACGGCGGCGGCCACATCGTCCAGCAAACACCGCACCGCGGCCTCATCGGCGTGGGCTTGCACAAACGCCGCCATATGCTGGCGAGCGTAGGGAAACAACACGTCCTTGACGAAAGAGAGGGACGATGTGGTGCCTTCGATATCGGTGAGCACGACTTCAATCATGGGCGATGCTCCGCCAAGAATTGCTCCAGCTTGGGAAGGCGCTCCGCAATGTCGTCGCCGGTGAATTGGGCCACCCAGCCGTCCGGCGTGGTGAATAAGCGAATGCATTTCAGCTCGGGCTCTGCGCCCATGTCGAACCAGTGCTTCACATCGGCCGGCACGCTGATCAAATCCCCCTGCTCGCACAGCACGGCGTAAACCTTATCGTCCGGGTGCAGGAAAAACAGGCCGCGCCCGCCGACGAAAAAGCGCACCTCGAAGTCGATGTGGGTGTGCTCGGACAGGAACTTCTGCCTCAGGGCGACTTTCTCCGGGAACTCCGGGGTGACACTGATAACGTCGGCCGACTGGAAGCCGTACACCCCCTTCAGGCGCTCCACCGACTCGGCGTAAGCGGCCAAAATCGCCTCCTGAGGGGCGTCCTCGGCCAAAGGCGCAGCGGCGGTCCAGCGCTCGAAACGCACGCCGATGGCGCCGAGGCTCTCGGCCATGGCGGAGAAATCGCCCGTCACTTCGAGCGGCGCGGCACCGGTGTCGGCGTAAACGGCAAGTAGACTCATGGCTTTTTCACTCCGTGCAGGCGAATCTCGAGATCGAACAAAAACTCCAGCGCTTCCAGGTGACGCAAGGCGTCCGCCACCGAAGCGCCCCAGGTATAAAAGCCGTGTCCGGCGATAATGTAACCGTGGCTATCGCCATGCAGTTCCAGATACTCGTCCACCCGCAACGCCAAGCGGTTGATATTCTGGTCGTTGGGAAAAATAGGCACCGCCACGCGCGATTCGTGGGTATCGATTCCCGGCAAAGCCTTCAACAGCTCATGGTCCTCCAACACGATTTCGTCTTGAAACAAGCGGGAAGCCAATACCGAGCCGGGCGAATGGGGATGCAGCACCGCGTTCACGGCGGGATAGCGCCGATACAGCGAGGTATGCAGCAAGGTTTCCGCGGACGGTTTCTTGCCGTCCAGGGAGCGCCCTTCCTCGTCCACCAGCATGATGTCGTCCGACGTCAAATGCCCTTTGTGCCGACCGGACACGGTGATGGCGATACGTCCGTCGCTCAAACGGGCGGAAAAATTGCCGCTGGTGGCCGGCACCCAGCCACGGCCGTGAATATAACGGCCGGCGTCGATCAACTCGGCGGCGCGTAAGCGAATTTCGTCGGTCTGCACGGTTCCTGGTTTTCCCCTCGTAAATAGTCGCGCGATTGTAGTGGCCCTATCCCTTAAGCTCAATCGCATTGCTAACAATCGCCGCTATCCCATGAGATAATTGCGGCGAGATGACATAAACCACAAAGGTGGCGCGTTTATCGCCCCGCTCCAGGCTAATTTACCGTCCACCTCACAGCCAAGGAGGCACTGACCACCGGATCCAGCAAATCGCCAAGATGGACGCAATCAACCAAACAACCTTACTCGGTGAGACCAGGCAAGACGTAGCGACCCTGGAAACCCTAGTAGCCGCCATCGCCGGCGCCACAGGACGGCAACTGCTGGACAACATCGTACGCTGGACCTCGGAATGGCTGGATGCGGATGTTTGCATGATTGGAGCGCTGGAAGACGGCGCCTATGTCGATACGGTTTCCGTCTTCTCGAACGGCGCCCCCGCCCCCAACTTCCGCTACCAGCTGCCGCACCCCCCCTGCCGCCACATCATGAATCCGGACGAATGCGCCCATTGCGAGCGCAACGTCGAGTGCCTGAGCCAGAATAATCCGCTGCTGACCGACACTCCGCCGACCGATTACTTGGCGCTGCCCATCACCGATCAACAAAGCGGATTGCTGGGCCTATTCGCGGTCTTCAGCCAAAGAAAGCTGCATTTAAGCCCGCAACGGCAGAAATTGCTGGAATTGCTCTGCGCCATGGCCGCATCGGAAATCGAGCGGCGCTCGGTGGAAACGCAGCTGCGGCGGCGCGACTGCATTCTGGATGCGGTCAGCTTCTGTGCCAGCCTGCTGCTGCGCGCCGAACAGATGGACCAGGTCATCAACACGGTGGTGGAGCGCTTGGGCCGCGCCGCCGAAGTCAGCCGCACCAGCGTGTTCGAGAATAGCGAGGACGATGCCGGCGAAACCCTATGCAGCCTGCGTTACGAATGGGTCGCCGAGGGCATAAGGCCGCAAATCGACGACCCCCGCTTGCAAAACACCCCCTATCGCCACAACGGCTTCAACCGCTGGCAGGAATTGCTCAGCAGCCACCAGGTTATCGCCAGCAAAGTGTCCGAACTGCCGCCCGAGGAAAGGGCTATCCTGGCGCAAGAAGGCATCAAATCCACCCTATCGGTGCCCATCTTCATGGAAGACGCCTGGTGGGGCTTCGTCAGCTTCGACGACTGCGCCCACGAAAGGCAATGGTCCGTGCACGAAGTGGGCGCCCTGCTGGCCGCCGCCGCCGTCATCGCTTCGGCGATCCAGCGCCGGCACGGGGAAAAGCGCCAGCGCCAAGCCGCGACGATGTTCGAAAACACCATCCAGGGCATCGTCATCACCGACAAGAACGGCAACATCGAGGCCATCAACCAAGCCTTCAGCGAAATCACCGGCTACAGCGAGGCGGAGGTGCTGGGCCAAAACCCCCGCTTTCTCAGCTCGGGCCGCCACGGCAAGGAATTCTATGCCGAACTCTGGCAATCGGTGCTCAGCAACGGCCGCTGGCGCGGCGAAATCTGGAACCGCCGCAAAAACGGCGAAATTTATCCCGAGTTGCTGACCATCAGCACGGTCAAGGATCAAGACAACGCCATCCTCAACTACATCGCGGTATTTTCCGACATCAGCGAAATCAAGGAAGCCCAGCGCCAGCTGGACTACCTGGCCAACCACGACCCGCTGACGGAACTGCCCAACCGGCGCTTGTTCAACGAATTGCTAGACCATGCCATCGCCTGCGCGCAGCAGGAAAAGCGCATTGTCGGCGTGTTGGTGTTCGACCTGGACCGCTTCAAGCAAATCAACGACAGCTTAGGCCACCCGGCCGGCGACGCCCTGCTGCAAGAGGTAGCCAAGCGGCTGCGTCATACCATACGGCGCAGCGACACCCTGGCGCGCTTGGTGGGCGACCAGTTTGCCTTGCTGGTGGAGGAGACGGAAGACGCGCAACAACTGAGCAAAATCGCGCGCCAAACCCTGGAAGTGCTCAGCGAGCCGCTGCAAGCTCACGGCCACGAGTTCTATATCACCGCCAGCGTCGGCATCGCCATCTGCCCCGGCGACGGCGACGATGTTCAAACGCTGATCCGCAATGCCGAATCGGCCATGTACCAAGCCAAGGAACAAGGCCGCAACGCCTACCATTATTATTCCGCCGAACTCACCGCCAGCTCTTTCGAGCGGTTGTTCATGGAAACCCACCTGCGCCAAGCCCTCGGCAAAAACGAGCTGGTGCTGCACTACCAGCCGCAAGTCATGCTGAACGGCGGCGCCATTGTCGGCGCGGAAGCCTTGATACGCTGGCAGCATCCCGAACTCGGCTCCATTTCGCCGGGCAAGTTCATCCCGATAGCGGAGGAAAGCGGGCTCATCATCCCCATCGGCGAATGGGTGCTGCGCACCGCCTGCCGCCAGGCCAAAGCCTGGCGCGACGCCGGCCTGCCCTTGCACAGCATTTCGGTCAATATCGCCGGCCCTCAGTTCGAACGCGCGGAATTCGTCGATACCGTGCGCCAGGCACTGGCCGAAACCGGCCTGGAACCGGAAGCGCTGGAGTTGGAAATCACCGAAACCTTCATTTCCCGGCGCATCGACCACGCGCTAGCCGTGCTGGAAGAGCTGCGCAGCCTGGGCGTAAAACTGGCCATCGACGATTTCGGCACCGGCTACTCCTCCATGATGTATCTCAAGCGGCTGCCCATCGACAAGCTGAAAATCGACCGCTCCTTCGTCAACGACCTGCCCCACGACGAAAACGACACGGCCATCGCCAAAGCCATCATTGCCCTGGGCAAGAGCCTGGGCTTCACGGTCATCGCCGAGGGCATCGAGACCCTGGAGCAGCAAGAGTTCTTGCGCCTGGAAGGCTGCGACCAAGGCCAGGGCTTTCTCCATAGCCGTCCGGTGCCCACGCCTCAATTCGAAGCGCTGCTAGTCAACGGCATTCCGGCCTTCGCCCCAAAGCCTTAATCGCGTCTGGCGGGACGGCGAAATGCCGGCAAGCATCGCCCTGACCGCGATAGCGTTTTGGCCGCCGCAAAATTCCCACTAATTCGCTCGGATACCAGCGCTCCGGCCCCGCCGACTGGCGTACAATAGCGGCCTTAACCGCAGCAGCCGGCCTGCCATGCACACCGCCCCCGATCTATTCTCCCACCGCCCCTATTGGGCCAAGCGCTTCGGCGTGGCCCCGCAACTGCCCATGTCCCGCAGCGAAATGGACGCCCTCGGCTGGGACGCCTGCGACGTCGTGCTCGTCACCGGCGACGCCTACGTCGACCATCCCAGCTTCGGCATGGCCCTGATCGGCCGCCTGCTGGAAACCCACGGCTTCCGCGTCGGCATCATCGCCCAGCCGGACTGGACCTCAGCAGAGGATTTCAAGCGGCTGGGCGAGCCCAAGCTGTTCTTCGGCGTCACCGGCGGCAACATGGACTCCATGGTCAACCGCTACACCTCCGACCGCCGCATCCGCTCCAACGACGCCTATACCCCCGACGGCGAAGGCGGCAAGCGGCCGGACCGCAGTGTGCTGGTCTATTCCCAGCGCTGCCGCGAGGCTTACAAGCACGTGCCGCTGGTCATCGGCGGCATCGAAGCGTCCCTGCGCCGCATCGGCCACTACGACTACTGGTCCGACACCGTGCGCCGCTCGGTGCTGGTGGACGCCAAGGCCGACCTGCTGGTGTACGGCAACGGCGAGCGCGCCGTGGTGGAGATCGCCCACCGCCTGGCCAAGGGCGAGCCCATCGGCAACCTCACCGACCTGCGCGGCACCGCCTTCTTGCGGAAAGGCGTGCCGGACGGCTGGACGGAAATCGACTCCAGCGACGTGGACCACCCTGGCGTGGTGGTGCCCCATCCCAACCCTTACGACGAAGCGCCGCCCGCCTGCGCCCAGGACGAGACCGCAACGCCGATCCGCTTCAACCGGAAACCCAAGCTGGACCCGGCCGCCACCGTCATCCGCCTGCCCGCCTACGAACAGGTGAAGGCCGACCCGGTGCTGTACGCCCACGCCTCGCGGGTGCTGCACCTGGAAACCAATCCCGGCAACGCCCGCGCCCTGATCCAGCGCCACGGCGACCGCGACGTGTGGCTCAACCCGCCGCCCATCCCGCTCACCACGGCGGAAATGGACAAGGTCTACGGCCTGCCCTACTCGCGCGTACCCCACTCCGCCTACGGCAAGGCCAAGCTGCCGGCCTTCGAGATGATCCAGCACTCGGTGACCATCATGCGCGGCTGCTTCGGCGGCTGCACCTTCTGCTCCATCACCGAGCACGAGGGCCGCATCATCCAGAGCCGCTCGGAGGATTCCATCATCCGCGAGATCGAGGCCATCCGCGACACCTCCCCGGCTTTCACCGGCCACATCTCCGACCTGGGCGGCCCGACCGCCAATATGTACCGCTTGGCCTGCAAGTCGCGGGAGGTGGAAGCCGCCTGCCGCAAGCCCTCCTGCGTCTATCCAGACGTGTGCCACAACCTCGGCACCGACCACGGCCCCCTCATCAAGCTGTACCGGCGCGCCCGCAGCCTTGCCGGGGTGAAGAAGATCACCATCGGCTCGGGGCTGCGCTACGACCTGGCGGTGAAATCGCCGGAATACATCAAGGAGCTGGTCACCCACCACGTCGGCGGCTACCTGAAGATCGCGCCGGAGCACACCGAGGCCGGCCCCCTGTCAAAAATGATGAAGCCCGGCATCGGCACCTACGACCGCTTCAAGGCGCTGTTCGACAAGTACTCGAAAGAGGCCGGCAAGGAGCAGTATCTCATCCCCTACTTCATCGCCGCCCACCCCGGCACGACGGACCAGGACATGCTCAACCTGGCCCTGTGGCTGAAACGCAACGGCTTCCGTCCCGACCAGGTGCAGGCCTTCCTGCCCTCGCCCATGGCGGTGGCGACGGCCATGTACCATTCCGGCAAGGACCCGCTGCACAAGGTCGGCCGGGGCAGCGAATCCGTCTTCACGGCAAAGAAGCTCAGCCAGCGGCGGCTGCACAAGGCCTTCCTGCGCTACCACGACGCGGAAAACTGGCCGATGCTGCGGGAAGCGTTGAAACGCATGGGCCGCGCCGACCTCATCGGCAACGGCAAGCACCATCTGGTGCCCAGTTGGCAGCCGGCGGGAACGGGACAACAGGGCGAGGGAGCGCGCACGGAGCGCAGCCTCAAACCGCGCCCGAGCAAAACGGCGCGAACTAGCGCGCCAAAATCCATCGGCAAACGCCGGCGTTAACTCCATGCGAATCTGGATCGACGCCGACGCCTGCCCCAACGTCATCAAGGAAATCCTGTTCCGCGCCGCCGAGCGGGTGAAGGTGTCCACCACCCTGGTGGCCAACCAATTGATACGCACGCCGCCGTCGCAATACATCCGCGCGGTGCAGGTGTCCGGCGGCTTCGATGTGGCCGACAATTACATCGTGGCGCAGCTGCAAGCGGGCGATCTGGTAATCACCGCCGACATTCCCCTGGCCGATGCCGTCATCGCCAAGCAAGGCCACGCGCTCAACCCGCGCGGGGAGTTTTACACCCCGGAAAACATCAAGCAGCGGCTGGCCATGCGCGACTTCATGGATCAGCTGCGCGGCAGCGGCATCCAAACCGGCGGCCCCGCTGCGCTCAACCAAAGCGACCAGCGCGCGTTCGCCAACCGGCTAGACGCTTTTCTAGCCAAACACGCGCGGCCTTGAGCGCACGGCGTCAGTGGCAGCTACTGGCTTCCACCTGCGCCGCCGCGTATACGGTCTGATCCTGAGGATTCTGCTTGATGACCGTCGTCAATTCGCGCAGCTTTTCCTCCGACGGCTTGAGCCGCGCCGTGATCGCGTCCATTTGCGGAGCCAAGGCGTCCATGGCGGACTGATCGTGGGACTGGTGGGCGATGAGAATTTTTCCCCGGACTTTTTGCAAGGCGCAACGATCCGGCTGCATGTGCTTGAGCAAAGCCAGCGCTTCATCCACGGAGGGATTGGCGGCTCCGACCGGCACGGAGAAAAGAAAAGCGGATAAGGACAGGCAAGCGACCAACGGCAACGTTTTGTTATTCATATTGAGCTCCCGTGATGTGCAACGCGAAACTGGCGCGGCACGATCCCAAGAGTCAGACCGCCGGCGCCGACCGCGACTTTCGACGCGGCCCAAGAGCATAAAAATGCAGGAGCGCAATTGTCAACAATACCAACCGCGGACGCGATTATCCTCGGCGGCGCACCGGATCAAACACGCCCGCGAGGAGCGCCGCGGCCAATCCGACGCCAACCACCGGACAAAACCGGCGTGGGTTGGACGGGGGCGCTCCTGGTGGCGGAACCTAAGGGGGAGGGAGAGGCCGGCGCCGCGAGGGGCGGCCCGGCCGCGTGGATCGGAAGCCTGGACTCACAGCACAGGGCTAGTGGGATACCGGTCCGTCAGTAGTCGCCTGCCCCGTCACCACCGTGCCGCTGGCGGCCAGGGTATGCAGGCGCAGGAGGGTTTCGGGATCCGACAGCACGGCGCGTTTTTCCTGCAACGAAAGGCTCTCCGAACCGTCTTCCAGCAACTGGTAGGTCAGCGCGCGTAACTGATAACGCTGGCGTTTGCGCAACGGCCGCTGCGGCAGCAGCCCCTGGTGCAATGCCATGACGGCGGCGTCGGCCACCACGTCCTCGGCACGGCCGCCGGCGCGTCTCGACCAAAAATCCACCGTTTCCAAATTTTCTTCCAATAAGCGCAATACCCGGGGAGGATCGTACTCTTCCGGCGTCAGGAACAATCCCCAGCGCTTGAGGCAACGGCCCAGGTGGGTGCTGCTGGAATACATGGACACCGGCACGGACAGCACCAGGCCGGCCAACACGGGCGTGAGCCAAAGAAAGAAGTCCGGCACGTAGCTGTAGCTGAGCCAGCCGGCGGATATCCCCACGGCGGTGTGGCCGTAATGGGCGGCCACGGCCTCGCTGAAGCCGAGCCGATGGTCGCCGCGCTGCTGCGACGGCCAACCGACGCTGCGGCGCGACAGGATGGCCAGCACGAACTTGCTCTGGTAAATCATCAGCACCGGCGCGATGAGGGTGGTGAACACCGTTTCCAGCACCACGCTGAGGCTGACGCGGATCAGGCCGCCGTAGCTTTTCAGCTTGCGCCATTGCAGCACCAGCAACAGCAACCCCATCGCCTTGGGCAGGAACAGCATGCCCAACGTCACCAGCAGCACCGTGGTCATTTCCACCGTATAGGACTCGGGCCACACCGGATACCAATTGTCGCCGGAGAAATACACCGGCACGGTTTGGGTCTGGTTGTAGGCCTCGATGCCGGTCACCATGAGGAACATCGCCCACAGCGGCGAAGACAAATAAGACATCATGCCCATCAGCATGTATAGCCGGCTCAAGGGGCGCATCCCCCGCACCAGCAACACGCCGGCGTGCTGGAGATTGCCCTGGCACCAGCGGCGGTCGCGCTTGGCGAAGTCGATGAGGGTGGTGGGCAGCTCTTCGTAGCTCTCGCCCATGTCGTAAGCCAGCCAAACCTCCCAACCGGCACGGCGCAACAAGGCCGCCTCGACGAAATCGTGGCTGAAGATTTCCCCGCCGAACGGTTCGCGGCCGGGCAATTTGGGCAGGTGGCAATGCTCGACGAAAGGCTTGAGGCGAATGATGGCGTTGTGGCCCCAGTAGTTGCCGTCGCACATCTGCCAATAATTGAGGCCGGCGGCGAACATGCCGCCGTACAGGCTGCTGGAAAATTGCAGCACGCGCACGAACAACGATTCGTGGTTGACCGGGATGGGCGGCGTTTGGATCAGCGCCACCTGCGGCTGCGCCTCCATGGTTTCCACCATTTTCACGAGCGTCGAACCGCCCATGATGCTGTCGGCGTCCAACACGATCATATAGCGGTAACGGCCGCCCCAACGCTCGCAGAACTCGGCGATATTGCCGCATTTGCGCGAGGTGTTGTGCACCCGGTTGCGGTAGAACACCCGGCCGTGGGCGCCGGTCTCCTCGCACAACTGGTACCAGTTCAGCTCTTCCTGCAACCAGCACTGGGCGTCGCGGGTATCGCTGAGGATGAACAGATCGAATTCGCCGTCGCGGCCGGTTTCCTTGAGGGACTGCCAAATGGAGCGCAGGCCGGCGGACACCCGCTCCGGATCCTCGTTGTACACCGGCATGACCACGGCGGTGCGCAGGGGAGAACCGTCGGCATCGGCGCCGGGCCGGGGCGGCTGGCGGGTAATGGCGAGGGGGTCGCCGCCGCGCAACTGCACCCAGAACCCCAGCGCGGCGATCCAGAACGACGTGCTGACCCACAGGATCAGCGCGCCGTAAAGGAACAGCAGGGCGAACTCCAACGGCGTGACGCCGTCGGTCTGGAACACGCCGACCAACAGCACCATGGCGGCGGCGGTGGTGAGCAACACCAGGCTGAAATATACGACGCGCCGAAGCAGGATGCGTCCGGGGGTGGGCACGGGGGGCTTGAGGTAATCCGAGGGCATAGCGTCCCGCTGTTGGCTGTGTGTGAGGCTCAACGCCGAAAAATGAAACTGAAGGTTTGATGCTTCATGGGCAGAGGCGCTTCCGGCGGCGTCGCGGTGGGCAGATGAGCCGCCAAAGCGCTTACCGCTTCGGGCGACACCGGCTGACCGCTCAGCAGGTTGTCCTTGGGAAAGCCCACGCCGTCCAGGAATAAAGCCGCGCGCGCGCGCGCCAAATTGGACAAATCGTCGGCCTCGAAACCCAACAAATGGCCCAGCGCCCTATCCAAGCGCCGTTGCGCGTCTTCCACCGCGCGCCGCCGCAGTTCTTCCACCGCCGCCGGGCCGCGGCCCACCCGCTTCCTGGCCTTGGCCAAGCACAGCGGCACCACGGAATCGATGGCGGCAACGCCGAACCCCAGTTGCTGCAAATAGCCGCGCACAGCGTCCTCCGCATCGTGCAGCAACCGCGCTTCTTCTTCCGAAACCTCAACCGGCGGCAAAACCTCGCTCACTTGGCGCTCCATTGATACAACCAGGTTTCGCTCAGCACTTCGCCGCCGCTCTTCAGGTAAGCCCGCAAGTCAACCACGTCCTTGTCGACTGCCGGCTCCAAAACGAAGGACAATCGCCAGCCGCCGGTTTCGCTGTTGCGCGTCACCGCCACGTCGCTGATCTTGCCGGAGGAAGCGCTCAGCTCGGCCTCGACGGCGGCCTTATCGCTGAAATACTTGAGCTCGTCGCCGACAAAGTCCACCGCGAAGCGACGCTTGTTGGAACCGGCCGCCTGCAAGCCCACCCGGGTGGAAACGACCCGGCCGCCGTCCGGCTCCAGGGAGGAATCCAGCAGGTAATGCAGACGGTAATTGAACACCCGTTCCTGCCCTTTGAGGGCCGGCTGATCGGACACCCAGAAAGCGACGATATTGTCGTATTTCTCCGCCTCGCTGGGAATTTCGATCAAGTAAACGCTGCCGGCGCCCCAGTCGCCCAGAGGCTCCACCCATAGGCTGGAGCGCTGTTGATAGCGGGCGTCCAGATCCTGGTAATGGTCGAAAGCGCGATCCCGCTGCATCAAGCCAAAGCCTTTGGGGCTGATGTCCTTGAGCACGCTGATGCGCAATTGGCGCGGATTGTTGAGACTGCGCCAGGTCCACTCGCCGCTGTTGCGCGCCATGAGCAGGCCGTCGGAGTCATGCACCTCGGGCCGGAAATCGTCGATGAAGCGGTCGGTGTTTTCGCCGTGGAAATACATGCTGGTGAGCGGCGCCACGCCCAAGCGGTCGACGTTCTTGCGGAAATAAACGCGGCTGTTCACGTCGATGGTGGTCGCCAAGCCCGGCCGCAATACGAACCGGAAAGCGCCGGTGGCGCTCGGGCTGTCCAGCAAAGCGTAAACCGTCAGTTTATCGGCGTTGGGCGCCGGCTTCTCCACCCAGAACTCCTTGAACACCGGCACTTCTTCCGCCTTGGGCAGGCCGGTATCGATGGCCAGGCCGCGGGCGGACAATCCGTACACCTGTCCCATGCCCACCGCGCGGAAAGCGCTGGCGCCCAGGAACACCGCCACGTCTTCCTGGCCGTCGCCCTTGCGCAAGGGGTAATGGAAGCGCACGCCGGCGTAACTCACCGTGGGCGGCGGCGCCGCCGGGAAAAGGTTCTGGCCGAAGTCGAAGAAATCCGACGAATAGGGCACCGGCTGGACTTGGCCGCCGGACACCAGATTCACCGCCACGCGATCCTTGTACATGTAGCCGCGGTGGAACAACTGCACCTGGAACGGCAGGCGCTCTTCGCGCCAGAGGGATTTTTCCGGCTTGAAATGAATATCGCGGTAGTGTTCGCTGTCCATATTGGACAGGAAATCGGGCAAATCACCTTCATCCTTGGTAAACGGCTTCGCGGCCAATTTTTTGGCGCGTTGCTCCAGCTCCCCCATCCCGAAAGGGCTGGACGGGTTGGCCGCCTCCCCTTTGTGGGCATCCTCGCGTGGCTGCGCGAAGGCCAAGCCGCTTCCCAAGCCAAGGCACAGGACTAGTAGACCGAACCGGGCTCTTGCGAACACGTGGAATCTCCCCTTAAACAAAATCTGTCGAATTGATGGCTGATTCCGAGCGATCGCCTCGGAATGCGGCTTTCCGGCGATCCCTGCAGATCGAATACCCCGAAGCGCGCCGATATTTGCGCTAATTCTAGCCGCTTTAGCGAACCCCGGGGAACTTTTAAGGCCGGCTTAGCGCGACTTCAAACGGTACAAAGCGGAAATGTCTTCGTCGCCGTAGCCTTCCGCCATAAGCCGGGCGTATTCGCCAATGGTTTGCTCGGTTACCGGCACGCTCACGCCCAGCTTTTCCGCCGACTCCCGGCAGATGAGCAAGTCCTTGTGGTGCAAGCCCAGCTTGAAACCGGGCTGGAAAGTGCCGGCCACCATGGTGCGGCCGCGATGGTCCAAAAACCAGTTGCCGGCCGCGCCGCCGGACACCACCTCGATCACCTTGTCCATGGGCAAGTCCATGGCCTGGCCGAAAGCCAGCGCCTCGGTGACGGCCTGGGCGATGCCCGCCGCCATGATTTGATTGACCGCCTTGCAGCCCTGGCCCGCGCCCACGGGGCCGATATGGACGATGCGCGCGGCAACGGCCCGCAGGACCGGCAGGACCGTCTCCAAAACGCCGGCCTCGCCGCCCACCATCATCGCCAGCGTGCCCTTGCGCGCCCCTTCCACGCCGCCGGACACCGGGGCATCCAGGAAGGCCGCACCGCGATCCGCCAGCAAAGCCGCCACCCGCCGCGCCGTATCGCTGCCGACGGTGGAGCAATCCACCACCACGCTGCCCGGCCTGATGCCGGCCGACATCGCCTCCACCATCGCCAGCACATCGTTATCCGCCGAAACGCACAGGAACGCCACGTCCACCGCCGCGGCCAAAGCCGCCGGGTCGGCCGCCGCCGCCACGCCCAATTCCGCCGCCAACGCATCCGCCTTGGCCGGGCTACGATTCCACACCGCCGCCAACAGCCCCGCCCGGGCCAGGTTGCGCGCCATGGGAGCGCCCATGGCACCGAGTCCGATGTAGCCGGCTTTCATGTCACTCGCCCAAGTAGGTGTAAGCGGTGAGGCCCGCCATCAGCTCGCTTTCGAACAGCCGGCGCAAACGGGTGTCGATATCCGCATCGGCCAAACGGCGGCGAAACGCCGTTTCGATTTCGTCCGGCTCGATGTGCACATAGCGCAGCACGTCGTCGGCGCCGTCGCCACGCATGGCTTGCACCAGCCGATAGCCGCCCTGCCCGTCCAGTTCCACATTGATGGAATGGGTGTCGCCGAACAGGTTATGCATATCGCCGAGGATTTCCTGATAGGCGCCCACCAGGAAAAAGCCGAGCAAATATTCCTCGTCCGCTTTCAGCGCATGCGCAGGCAAGGTCGTCTCGATGCTCTGGCGATCGATGTAGGCTTCGATGCGTCCGTCGGAATCGCAGGTCAGGTCCTGCAACACGGCGCGGCGGGTAGGCTCCTCGTCCAGGCGATGCAGCGGCATCACCGGAAAAACCTGGTCAATGGCCCACGCATCCGGCAGCGACTGGAACAACGAGAAATTGCAGAACAGCTTATCCGCCAACCGTTCGTTCAATTCGTCCAACAGTTCCCGGTGGGCGCGCAGGTTCACGTCCAGGCGCTGCTTCACGCCGTGGCAAATGGCCGCGCCCAGGCGTTCCGCCTCGGCCAGCTCGACCAGGCTGAGCTTGCCTTGGATATAGCGGGCGCGCGCCTCCTGCAAATCGAACTGGGCGTCGTGGTAAATGCCCAGCACCGGCTCGTCGGGCAGCAAGGTCAGCAACTCGGCCAGATCCTTGACCACCTGGGACTCGGACGATATCTCCTCCGGCGCTTGCTCCGGCACGGTTTCGATGTCGATGACGTTGGCGATCAGCACCGCGTGGTGGGCGGACATGGCCCGCCCCGATTCGGTGATTAGGTTGGGATGGGGCAACCGGTACTCTTCGCACAGATCGGAAAACGCGCGCACGATGCTGTGGGCGTATTCGACGATGCTGTAGTTGATGGAGCAGTCGCTGGCGGAACGCGTGCCTTCGTAATCCACTCCCAGGCCGCCGCCCACGTCCACGTATTCGATGCCGGCGCCCAGTGCGCGCAGCTCGGCGAAATAGCGGCTGGCCTCGCGCAGGGCCGACTTCACGTCGCTGATGTTGCCCACCTGGGAGCCCATGTGAAAATGCATCAAGCGCAGCCACTCCAGGCCGCCGGCCGCGCGCAGCTCGTCCAGCAGGCGCAGCACGTCGCTGGCCGACAGCCCGAATTTGGACTTCTCGCCGCCGCTGTTCTGCCACTTGCCGGCGCTGATGCTGGACAAGCGCACCCGCACGCCCAGCTGCGGCCGTACTTCCAGGGTTTTGGCCTCGGCCAGGATGGTCTTCAGCTCGGACAGCTTCTCGATGACGATGAAGACGTTGAGACCCAGTTTCAGGCCGATCAGTGCCAGACGGATATAGGCGCGGTCCTTGTAGCCGTTGCAGACGATGGTGTCGGTGTTGGCCAGGGCCAAAATGGCCAAAAGCTCCGACTTGCTGCCCGCCTCCAAGCCGACGCCGTGGGAACCGTTGCCGAGGATGCCCTCCACCACGTTGCGCTGCTGGTTGACCTTGATGGGATAAACCGGCGTATAGCTGCCCTGGTAGTCGTACTCGCTACGGGCCAGATCGAAGGCCGATCGCAGCTGCGCCGCCCGATCCTGCAGGATGTCGTTGAAGCGCACCAGCACCGGCAGGGACAACCCTTCCGCCCGCACCGCCTGGGCCACCTCGTACAAGTCCACGCTGCCGGCGGCGGGATCGCGGGCCGGATAAGCCACCACCCGGCCGGCCGGGCTGATGTCGAAATAACCGTCGCCCCAGTGTTCGATACCGTAGGTCGCTTTGGCTTGCTGAAAGGTCCAACCCATTCTATTTCCGCGTCAACGTTTAAAAGATGCGGATTATGTGGAAAAATTGCCGTCTTTGGAAGCAAACTCCCGGTTTCCCCGGCTACGACCGACCCCTTCCCCTTCCTCGCCGGCGAGGCAAGGGACAGCAGCATGGCGCCACGCGCCGCTTTAAGTTTTTCAATCTGGAATCGCACATGCACGACACCACCAACTGGGTTACCGAAGTCTATTCGAAGGACGGCAGCGCCCTGTCCCTCACCGGCGCCACCAAGCTGCACGAGGAACAGAGCCCGTTCCAGCGCATCGAAATCTACGACACCGCGGCCTTCGGCAAACTCATGGTGCTGGACGGCTGCTTCATGGTCACCGACCGGGAAAACTTCCTCTACCACGAGATGATGACCCACCCGGCCCTCTACACCCATCCCGATCCCAAGACCGTGTGCATCATCGGCGGCGGCGACTGCGGCAGCCTGAAGGAAGTGCTCAAGCATCCGGAGGTCAAGCGCGCCGTGCAGATCGAAATCGACGAGCGCGTCACCCGCGTCGCAGAACAATACTTCCCCGATCTGTGCACCGCCAACGACGATCCCCGCGCCGAACTGAAATTCATCGATGGCCTCAAGTGGGTGAAAGACGCCGAGCCCGGCAGCGTGGACATCATCATCGTCGACAGCACCGACCCGGTGGGCCCGGCCGAAGGCCTGTTCAACGAAGCCTTCTACCGCGACTGCCACCGCGCCCTGGGCGACAACGGCATCCTGGTGCAGCAAAGCGAATCGCCGCTGTTCCACCTGGAGCTGCAAGCCTCCATCCACGGCCACATGCGCAACGCCGGCTTCGGCCAGACCCGCACCCTGTTCTTCCCCCAGTTCATCTATCCCACCGGCTGGTGGAGCGCCACCCTGGCGGGCAAGGGCGATCTGCACAATTTCCGCCGCGACGACGCGCTGAACAAGCCCTACGCCACCGAGTACTACAACGCCGACATCCACCAGGCGGCGTTCGCCATGCCGGAATTCTTCAAACGGCGCCTGGCGAAGTAAGCCATATCCCATCAGGGGGCGACACCGTCGCCCCCATTCTTGCGAGGAATCCCCATGCAAATCGATCAAGACGGCAACATGGAACTGTCGGCCGAAGAAAACCAAATGCTGATGGACAAGCTGGATATAGCCCCCCAGGACTACGACGACCCGCCGGTTGAAATCGAAAGCGTCGGAGTGGAAGAGAGCGTCGCCACCTTCAAAGCCAGCAACACCCGCACCGGCAAAAGCGTCACCCTGGAATTCGAGCTGGCGGGGGACGAAGACTAAGCCCCGCTCACCCGAATCACCCGCCGCTCGGTGACGATGGCGTCCACCGGCACATCGGTCGCCTCGGTGGGCAGCTCGTCCAACAATTGCGCTTCGAACGCCAGGGCCACTTTGAATCCCACCGGATGGGCGGCGAACCAGCGGTCGTAGTAGCCGGCGCCGAAGCCCAGGCGCCGGCCCGTAGGCGTAAAACCCAGCCCCGGCGTCACCGCCACATCGAACGGGCCGGGATGGGCCGGCCCCTCGGCCGGAGCGAGAATCCCCATAGGCCCAGGCAGCAGCTCGCCCCAATCCGCCAAAGGCCGCGCCACCATCTCGGTGCGCGTCACCATTTTCGGCACCGCCAGGGACTTGCCCAGAGCCGCCAAATGTTGAATCAGCCCATGGGTTTCCACTTCGCTGGCATAGGAAACATAGGCGAACACATTGCGCGCTGCACGCAGCTCGTCCAGTTGCAGCAAGCGCTGAACGATGGCGGCGGAAAAAGCGGCCCGCTGCGGCGCAGGCAAAGCGGCGCGGGCCGCCTTGAGCCGGTCGCGCAACCGCGCTTTGGCCGCCTGATAGCGGGTCCCCTCTCCCTCCGGGAGAGGGTTAGGGTGAGGGAGTAAAAAAGCGCTTTTCTCCATAACCACCGCCTTGAGGTGAAGCGACGCAGCCGCAAAAACAGGCATTATATGGGCTAGCGGCGCGCGCCCACCGTCAGCCGCATTCCAGCCGCCGAAAAACCACCGCCCCGACCCTGCCCATGCCCCATATCCAAGCAGTCATCTTCGACCTGGACGGCCTGGTGCTCGACACCGAGCCCACCTACTGCCTAGCCTGGCGCAAAGCGGCGGCGGACGTGGGAATAACGCTGGACGACGTCTTCTTCGCCGGTCTTTCCGGCTGCCAAGGCAGCGACGTGGAAGCCGCCCTGCTGGCCCAAACCGGCCCCGCATTGGACATGGAGGATTTCCGCCGGCGCAGCGCCGCCCATTGGCACCGGCACGTGGACGAACACGGCATCACCGCCAAGGGCGGCGCACGGGAGCTGCTGCAACGGCTGAACGAACGGGGAACGCCTTACGGCCTGGCCACCAACAGCCGCCGCCGCTACGCCGAGCAATGCCTGCGCCTGGCCGGCCTGGACACCGCATTCCCGGTCATGGCCGCCCGCGACGACGTGGCGCAAGGCAAACCCGCACCGGACGTGTTCCTGCTCGCCGCCCGCCGGCTGGATGCGCCGCCGGCCGCTTGCCTGGCCTTGGAGGACTCCTTGCCCGGGCTCACCGCCGCCCACCGCGCCGGCATGGCCCCGGTGCTGGTCACCGACTGCGCCGCCACCGCCCAGGCCGGCGCCGGGCTGGCCCTGCGGGTGCTGGACTCCCTGCACCAGGTGGCGCCGGAATTTTTCCGCTAACATGGGGCATCCCCCGCTCGAAAGGCACCTCGCGTGAACCGGCTCCACCATCGTGAAGAACATTTCAAAGGCGGCGATGCGGTCAAGGACGTGGTCATCGGCATGGCCGACGGACTCACCGTGCCCTTCGCCCTGGCCGCCGGCATCACCGGCGCCGTCAACGCCGCCCACTTGGTGGTAACGGCCGGCGTGGCGGAAATCGTCGCCGGCTCCATCGCCATGGGCCTGGGCGGCTACCTGGCCGCCCGCAGCGAAGCGGAGCACTACTACAGCGAGCAGCGCCGCGAGGAATGGGAAATCCGCAAGCTGCCCAAAGTGGAAGAGCAGGAAATCATCGACATCTTCGCCGACTACGGCCTCACCGCAGAAGAAGTCGCCCCCCTGGTGGCCGGCCTCAAGCGCCGGCCGCAAGCCTGGCGCGATTTCATGATGCGCTTCGAGCTGGGCCTGGAAGAGCCCCATCCCAAACGCGCCCTGCAAAGCGCCGCCACCATCGCCGCCTCCTACGTGGCCGGCGGCGCCATCCCGCTGGCGCCCTACGTGTTGCTGGACGACGCCACCCAGGCCCTGCCCTGGTCCGCCGCCGTCACCCTCACCGCCCTGGCCGTGTTCGGCTTCGTCAAAGGCCACTTCACCGGCGTCAAGCGCTGGAAAAGCGCCGCGCAGACGGTGTTCGTCGGCGGCCTGGCGGCGGGAGCGGCGTTTGGGTTGGCGAGGTTGTTTGCTTGATTCGACCTTGCCGTAACTCGCCGCTTTCCGGCTTCATTTCCCACTGGCGGGAGAGGGCTGGGTAGAGGGCGGGAGCTTTGGCTAAAGCGAAACGGTTGATTTTTATGGAGCGCCTACGGCGGTTTTTATTTAAATGTGGGTTAGCCGCACCCACGGGCGGGTTACTTTCTTTTGTGCGGCCAAAAAGAAAGTAACCAAAGAAAAAGCCGCCCGATTGCCGCGCCGCTACGCGGTGCCCTGCGCTCCTCGCTTTCGACGGGAGTTGTCCGACAGGCCATCCCTGGCCTGACGTACAACCGGCCGCCTCCATGCGGCCGCCCTTCGGGTTGATCCCGCCGAAAGCTCCGGTGCTCGGCGCGGCAAACGGGACGATACATAAGAACAATCGCGCCGAAGGCATTAGAGCGAATACATAATCGCAGGGTGCGAACACTGTATAGCTGAAATAGAACAAAACACCATGACACTCACCCTTAAACAGCTTGAACTCAATAAGGATTACACCTTTCATGTAACAGTTGTGCATGGAGAAAAAAATTACGCAGGAGAACTAGCGCTTAAACCAGACAAAATAATTCTAACCGTCAAGTGGGAGGAATTCACTGACAACCCTGGCGCGTTTGGATGGAAAAAAATAGATCGTTTATCATGTAGACAACAGAACAGCACATTCCTCCTACTCGACCTTCGACCACAATCTGGACTGGCAAAAATACTAGACCGTCAATCTCATCGCTCATACTTTGAATCCACTTACGAAGTAGGCTACGTGCTATACAGCCAAAGCCACTTCAAAAACACCCAAACCTTCCTAGAAATTGAGCTTTTCTCACCGACGATAACGACATGGATCGGTAACACCTTCAAACGGGATGAAATTATCGCGCACTATACAGATCGAAAGGCTTTTCTTCGCAACAAAAAAACATCACTAAGAGAACTAGAGATCCGCATCAACAACCTTGGATACCTGTTCATCGATTACAATCCATCGATATTTTACTCGCTACCGGAATGTAAAGCGGGAATAAAATTCCCGCCATCTCTAATTTTGAGAGCAGAAAACGCACTTAGCGCCAACAACGCAATAAGCCTAATAAACGACTTAATTGTTCTATTATCACTTTTAACCGGCGATGAAATTGAACTCGAAACAGTTTATGCAAATCATGCCGATCACGGACCCCATACGCAAATCTCCATCTACTTCCCTACCGCCCATTTAAAACGCAGGCCTAACACTCCAATACTGTTCCCTCTAGGACGAAACCTTCGTCACAATCCATCTAACCTCCCGGCGCTTCCGCTTGAGACATTCCGAGCATATTTCGCCGAGAACAACGAACACAAGCATATATTCGAAAAATACATTCGATATAGACGCCGCACAAACACCGAAGAACGTTTTCTCGGATATTTCCGCCTACTGGAAGCACTAACCAAAACAAAAAAGGCATATTTAGACGAAGAAAAACTTCACAACCTCTGCACCAGAGCCAAGCCTATCCTAATCAAACATTTTGGCGACAAAAAATCAGTATCCGCGTTCCTCCACAACATCCCCAAATATAACCACTCAAAGTACAACACCGAAAAATGCCTTCGTGACTTTTTCGATACCATCCCCACCTCCATAACAAACACATGGATTTATGACAAACGCATTCTAAAAAGCATTTGCGACCTACGTAACGATTTAAGCCACGCAAACAATCACTCACTTGACAGCAGCACCATAGCTGAATTTACTGTATTAACCGAAACCCTATTAACTATCGCCCTTCTCCGAAAATTAGAAGTCCCGATAGAGTCAGCGACTTTGGTAATTTCGCGCATGACTGGGTATTTCAGCATAACCAACAAAGCACAACCCAGTTGTTATTAAACATCACTCGCTCGACACAGCCTATTACTTGTGTCTGTGATACAAATATTGGAAGCTAAAAGCTTTAGAGCTGAGACCACCCAGGTCAACCACAACACATCAACCGAGCTACACATAGCAATAACCACACTGGCGCCCTAGATCGATGCGAAACAAATGGCTTTGGATTTTGGTGAGCGGCGTAATCGCCGTGCTCGGCGGCGTGCTATGGTGGCGCTTGGGGCCGATGGCGGTCGGCGTCGTTACGCCGACGCGCGGGCCGGCGGTGGAGGCGGTTTACGCCACCGGCACGGTGGAGCCGACGGTGATGCTGCCCATCGCGCCGCGCCAGGGGGGAAACCTGGCGGAACTGAACGCGGACGAAGGGGACACGGTGCGCAAGGGCCAGGTGCTGGCCCGCTTCGAGGACGAGGACCTGGACAACACGGTGCGGGAACTGGCTTCCCGCGCCCGCTACGCCCAGGCGCAGTACCGGCGCAACGAGGAGTTGGCGCAGCGCGGTTTCCAGGCCAAGCTGGAGCTGGACCGGATACGCGCCGACCGGGAGGCGGCCGAGGCGGCGCTGAAACGGGCCGAGGCGCAACGCGGCTTCCTGGCGCTCACGGCTCCCGCCGACGGTTTGATCATCCGCCGCGACGGAGAAATCGGCCAGTTCATTCCCACCGGCCAAGCCGTCTTCCATTTGTCTTGCTGCGCGCCGTTGCGCGTCACCGCCGAAGTGGACGAGGAGGACATTCCCCGCGTCCGGGTGGGACAAAAAGCGCTGTTGCGCGCCGACGCCCTACCGGGCCGGGTGCTGGACGGCGAGGTGGCCGAGGTGACACCCAAGGGCGATCCGGTGGCGCGCAGTTACCGGGTGCGCATCCGCCTAACCGATCCGGCCGAGTTGCGGGTGGGCATGACGGTGGACGCCAACCTGGTGGTGAGCGAACGGCAGGATGCCCTGCTGGTGCCGACCGGCGCCCTGCGGAACGGAACTTTATGGCTGGTGCGGGACGGCAAGCTGCATCGCCAAGCGGTGCGCGTCGGCGTGGCCGGCGCCGTGCGTAGCGAGATACTGGAAGGGCTGGAACCGGACGCCCAGGTGGTGGATGCGCCCACCGAAGACCTGCGCGAGGGCCGCGCGGCGCGTGCCCGGCCCACCGATGCGAAGGAATCCGCTCCTTAACTTTTTGTCTCACCCTCCCCCCTCTCCCGGCGGAGAGGGGGCGACAACGGGAACCGCCGATCTTGGACGCAACTACACCACGTTTCCCCGCCTCCCCATGATCATCCAACTCAAAGTCGCCCTGGGCCACCTCACCAGCCGCAAGCGCCAGACCCTCGTCTCCCTGGGCGGAGTGGTGCTGGGCGTGGCGTTTTTCCTGGCGGTGTCGTCCATGATGCGCGGCTCGGAGAAGGACTTCGTCAAGCGGCTGGTGGACAACAGCCCGCACATCACCGTGTCCGACGACTACCGCAAGCCGCGCGTGCAGCCGGCCGAGCTAAGCTGGACGGACGGCGCGGTGCGCATAACCAACGTCAAGCCGCAGACCGAAACCCGCGGCATCCGCGGCTACCGGGAAAAGCTGGCTTTCGTGCGCTCCCTGCCCGGCGTGCGGGCGGCACCGGTGCTGGTGGACTCGGCCGTGCTCAGCTTCGCCGGCCGCCAGCAAGGCGTCACCCTCTCCGGCATCGTGCCGGCGGACATGAAGGACGTCTCCACCATCGAGGAGAAAATCGTCCAAGGCTCGCTGGACGCCCTGGCGTTCAATCCCAACGGCATCGTCGTCGGCAAAGGCCTGGTGGACAAATTCAACCTGCGGTTGGGCGGCACGGTAAGCGTGGTGTCTTCCAGCGGCGCCGGCCGGCCCATGAAAGTCGTCGGCATTTTCCGCACCGGCAACGCCACTTACGACGAGGCGCAGACTTTCGTGCTGCTCAAGCGCGCCCAGGTGATGTCCGACCGGCCCAACCGCGCCAACCGCATCGTCATCCAGTTGGACGATCCCTATGCCGCCCGCGTCCTGGCCCAGCGCATCGAGGCGGCCGTCGGCTACAAATCGGTGTCGTGGATCGAGGCCTCGGAGGACGTCCTCAGCCTGCTGGTGGTGCGCAACATCATCATGTTCAGCGTGGTGTCGGCCATCCTGGTGGTGGCGTCGTTCGGCATCTACAACACCATTTCCACCATCGCCATGGAGAAGACGCGCGACATCGCCATCCTCAAATCCATGGGCTTCCACGCCCGCGACGTGCGGCTGATTTTCCTGCTGGAAGGCAGCATCGTCGGCGTCATCGGCAGCAGCTTCGGCCTGGCGCTGGGGGTGGGGCTGATGAAGCTGCTGTCCACCATCCAATTAAAACCGCCGGGCGTATCGGACAAAGTGCCCATTCCCATCTGGTGGGGACCGGAGCAATACGCCATCGCCGCCGCCTTCGCGCTGACGTCCTGCGTGGCCGCCGCCTATTTGCCGGCGCGGCGGGCCTCCCGCGTGCAGCCGGTGGACATTCTGCGGGGCGCTTCGTGAGCGCTGTGCTGCGGGCCGAGCAGCTGCTGCGCGTCCTGCCGGGCGAAGTGCCGGTCACCCTGGTGGACGGCGTCAGCCTGGACATCCAGCGCGGCGAGTTCGTCTGCATCATGGGGCCGTCCGGCTCGGGCAAATCGTCGCTGCTGTATCTGCTGGGGCTGCTGGACACTCCCACGTCGGGCCGGGTATGGCTGGACGGCGAGGACACCTCCGTTTACGGCGAAAACGAACTGGCCAACCGCCGCCTGGAAAAGTTGGGCTTCGTCTTCCAGTTCCATTTTTTGCTGGCCGAATTCAGCGTGCTGGACAACGTCACGCTGCCCATGCTGCGCCTGGGCCGGATGGACGAAACGGCCGCCCGCCGGCGCGGCATAGAACTATTGGAACGGCTGGGCGTGGCCGAGCACCACCCCAAGTTCCCCCATCAGCTTTCCGGCGGCCAGCGCCAGCGCGTCGCCATCGCCCGCGCCCTGGCCAACGATCCCCTGGTAGTGCTGGCGGACGAACCCACCGGCAACCTGGACTCCGCCTCCGGCGCCACCGTGCGAGGCATCCTGCAAGACCTGACCCACCAGATGGGCAAGACGGTGGTGGCAGTGACCCACGACCCCGCTTTCGCGGCGGCCGCCGACCGGCGCATCGGTATTGTGGACGGGAAAATCGACGTCGGCTGGCGGCCGGGGGCGATGTAGGCCGGAAGAGGCGCGCAGGCCATGCGGCCGGACGTTACGCGCGCCCACCCCGACCTATGCAAAGATGAACCAGCGACATCATTCCTCCGCCAGCAACAGCTCCACCTCACCGAACCCCTGCCCCTGCAGCCGGAAACCGCGCAGCTCCAGCACGCCTTTGGTGTTGAGGGAAATAATCAGGTACAGCGCTTCCGGATAGGCCGCCTGGGCCGCGTCCTCGGCGGACGGCAGGGCCGGCGCGGTGGGGTGGGAGTGGAAAATGGCGAACAGCGCCTCGCCTTTCTCGCGCATGGCGCGCATGGCGGCGATCTGGCCCTGGGGATCGAGCTGGAAACGGGTGGCCGGATCGCCGGCGGCGTTGGCGACCGGGTAACAACTGGCCGGCACGCCGTTTTTCGCGCCGACCAAGCCGCACACTTCCAGATCGGGCGACAGCTGGGCGTGGTGCAGCAATTGGTTGACCAGGGGACGGGGAATGGCGATGGGCTGGTTCATAGCGTCGGCTCGGATTGGAACTGGGCGGCAGCGTAGCCGAATTCCCGCCTTCTGGCTATGCTAGCCGCCGACACCCCCGGAGAACCGCCATGTCCAGTCCCGCCGACCGCCTACGCCGCCTGCTCGCCCAACCGGGCATCCGGGTCATGCCCGGCTGCCACGACGCTATGTCCGCCAGGCTGATCGAGGAAGCCGGCTTCGACATGGGCTTCATGAGCGGCTTCGCCGTCTCCGCCGTGCGGCTGGGCCTGCCCGACACCGGACTGATTTCCTACGGCGAGCTGCTGGAACAGGGCAGCAACGTCTGCGCCGCCGTATCCATCCCCCTGTTCGGCGACGGCGACACCGGCTTCGGCAACGCCCTCAACGTCAAGCGCACCGTGCAAGGCTACGCCCGCGCCGGCTTCGCCTGCATCATGCTGGAAGACCAGGTCGCCCCCAAACGCTGCGGCCACACCCAGGGCAAGGCGGTGGTGAGCCGGGACGAAGCCGCCATGCGCATCCGCGCCGCGGTGGATGCCCGCAACGAAGGCGCAGACATCCTCGTCATGGCCCGCACCGACGCCCGCGCCACCGACGGCCTGGACGAAGCCATCGCCCGCTGCAAGCTGTTCCGCAAGCTGGGCGCCGACATCACGTTCCTGGAAGCGCCGGAAAGCGAAGAGGAAATGCGCCGCTACTGCGCCGAGGTGGACGGCCCGAAAATGGCCAATCTGATCGAACACGGCAAAACGCCGCTGCTGCCGCCGGCCGAACTGGAAGCCATCGGCTACAAAATCGCCGTGTATCCCCTCACCCAGCTCAACGTCGCCATCAAGGCCATGCGCGCCGCCTTGCGGGCCATCAAGGCCGGCGGCCGGCCGGACGTGATGGATTTCGAGGAACTGAAATCGGCGGTGGGCTTTCCCGATTATTATGACGCGGAAGACCGCTACCGCGGTTGACGGTAAATTCGAGCGCTCGCCGGGCGCGAAGTCCATAAAGAAAGCGATCGACCGGGGCGATAACGCATTATTTTTCACTTAAGTCAGAACTTCCCTAAACTTGTGATTGGGCCCGCGAGACCGGGCGATAGGACATCCGGCCGGAACCCGAAAGACGGGCTTGCCTGGCTTTCACCGACGAGCAGCCCCGAGAAAGGCGTAACAGGGACCCGAAGACGATGAGCCAGCTCCCCACACCGCACCGCTACCGGCCGGCCGCGTTTTTCGCATTGCTTATCGCCTACCTGGCAACGGGCAAGCTCTGCTTGCTGCTGGCGCTGCCTCCCGTCTATTCCACCCCCTTGTTCCCGCCGGCCGGGCTCGCCTTGGCCGCCGTCTATCTGGCCGGCAAGCGGGCCTTGCCTTGGATCTTCGTCGGCGCGTGGCTGCTCAACCTGTGGACCGGGTACACGCCTGCCTCCTCCGTCCGGGCGGCCGCATTCGCCGCCGCCATGGGCCTGGCGCCGGTCGTCCAGGCCATGGTCGGCGGACGGGTTTTGCATCGCCTGCTGGGAACCGGTTGCCGTTTCGATCAAACCGGCGACTTGCAGCGGCTGTTCATCGCGGCCCCGCTGCTGTGCCTGACCAGCGCGACCCTATCGATCGGCGCGCTCGCCGCCCTGGACCTGGTCGAACCGGACGGCCTCGCCAAGCACTGGCTAACGTGGTGGCTGGGCGACACCCTCGGCGTGCTGGTGTTTTTCCCCATTGGCCTGGTGCTGGCGGCCGAGCCGCGCGACGCTTGGAGGGCCAGGAGACTGTCGGTCGCCGGCCCCATGCTGTTCATCCTGACCCTGGTGCTCGCCTTTCACTTCACGGCCGGCCAATGGAGCCGGCAAGCCTCCATGGAGAAATTCCAAGGCCTGTCGGACCAGTTCCGGCAACACATCCTTACCCGTCTCGACGAGCAGGAGCTGCTGTTGCAGCAAATGCAGGCTTTGTTCGGTCATGGAGAAAAACCGCCCAGTAGAGAGCAATTCGGCATCCTCACCCAGGGCGTGGTGAAACACATCGGCGCGGTCCAAGCCATCGAATGGGCGCCGCGCATCGCGGCGGCGGAACGGGGCCGATTCGAGGCCGCCGAGGCCAGTCAGCTGGCCGGTTTCGAAATCAAGGAAAGAGACGGCCAAGGGCGGCCGATCCGGGCGCAACCCCGCCCTTATTACTATCCCATCACCTACCTGGAACCCATGGCGGGCAACGAGGTGGCGCTGGGGTTCGACCTGGCGTCCACGCCCGAGCGCCGTGAGGCCCTGGAGCTCGCCCTGGCCAACGACAAGCTGGTGGCGACCGCGCCCCTCCGCCTGCTGCAGGACAAGACCGGCCAAGCGGCCGTGTTGCTGCTCCTTCCGGTGAAAGCGCAAGGAACGAATTCGGACATGCTGCTGAGCGTGCTGAAAATGGGCGATTTCATCGAAGCCCAGCTGTCGGCCCATTCGCTCCCCTTGTTCGTGCGGCTGAGCGATACGGCCGCCGGCCTGCCCCTGTACGACAACCTCAGCGCCGCCGCGGCGACGCCGCTGTACAGCACCGAATTCCGCTTCGCCGGCCGGCGCTATTCGCTGGAAACGGCGCCTGTGCCGCAGTACTGGAACCAGGGCCAAGGCGGACAGACCGTCGGTTTCCTGGCCGCCGGCCTGCTGGGAACGGGGGTGCTAGGGGGACTGCTGCTGTTGGGCACCGGCTATACCGCCCGGGTCGAAAGCCAGGTGCGGGAACGCACCCAAGCGCTGCTGGAGAGCGAACAGCGCTGGCATTTCGCCCTGGAAGGCTCCGGCGACGGCGTGTGGGACTGGGACGTGCCGGCCGGCGAAGTGCTGTTTTCCCGCCGCTGGTACGAGATACAGGGCTACGCGCCGGGCGAGATCGGCCCTGCCATCGGCGACTGGGAGCGGCTGGTGCATCCCGACGACTTGCCAGTGCTGCAACGAGAGCTGCAAGCCCATCTGCGAGGCGAAACGCCGAGCTTCGCCTGCGAACACCGGGTACGCTGCGAAAACGGCGAATACAAATGGATTCTGGGCCGCGGCATGGTGGTCAGCCGCGACGAGAGCGGCCGCCCGCTCCGCGTCGTCGGCACGCACTCCGATATATCCGAGCGCAAGCGGTTGGAAGCGGAACTGCAAAGCAGCCATGACCGGCTCGCCAAAATCTCCCAGCACGTGCCCGGCGTGATCTACCAATACCGGCAGTATCCCGACGGGCGGGCGTGCTTTCCCTACGCCAGCGACGGCATCCGGGAAATCTACGAGGTAACGCCGGAACAAGTGCGGGAGGACGCGACACCGGTATTCGCGGTCTTGCACCCGGACGATCACGACGCCATCGTCGCTTCGATCCGCGAATCGGAACGCACCATGCAGCCCTGGCGCCTGGACTACCGCGTCACCCTGCCGAGCAAAGGCGAGCGCTGGCTGTCCGGCCACGCCAAGCCGGAAAGGCTGGCGGAAGGCAGCACCCTTTGGCACGGCTACATTTCCGATATCACCGAGAAAAAAGCCCTGGACCGCAAGCTCCAGGAAAACGAGCAACGCCTGGAATTCGCCTTCGAAGGCACCGGCGACGGCCTGTGGGACTGGAACATAAGCAAAGGCGAGGTGTTTTTCTCCAAGCGCTGGAAGGAAATGCTGGGCTACGCCGAGGACGAGATCGGCAGCGACGTGGAGGAATGGACGCAACGCATCCATCCCGACGATACGGCCGCCGTCATGGCCGACGTGCAGTCCTGCTTCGACGGCGCCACGCCCCACTACGTCAACGAACACCGCGTGCTGTGCAAGGACGGCAGCTACAAATGGATACTGGACCGCGGCATCATCATCGACCGGGACGCCGCCGGCCAGCCGACGCGCATGACCGGCACCCACACGGACGTCACCGCTAGGCGCATGGCGGCCGAGGCACTGCGCAACGCCAAGGCCCTGGCCGAGGAAAACGCCCGCGCCAAAAGCGAATTCCTGGCGAACATGTCCCACGAAATCCGCACGCCGATGAACGGCGTCATCGGCTTGACGCAACTGGCGCTGAACCTGCCGGCCAGCGCGGAATTGCGCGATTACCTGGAAAAAATCGCCGCCTCCTCGCAAAACCTGCTGTCCATTCTCAACGACATCCTCGACTTCTCCAAGCTGGACGCCGGACAAATGCCCCTGGAGCTGGAGCCGTTCGACTTGGACGCGATGGTGGACAACCTGCGCGGCCTGTTCGAAGCGCAAATCCGGGCCAAGCAGCTCGATTTCAAAATCCAGGTGCAGGACGGCACGCCGCGCGACCTCGTCGGCGACGCCCTGCGCATCCAGCAAGTCCTCACCAACCTGCTCAGCAACGCCGTCAAATTCACGGAGCGGGGCCAAGTCGTCCTGGCAATCACCTTGCAAAAAATCGAAGACGGGCACGCCCTGCTGAATTTCTGCGTGGAGGATCAAGGCATCGGCATCGCCGAGGAGGACCAGGAAAAACTGTTTCGCGCCTTCAGCCAGGTGGACGGCTCCATCACGCGCCGCTTCGGCGGCACCGGTTTGGGCCTGGCCATCAGCCAAAGCCTGCTGCGGCTCATGGACAGCCGCTTCAGCGTCCGCAGCGCCCTGGGCCAGGGCTCGAGCTTCAGCTTCGAACTGCGACTGGGCATCGCCGCCGAACACCTCGACCGTCCCCGCACCCTCCGCCGCCGCACCGACCGCCAAGCCGGGGAGCTGGCGCACAAGCTGAACGAAATGGGACACGCGCTGCACGGACGGACGGTGCTGGTCGTGGAGGACAATGAAGTCAACCAGCGGGTGGTGTGCGAGTTTCTCAAGCTCGCCGGTCTGACCAGCGTCGTCGCCAACAACGGCCAAGAAGCGCTGAACGTGCTGGCGCAGCAACGGGTGGACGCCGTCCTGATGGACATGCACATGCCGGTCATGGGCGGCGCCGAAGCCACCGAAAAAATCCGCGCCAATCCGGAATTCGCCCGACTGCCCATCATCGCCCTCACGGCCGGCGCTACCCAGGAAGAACGGCAGCGCTGCATGAACTGCGGCATGAACGATTTCATCGCCAAGCCGGTCAAACCGGAAACGTTGTTGGAAACCTTATGCCGCCGGATATCCCCGGCGGCCGACTACGTCGCCGAGCCGCCGCTCCCTGCCGCCGAAGGCGGCGGTTTCCCCGACGCGCCGGGATTCGACCTGGACTACGCCCTGGAACTGCTGGGCGGCGATCGCGAACTCCTGTTGGAGCTGCTGGGCCTGTTCGGCCAAAGCATGGAAGGGATAAGCGACAAAATCGGCGCAGAAGCCACGGCGGGCAACTTAACCGCAGCGAGGAACCATGCCCATAAGCTGAAGGGCTCCGCCGCCAATTGCGGCGCGAAAGCGCTGTGCGACATCGTCACGCAGCTGGAAAACGAATTGCAGGCGGGCCGTTTCGAGACGGCCACGTTCGCCGCTTTCGCCGCGGAGTTCGAGCGAACCATGGCGACCATTGCCGCGATCACCGCCGCCGCGAACGCCTGACCACCGCTAGACCCAATCGACGGCGGAAACGCCGCAGGAGACGAGTCATGAACGATGCCGCGCAATCCATAGTCAAAGGGATGCTGCTGGTCGCCCTCCTGGCCGGGCCGGCGGCGTTTTTCCTGTACGGCGGGGCCGATTGGCTGAGCCTGGAACACCTCCAGGCCAACCGCGAACAGCTGCTCGCCTACACCGAGGCCCACTTCTGGACCCTGTTCCTGGCTTGGGGCCTGCTCTACACCGTCGCCACCGCCCTCAGCATTCCGGCCGGATCGGTATTGTCCCTGGCCGCCGGCTTTTTATTCGGACGCTGGCTGGGCACCGTGCTGGTGATCGTCGCCTCCAGCCTGGGCGCCGTGGCGGTATTCGCCGCCGCGCGCTACCTGTTCGCCGACAGCGCGCGGCACAAGCTGGAGCGAAACCCCGCAGCCGCCAAAATCCTTGCCGGTTTCGGCCGGGACGCCGTCAATTACCTGTTGTTCCTGCGCCTGGTGCCGCTGTTTCCCTTCTGGCTGGTCAATCTGGTGCCGGCCTTCACGCCGGTAAGCCTGGGCACCTATGCCTGGACCACGGTGGTGGGTATCGTGCCGGGGTGTTTCGTCTACGCCAACCTGGGACGGTCTCTGGGAGAAATCGACTCCCTGGCAGGATTGCTATCCGCGCCGGTGCTGCTGTCCCTGAGCCTGCTGGGGGTGTTGGCGCTGCTGCCGGCGCTGGCGCGCCGGCGGGGATCGGCGGGGCTTACAAAGGGATGAACATCACGGCCGACTGGATCGTGCCCTTGATATTGCGGTGGGTGCGGTCGGCGGTGACCTGGGCGATGATGTCCTGGTTGGAAATCAAGCGGCCCAGCAGGCGCTCGAAGCTCAGGTTGGCGGCTTGGTTCTTTTCCGGGGTGTAGCTGTATAAAAACGGCCGGCGATGGGAGTCCACCTTGCTGCGCAACAGCCAGGCGGCCGCCTCGATGTTGCGGGCGCTGTTGTAGAGCTTCTGCGCGTCCAGCATGTCGGTGAAATAGTAATCGTGCGTATCGTTGTACGCCTCCATGGTCATGGTGGCGATGCCGGCGATGAAGCTCTCCACCCGGTCGCCTCGATAGGCCTCGTCGAACGTGAGGCGGATGCAATCGATGCTGCGCATTTTGTTGGGCTGCGGATACGGTTCCTTGAACAACGCTTCCATGGCCTCCTCCAGGCTGGTGTGGCCGGATTTGCGCCATTCCCCGGGATTGCGTCTGTATAACTTTTCCGCCAGCTGCTTGAGGTCGGCGAAAAAGATTTTCTGATGGGTTTCCCCCACCAGGTCGACGTCGGTTTTACCCAAGGATTTGAAACTGAAGGATTCGCTGGCGAGGTCTTCCTTGTCGGTCTGCTTGACGCCGCCCATACGGGCCAATCGGGTGGGTTCGCTGCAGGCGCAAAGCAGGCAGAGGAGAGCGCCCAGGGCCAGGGCGGAAGGAATTGGTTTCATGGTCGGACTCGGCCGTTTTTTATTTTTCTCTTAAGATGCTACTACAACTTTCCAATCCCCACAGCAAGGCCAAGCTGGCGCGACCGCGCCTACTTCCGCCAGAACTCCGGCACGAACAGGATCAGGACCGAGAAGATCTGCACGCGGCCCAGCAGCATGGTGAAGGACAACACCCAGGTTTCGTAGTCGGTTAGCACCGAGTAATTGCCGGCGGGCCCCACCTGGCCCAGGCCGGGGCCGGCGTTGTTGATGCAGGCGATGACGGCGGTGAATGCGGTAACGAAATCCAGCCCCTGGAACATCAGCACGAAGGTAAGCGATACCACGCTGATGAAATACAGGAAGATAAAACCCAGCACCGACATGACCACCTTGTTGCCGATGATGTTCTCGCCGATTTTGAGCGGCGTGACCGATTGGGGATGGATCAGCAGATGGAACTCCCGCAGCGATTGCTTCACCAGGATGATGGTGCGGATCATGCGGATGCCGCCGCCGGTGGAGCCGGAACTGGTGGAAATGCAGCTGAGAAACAGCATCCACAACGGCACCAGGATGGGCCACTGGCCGAAGTCGGCATTGGCGAAGCCGCAATCGGTGGCGATGGTGACCAAATTGAAGGACGCATAGCGCAGCGCGGTCCAGTAATCGGGATAGACCCCCTGGTTCCACAACACGCCCGCCGCCAGCAGGCAACTGCCCAACACCAGCAGCAGGAACGATTTGGCTTCCGGATCCCTGGCGTAGGGCGCGGTGGTCAATTTGCGCACGGCGACGAAATGGGTGGCGAAGTTGATGCCGGCCGCCAACTGGAACACCGTCAGGATGACCTCGATGGACACCGAATCGAAATAGCCGACGTTGGCGTCGTGGGTGGAAAAGCCGCCCAGGCTCATGGCGGCGAAAGCGTGGCAGACGGCGTCCAGCCAGTTCATGCCGGCCAGCTTCAGGCACAGGATGCAGACGACGGTATAACCGGCGTACACCACCCACAAAGCCTTGGCGGTCTGGGCGATGCGCGGCGGCAGGGAGGACTCCTTGGTGGCGCCGGGCGTTTCCGCTTTGTACAGCTGCATGCCGCCCACGCCGAGGATGGGCAGGATGGCAACCGCGAACACGATGATGCCCATGCCGGCGATCCAATTCAGCTCGTGCCGCCACAGGTTGATGGAAGCCGGCATGGCGTCCAAGCCGGACAACAAGGTCGCGCCGGTGGTGGTCAGGCCCGACATGGCCTCGAAGTAGGCGTCGGTGAAACTCAGCCCCGGCAGCTGCAATACCAGGGGAATGGCGCCGAAAGCCGGCAGCAGGCTCCAGGTCAAGGCCACCAGCAGGAAGCCGGCGCGGGCGCGCACTTCCTTTTTCACGTGCATGGTGGAACCGAACATGAGCAGCCCCAGGGTGAAGGTCGCCAGCGTGCCGTTAAGGAAAGCCGCGGTGGCGCCGTCTTCGGCCAGGAACGATACCGCCAGGGCGGTGGACATCAGCCCGCTGAACCCCATGAGTACGATGCCGAAAATATGCGTCAGCGGCCAGATCAACGTCATGGAAGAATGTCCTTGCGGCTTGAAAAGGTTAGGATTTACAGATAGCGGGCCAGCAAACCGTATTCCAACGCGCCCGGCGGCAGCGGAATGCGCACCTGGTGGCCGCCCCCCGGCGCTTCCGGCATGGATTGGCCGTCGCGGTTCTCCATGCGCTCCACCACGATGTCGCGGTTGCCTTGCGGCAGAATCAGCTCCAGCTTGTCGCCCACGGCAAACTTGTTCTTCACCAGCACCTCGGCCAGGCCGCTGGCCTCGTCGCGGCCGGTAATCTCGCCGACGAAACGCTGCTGGTGGCTTTCCGAATAGCCGCGCACATAGTTCTGGTATTCCTGGGTGTGATGGCGCTGGTAGAAGCCGTCGGTGTAGCCGCGCGAAGCCAGATTTTCCAGCACGCCCAACAGCGTCGGATCGAACGGCCGGCCGGCCAGGGCGTCGTCGATGGCCTGGCGGTAGACCTGGGCGGTGCGCGCCACGTAGTAATGGGACTTGGTGCGGCCTTCGATCTTGAGGCTGTCCACCCCTGCATCCACCAGGCGCTGCACGTGTTCCACGGCGCGCAGGTCCTTGGAATTCATGATGTAGGTGCCGTGCTCGTCCTCGAACACCGGCAGCAACTCGCCGGGACGGTTTTCCTCTTCCAGAAAATACACCTGGTCGGCCAAGGGATGGCGCTCGCCGCCGGCGCAACCGGCGTTGTTGAGGTCGGCCATCTTAAACGTCGCGCGATCGGCTCCGGTGTGTCCCTCTCCCTCAGGGAGAGGGTTGGGGTGAGGGAGATTCAAAACAGACGCCGCCACATAATCCCCTTCCGCATTCTCCGCCGCCGCCTGCATGCCGTATTTCCAGCGGCAGGAATTGGTGCAGGTGCCCTGGTTGGGGTCGCGGTGGTTGAAGTAGCCGGACAGCAGGCACCTGCCCGAATAGGCGATGCACAGGGCGCCGTGGACGAACACTTCCAGTTCCATGTCCGGGCACTGCTGGCGGATTTCGGCGATCTCGTCCAGGGACAGTTCCCGCGACAGGATGATGCGGCTGACCCCCGCCGACTGCCAGAAGCGCACCGCCGCGTAATTGACCGTGTTGGCCTGCACCGACAGGTGGATGGGCATGTCCGGCCAAGCTTCCCGCACCAGCATCATCAGGCCGGGGTCGGCCATGATGAGGGCGTCCGGCCCCATGGCGACGATGGGCGCCATGTCCTGGATGAAGGATTTCACCTTGGCGTTGTGCGGCAGCACGTTGGCCGCCAGATAGAATTGCTTGCCGAGGTCATGGGCTTCGGCGATGCCGATAGCCAAGTTGTCTTCCAGGAAATCGTTGTTGCGCACCCTGAGGCTGTAGCGCGGCAGGCCGGCATAGACGGCATCGGCGCCATAGGCATAGGCATAGCGCATATTGCGCAGGGTACCGGCGGGAGAAAGCAGTTCGACTTGGCGCATGCGGCGGGCTGGAAGAGCGGAAACGAAGATGACCGGGCATTATCCGGCTAATGGGGCAAGGCCTCAAGCTGCGCCGCTCCGGGCCGATCCCAACGGCGCGCGTCGCTGGGCATTGCGCCTCCCGCGTTCGCCGTGATTTCATGGCACGGTATTTCGAACAATTGGAACTCCCTATGCGCATCGTCATCCTCGGCAATTCCGGCTCGGGCAAAACCACCCTGGCAAGGCGGCTCGCGGCCGGCCACGGCCTGGCGACGCTCGACCTGGACACCGTCGCCTGGGAGCCGGGCAAAATCGCCGTGCCGCGCGATCCGGCCGAGGCCGCCGCCGATGTGAAGGCCTTTTGCGAGAGCAACGACCGCAGGGTAGCGGAAGGCTGTTACGCCGGCCTCATTGACGCCGCCCTGGCCTATTCCCCCACCTTGCTGTTCCTGGAGCCCGGCGTGGAAACCTGCCTGTCCAACTGCCGCAATCGGCCTTGGGAACCGCACAAATACCCGTCCAAGGAAGCGCAGGATGAAAAATTGGCGTTTTTGCTGGCATGGGTGAGCGAATACTACAGCCGCGACGGCGACTTATCCCTGCGCGCCCATCAAGCTTTGTTCGACGGCTACGCCGGCCCTAAACAGAAACTCGCCGCGGCCGACGACGCCGCTGCCTTGATTTGAAACCGCTTTTCCTTGGGCAAAGCAGTCCATCGCGCCCGACGAATCGGGCAACCGCAAACTCGCCATGAAAGTCGTTGTCTCTCCCTATGACCCGGCCTGGGAAGCGCATTTCGAACGGCACCGGGCTATCATTCGATCCGCCTTGTCCCGCCTGGAACCGTCCATCGACCATATCGGCAGCACGGCGCTAAAAAGCATCGGCGCCAAACCCATCATCGATATCCTGGTCGGCCTGCCGGCGACGGTTTCGCTCGACGGCGCCGTAACGCCCCTGCTGGCCGGCGGTTACGCCTACATTCAAAAATTCGACGCCGCCATGCCTTACCGGCGCTTTTTCGCCAAGCTGGAAAACTTAACCGCCGGTCCGCTGCCCGCCGTCATCGGCGACGGCGACGATTTCGCCTTGGGCAGGGACTACAAGACCTCCGTCCACATCCATGTCATGGCAAAAGACAGCTACCACTGGCTGCGCCACATCGCCTTCCGGGACTACTTGCTGGCCCATCCCGACGCCAGAGCCGACTATCACCGGCTCAAGCAGAAAATCGCCGTCATGGACCTGGCCGACCCGCTGGATTACAACACCCATAAGGAGGCGTTCATCCGCGAGCATCAGGATAAAGCCATGGCCTGGCGGGAACGGCGCCGACCCTCCGCCGGCGGGGTCCGCGGGACACCGCCTCGGCCAATCGGCTAAGATGGCCGCATCCAACAGCCATCGCGCCAGCCGGTGCCCCGGCCCAACCCCAGCAAACGCCCATGACACGACACTTCCGCTCCGACCTCGCCACCCTGCAACAACATTGGCGCCAGGACGCCCCGGCCGGCTTCCTGGTGTTCCTCGTCGCCTTGCCGCTGTGCTTAGGCATCGCCATCGCCTCGGGCTTTCCCCCCATGGCGGGCATCATCACGGCGGTGGTTGGCGGCCTGCTGGTGTCGCGCTTGGGCAGCAGCCAGCTCGCGGTGACGGGACCGGCGGCGGGCTTGATTGTGGTGATACTAGCCGCGGTGGAATCTCTCGGCCAGGGCGACGACATGGCCGGCTACCACCGCACCCTGGCGGCCATCGTGGTGGCCGGCCTGATCCAAATCGCCCTGGGCTATTTCAAGGCGGGCCGGCTCAGCGCGTTTTTCCCGCTGCCGGTGGTGCACGGCATGCTGGCGGCCATCGGCATCATCATCATGGCCAAACAGTTGCACGTGCTGATGGGGGTGCATTCGAAGGCCGCCACCTTGCTGCAAGCCATCGGCGAAGTGCCTTCCAGCCTGGTGCACTTCAATCCGCAGATCGCCGCCATCGGCGCCGTCTGCCTGGCCATCCTGCTGCTGTGGCCGCTGGTGTCCCACCCCGCGCTGAAGCGTATTCCCGCCCCTCTGCTTGTGGTGGCGAGCGGACTGCTGCTGGGGCAGTTCTTCGAACTGGACCATTACCGGACGTTTTTCTCGCTGCCGCCTTTCGAATACAGCCTGGGACCGCAGTATTTGCTGCCGGTGCCGGACAATTTTTTCGACAATTTTTATGCGCCGGACTTTTCCCAGGTGTTTTCGACCCGTTTCTGGGGCGCGGTGATCAGCATCTGCCTGGTGGGCAGCCTGGAGACCCTGCTGGTCGGGACGGCGGTGGATAAGCTCGATCCCGAACGGCGCTCCTCCGACCTCAATCGCGACCTGGTCGCGGTGGGCGTCGGCAACGCGGTGGCGGGCCTCCTTGGCGGCCTGCCCATGATCGTGGAAATCGTGCGCTCCTCCACCGCCATCGAGAACGGCGCCAAATCGGCCTGGACCAATTTTTTCCACGGCGCCTTCCTGTTGCTGTTCGTGGCGCTGTTCCCTCGGCTGCTGCACGAAATCCCGCTGGCTTCCCTGGCCGCCCTGCTGGTCTACACCGGCTACCGGCTCGCGTCGCCGAGCACTTTCGCGGCCATCGCCGAAGTGGGCGCGGGCCCCTTGGCCGTGTTCGTCGTCACCATCGTCGGCGTGCTGGCCACCGACTTGCTGATGGGGGTGCTCATCGGCATCGCCGCCAAGCTGCTGCTGACCCTGCTGAGCGGCGTCAGCCCCGCCAACCTGCTCAAACTCGCCTACCGCATCGAGCGGCGCGGCGACGGCGGCTACCACATCACAGTGAGTGGCGCGGCGATTTTCTCCAACTTCATCGCCCTGAAAACGGAATTGGCCGCCCTGCCGGCGGGCGGGAGCATCGTCTTCGACTTGTCCGAGTCCGACCTGATAGACCACACGGTGATGGATCTGATCGACGAGTTCCGCCGCGACTATACGGCCAAAGGCGGGGCATGCCGCATCCACGGCCTGGAAAACCACAAGGCCGCCAGCGATCATCCTCTGGCGGCGCGCAAGCGCGACGGCCGCTGAAGCCGCGTCATTCGGGGAAGCGGTAATCCCGGCGACGGAACAATTCCACGCAGGCGTCCACCACGCAAGGATCCAACTGGCCGCCGCGCATGGATTGAATTTGCCCCAGGGCGGCATCCAGGCCCAAGCCGGGACGGTACGGCCGGTGCGAGGACATGGCTTCGACGATGTCCGCCACGGTGAGGATGCGCGCCTCCAACAGGATTTCGTCGCCCTTGCGGCCGTGGGGATAACCCGACCCGTCCAAATATTCGTGGTGCTGGCGAACGATTTCGGCGATGGGCCAGGGAAAATCGATATCCTTGAGTATCTCGTAGCCGGTCTCCGCATGGGTGCGCACCAGGGCCATTTCCATGTCGTTGAGGCGCACCGGCCGACTGAGGATTTCTGCCGGAACCTGCACCTTGCCGATATCGTGCACGGTGCCGGCCAGGCGCAAGCCGTGCACCCGCTCGGACTCCAGGCCCAGGTGGCCCGCCAGGGTGGCCGCCAAGTCGGACACCCGCCGCTCGTGGCCGGCGGTGTAGGGGTCGCGCCGCTCCAGGGTGGCGCCCACCGCGCCGATGATGCTCTCCAGGGCGTCGCGCAATTTTTCCGCCTGTTTCTCCCGCTGGGCCTGGGCGGCTTTAAAGGCCTCCTCGACGCCGCGCGTTTGCACCCCGAAGCCCAAATCCGCGGCCAACTCCTCCATGAGCGCCACTTCAGCCGCGCCGAAGGCGTCGGGTTCTCTCGCGTAGATATTGAGCGCGCCCAGAGTGGCCCCGCCGATTTTGATGGGCAGCACGATGGAGGCGGCCAGCCCGGCCCGCCGGGCCTTTTCCCGCCACGGCGCAAACGCCGGATTGCCGGCAAGGTCGTTGTTGACGTAGGTGACGCCGCTGCGGATGACCGTGCCGGTGGGGCCGCGCCCCAAGGCGTTGTCGCCCCAGGATACCCGCAGCCCTTGCAAATAATCCCGCGCCGGCCCCGCCGCCGCGCGCACCTGAACGGTTTTCTCCGCGTCGTCCAGCGCCCAGCCGATCCACGCCAACGGATAAAAGCCGTCGCTGGTGACGGTTTCGCAACAGGTCTGGAACTGATTCTCCTCGGACTCCGCGTGGATCAGGGCGGAATTGCTGCGGCTCAGGGCGCGCAACGCCCAGTTCACCCGACGCAACTCTTCTTCCGCCCGCTTGCGTTCGGTGATATCGGCGAAAATCCCCACTACGCCCTGGATCGCGCCGGCGTCGTCCCGCAAGGGGACTTTGCTGGTGTGGATCCACAAGCGCCGCCCCTGCCGGTCGACAAAGGGCTCTTCGACGGTAAGCGTCAGGCCCTCCGTCATCACGCGCCGATCGTCGTTTTGGTAACGCTCGGCCAGTTCGGCGGGAAAAAACTCGAAATCGGTCTTGCCGACGATGTCGGCTGGGGCGATTGCCACGTCGCCGGCGTATTTGCTGTTGCAGGACACGTAGGCGAACCGGCGGTCCTTGACGAAAACCCGCATGGGCAAATGCTCCACCAGGGTGCGGTAGCGGGTTTCGCTGGCCTGCAACGCCGACACGGCCAGTCTCTGGGAAGTGATGTCGCGCAGGGTCAACACATAACCGAAAGGCTTGGCTCCGCCCGTCGACAATAAGGAAGCATGAATGTCGAAGTAACGCTGGTCCGCAAGGGAAGCCAAACCCGCCTCGCCGCTCCATTTGCCGCGTTCCCGCAACACGCACCAAGCCTCCCGCACCCAATCCGCCTCGAATCCCGCAGCGGCCAGCGTCTCGGGCAGAAACGCGCCGGGCAGCGCGGTTGCCTTGCCCAGCAGTTCTTGCGCGTGTTCGTTAGCGTAAATGATGCGCCCATTGCGACGGCTTGCCACCAGCGCCAGATCGGACGCCGCGGCTAAAATCTCGTCCAGCTTCTCGCGCCGGCCGAGCATGCGGTGGAATTCGCGCAGCTCGCGCGCCTGGGCCTGCACGGTATCGCGCAACAGGTCCACGTATTCGTGCTCGAGATGCCGGACCAAGTCGTGCTCGGTCAACACGCCCGCCACGACGCCGGCGGCATCGGTCACCACCAGGCGGCGCAAGCGCCGCTGCCGCATGCGCTCGACCGCCTCCTGCAACGGTGCGTCCGGATCGATGACGGCCACCGGCTTGCTCATGGCCTGCGCCAAAAGCCGGCGCCCCGCCTTGCCGTGGTAGAGCCGCACCATGTCGCGCTCGGTGACGATGCCCAAGGGGCGGTCGCCGTCATCGACGACGACCACGTAACCGCAACCTTCCTTTTCCATCAACGCCGCCGCCTCGGCCACCGTGGCCGACTCCCCCAGCCGCGTCACGCGCTTGGCCATGGCGCCGGCCACGTCGCGCGGCCGGATGAAATCCTCCAAGCCGCGGTCTTTGCGAAAGTCGCTTTCGCTGACCATGCCCACCGGCGCCTGCCGTCCGTCCACCACCAGCAAGTGCCGAATGCCGCGGCGCACCAGCTGGTGGTAGGCCTCGCGGCTGTCGGCGTCGGCGGGAACGGTCGCCACCGGACGGCTCATGACGCCCGCCACGGGTTCGCACAGGTCCGTGTCCGCGCCCATGGCGCGCAATATGTCCCGCTCGGTCACGATGCCCACCGGCTCGCCGGCCTCGGTCACCAACAAAGCGCTGACGCCCAGCCGCGTCATGGTTTCCGCCGCCTCGGCCAGGGTCTGGTTGGGAGCGACGGCGACAATGTCGCGGCTCATGATCTGGGCAATACGCGGGTGACGACTCATGACGCGAATTTTTTGCGGGAAAAGGAAACTGCGGCCCGGCCGGGCGAAACCCTCTTGGGGAAAAGGTTTCTCTCGGGGCCATTCTAACGGATTCGCCCCACCATCGGCCTGCGATTTGGGCCTTACCCCGCGCCCGGCGCGCGGGGGTAGAATACGCCGACATCCGACCACGCCCCGCCGCCATGCTGAAACGCGCTTCCCTGCTCGCCCTGCGGCTGCTGCTACCGGCCTGCCTGGGGCTGGCCAGCACCGCCCACGCCCTGGATCCGGGCCGCGCCGACGGCACGCTGACAGCCGAGGGCCAAACGGTGCGGCTGACCGAGGCCTATGCCTGGCGCCATGATGGACGGGAATTGAATCGCCCGGAGCTGCGCATCCTGCTGACGGACCGCGCGGTGCCGGAGGATTTGCCGGCCGGTCCCCTGGCCATGCTGCCGCAGCGCTGGGCGCAAACCGGCCGCCTGCGCGGCGTCCTGCTGCGGCAGGATTTGCGCCTGCCGAGCAAGCCCTGGAAAGTCCAACCCCTGCTGCCGCGAGGCGGCAAGCCGGGCGAGCTGGCCAAGCTGCCCTACCGGCTGAGCCCGGACAGGCATCGCATCGCCGGCGACATCGCGCTGGAAAGCGATGACTTGCGCTTGCGGGCGGCGTTCGACGCCCCCTTGTTCCAGGACGAAGCGGTCAGCCAATCCCTGGCCGGCGGCCAAGCCCGCGCCAGCGCCCCGGCCTCCGCCCTGGCCGCCTTCAACGAAGCCTGGCGCCATGCCGACTGGAAAGCACTTTCCGACTACGCGACGGCGGAGAAGCGGCGGGAAATGGACGAGTTGATCCAGGCTCACCAACGCGAACTGGCCGCCGCCTCGCCCGAGGACAGGGCGCGCATCGCCGAGGGATTGCTGTCGGTGGTGGACGATGAGGCCAAGACCCGCGGCGACGTGCTGCGGGTGGTGCAACGGGGCCGGCGCGCCGTCATCCTGCGCCGCCGGCTGGGGCCGCAGAACCTGCGGTTGGAAAACGACCGCTGGAAGGTGGACTACTAGCCGTCAGGGGCGCAAGGCGTCGCCGCAACAGCAACCGTGCCCGCCGTCCCCTCCTTCTTGGCGCGGCGGACACGGCTCGCTGCCGTAGGAACAGTACACGCAGCAGTCGCCCGGCTTGGGGCGCAGCAGGGCGCCGCAACCGCGGCAATCGTAGAAAAACTGGCAATAATCGAGCGGCATCGTTTCGCGCCGGCTATGGCCGCAATGGGGACAGGTGATGACGGATTCCAGCCGGATTGCCACGGGCGCCTCACATACCGAAATCGGCCGCGCCGAAACCTTCCACCACCCGGATGTATTCGCCCGGCGCTTCCCGGCTGCTGCCCACGACGATGCGCAAACCGCCGTCGGCGGCTTGCTCCACTTGGCCGGCTATCTCCACGGTTTCCCCTGCCCAGGCTTGGCCGGCGTAAGTGTGGGTATAGCTGAGCGCTTGGCGGATGCGCGGATGGTCCAGTTGATAGCGGGCCGGATGGTCGAAAGCGCCGTGGGCGTCGATGACGCGGGCGGTGAGGGTGGCGGGGCCTTGCTTGCGGCAGATTTGCGGCGGCTCGATTTCCTCCCCGGTCAGGGTGATGTCGAATTTGACGCCTTCGAACACGGCTTTGTTGTATTTGCGCCGCTCATGGCGCAAGTAATCGTCGTAGTCCAGATCACAGCCGCGGCGACCGTAGCTTTCCCGCCACAGGGCGTCGCTTAGGGGCTCCAGGCGGCCCGCCCGCAACAAATCGGCCACCGCCTGGCGCACGCGGAAAAACGCTGCCCGGCCGTAAACCACCAGGTCGAAGTCCGAATCCGGCCGCTGCGCGCCGATCAACAAGGAGCCGGTGACGCCCATGCAGTGCAGGTCGACGCCGGCGGAGGCCAATAAGGCCAGCAAGCGACGCAGCTTGCTTTCCACCGCGTCGCCGCCGGCCGTCGCCATCAATTGCGCCAGACGCCGGCGCGGCCGGTGGTGGACGATGGCGCGTTCCATGGCGACGCCGTGCAGCCGGGCGTCGCGGGAGGCGGAGTAATACAGGTAATGAGGGTGGCTGGCGGTCAGCAGGGCGTTGGCCGCGTCGGTGCCCAGCTTGCGCCAAGCGCCTCCTTCGCGGCGATAGCGCAAGAAGCACAAGGCCCGGCCTTCCTCCAAGCCGCCTTCCACCACGGCGAACAACAGGCCTTCCTCGGTTTCCAGGAAGTCCCTGGGCAACGGCGGCGCGGTCATGGATCAGTCGAACGCTGCGGGGAACAACGCGGCGGCGCCGTCCATGCTGCCGGTGTCGCGGTAGGTCATGGGCTCGGCCGCCGCGTCGCGCAGCTTGCCGTCGACCACCCGGCCCAGCACCACGACGTGGTCGCCGGCCGGGCACTCGCCCGCCACCTCGCATTCGAACCAGGCCAGGGCGTCGTTGATCAGCGGCACGCCGCTGCGGCCCGGCACCCATTCCACCAGGGCCAGCTTGTCGGCGCTGGCCGGCTCGGCGTAGTGGGCGGCCAGTTCCAGCTGATCTTTTTTCAGCACATTGATGCTGAAAGCTTTGCCTTGCCGCAACATGCCGTAGGAGGAATGGTTCGGATTGATGCTCAACGCCAGCATCAAAGGATTGAAGGAAACCTGCATCACCCAAGCGGCGGTAAAGGCGTTGCGCTGCTCGCCATGAGCCACGCCCACCGCATACACACCGTGGGTTAGGCGCTGAAACAGCGCCGCCATCGAGTCGCTCATGCGTCCACTCCCCTTGCCGTTGTTGATACACTCTAAAGCCGGGGCCGACGCCCCTTCCGTCCGAGTATAAATGCACCTTCCATGATCCACGATACTTTTAGCGCCGCCTTGCTGCTGCTGGGCTTGTCGGTGTCCGCCGTCACCCTGCTGCGCCGCGTCAAGCTGCCACCCGTGTTGGGCTATTTGGCCGTCGGTTTGGCCGCCGGTCCCCACGCATTGGGCTGGCTGGAACACGGCGCGTCCATGGAGCTGCTGGCGGAAGTGGGCTTGGTGTTCCTGCTGTTTTCCATCGGGCTGGAAGTGTCTCTGCCGCAATTCCTCGCCATGGGCGGCCCGGCCCTGAGTTTGGGAGGATCGCAGGTGCTGCTCACCGCCCTGGCCGGCGCGGCGGCGCTGCACGGACTGACCGATCTGCCCTGGACCGGGGCGCTGGTAGCCGGCGTGGCGATGGCTTTGTCGTCCACCGCCATCGCCGCCAAGCAACTGAGCGACCAACTGGAAATCAACCTGGTGCACGGCCGGCTGGCCTTGGCGATTTTGCTGTTGCAGGACTTGGCGGTGGTGCCGGTGCTGGTGGTCATGCCCCTGCTCAGCGGCGGCGGAGCCGAAAGCATCACCCTGCCGTTGCTGTGGGCGCTGGGCAAAGGCGTGTTCGCCTTCGCAGCCATGCTGGCGGGCGGGCGCTGGATTTTGCGTCCGCTGTTCCATCACATCGCCGCCCTGCACTCCTCTGAGCTGTTCATGCTCACCGTGCTGCTGGTGTCCCTGGCCGCCGCCTGGATCACCCATCTGCTGGGCCTGTCCCTGGAACTGGGGGCGTTCCTGGCCGGCATGATGCTGGCGGAAACGGAGTTCCTGCACCAAATCCGCGCCGACGTGCGGCCGTTCCGCGACGTGCTGATGGGGCTGTTTTTCGTCGGCGTCGGCATGCGCCTGGACCTGGTCCAACTGCAGCCGGTTTGGCCGCAGGCACTGGCGCTGCTGGTCTTTTTGCTGGCCGGCAAGGGCTTCCTCATCACGCTGTTGGCGCGCCTGGCCGGTTACGACCGGGGCGTGGCGCTCAGCACCGGCCTGGTGCTGGCCCAGGGCGGCGAATTCAGCTTCGTGCTGCTGACCCTGGCCATCAACTTGGGCCTGCTGTCCGACGCCGCCAGCCAGCCGTTGATCGCCGCCCTGGTGTTGTCCATGCTGGCGGCACCCTTCGCCATCCGCTACAACGTGCCCATCGCCACGCGGCTGTTCGCCCGCAGCTATTTGCGCGAGCGCTACGCCGAAACGCGCCATTTGACCAAGGCCGCCCGCGACCTGCACGACCACGTCATCCTGTGCGGCTTCGGCCGCATCGGCCAGATCCTGTCCCACTTTCTGCGCGCCGGCGGCATCCCCTACATCGCCCTGGATTTGGACCCGTCCCGCATCAAGGAAGCCCACGAAGCAGGCGAGCCGGTGTTCTACGGCGACGCCACCCACCGGGAAATCCTTTCCGGCGCCGGCATCCGCCGCGCGCGGGCGGTGGTGATCACCGTGCACGATGCGCCCTATGCGGAGAAGATCGTCCAGGTGGTGAAACGCTACCGGCCCGACGTGGCCATCCTGGTGCGGGTGCACAACGACCTGTGGCTGGAGAAACTGGAAGCGGCCGGGGCCGCCAAGGTCGTGCCGGAAAAGGTGGAAGCCGCCATGGCCCTGGCCCAGCACCTGCTGCAACAGTACGACCTGACGCCGGCGGAAACCCTCAAATGGGTGGAGTCCTTCCGCGAAGACCATTACATGAAACTGCGCGGTCTGTTCGTCGGCGAGGTGGCGGGCAACATGGACGAGGAAGCGCTGTCGCTGCACACCGTGCTGTTGCCGGAGGAATACTGGGGCGCCGACTATCGCCTGGCGGACTTCGATTTCGAGAAAATGAGCGTCAAAGTGGCGACGATACTGCGGCGCGATGTCCGCATCGAAAAGCCGGCGCCGGATTGGCAACTGGCGCCGGGAGATGTGTTGGTGCTGCAAGGCCGCTCCGAGGCGGTGGAAAAAGCCCAGCAGGCCCTGCTGGGCGTGTGCCGCACCTAAGGGTAGCGAGGAGGAGCGAACAGGCGCCCGCCTCGCTACGCACTCCACTGGCGGCGGTAATCCTCGTAGCCGTAGCCCTTGCGCGGTTGCAGGCATCCGTCGCCGTCCAGGGCGTAAATGGACGGCAGGTTGTGGCCGTTGAAACGATTGGCTTTGATGAGGCTGTAAGCGCCGACGTTGGCGAATACCATCAAGTCGCCCGGCCGTGGCGGCCCTGCCAGGCGGTATTCGCCGAACACGTCGCCCGCTAGGCAGGTGCCGCCAGCCAGGATAACGTTGTGGACGCCGCCGGGCGCTTCGTTGAGCAAGGCCGGCCGGCGCTGGTATTCGAACACTTCCGGGTTGTGATTTACCGAGGTGTCCAACACCGCCACCGTTTTGCCGCCGCTGTCGAACACGTCCAGCACCCGCGCGGCCAAACAGCCGGCCTCGCCCACCACCGCCTTGCCCGGCTCGAACAACACCTCCACGTCCCAGCGCCGGCGCAGCCCTTGAGCCACTTCCACCAGGCCGGCCAAGTCCTCGGGCGTATCCCATGTATAGCCGCCGCCCAGGTTGATCCATTGCAATCCCGCCAGCCAATCGCCCAATGCCGCCTCGATACGGGCCACGGTTTGCCGAAGGGGGGCGAAATCCCGCGCCTGGAAGACGGTATGGAAGTGGATGCCCTGCACGCCTTGCGGCCGGGCATCGCCAAGCGCCGCCACCTGGGACAAGGGCACGCCCAGCTTGGAATGGGGACGGCAGGGATCGTAGCGGGCGTCGTCCAGAAAGGAGATTTCCGGGTTGATACGTAGGCCGCAACTGGCGCGGCCCCGCAGCAAAGGATGCAACCGCTGCCACTGGCCGAGGGAATTGAAGCCGATGCGCAGGCCCGGCTCGGCCAGTTCGGCCGCGTCTTCGAGTCGCAGGCCCGGCGAAGTCAGGTGCAAATCGCCTCGCCCCGCCAAAACCTCCGCCGCCAGCCTGGCCTCGAACAGGGAGGACACGGAAAAACCTTCCACCCAGGGGCGGACCAGCTCCAGCAAGGGCCGGAACGGCAAGGCTTTGATAGAATAGAGGACTTTAAGGCCGCTGCCTTGCGTGCCCTGACGCAGGACGGCCAGCTTGCCTTCGATCAGGCGTTCGTCGTAAACAAAAGCCGGGGTTTCGAGCCCCGGCTGTTGCGACCAACTCGGCAGGATCGCCGCGGACGGCATGGATCAGGCGGATACGCGCCGCACCAATTCGTCGGCCATGGCCTGGGTGCCGACGGCGGAGCCGGGCTTCAGGTCCGGCGTGACGTGGGTGCCTTCGCGCACCACGTCGCGCACCGCCTGCTCGATCTTGCGCGCGGCGTCCAGCTCGCCCATGTGCTCCAGCATCATCACGCCGGCCATGATCATGGCGATGGGGTTGGCGATGCCCATATGGGCGATATCCGGCGCCGAGCCGTGCACCGCTTCGAAAATGGCGGCATCGGCGCCGATGTTGGCACCGGCCGTCAGGCCCAGGCCGCCGATCAGGCCGGAAGCCAGGTCGGAGATGATGTCGCCGAACAGGTTGGTGGTGACCATCACGTCGAAAGCGCCGGGGTTCATCACCAGCTTCATGGCGCAGGCATCGACGATCACGTCGTTGAATTCGATGTCCGGGTAGCGCGGAGCGATTTCCCGGCCGATTTCCAGGAACAAGCCGGAGGTGCACTTGAGGATGTTGGCCTTGTGCACCAGGGTGACTTTTTTGCGGCCGGTGCGCTTGGCGTAGTCGAAAGCGTATTCGACGATGCGCTCGCAACCCTTGCGCGTCACCACCGCCACGCTTTCCGCGGCGATCTTGTAGCCGTCCTCGGTGATGAAGTGCTCGATGCCGGCATAAAGCCCTTCGGTGTTTTCCCGCACCGTCACCAGGTTGACGTTGCTGAAGGCGGTGTCCGTGCCCTCGAAGGAAATGGCCGGCCGCACGTTGGCGTAGAGCTTGAACTCCTGGCGCAGGGTAACGTTGACGCTGCGGTAGCCGCCGCCCACCGGGGTAGTCAAGGGGCCCTTCAGGCACAGCCGGTTGGCGCGGATCGACGCCAGCGTCGCGTCCGGCAAAGGATTGTTGCAGGCGTCCACCGCCGCCATGCCGGCCAGTTGCTTGTCCCACTCCACCTTGACGCCGGCGGCTTCGATGACGCGCACCGCCGCGTCCACAATGGCAGGGCCGATGCCGTCGCCGGGAATGAGGGTGATCTTTTGCATGGGGCTGTCCTTCCGAAGGGCTCAAATAGCCGGCATTTTAGCACGGCGCAGGACAGCGCTTAAGCCGAGGCGTCGGTGTAGGGCACGTTGTCGAACTGGGCGAACCACTGGCCGGCATCGCCGTGGGAGGTGGGATCGTAATACAAGGAGCGCATTTTCAAATGCCCGGCCGGCCCCAGCACCGGCCCCGGCACCAGGGTGTGGAAGCTTTCGCCCCCCATCAACTGGTGGGTGATGGTTTGGTACAAGCGCCGCAAACGCCCTTCCCGCACCATGGTGTCGAGCATGTGCGGCCCGGCGACAAGGTAGAGCGTCCGATAGCCCCGGTCGCCCAGAGCGCGCACCAAAGCGCCTCCCTCAACCATCCGGCCTTCGCCCGCCACCAACACCTCGTGGCCCCGGCTCAGCCAGTGCTTCACCCGCGCCGGATCGGCGTCGCGCCCGGTGGCGATGTAGACTTTTTGCCCGCTGGCCTTGAGCGATTCCGGGAAGGGGAAATCCAAGCTGGCGCTGGCGATCACCACCGCCGGTTGCGGCTTCAGGCCGTTATCCAGCCGCCATTGCGCCAAGTCGCCGTGCTCGGGATGGCAGCCGATTTGCAGGATATTGCCCAGACGCCCCTCATGCAGGGCGCGCAAATAGCCGCCGTGGGTAATCAAGCAATCGGCCTGGGCTTCCAATTCGAGGAACAAGCGGAAGTCGTCCGGCGTGGTCAGGCTCTTCGGAAGGTAGGGAACGCCCGTTGCATCGTCCTCCAGGGCGATGCGCCCGTCCAGGCTGGCGAGGAAGTTGGCGTACACGAACGGTTGCTCGACGCTGCCCTGCTCGTGCAATCGCTGCTGCAGATACAAGCCCCGCAAGGGTACCGACTCGAATGGCGGCGGAAAGAGGCGATAGACGGTTTTTGTGCTCATCGGATGGATGCGAGTCGTGAACCAAGCGACGCCATACTGCCGCAAAACCGCGGCGCAGCCAAGGCCGACTTGCGATAGTCCGCCAGCTCCGATCGCCGCGATGCGACGTGCATATTGAGCCGATTGACCAGCCCCCGCGGGCGCCGCTTGCCCGCCCCGCCGCCTTTCGGTTGGCCTTGTCCGATATCGCGGCGCGATACAATGTATTATCCTTCGTCCGCTGCGTTTGGACAGCGAGCCCAATCGGATTATCGCTGCGCCCCGCGCCTACGGATCACTCACTCGCTCCTGTCATGCGCCCATCCTTGAACCGCTTATTGCAACGCGCCGAATCGCTCCTTGGGCGATTGGAAGCGCTGCTGCCGCCGGCACCGGGCGACTTCCCCGCCGACGCCTCGGTGGCGTTCCAGTGGCGTGGCGGCAACCACGGCCAACGGTTCCGCCCGGTGCCCCACCACCACGGTATCCGCTTGGCGGACCTACGCTGCATCGAGCGGCAGCGGGACGAGATCGCCCGCAATACCCGCCAATTCCTCGCCGGCCTGCCGGCCAACAATGTACTGTTGTGGGGCTCGCGGGGCACGGGCAAATCGTCGCTGATCAAAGCCCTGCTCAACGAATACTCGGCCGAGGGACTGCGCTTGGTCGAGGTCGATAAACAGCATCTGGCCGAATTGCAGGATATCGTCGACTGCCTGGGACGGCGGCCGGAGAAATTCATCCTGTATTGCGACGATCTGTCCTTCGAATCCGGCGACGCCAGCTACAAAACGCTGAAGTCCATCCTCGACGGTTCGCTGGCGGTAACCAGCGGCAATGTAATCATTTACGCCACATCCAACCGCCGCCATTTATTGCCGGAGTTCGCCGATGAAAATCGTCGAGCGCGCGTGGTGGACGGCGAGCTGCACGCCGACGAAGCCACCGAAGAAAAGATCTCGCTGTCGGAACGATTTGGACTATGGCTGTCGTTTTACCCTTTCAGCCAGGACCAATACTTCGAGGTCGTGAGACATTGGCTGGACGTCCTTGGCGCCGACCAAACGGAGTGGGACGAGGCTATCCGCTTGGAAGCCATACGCTGGGCGTTGCAGCGCGGCTCCCGCAGCGGCCGGGTAGCGTGGCAATTCGCCCGTGACTGGCATGGACGCTGCGAGTTGGCGAAGGCCGAGGAGCGGCGAGACTGATGCGCAACGCGAAAGATTTTCTACCCCGCCAAACCGCCAGCCAATTGGCCCAACGCCTCGCGTTGCACCAAAACTTGCTGGCGGCGACGCGGCGAGCGCTGCCCAGCTTCCTGCGCGAGCATTGCCGGGGCTGCTGGCTGAATCGTCGCGGCCAACTGATCGTCGAAGTGGACGGCCAGGAATATGCCGCGCAAATCCGCTTTTTCCTCGTGGCGATCCAGGAGGCGGTGACGAAGGCCAGCGCGGCGCAGGTCGCCCAGGTCCAGCTGCGAACGGCGGCTCCCGCCGCACGCTCGAGTTCATCCCAAGCGGTGGCGACAGCAACATCGACGGAACTGATCGCTCAAGAAGCGGCCGCCAGCCATATACCGGAAATCAGCGGAGCCTTAAGCAGACTGGCCGCCAGCATGGCCGGCCGCCGCAGGAAAAAAAGCGAAGGGGACGCGGAATAAAGAAAGGAAGCGCCGCGCAGGGCGGCGCCTCGCGCGGCGGCTAGCCCTGAACGGGCGCGGTCCGCATGTAGGAAATGGGCAGATCGCCTTCTTCCGGGAAAGTCACCGACTCCCACGCGTCGGGAGTTTCCAGCAAGGTGCGCAACAACGTGTTGTTGAGCGCGTGGCCGGATTTGTAACCGGTGAACGCGCCGATCAGGCTGTGGCCCAGCAGATACAAGTCGCCGATGGCGTCCAGGATCTTATGCTTGACGAACTCGTCGTTATAACGCAAGCCGTCTTCGTTCAGCACCCGGTAGTTATCCACCACAATGGCGTTGTCCATGCTGCCGCCCAAGGCCAGCTTGTTCTTGCGCAGCATCTCGATGTCGCGCATGAAGCCGAAGGTGCGAGCGCGGCTCACTTCCTTGAGGAACGAGGTGGAGGAAAAATCCACCGTCGCCGTCTGGGTATCCTTGTGGAAAGCCGGATGGTCGAAATCGATGGTGAAGGTGACCTTGAAACCGTTATAGGGTTCAAAACCGGCCCACTTGTCGCCGTCCTGAACCCGCACCGGCTTCTTGATGCGGATGAAGCGCTTGGGAACGTTCTGCTCCTCCACGCCGGCCGACTGCAACAAGAACACGAAAGGCCCGGCGGAACCGTCCATGATGGGCACTTCGGCCGCGCTGACGTCCACATAGGCGTTGTCGATACCCAGGCCGGCGAAAGCCGACAGCAAGTGCTCAACGGTGGAAACCTTGACGTTGCCTTTGACCAGAGCGGTGGACAAGGTGGTGTCGCCGACGTTTTCCGGCTTGGCGTCAATGACCACAGGTTCGGGCAAATCCACGCGGCGGAACTTGATACCGCTGTTGGGAGCGGCGGGGCGCAAGGTGAGATAGACTTTTTCCCCGGTGTGCAATCCGACACCGGTAGCTCTGATGACGTTTTTAAGCGTGCGTTGCTTGATCATTCCTGCTCCGTTATATCCGTCGTTGTTCCCTGGCCGCCGTTGCGGCGACCGTTTACTACCCGACAACGACGGTACGAGGGCGGCCATCCTAGCATAGGCCGCCCCCGGACCGCCAGGCTGGTCAGTCGGCTTGGCGCCGCAGGAAGGCCGGAATATCCAAGTATTCCATGTCGGAATCCTTCTTCGGCTGGTCGCCGCGGAAGTCCTGGCCGACGGCCTGTTGGCGCTGTTGGCGCATATAGGTCGGGCGACGCAGCTGGTCGTAATCCAACTCGCCGTTGTTTTTCTGCACCAGCTTCAGCGAGCCGTCGTGGGCCTGCTCGCGCGCCTGGAGGCCCGTGGCCACCACGGTGACTTTCAGCTCTTCGCTCATATCGGCGTCCATAGCGGTGCCGATGATGACGGAAGCATCGTCGGAAGCGAATTCCTTGACGATGTTGCCGACTTCGTCGAACTCGCCCATGGTCAGGTCCGCACCGCTGGTGATGTTCACCAGCACGCCGCGGGCGCCCTGCAAGTTGATGTCTTCCAGCAGCGGGCTGTTGATGGCTTTTTCCGTGGCTTCCCGCGCGCGGTTGTCGCCGCGGCCGCGGCCGGTGCCCATCATGGCGACGCCCATGGAATACATGACCGTGCGCACGTCGGCGAAGTCGACGTTGATGAGGCCGGGACGGGTGATGAGTTCCGAGATGCCCTGCACCGCGCCCAGCAACACGTCGTTGGCGGCGCCGAAGGCGCTCAACAGGCTGGCGTCTTTGCCCAGCACCCGCAACAGCTTTTCGTTGGGAATGGTGATCAGGGAATCGACATACTCGCTCAATTCCTCGATGCCCTTCTCGGCGATGTCGCGGCGCTTTTTGCCTTCGAACGGGAAGGGACGGGTCACCACCGCCACGGTGAGAATGCCGGCCTCTTTTGCGATCTCGGCGATGACCGGCGCCGCGCCGGTGCCGGTGCCGCCGCCCATGCCGGCGGTAATGAACAGCATGTCGGCGCCGTCGATGACCTCCAGAATACGGTCGCGGTCGTCCAACGCGGCCTGCCGGCCCACTTCCGGATTAGCGCCCGCGCCCAGGCCTTTGGTCAGCGTTCCGCCCAGTTGCAGAATGCTGCGGGTCTTGACGTGTCTCAGGGCTTGGGCGTCGGTGTTGGAGCAAATGAACTCCACGCCTTCGATGTTGCTGTCCATCATGTGGTTGACGGCATTGTTACCGCCGCCGCCAACGCCGATAACTTTGATTACCGCATTTTGACTGTAAGAGTCCACTAGCTCGAATTTCATATCACCACCCTCGCCCTTGAGTCGTTCTCTATCTTCTTGAAAGCCAATCCGAACACTGCGTTATTCGCCGTAACGACACTATATCTGGTATAAAAATTCTCGCAAAAATACCAGATATGGGCCGAATCAACAAGTAGCTTACTCACCCCGCACCCCATTAATTATTCAAAAATTGCCCTGGAACCAGTTTTTCATCCGCGTAAACAAACTTTTGTAACCTTTCCCCACCGCTGCGTGCCTTTCCCCCAACCCTTGATGCTGACGACCGAACAACAACAACCCCATCCCCGTGGAATAAATAGGGTTACGCACCACGTCCATCATGCCGGTCACATGCTGGGGCATCCCGATGCGCACCGGCATATGGAAAATCTCCTCGGCCAGGTCAGTCAGCCCTTCGACCTTGGCGCTGCCGCCGCTCAAAACGATGCCGCCGGCGATCAGTTCTTCGAAACCGCTGCGGCGCAGTTCCTGCTGCACCAGCAACAACAGCTCCTCGTAGCGCGGCTCGACGATTTCCGCCAGGTTCTGGCGCGAAATGCGGCGCGGCGGACGATCGCCGATGCTGGGCACCTCGATGGTGTCGTCCAAATCCGCCAGCTGCGTCAAGGCGCAGGCGTGCTTCATCTTGATTTCTTCGGCGAACTGGGTCGGCGTGCGCAAAGCCACGGCGATATCGTTGGTGACCTGGTCGCCGGCGATGGGGATCACCGCCGTGTGGCGGATGGCGCCGTCGGTATACACCGCGATGTCCGTCGTGCCGCCGCCGATATCCACCAGGCACACGCCCAAATCTTTTTCGTCCTCGGTCAGGCAGGCGGTGCAGGAAGCCAACTGCTCCAGGATGATGTCTTCCACCTCCAGCCCGCAGCGGTTGATGCACTTGACGATGTTCTGCGCCGCGCTCACCGCGCCGGTGACGATGTGCACCCGGGCTTCCAGACGGATGCCGGACATGCCGATGGGCTCCTTGATGCCCTCCTGGTTGTCGATGACGAACTCCTGCGGCAGGATGTGCAGGATCTTCTGGTCCGCCGGTATCGCCACCGCCCGGGCCGAATCGATCACCCGATCCACGTCGCCCTGGCTGACTTCTTTGTCCTTGATCGCCACGATGCCATGGGAATTCAGGCTGCTGATATGGCTGCCGGCGATGCCCACGTATACATTGCGAATCTGGCAACCGGCCATCAACTCGGCCTCTTCCACGGCACGCTGGATGGACTGCACGGTGGTTTCCAGATTCACCACCACGCCTTTCTTCAAACCGCGGGAAGGATGATTGCCGATACCGATCACCTCGATCTCGCCTTCCTCGTTCACCTCGCCGACGATGGCCGCCACCTTGGAGGTACCGATGTCGAGACCGACGATGAGGTTCCTGTCCACTTTTTTCGCCATAACCTCTACGCCTTTGATTTTTTCATTGGGTCTACCCCTTGCCATGATTCGTTCGCCCCGGCGTCCAAGCCGCCCAGCTTCAACTCCGCCTTGGGCTTCATGCTCACCGCACAGCCGTTGGGATAACGCAGGTCCACCCTTTGCACGGCCTGCAATCGCTCCGCGCCCAGCAACGTTGCCAAGGTCAGGAACCGATCGAACGCCGCCAACGCGTCCTGCCTCCCCATGGCGACCACCAAACCGTCTTCTAATTTAACCGTCCAAGCGTGACGATTACTGAGATGTAATACGGCAATACGGCGTCCCAAGGGCGCCAGCTTGGCGTTCATGGTCTTCAACATGGCCAGCATCGGCTTCTCGTGCCCTTCCGGTCCGTGTATCAGCGGCAACCTAGCCGTTTCCTCCGTCTCGGCCGCGCGGAAGCGCACGCCTTTTTCGCTAATCAAGCTGCCGTCCTCGCAACGGGCGTAAGGCGTCATCTCCGAGATGCGCACCACCAGCGTTTCCGGCCATAGCCGCGTCACGGTCACGTCGCCCACCCAGGGCAAATTGCGCACGGCGGCATCCACCGCGTTGATATCCACCCGCAGGTAACCCGCTTCCAGCAAGGGCTCCAGGGCCGCTTGCAAAGCCGCCGGCTCCACCTTGCGCAGTTCGCCCTCGATACGCACGTAACGCACCGGCAGCAACTTCACGGCGGCGACGCCCAATACCAGCGCAACCGCCGCCAGCAAAGCGAGCTTCCGCCACGGCCCCCGTTCGGAATACGGCGGGTCGATGTCTACGCGGCCGGAGGGAAACTGCCTTCCAAAATCCGCCACACCAAATCCTCGAAACTTAGGCCCGCAGCGCGCGCCGCCATGGGCACCAAACTGTGATCGGTCATGCCCGGCACCGTGTTGACCTCGATCAGCCACGGCCGCTGCTCTGCATCCACCAACAAATCCACCCGGCCCCAGCCTTCCACCCCCAACGAGCGGCACGCCTTTAACGCCAGCGCCTGCAACGCCTGCTCGCGTTCCGCCGGTAAGCCGCAGGGGCAGTGATACTGGGTGGTGTCCGCGCAATACTTGGCGTCGAAATCGTAAAACTTGTTGGGCGTTTCCAGGCGGATCAAGGGCAGCGCCTGGTCTTCCAGCACCGCCACCGTGTACTCGGCGCCGGTAATGCAAACCTCGGCGAACACCTGGCAACCGAACTGTGCCGCGTTGACATAGGCCTGCTCCAACTCGGCCACGTCATGCACCTTGCTGATGCCGACGCTGGAGCCTTCCAGGGCCGGCTTCACCATGAGGGGAAAACCCAGCCGTTCGGCGCAACGGGGCACATCCGCCACGCTGTCCAGCAAATACCAGTCGGGGGTGGGAATGTCGACGCCACGCCAAAAGGCCTTGGTGCGCAGCTTGTCCATGGTCAACGCCGAGGCCAACACGCCGCTGCCGGTATAGGGTAAGCCCAAAGCCTCCAAAACGCCTTGTAACACACCGTCCTCGCCGCCACGGCCGTGGACGATATTGAACACCCGGTCGAACTCCCCCGCCTGCAGCGGCGCCACAGGATGCGCGTCCACGTCCACCGCGACAGCCTGGACGCCGCGTTTCAGCAAAGCGGCCAGGACGGCTTGGCCGCTCCACAAGGACACCTGACGCTCGGCCGACGCCCCGCCCATGACCACCGCCACTTTGCCGAACGCCGCCGGATCGCCCACACGCTTAACCACTGTTGATCTCCCCTCGTACGGACGACTTATCGCCGACGATGCATACCTCGGTAGATAAATTGACGCCGTGGCGCGCCGCCACCTCGGCCCGCACCAGCTCGATCAGGCTTTCGATATCGGCGGCCGTCGCAGCACCGGTGTTGACGATGAAATTGGCGTGTTTCTCCGACACGCAGGCGCCGCCGATACAGCGCCCCTTCAGGCCGCTGTTCTCTATCAAGCGCGCCGCGTAATCGCCGTCCGGATTGCGGAACACCGAACCGCAACTCGGCATGTTCGTCGGCTGAGTAGCGGAACGCTGGGCCAACAACTGGCGGATCCGCTCTCGGCTCTGCGTCGTATCGCCGGCCGTCAGCCTCAGTTTTGCGGCCAGAAACCATTCGCCCTCCGGTCCCTGCGCCTGGCGATAGCCGATGCGGAAATCGCCGGCGCCGCGCTCGCGCTCCACCCCCAGCCGATCCACCGTCACCACGCTGCTCACCACATCCCAGGTTTCGCCGCCGAAAGCCCCGGCGTTCATCGCCAATGCGCCGCCCATGGTGCCAGGAATGCCGGCGAGAAACTCCGCCCCGCCCAGGCCCTGCTCGGCGCAAAATTTCGCCACGTGGGCGCAGGCCACGCCGGCCTCGGCCAGCACCGAACCGTCCTCCATACGCCGCAAATCCAGCAGGCAGGAGCGGGTGAATATCACCGTGCCGGGAAATCCGCCGTCGCGCACCAGCAAATTGCTGCCCAACCCCAGCCACAACAACGGCTCTTGCGGCGGCAAGGTGCGCAGGAACGCGACGAGGTCTTCCCGATCGGCCGGACTGTAAAACTGTTTGGCCTGCCCGCCGGCGCGCCAAGTGGCGTAACGCGCCATGGATTCGCCTCGGCGCAATTCGCCCCGCAAAACGGCCGGCGCATGATCGGAGCTACGGGCGCAGCAACTAGCCATCGCGGCCGTTCCCCGCCAAAGCCGCCGGCAAGCCGGCCGCCAACTGGCCGACGTTGCCCGCGCCCAAGGTCAACAACACGTCGTCGGCCTGCAACAAACAGGTCAGCACTTCCGCCATGTCGTCCATGCTTTCCACGAATACCGGGTCCACCTGGCCGCGCGCGCGGATGGCGCGCGTCAAGGCGCGGCTGTCGGCGCCGGGGATATAGGATTCTCCCGCCGTGTACACCTCCATCACCACCAGCACATCGGCCTTGGACAAGACCTGTACGAAGTCCTCGAACAGATCGCGGGTACGGGTATAACGATGCGGCTGGAAGGCCACCACCAAACGGCGGTCGGGCCAGGCGCCGCGCGCCGCCTCCAGCGTCGCCGCCACTTCGCGGGGGTGATGGCCGTAGTCGTCGACCAAGGTCACGACGCCATCGTCCCAGGGAATGTCGCCGTTGATTTGGAAGCGTCGGCCGATGCCGCGGAACTCCGCCAACGCCTTGACCACCGCGGCGTCGGGAACCTCCACTTCGCTGGCGATGGCGATGGCCGCCAGGGCGTTGAGAATGTTGTGATGCCCCGGCAAATTCAGCGTCACGCGCAAATCGTCCCGACCGGCGCGCTGCACGGTGAAGCTCGAGGCCAAGCCGTTGCGGGCGATATCCACCGCGCGCACGTCGGCGGCCGCGTCGACGCCGTAGGTTTTCACCGGCTTGGTGATTTTCGGCAAAATGTCCCGCACGCCGGCATCGTCCAGGCATACCACCGCCAAACCGTAAAACGGCAGGTGATGAAGGAATTCGATGAAAGTGCGTTGCAAGCGGCCGTAGTCGCCCTGGTAGGTTTCCATGTGGTCCAGGTCGATGTTGGTGACCACCGCCATCATGGGCTGCAAGTAAAGGAAGGACGCATCGCTTTCGTCGGCTTCCGCCACCAGGTAATCGCTGCCGCCCAGTTTGGCGTTGGTGCCGGCGCTGTTGAGCTTGCCGCCGATGACGAAGGTGGGATCCAGGCCGGCTTCCGCCAACAAGCTGGCGGTGAGGCTGGTGGTGGTGGTCTTGCCGTGGGTACCGGCGATGGCGATGCCGAAGCGGAAGCGCATCAGCTCCGCCAGCATTTCCGCCCGGGAAATCACCGGCACGCGCCTTTCGCGGGCGGCCAGCACCTCCGGGTTGTCCGCCGCCACCGCCGTGGAAATCACCACCACATCGGCCTTGGCCGCCCAGGCGGCGTCGTGGCCGATGCTCACCTCCGCCCCCAAGGCCTGCAGGCGGCGGGTGTTGGCGCTTTCCGCCTTGTCCGAGCCGGAAACTTGGTAGCCCAGGTTCAACAACACCTCGGCGATGCCGCACATGCCGACCCCGCCGATGCCGACGAAGTGCACCCGACGGATGCGTTGCATGGCCTGCCGCGCCTCGACCCGGCCCACGGCGCTCATGCCCGCACCTGCTGGAGGCAAATGTTGGCTACCTGCCCGGCGGCGTCTGGCTTGGCCAGCGCGCGGGCCTGTCGCGCCATGGCCGCCAACAGGTCGCGCCGGTCGGCCAGGCGCCGCAACTGCGCCGCCAGGGCGGCGGCGTCCAGGCTGGCCTGCGGCATCAGCTCGGCCGCGCCGGCATCCACCAAATAACGGGCATTGGCGGTCTGGTGATCGTCGATGGCGTAGGGAAACGGCACCAGCAGGGCCGGCAAGCCGGCGGCGCACAGCTCGCTCACCGTCATGGCCCCGGCGCGGCACACGGCCAAATCGGCCCAGGCGTAGGCTGCGGCCATGTCGTCGATAAACGCCTCCACCCGTGCGGTAACGCCTTTGTCGGCGTAGCGGCGACGGGTGTCGTCCAGCAGCGCGCCGCCGGTTTGATGCCGCAGGTCCAACGGAACCCCCGCGGCAGCCGCGGCCTCGGGCAACAGCTCGTTGAGCGCCTTGGCGCCCAGGCTGCCGCCCAGCACCAGGACGCGCAAGGGCCGGTCGGCGTCGCTCGCCGATTTGGCCGGCAAGGCGACGATGTTGCCGCGCAGGGGATTTCCCGTGCACCGCGCACCGACCGCCGGCGGGAAACTGCCGGGAAACGCTTCCAACACCGCCTTCGCCAAGCGCGAGAGCATGCGATTGGTGGTTCCCGGAACGCGGTTTTGCTCATGGATCACCAGGGGACGGCGCAACAACCAGGCCATCAAGCCGCCCGGCGCAGCGACGAAGCCGCCCATGCCCAAAACCACATGGGGCTTGCGCCGCAGCAAGATGCCGGCGGCTTGCAAACAAGCCCAGGCCAAGCGGAACGGCGCCAGCAGGCGCGTAGCCAGGCTTTTGCCGCGCACGCCGGCCGCGCCGATCCAGTCGATGGGGATATCCGCGGCCGGCACCAGCTTGGCCTCCAGCCCGGTCCGGGTGCCCATCCAGGTCACTTGGCAGCCGTCGCGGCGCAGCTGTTCGGCCACGGCCAAGGCGGGGAAGATATGGCCGCCAGTGCCGCCGGCCAGGATCATCACACGCGTTGCCATACCGTCTTCCCCTTGATGGACAGGCCCTTGGCCTCCACCACCTCGTGATTGACCCGCAGCAATATGGCCACGGCCACGCACATAACGATGATGCTGCCGCCGCCGTAGCTCATCAACGGCAAGGTCAAGCCCTTGGTGGGCAGCACGCCCATGTTGACGCCCATATTGATGAACGACTGGATGCCGAACCACAAACCGATGCCATAGGCGAGATAAGCCGCGAAGCGCTTGCCCACGGCTTCGGCGGCGCGGCCTATCATGAACGCCCGCCACAGGAAGAAGGCGAACAGGCCGATGATGGTCACCGCGCCGGCCATGCCCAACTCCTCGCCGATTACCGAAAACAGGAAATCCGTATGGGCTTCCGGCAGATAAAACAGCTTCTGCACGCCGGAACCCAGCCCCACGCCGAACCAATTGCCTCGGCCGAAAGCGATGAGCGCCTGAGTCAACTGGAAACCGGTATTGAGGGGGTCGGCCCAGGGGTCGAGGAAACTCATCACTCGCACCATGCGGTAGGGCGACACGTAAATCAGCGTCACGCCCGCCAGCCCCACCAGGCTCAACAACACGGCGAATTGCCACAACTGCGCGCCGCCCAGGAACATCATGCCCAGCGCCACGCTCATGATCACCACGGAAGAGCCGAAGTCCGGCTCGGCCAACAGCAGTACGCAGGCAACGCCCAAAACGCCCATGGGGCGCACCATGCCCCACACGGAGCTGCGCACGGTTTTCATGCGGCGTTCCATGTAGCCCGCCATGAACAGTACGGAAATGAGCTTGACCATTTCCGACACCTGAATTCGCACGCCGCCGATCACCAGCCAACGGTAACTGCCGTTCACTTCTCGCCCCAGGCCGGGCGTCAGCACCAACAGCAACAGAAGCAGGCCGAATAGGAACAATGTTTGGCCTTTCCTCTCCCAGAACTCCAGGGGCACCGTGGCGGCGGCAACGGCAAACGCCAACCCCATCAAAATGTGCGCGAGCTGGTGCTTGGGGTAATAAAACGCGTCGTCGGCCAACTTTTCGCCCAAGTGCAAGGAAGCGGACGCCACCATCACCAAGCCCAGCAACAGCAGGGTGACTGCCGCCACCAGCGCGCCGCCGTCCACGTGGAAACGACGCTGCTTCCACACCAGCATCCAATCGCCGCCTTGGCGCAACACCGCGACGCTCATGGCCTCAGCTCCTGTACCGCCGCGGCGAACGTCCGGCCGCGATGGGCGTAATCCGTGTACTGGTCCCAACTGGCGCAAGCCGGCGACAGCAGCACAGTATCGCCGCGCTGGGCCATGTCACGCGCGGCAGCCACCGCGCCTTTCATATCGGCCACTCTCACGGTGGGAACCACGGGCTGCAGCACCGCTTGCAGCTTGTCCGCATCCTGCCCCATGAGCACCGCGCCGCGCACTTTTTCAGCGGCCACGTCCGCCAGGGGCGAGAAATCGGCGCCTTTGCCGTCACCGCCGGCGACGAGCACCGCCTTGCCGGTCAATCCCTGCAAGGCGGCGATGCAAGCACCGATGTTGGTTGCTTTGGAATCGTTGATCCAGGCCACGCCGCCGATTTCGGCGACGAATTGCATGCGATGGTCCAGGCCGCGGAAACTCCGCAGCGCCTCCACCATGCCCGCGCGGGACAAGCCCACGGCGTCGCCCAAGGCCAAGGCGGCCAAAGCGTTGGAAAGATTGTGGCGCCCTTTCAAGAGTATTTCGCCGGTACGCAGCAGCGGTTCCCCTTTAACCGTCAGCCATGATTCGCCGCCCATGTCGCGCATGCCGTAATCCGGCGAGTGGCCGGCGTCCAGTCCGTAATAAAAGAAGCGGCGGCCCATTTCGCGCATCTCGCATACCCATGGATCGTCGGCATTCAGTACCATCACTCCATTGCCCCGGAAAATCCGTTGTTTGGACCCGGCGTAGGCAGCCAAATCCGGATAGCGATCCATGTGGTCCGGGCTGATGTTGAGCACCGTGGCCGCCGCGAACTGCAACAACTCCGTGGTTTCCAACTGAAAACTGGACAGCTCCAGCACGTAGAGCTCGGCATCGGCATCCAGCAATTCCAATACCGGCGTACCGAGATTGCCGCCCACCTTGACCTTGACGCCGGCCTTTTGCGCCATCGCCCCCACCAGGGTGGTGACGGTGCTCTTACCGTTCGAGCCGGTGATGCCGACCACCGGCGCCCGCGCCATGCAGGCGAACAAGTCCATGTCGCCCAACAACCGCGCGCCGGCCGCCTTGGCCCGCTGTATGGCCGGTTCATCCAAAGCCACTCCGGGACTGACGACCAAATGGGTGGCTACCGCCATGGCCGGCTGATCGAACCCTCCGAGGAAGACCGCTGCGTCGGGGCAGTGTTCGCGCAATTCAGCCAAGGCCGGCGGGCGCTCGCGGGAATCCACCACGGCGAACGGGATGTTCTGGCCGGCCAAGAACTTAGCCACCGACAAGCCGGTCTTGCCCAAGCCCACCACCACGACGCGCGTCCTCGGCGCCCGCAGGCCAATGGCCTCAAGGGTCGGAGCGTCGTTCGCAGTGGTTTGCGGGGTGATAGCCATGATTTTCTCAGCGCAACTTCAGGGTAGCCAGGCCGCACAACACGAGGATCACGGTGATGATCCAGAAGCGCACGATCACCCGCGGCTCGGGCCAGCCTTTCAATTCGAAATGGTGATGGATGGGCGCCATGCGGAAGATGCGCTTGCCGGTAAGCTTGAAGGAGAGCACTTGCAGCATGACGGACACGGTTTCCATCACGAACACGCCGCCCATGATCATCAGCACGATTTCCTGGCGCACCATCACCGCCAGCACGCCCAAGGCCGCGCCCAGGGCCAAGGCGCCCACATCGCCCATGAACACCATCGCCGGATAAGCGTTGAACCACAAGAAGCCCAACCCGGCCCCCACCAGCGAGCCGCAGAACACCACCAGTTCGCCGGATTTGGGCAGATGGGGGATGGCGAGATACTCGGCGAAATGGGCGTTGCCGGACGCGTAGGCGAAGATGCCCAGCGCGCCGCCCACCATGACCGTGGGCATGATGGCCAAGCCGTCCAAACCGTCGGTCAAGTTCACCGCATTGCTCGTGCCGACGATGACGAAATACGCCAACACCACGTAGAGCCAGCCCATGTTGAGTGCAACCGACTTGAAGAAGGGCACGATCAACTGCGTTTCGGCCGGCAGGCTGGCGGACTGGTACAAAAACAGCGCGGCCCCCAAGCCGAATACCGACTGCCACAAGTATTTATGCTTGGCGGAAAGGCCTTTGCTGTTGCGCAGTACCAGTTTTTTATAGTCGTCGACGAAACCGATAACGCCGAACGCCAGCGTTACCGCCAGCACCACCCACACATAGCGGTTGCTCAGGTCGGCCCACAACAGGGTGCTGACGGCCACGGCGACCAGAATCAAGGCTCCGCCCATGGTGGGCGTGCCGGCCTTGGAAAAATGGCTCTGCGGGCCGTCGTCGCGAATGCTTTGGCCGATGTTGTAGCGGCTCAAGCGGCGAATCATGGCCGGCCCCACCATCAGCGCGATCACCAGAGCGGTCAACACGCCGAGAATGGCGCGCAGCGTCAGGTATTGGAAGACCCGGAAAACGCCGAAATATTGGGCCAGCCAGTCGGCAAGATATAACAACATGTCAGGCCGCCTTCGCCCCGCACAAAGCCTCCACCACCCGTTCCATGCGTTGGCTACGGGACCCCTTGACCAGCATCACCACGTCTTTATGCAGCGATTCTTGCACCACGCGTATCAAATCCTCTTGTTTATCGAAATAAACGGCGCCTGCGCCGAAGGTTTCCACCGCCCGGTCGGCCAACGGGCCGGTGGCGAACAAGCGCGTCACGCCATGGCCTTTGGCCTGGCGCCCCAAATCGGCGTGCAATTGCGCGCCGCTTTCACCCAACTCGCCGAATCCGCCCAGCACCACCCAGCGTTCGCCCGGAGCGGCGGCCAACACTTCCAAGCCGGCGGCGAAAGAGGCGGGATTGGCGTTATAGGTGTCGTTCAGCACCAACGCTTCGCGGCAACGCAAGGGCTGCATGCGCCCGGATACCGGCCGCATGTTGCGCAAGCCGGCTTGCACTTGGCGCATATCCAAGCCCACCGCCAGGGCGGCTGCTGCCGCTGCCGCGGCGTTGTAGGCGTTGTGCAACCCCGGCAAAGCCAGCTGCATGGGCCAATCGTGGCCGTCCCACTGCAACACGAATCCACTGGCGTAAGCACCGTCGTAAAAGCCGCCAGAGAAGGTGGCCGGCAGCAGACGCACCTGCGCGTCCGCCGCCGAGCCGAAGGCGATGACTTGGCGACCTCCTGCCAAATCACGCCATAAGGGCCAGTACACGTCGTCGGCATTAAGCACGGCGATACCCTGACTGGCCAAGGAGGTAACTATTTCGCCCTTGGCGCGCGCCACGCCTTCCAGGCTGCCGAAGCCTTCCAGATGCGCCGCGCCGGCGTTGTTCAAAACCGCCACATCGGGCTGCGCCAAGCCCGCCACATAGGCGATCTCGCCCGGATGGTTGGCGCCCATTTCGACGACGGCGTAGCGGTGTTCCGATCTCAGGCTGAGCAACGTCAACGGCACGCCGATGTCGTTGTTCAAATTGCCCTGGGTAGCCCAGGTGGAACCGGCGCCGCCGAGTATGGCGGCGATCATTTCCTTCACGGTGGTCTTGCCGTTGCTGCCCGTGACGCCCACGACCTTCAAGGCCAGACGGCGGCGCCAAGCCGCCGCCAAGCGGCCCAGGGCCGCACGGGCGTCGTCCACCAAGATATACGGCATATCCGCCACGGGCTTGGACACTACGGCCGCCACCGCCCCGGCGGTTTTGGCCGCCATGGCATACTCGTTGCCGTCGAAGCGCGGCCCCTGCAGCGCCACAAATAGATCGCCGGGTTGAGTCTTGCGGCTGTCGGTGCCGACGGCGCTGAACTCCCGGTCGGCGCCGTGCAATACGCCGCCGGCCATAGCCGCCGCTTCGCTCAAGCGCATCATGGCGCCACCCCCGCCAGCAACTCCCGCACCACCGCGCGGTCGCTGAAAGGATGATGCACCCCGGAAACCTCCTGGGTGCTTTCGTGGCCCTTGCCGGCCACCAGCACCATGTCCCCCCGTTTGGCTTGGGACAGCGCCCAGGCGATGGCGGCGCGGCGATCCCGCTCCACTGCAACCTTGGACAAGTCTCCGCAACCGGCCAGTATATCCTGCACGATGGCGCCGCCGTCTTCATGGCGCGGATTGTCGTCCGTCACCACCACTTGGTCGGCCCAGCGCACGGCGATACGGCCCATCTCCGGCCGCTTGCCTTTGTCGCGATCGCCGCCGCAGCCGAATACGCAAAACAACCGGCCGCCACAGTGGCCGGCCAAGTTCTGCAACACGCTTTCCAACGCATGGGGCGTGTGGGCGTAATCGACGATGACGGTCGGCGCGTCCCCATGACTGGCGAAACGCTCCATGCGGCCCGGCACGGCGCGCACCGCCGCCAAGCGCGCGGCCGCCACGGGCAGCGAATAATCCAGCCCCAGCAGCACCGCCAGGGTCGCCAACAAATTGTCCACATTGAAATAGCCGAACAGCGGCGCCCGCACCTGCGCAACCTCGCCTTGCCAATGGGCCGCGAAGGCCAGACCGCCGGCATCCTGGCGCACGTTGCGAGCGGCGAGGACGGCGCCATCGTCCAACGTCGTCAAACCGGAGGCGCTGTAGGGCAGCAGGCGCACGCTCTGGGGTAAAACTTGCCGCACCGCGGCGAAACTGGCGTCGTCCGCATTGGCCGCGACGAACTGCAGGCCGTCCGCGCGCAACAGCTCCAGCTTGGCCGCCACATAGGCGTCCATATGGCCGTGGTAATCCAAGTGGTCGCGGCTGATGTTGGTGTATACGGCGCCCTTAAACGACACGCCGTTCACCCGCCCTTGATGCAAGCCATGGGAGGAAACCTCCATGGCCAACGCCTTGATGTCCCGACTCAGCAGTTGCGCCATGGCGCTATGCACGGTCACCGGATCCGGCGTGGTGTTGGCGGTGCTGGCCAGTTTGCCGGGCAAACCCCAACCCAGGGTGCCCATGACCGCGCAGGGCTTGCTGTCGCCCAAGGCCTGGGCAATGTAATGGCTGCAAGAAGTCTTGCCGTTGGTGCCGGTAATGCCGATGACGTCCAAACGCCGCGAAGGCCGGCCGTAGAAGCGATCGGCGATCAGCCCCAACCGGGCCGCCAAATCGACCACCGCCACGCAAGGCAGTTGCTCGAATTCCCGCGCCAGAATCGCGCCGCCCGCCGACGGCTCGTACAGGATGGCGGCCGCGCCGCGCGCCACGGCTTCGGCTGCATGGGCCAAGCCGTGGCAACGGCTGCCCGCCAGGGCGATAAATACGTCGCCGGGATGAACGCGGCGGCTATCCAGCGCTAAGCCGGCCACCGCCAGCGCTGCCTCGCGACCGAGCACCGCCCCACCCTCCAGCAATTCGCCCAGGGAAATCAAATTTTGTTCCACGGGCGCCGCCATCATATGGTGCCCTCGCTCTGTTCCAGCAATTGCGCGTTTTCTTGTTGGTCCGGGGCGACATTCAGCAAACGCAGCGCGCCGCTCATCACGGTGGAAAACACCGGCGCAGCCACGGAGCCGCCGTAATATTCGCCGGCCGACGGCTCGTCGATCATGACCACCATGACCAGCTTGGGATCGCTGGCCGGCGCCATGCCGACAAACAGCGACAGATAACTGCCTTCGGTATAGCCGCCGGTAGCGGCGGATTTCTTCACGGTGCCGGTTTTACCCGCCACGCGATAGCCCGATACGCTGGCCCGCAAGGCGGTGCCTTCCCGGCTCACCACTTGCTCCAGCATGGTGCGCACTTTCAGCGCCGTTTCGCTGCTCATGGCCCGCTGCGGCGGGTCTTTGTTTTCCGCCTTGAGCAGCGATACGTGCGGCAACATGCCGTTGTTGGCTATCGCCGTGTAGGCGCGCGCCAACTGCAAGGTCGAGGTGGAAACGCCGTAACCGAACGACAACGTGGCCTGTTCGAACTGCCCCCAATGTTTGTAATCGCGCAGCCTGCCGGCCGACTCGCCAGGGAATCCCAAGCCGACGAATTCGCCGAATCCCAGTCCGCTGACAAAGCCCCACAGGCGGTCGGCGGGCAGGGACAGAGCGATTTTCGTCACGCCCACGTTGCTGGATTTCTGCAACACGTGGGCCACATCCAACACGCCATAGTTGTGAATGTCCCGCACCACGTTGCCGGCCACCATCATGGTGCCCGGATTGGTGTCGATCATGGTATCGGGGCGGAACATGCCCAGTTCCAAGGCGCATGCCACGGCGAACGGCTTCATCACCGAGCCCGGCTCGAACGAGTCCGTCACCGCGCGGTTGCGCGTGACGCTGCCCTGGACTTCCTTGCGATTGTTGGGATTGAACGACGGCTGGTTGACCATCGCCATGATCTCGCCGGATTTGGCATCCAGCAGCACCAAGGAGCCGGCCTTGGCGTTATGGCGCAATACGGAAGACTTCAGCTCCCGATAGGCCAGATATTGCAGGCGCTGATCGATGCTCAGCACCAGATCCTTGCCGGGCACGGAAGGACGAACGTCCTCCACATCCTCGATGATGCGCTGCTTGCCGTCGCGAATCACCCGGCGCTGGCCGGTGGCCCCACGCAGCCATTTATTATAAGCCAACTCCAGGCCTTCTTGGCCGTTGTCGTCGATATTGGTGAAGCCCAGGATGTGGGACGCCACCTCGCCGACCGGATAATAACGGCGGAATTCCCGCTCGAAATAGACGCCCGGCAAATCCATGGCCTTGACTTGCTCAGCCACGGCCGGATCCATGCGGCGCTTGAGGTAAACGAAAGTGCGGCCGGAGGCATAGGAAACGCGGGCCAGCAAGTGCTGGTAGTCCAATCCCAGCAGCCCGGCCAATTCTTTGAGCTGCTGCGGGCTGGCCTCGAATTCCTTGGGATTGACGGCGATGGACTTGACCGGGGTGCTCAAGGCCAGCAATTCGCCCTGGCGATCCAGCACCTTGCCGCGATTGGCGGGCACGGACACCACGTTGATATGGCGCAAATCGCCTTGATGCTGCAAGAACTGCCGGTCGATCACCTGCAGCTCCACCGAGCGGCAGATCAAGGTCACCATGGCGACGAACAAAAGCGCCAACACGAACCACCAGCGGCTCGCATACTCTTTTAAATGTTCGTTAGTCTCGGCCGCCACTGGAATCACAAACAACCCCGATATCAAGGTTTTAGATAAACAATCGACTTTCGCTCCGGCAACTCCATCCCCAACCGGAGGCGAGCAATGCGCTCTATACGGCTTTGTTCGCCCCAGGTGTTCTGCTCCAAGCGCAGCAACCCCCACTCGGTCTGGAGCGCTTCGTTTTCCTGCTCCAGGCGCTGCGCATCGGCGAACAACACCCGGGCGGTATGCTTGGTGTAAACCACCGTGATGGCGGACGCCACCACCAACACCAGCAGCACCAAGGTATTCGTATTCACGGCAGCCGCTCCGCCACGCGCATCACCGCGCTTCGCGCTCGTGGATTGGCCGCCACTTCAGCCTCGCTCGCATAAATCGCTTTGCCGACGCGCTTGAGCGTTGGCGCGGGCACCGCCCACTTCGGCGCGTGGGGCGCCAATCCCCGCTCCTGATCGCGCATGAAACGCTTCACCATGCGATCCTCCAGGGAGTGGAATGCGATCACCGCCAAACGCCCCCCCGCTTTCAATACCGATAACGTCTGCGCCAAGCCTTGCTCCAACTCGCCCAGTTCGTCGTTCAGATAAATTCGTATCGCCTGAAAACTTCGGGTGGCCGGATGCTTACCCGGCTCGCGGTGAGGAACTGCCTGATCGATCAATCTCGCCAACTGGCCCGTCGTAACAATGGCCTGTTGCGTCCGCTGTTCCACAACAGCGCGGGAAATACGGCGGGCGAAACGCTCTTCGCCGTAAATCCGCAACACGTCCGCCAACTCCCCCTCCGGCACCCGCGCCAGCCATTCCGCTGCACTTAGCCCAGCCCCCACGTCCATGCGCATGTCCAACGGGCCGTCCCGCATAAAACTGAATCCCCGCTCCGCCGTGTCCAACTGGGGCGACGAAACCCCCAAATCCATCAAGATGCCGTCCACCCGCCCCAGCAACCCCAAGCGTTCCAGTTGCTCGGCCAGCCGGACGAAGCCGGTGTGTATCAACGTAAAGTGGCTATCCGACGATAAGGCGCGCGCTTCCGTCGATTCCACCGCGTCCCGATCCTTGTCCAGGGCGACCAGCCGCCCCTTGGAACCCAGCCGGTCCAATAAGGCCCGACTGTGGCCTCCCCGCCCGAAGGTGCAGTCCACGTAAATGCCGTCTTCGCGCACGGACAGCGCGTCGACCGCCTCCGACAGCAGCACCGGCAAATGAGGGGATAAACGCATGACAAGCCGGCTTAGAAATTCAGCGAGCCAAGTTCGGGGGACAATTCCGCCATGTCTTCAAGTCCCACCGCCTCTTCCAGCCACCCGTCGCGACTGGTGTTCCACACGTCCTCATCCCAAATCTCGAACTTTTTGCCCTGGCCGACCAGCGCAATGCGCTTATCCAGACCGGCGAATTTACGCAGGGGTTCGGCAACCAGCACACGGCCCTGGGCATCCATCTCGCATTCGGTGGCATGGCCGATGAGCAACCGCTTCAGAAGTTTGGCGCGGGGATCCAATGTCGGCAGGCGATCCAGCTTCTTTTCGATCTCTTCCCATTCCTGCAACGGATAAAGCAACAGGCACTTATCCCGATCGACGGTCAGCACCAGCTGCCCATCGCAGGATTCCTGTAACTCGGACCGATAGCGGGTTGGAATCGCCACCCGGCCCTTAGGATCGAGATTTATTGAGTTAACGCCCCGGAACAACCAGGCCCCCTAATCAGCAGCGGCATCCATTATTTTCCATTTTTTTCCACTTCACACCACTTGACTGCACTATAGGAAGCAAAATTCACTTCGTCAAGCCACTTTGAACAAATTGGGGGACGCGTCGCTATTTGCCCGGCAAAGCCTTGCCAGACAAGCACCGAGGAATGGCGCCGGAAGCCGCGCCAGCGTCGCGTTCGGCCTGCTTCGGGCATACCTCAAGGCGGCCTAGATATGGTAAAAAGGCTACAAAGGCATAAAATCCCCATTTGTTATCTCAATAACCGGCAACACCGTGATTGAACGACTCGAACAGCTGATCGATATCGGCATAGCGCTGTCAGCGGAAACCGATCCCGTACGCTTGCAGGAGCGCATACTCGACAGCGCCCGGGCACTCACCCACGCCGACGGCGGCACCCTGTATTCGGTCAGCCGCGACGCGGTGAGCATCGTCATTTTGCGCAACGCCTCCTTGAACATGTCCATGGGCGGCAGCGGCGCGCCCCCCTGCACGCTCCCGCCCATTCCTTTATATAAGGAGGACGGCAGCCCCAATCTGAACAACGTAGTCACGTGCGCCGTTCATACCAACGCCACGGTCAACATCGCCGACTCCTACGATACGGAGAGTTTCGACTTCTCCGGCACGCGCCGTTTCGATACCCAAACCGGTTACCGCTCCACCTCGTTTCTCACCGTCCCCCTGCGCAACCACGAGAACGAGATCATCGGCGTACTGCAGCTCATCAACGCCACCCCGCCGGACACCGGCGTCGTTGCGCCCTTCGACAGCTATACCCAAAGGCTGGTCGAGGCGCTCGCGTCGCAAGCGGCCGTCGCCTTGACCAAGGAACAGCTCATAGGCGAAATGAAGCAGCTGTTCGAAGCGTTGATCCACCTCGTCGCAGACGCCATCGACCGCAAGTCGCCCTACACCGGCGGCCACTGCCGCCGTGTGCCTGCCATCACCATGGCCCTGGCCGAAGCCGCGCACAGCGAGTCGGATGGCCCGTTGAAGGATTTCCACCTCGACGATCAAGACCGCTACGAATTGGAGATCGCCGGCTGGCTTCACGATTGCGGCAAAATCACCACGCCGGAGTATGTGGTCGACAAGGCCACCAAGCTGGAAACCATTTGCGACCGCATTCACTTGGTGGACAGCCGCTTCGAAATCCTGATGCGGGACAAGGAAATCGAATGCCTTAAACGGCAACTGGAGCAATTGGGCGTCAAGGAACTCTCCCCGGAGCTGCAACAGGAGTTGCAAGCCAGTCATGCGGAGCTGAACGAGCAACGGCAATTCCTCCGGCGCAGCAACACCGGCAGCGAATTCATGAACGAGCAGGACCAGGAGCGCGTACGCATCATCGGCCAGCAAACCTGGCTATGCGACGGCCAGACAGCGCCGCTCCTCAGCGAAAATGAAATCCACAACCTGACCATCAGCCGCGGCACGCTGACGCCGGAAGAGCGCAAGATCATCAACGATCACATTCGCGCCACCATCGACATGCTAAACAACCTGCCGTTTCCCAAGCATCTGCGCCGGGTGCCGGAATACGCCGCCGGCCACCACGAACGCATGGACGGCAAGGGGTATCCCAACGGCTTGACGAGGGAGGAAATGTCCGTCCAGGCCCGCATACTTGGCATCGCCGACATATTCGAAGCGCTGACCGCCTGCGACCGGCCATACAAATCGGCGAAAAAACTGTCGGAAGCGCTGAAAATCATGGCCTTCATGAAGAAGGAAGGGCATATCGACCCGGATTTGTTCGAGGTATTTTTACGCCGGAAGGTATACCTGCAATATGCCGAGCAATATCTCAGCGCCGAGCAAATCGACGAAGTCAACGTCGAACAATTGCTGCTGATATCCTGAGACGCGCAAGGGATGGGGCGCCATGAAGGTCAAACTGCCGCGTAACCTTTCCCTCTATATTTCCAGCGCAATTCTAACGGTGTTGTTTTCGCTGCACGGCGCTGGCGCATTCAACCTGCCGCTGCTGCACAACCTGGAGCACAACCTCTACGACCTGCGCCTGCGCCTCACCGCCCCCAACCGCCAAGACCAACGCATCGTCATCGTCGACATCGACGAAAAAAGTTTGGCGCAGGAAGGCCGGTGGCCCTGGCCGCGCGCCAAATTGGCGCTATTGGTCAACATGCTGTTCGACTACTACAAAATCCAGCTGATCGGTTTCGACGTGGTTTTCGCCGAACGGGACGAAAGCTCGGGCCTGCCGGTGCTGGAAAAGCTGGAAGCCACGCTGCGCACCGACCAGGCGCTGCACGAAGCCGTTAACGCCCTCAAACCCAGTCTGGAATACGACCGCCTGTTCGCCGCCAGCCTGCGCAATCGCGCAGCCATCCTCGGCTTCGTCACCCGACCCGACGATGCCGCCAATGCCGGCGCGTTGCCGGCGCCGACCTTGCAGGCCCCAAATCCGCTGCCGGCGGCCTTGGCCAATTTGACGGAAGTCAAACGCTACACGGGCAACCTGCCGGAATTTCAGCAAGCCGCCCAGGGCGGCGGCTTTTTCGTCAACCCGCTATTGGACGAGGACGGCATTTTCCGCCGCCTGCCCATGCTGGTGCGCCAAGGCGATAAGATTTATCCGTCGCTGTCGCTAGCCATGTTCCAAGCCCTGCTGGGCCAGGCACCCATCCACTTGGACATCAGCGAGGATTACGGCGAGGCGGGACAGGGCAAGCTCGAAGCCTTGCAAATCGAGGGCTTCAGAATCCCGGTGGACGAGCAAAGCGGCGCGCTCATCCCTTACCTGGGCAAGCAAGGCAGTTTCCCCTACGTATCGGCCGTCGACGTTTTGAACGCCGCCACCGCCCCGGAGTTATTGCGCGGGAAAGTCGTGCTGCTGGGCACCACCGCCGCGGGCCTGCTGGACATGCGGTCCACGCCGTTGCAAAACGTCTATCCCGGCGTGGAAGTCCACGCCAACTTGCTGATCGGCATGCTGGACCAAACCATCAAAGAGCAGCCGGCCTATGTCAAAGGCCTGGAGTTCCTCCAAATACTGGCGGTGGGCTTGATCCTAACCCTATGGATTCCCCACCTGTCCGCCGGCCTGGGATCGATCGCCACCCTGGGAACCTTGGCGCTATTGATGGGCGTCAATCTGCTGGCTTGGCACAAGGGCGGCATCGCCATCGACGTCGGCGCGCCCATCGTGCTGCTGTTCCTGCTCTACGCCAACCAAATGTTTTTCGGGTATTTCATCGAAAGCCGCAACAAGCGGCGCTTGGCCGGGCAATTCGGCCAATACGTGCCCATGGAGCTGGTGGAGGAAATGAGCCAGCAGAACAGCGACTTCGGCGTGGGCGGCGAAAACCGCGAAATGACCGTGCTGTTTTCCGACGTGCGCGGCTTTACCACCATTTCGGAAGGCTTGGCGCCCAACGAGCTGTCCCAGCTGATGAACCAGTTCCTCACGCCTTTGACGCAGGTCATTCACAACCACAAAGGCACCATCGATAAATACATGGGCGACGCCATCATGGCTTTCTGGGGCGCGCCGCTGCGCGACGAAAGGCACGGCCTGCACGCCGTTCAGGCGGCGCTGGACATGATCCGCGCCTTGGGCGAGGTACAAGAGGACTTCAAGGCCCGCGGCTGGCCGCCCATCAAGATCGGCGTCGGCCTCAACAGCGGCGTGATGAGCGTAGGCAACATGGGTTCGGAGTTCCGCATGGCCTACACCGTGCTGGGCGATGCGGTTAATCTGGGCTCGCGCCTGGAGGGGCTGACCAAGCAGTACGGCGTCGACATCATCGTCAGTGAAACCACCAAGGCCGCCGCGCCGGAATACGCCTACCGGGAATTGGATCGAGTCCGGGTCAAAGGCAAGCACGAGCCGGTGGTCATCTACGAACCCTTGATGCTGCGGGACGAGCTGCCGGAAACCGCTCAAAGGGAGCTGGCGCGACACCAGAACGCCCTGGCGGCCTATCGCGGGCAAAACTGGACGTTGGCGGAAAAGCTGTTCGGCGATTTGCGCCAAGCCTATCCGGAGCGACTCCTTTATCAAATCTACCAGGAACGCGCCGTCCACTTCCTGCAACACCCGCCCGATGCGGATTGGGACGGGGTGTTCACCTTCCAAACCAAATAGGCTGCGATTCAAGCCCCGCCGCGCAACACCTCATCCATGCGCGCAGCGATACGCGACGCCGTTTCGTCCACTTGGTAGCCGGCGTGCCCGGCCGCCCAACGGTGAGCTGCCTGGGCGTATGATTCGGTGTGCAGCAAGTCCGCCAATAAAACGGCGTAGTCGGGAGCGGCCTGCTCTGGATGCACAACCACTGCCGTTCCCAGGCGCTGCGCGGCCATGGCCAGCAAATACTGCTCGAGTTGCATGGGCAACAACAGCAAGGGAACCCCGTGCAGCAACGCCGCATTGGTGACGCCGAAATTGGCGTGGCATATCACCAGATCGCAATCGTCCAGCAGGGGCGACAAGCGAACGGCCTCGCGAGCCAGCGCGAATCGGGGATTGCCAGCGATCGCCTCCGGCACCGCGCTCAATCCCTGCACGTACGCCACCACGCGGCACCCCGCGTTATCCAGGGCGCGCAGCAGCGCATCCAAGCCACGGTATTCCGATCTGGCGTAAAGAAAGACCCGTTTACCGACTCCCGCGGGCCACGCCACGGCGTCCCCCAGATCGCGCAGAAACAAAGGCCCCCAGTAGCCGGTCGGGCCACGTCCCTCGTAATGATCCAACTCGGCAAACGTGCAAAGGAAATCCTCCCGCACGTCGAATAAACCGGCCATGGATGCCAGCGGCGGCCGTTTCAAGGCGGACAGGCAAGTATTCACGACGCCCAGCATATGGGCGTCAATGGCGGCCAGCACACCTTCCGGCGCCGCTTGCCAAGAACGCATATCGGGCAAAGGCGTAAGCCTTGGCGGAGAATAAAAGCCGGTGCCCAACATCACCGCCGGCACGGCGGCGGCGCGCGCCGACAGCAACGCGGTGGGCGCGTATTCGGCCACGATCAAGTCGGGCCGCAGCAACGACCACAATCCCAGCCAGGCGCGCATCAGGGACATCAAGCCTTCGGCGGCCAAGTAGCCGTGCCGCGCCAGGATGTCGGAATAATTGAGGGGTGACTGTCCCAGTTCGGGATGGGATCTGAGCCAAATGGGCGCTTGCAGCAGGGCGAATCCTTGGCCGCGCAGGAGCGTCTCCATATCATGCAACTCGCGCACGATCAGGATCACTTCGTGCCCCATTTCGCGCAACTTGCGGGCCACCGGCAAGAAGCAGCCGGCGTGGCCCAACGCCGTGCCTAGCTCCCAAGCGATCGCTATCCTAGCCATGCGCCAAGAAATGTCGGCCTATCGGCGACGAGCCGCCGGTTGCATCGGCGTGCAACTTATTCAGCCGTGGTGCATTTCAACAGCTGAGAAACATCGCTCAAACCGCGGAGAATCTTCCATATACCGTCCTGGAACAGGGTGCGCATGCCCTCCTTGAGCGCCTGTTCGCGCAGCTCGGACACGGCGGCCCGGCGGCAAATCATCGCCTTCATCTCCGGCGTGGCAACCAGCAATTCGTGGATGCCGGTACGGCCGCGATAACCGCTGCCGCCGCACTTCTCGCAACCCACCGGACGGCACAGCTTGAGGTTGCCGGGATCGAATCCCAGTTCGGGGAAGAACTCCTCGCCATAGTAATGGACCAAGCGCCTGGCTTCCTCGGCGTCGGCGATGTATTCCTCCTTGCAGTCGCCGCATAAGGTGCGCAGCAATCGCTGCGCCAATACCCCGAGGAACGCGTCAGCGAAGTTGAGGGGATCCAAGCCCAAATCCAACAAACGGGTGATGGTTTCCGGCGCGGAGTTGGTGTGCAGGGTGGACAGCACCAAGTGGCCGGTCAGCGACGCTTCCACGCCGGTGTGGCAGGTTTCCCGGTCGCGCATTTCGCCGATGAGGATGATGTCCGGGTCGGCGCGCAAAAAAGCGCGCATGGCCGCGGCGAAATCGAAGCCGATCTTGGGCAGCACCTGTACCTGCTGCAAACCGGGCTGGGTAATTTCCACCGGATCCTCGGCGGTCCAGATTTTTTTGTCCGGCTGATTGAGGTAGCCCAGCACGGCGTGCAAGGTCGTGGTCTTACCGGAACCGGTAGGCCCCACCACCAGGAAAATGCCGTGGGGATGGCTGACCAGCGACTGGATCTGCTCGTAGTTGCGCTGCGATAAATTGAGCTTTTCCATGGGCAGCGCGCCGGCGCCGGCGAGCACGCGCAACACCGCGCTTTCGCCGTTGACGGTGGGAATGGTGGCGACGCGCAACTCCACCTGGCGGTTGCCGATTTTGAGCTTGCACTTGCCGTCCTGGGGTTTGCGCCGCTCGGCGATGTCCAGCCGCGACATGATCTTGATGCGCGACAGCACCGCGCCGGAATGGCTAGCGGGCACTTGCAGGATTTCCCGGCAAGAACCGTCCACGCGCATGCGCACCTTGGTGGACGCGCGCTCCTTGCCCGGCTCCACGTGAATATCCGACGCCCCCATGGCGACGGCGTCGGCGATGATTTTGTTGACCAGCTGGATGATGGGAGCGGCGTTTTCATCCAGGCCGGGCTCCCTGTCCTCCTGCTCCTCGTTGACCACCGCGGCTTCTTCTTCCAACTGCCCCATGATGGTGCCGAGGTCCACCGTCGCCGCGGCGCCGGTCTCGCCGAGAAAACGCAGAATGTCTTCCGGCAAGGACACGCGCAGGGTGATATTTTCCGCCCGCAAAACACGCTGAATTTCCAGGATACGGTTGTGGTCGGCGGGATCGTCGATGGCGATGGTGACCCGCTTGCGGTCCCCCTCCAGCGGAATGCACAACAGCTTTTTCAAATAAGCCGTCTTCACTTCGGACATCATATCCGCCGGCAACTGAATGGCCGGATCGTAGGCCTGGTAAGGCACTTGGTAGAACATTTCCAGCGATTTGCCCACCGCCTCCGCCGGAATATGCATGTCGTCGATCAACAGCCGCGAAGGATGCACGCGCCGCCTGGCGGCCTCGTCCAGCAATTGCTCGAGCTTGTCGCTGCCGATCAAGCTTTGCTGCACCAGATACATATAGGGCGAGCCGGTAGCGCTCACATCTTCCTGGAACTTGGTGGCGATGATTTTGGCGATGTGCATGGCGATCTTGCCGTCCATCTCCGAAAAAGCGCCTTCGTCCTTCTTGTTGATGATTTGCAAGACGCCCAGCAAGACCTTGTTGATCATGATGGGCACCACGATCATGGAACGGGTGCGGAAGCCGGTTTTTTCGTCGAAGCTACGGTCGAAACGCAAGTTGGAGTGCAGCTTTTTCAGCGCCGCCTCATCGTAAACGTCATTCAGAAACAACGGCTGCTGAGTTAGAGCCACAAACCCCGCAATGGACGAAGGCGACAGCGGCACCCGAATTTCCTTAACGTCGGAACCGGTTTTAAAGCGGGAAACGATGTCGTTTTCCGTCTTCAAGCGCTGATAAATCGTCATGCGTTCGGCGCCGAGCAGCGTCAATATCTGCGGCTCGATCTGCCCGTAAATGCCGGCGAAGGAAGACGCGTCATGCACCAGGTCATGCAAAACCTTGAGCCGTACCCGCGCATCGTTCTCCAACGACGACGCCCGGGTTGTCGAGCTCTCGCTTAATCCAGTGCTCATGAAGTCCCCGTCAAAGTCATTACGTTAACCATTGATAACCTATTTCTTACAGGACTTCGGCGCGCCGTTGCCATCGCTTCCGCCGGAGTTCGTCATATCGGAAGAACTCAGCGTGGCGATGATTTGGTTAACGGAAGCGTCGAAAACGGTATCCTGCAGCGCGGGGTTACTGCTGACGAAACTGCTTGCGCTCCCAAGCGATACGGTCAAACCTCGGCCGTCATACGAATAATCGATGCCCAGCGTGGCCGGATAATGCTCCACCGTGGAGAAGGAGCCATAGAGGCCGCCGGTTGTTTCTATAGCCCGGTGGGGATTGTTGCCGAAACCGTCCCAGAGGATAAACAGCGAGCCGGCCATCGTGGCGGAGCCGCGCACATTCAGCGAGCCTGGCGTGATGCTGTTGTATAGGCGGCCGCTGTAATCCGATCTATCCAAAAAGCCGTAGGCCGCCGGGGAAGAAATGGCGATACCCAGTTGACCCGTGGGCGTTTGCACGTAATTGCCGTTGAGGGTAAGCGGGCCGCCCCAAAGGTACAGGCCTCCGGCGTTGGTGAAGGTGCCGCCATTCAGATTCACCGTGCCGGTCCCCTCGAAAGTGCCGGCGCCTCCGTTGGAACCGTTAGCCAGCATCTGGCTCATAGTAATCGGCAAAAGGCCGCCGCTCACCGTCACCGAAGACGCCGTCAGCGTGCCGTAATCCAGGACGGTGTCGCCGTACGATAATTGGGTATAGGCGCCCCCGACGTTCAGCGATCCAGCGATATAGGTTTCCCAATTGGAATTATAATTCCCGCCAATATTCACCGACGCATCGGACTCGATGCCCAGCCAGCCGACATCGATGCCGTTGTTGATATTGAACGTACCGTTGCCAAACCAAATCTCGCCGGTTTTGTCCGTATTGGAAATAGCGCCGTTGAAAGCTCGCGTTATCGCGCCGGAGGCGCCGTAAAAATCGATCCATGCGTTATTGCGCAGGCTGTATGTACCGCGATCCGTGCCGCCGGATGTGACCCACATCCCGCCGCCGTTCAGGTTAACGGCTCCCGCGTTGCTGAAGGAACCGGATATTCCCGCCCAGCCGCCATTGATGTTGAAGGTTCCGTTGTTATTGAAAACGCCTTTCAGGTTGGCGGAATAGTTCCCCAGATTGACGGTTCCGTCATTGGTGAAGGTGGAAGAGTATCCGGTCGTGAAAGGACCGCTATTCAAATTCAACGTTCCCTTGTTGGAGAACACCCCATCGAAAGTGACGGCATTACTCACGTTGATGGTGCCGCCGGAACTATTCACCAAGCCCTGGCTGCTATTGCCGCCCAGCACGCCGTTATACGCTGAAATATTCAACGTACCCTGGTTGTTCAGCGAAGCGGAATCCCACAGCTTCAACGTGGTCAAGTTGTTTCCGCCCCAATTGATGGTGCCGGTATTTGTCCAGGTGCGACTATCTGTTAACTCGACAAGATTCTTGTTGATGGTGGTTGTGCCGAGGGTTTTCAGCGTTGAACCTGACCCGCCAATAACGCCTTGCGTCCAATTGAAGGAATTTTTTACCTCGATGCTGTTATTGCTGTTGAGCTGGCCGCTCAAATTCAACGTGTTTACCGAAACCGGCCCGTTCAGCGTTACGAAGTTGGAAAACTTCTGGGGCAGCGTGCTGGTGCCGGTGGCCGATAAAGAACCGTTGGTGATATTCAGGGTATCCGCGTTGATGCCGCCGCCGGCCGTGATGGTGACGGACGAGGTGTTGCCGAAATTCAGCGTGCCCGATGCGGCGTTGGTACCGCTTTGAATATCGATCGTGCCGCTGCCGACATTCAACTCGCCGCCGTTGAAATAGACCTGCCCGCTGGTGCTGCCTTGGTAGTTCGCCCACAGCTTCAAATTCAGGGAATTGCTGCCGTTGCTCAATATCCCGCCGGAGTTGAACTTGATGTCGTTGCCGGCTTTCAAGGTCAGGGTATTCGTACCGCTATGCGACAGGTTCAAAAGGGCCGCCCAGGTGATGTTGCCGCCGGCCTGCAGCGTTACGCCGCCGCCATAACTGGACAGCGAGCTGGCGATGGTCGATACGTTGATACTCGCTCCGGCGGCCGCGGTTTGGAACAGGCTGGCGCAGCACACCGATGGGCTGATATTGGCATCCGTGGTGCTCACCGTCAGGTCGTCGGGATCGATCAACCACATGCCACCCAAACCATGGGAGGCGCCGGTATCGGGCGCATTGAGCAGTTCAAACCCTTTCTTGCCCGAAGTCTCAACGAATCCGCCGTTGCCGGACACGGCCCCGCCGCGGGCGCTCAGATGGCCGTAGATGCGCGCGGTGTCGTCCGCATAAGCGATGACGGTGCCTCCGTTGCCGGTATCCAGGGCGTCGGCATGCACCTGGGCGTCCTGGCCTATGTAGACGAATTCGGCCCGCTGGGTCGTTCCTCCGCCTTCCTGGTCGCCGCCGATATGCACCGTACCGCCGCCGGTCTTGCCGGAAGCGTTCACCGCCGCCTGGTCTATCAGTCCGACGTTGCGACCCAACAGCTCCACGGTGCCGCCGACGCCGTCGCTGCCCTTGGCTTCCACCGTCCCTGACACCAAGGTCGTGCCGCCTTGGCTCTGAACCAATACGCTGCCGCCGGCGGGACCGTTGGCGTGGGTCTGGCTGGCGGCCTCCAAGGTAACGTCGCCTTGCGCCACCAGGTGAATCCGGCCGCTTTTATCGACCTCAACGCTGTCGGCGCTTATCGCGCCACTGCTGCGAATCGCGCCCGCGAAAACGTCGATGCTGCCGCCGCCGTTGGCCATCAACTGGCCGATATTCAGAACCTTGTCTTCGGGCGCCTGGATTTCGAAGCGCACTTGCGGCGCGTCCATGCTGGTCAGCGTCAACTTTTCACCGGCGGCCAGCACCAAGTGGCCGCCGTCGCTTTGAATCAAGCCGCTATTTTCGATGTTGGGAGAAATGAGCACGACGCTGCCGCCGTTGGTGACGTGGATGACGCCGTAATTTTCGATTTTCCCCGGCCCCGGATTGACGAACAGGTAGTTGCCGCGCAGGAAGTCGTCGTTGCCGATATTGAGGGTGGAAGCCAGGAAGCCGGCGGTGTCCACCATGGAGCCCTGGCCGAAAACGATGCCGTTGGGGTTGATGAGGAATACCTGGCCGTTGGAGAGCAGCTGCCCCAGAATGGCGCTGGGATCCTGCCCCACCACCCGGTTGAGCACGGCGCTGTCGGCGCTTTGCTGTATGAAACGGGTGATTTCGCCGGCCGGGATGGAAAAGCCCTGCCACTCGATAATGGCGTTGGGGCTGTTGGCGATATCGAGCACGCCGGCTTGGCTCGCGTCGAACACCACTTGGCCGTTTACCACGTGGGGGCCGGTGGGGTTGGCGCGTCCGGCGGGCGCCAACGCCGCGCTCACGGCCAGGAAAACCAACAATGATCCCTGCTTCAATTCACCCATGGGCGTGGCTCCTAAAACCGGTAGTAAAGCATGGCGTTCACCTTGCCCGAACCGCTGGTGGTTCCGGTTACCGGCCCTGTCTGCGTGGTGCGGGCATCGTCAAAGGCATAGGCCAGATCAACCGCCACCACAAAATTGTTTTTCAAATTCAGCCGCCCGCCAAGGCCGGTGCTACGCAGCAGCAAGCTTTCTTTTTGGCCGGCCAGGGTATGCAGCATCTTGCCGCTGGCATGGTCGTAGAAAGCCAGGAAATTCACGTCCTTAACCCATTGCGGCGTCCATATTTCGCCCCGATAGATATTGCCGATATCCGCCGCCATTTCGCGTTCCGCGTAGCCCCGCACCGTGGTCATGCCGGCCAGGCCCAATTGCTCGGCGGCAATCAGCGGCTCATCCGTATACTGGCCGCTCAGCTGGTTGCGGAAAGTCCATTCCCCGGGCAAGCTGACGTCCAGAAACGCGCCATAACGCCATACGTCCCAGTCGTCCTTGGCGCCCGCGCGGGATTTCGCGTAAATCACGTCGGTGTTGCCCGGCCCCCCGTTGAGGTTTCTCGCCCAGCCCACGTTGAAGCCGCCGCGCAAAAACTCCCAGGTCATCTCGTTACGGTAATTCAGGCTGATCGGCCGGCTGACCACGCTCACGCCCAAATCCTGTTTTTGCAAGCGGCCAAACAACACGTGGTTATTGAAGGTTTTGTCGTCATAACCCACGTCCAGCCAGTGCTCATAGCTGGCCAGCTTGGGTAGATACTGGGTGTAATGCACGCCGCCGATATCGCCGGACCCGCTCACGTCGAACAGGCCGGCGATGGTGCCCGCGTCGGAATCGGAACGTAGCCAATAGCCGGTCACCCAGCCGCGGGTGGCGTAGACCGGCAACTGGTAGCTGAAGCCGTATTGCTTGATCTCGTCGAAGTGGTCAGGAGAAAAGGCGAAGTTGACGTTGAGCACGTGATCCAGCCCAAGGAAGTCCGCGTGCTGAAAGCCCAAAGCCATGCGATAACCGCCGGTATCCCGCGTGCCGCGGGTATTCATCATGAACGAAAAATGTTCCGGACGTTCGTCCTCCACGTTCACCTTGGCGGCCAGGCTTTCCGTTTTGCTTCTCTGCTTGTAGGTAAGATTCAGCTTCTTGTTGGGGTGGTAGTTGGCCGACCGCAAGTCTTGCACGATGGCGTCGTTGTCCGGCACTTCGCCGATGCGCAAGGACGGCAAGCTGCCCAGCACGCTTTCCTTGCTGTAATGCTGGTTGCCCTCCACGACTACTTCAGCCAGCTTATAAACCACCACTTTCAGCTGCACCACGCCGCCATCGCCCAATTTCTGGGGGGGCACGACGACCCGGTGAAACGCCAGGCCCTTTTCACGGATAGCCTGCTCCAGCGCCTTGGCCGCTTCGTTCAGGCCGTTCAGGTCTTGGCTGCGTTGCGAAAAAGCGGTTAACACGGCTTGCGTTTCCGCAGCGCTCAACGGGTTTTCGCCAGCCACCTCGAACCGCTCCACGCGGAACTGGATGTCCGCGGCGCACACCGCGCCCGCCAGCATCAAGCCGGCCACCAGTAACCGCAACGCCCCCCCCGCCAACTTATGCATAAGCCCGTCCCCCGCTCAAACGCCCATCAACTGCATGCCGCCGATCCGGAACCACCGTTAGGGTCTCCGCCGCCGCCCGGCAGGCTTTGGAAACCGTCCTCTCCGCCATCGCCATCCCCGGCGTCGCCTGTATTGCTCATGGCCGTACCGCCCTCGGAATTCGTTTTGGAACTTTGCTTGTCGCCCAGTTCGGTTTTTCCGCCCTTCTTGTCTTCCACGACCACCTTGCCGTCGCCCTTGGCCTGCACGGTCAAGGACGGCCCGGGCTTTGGCGCGGAGTTGAACATCAGCGCCGGGTCCACCTGGACATTCTCCGGAGACGGCGTCATCTGCTCGAAACGCAACATGAAAGGCGGCTCGCCCGGTAAGGTGTTTTGAGGGCTGTTGGGACCGGCGATATAACCGGTCTTGCCTTCGCCCAAATCGTATGTGCCCGCCCCCGTCTGCTGCCAAACCCCGCCATGATTCACGTGGGTGTAGCCGCCCGGGGGGCTGCCGTTAAGCGGCGCCGGCAAATGATGGTGGTAAAAGACCGTGCCGCGTATGCCGATGGTGGCGACCGGGGTCACCAACTGCACGTTTTCCTTCTTTTCTTTGCCGATGGCGCCGGTTAGGGCACGAATACCGCCGGCGATCAAACGTAGGGCTTGGGTATTGTTGGCATTGTCGCCGGGCTGATAGCGGAAAGCGGTGATTTCCAGCTCGCTGCCAGGTTGAACGGTGGTTTTGGAGCCGTCGCGAAACACCAGCACCGCATAAGCGTCGCCCTGGCTACGCACCCTTTCCTTTTCGTAGAGCGGATTGCCCGTCGCCAAGTCGCGGGCGGCGCCGTTGACGCCGATAGCCTCCACCTTGCCCTGGGCCTGCGCCACCCGCGCCACGGAATTGTCCGGCTTGGCCGGCTCGGCGGCCGCTTTGCCGTCGCAATCCTTGTCGCAAATGCGCGCGTTGAAACCGGCGCCCTGGCTTTTGATGGAAGCCACGGGCGTATCCACCTGGAATTTCTCAGGATTGCTCTTGGCGATCTGGCCCACGTCGGCGCTGATGCCGCCTTTTTCCAGTACCAGCTGGGCCTCCTGCGCTCCCTGCGTCGCGTATTTCTGCACGCGGAAACTGCTGTTGGGACGAATGGTGATGCGCGCCTTATCGGCGAACTCCACGACAACAAAGCTGTCGTTGCCGGTCTGGATCAAATCGCCCTCGTAAATTTCCGCAGCGGATCCCAACAACCTCGGCGCGTTGTCCGCCCCCTCCACCAGGGCCGCGCAAGCGCCCCGGGAAAACACGACGTGACCGGCCACCACCCCGGCCCACGCCGGGGACCAAGCGCCCGGCAACAGCCCGGCGATTAGCGCCAACAGCGGAACCAGGCCGATTCTCAGTGCTTTGGCATTCGACATTCCAAGCCCCTATCCCTATACGATATTACGCGACCAGCCAAAAATTGTAGCACCCATAGTATAGGGATTATCCGTAACCCAACTATCCAGTTCCGTCTTATTCTCCTAATCGTTGCGGTGCCACTTTAAGCATCGGTAAAGTATGCATCATCCACAATCCCGCCTCCATAGCCGGTAAACCCGGCACAAACAAAAAATCCAGGGGGTAATCCCTGGATTTTTTTTGGCGAGGCTAGGTGCGGCTTAACCTTAAACCGATTCGGATCCCCAAAAGGCGTCGATCAGCAGTAAAGCCACCCCCACAGTGATGGCCGAATCCGCCACGTTGAAAGCGGCGAAATGCCAATCGCCCACGTGGAAATCGAAAAAGTCGATGACGTAACCGTAAGCCGCACGATCGACGAGATTGCCCACGGCACCGCCCAGCACCAGGGAAAACCCCGCCGCCTGCCAGTGCTGGCCGGCCTTCAGCTGCCATAGCCAGCGCGCCAGTATGCCGCTGGCCGCGACGGCCAAGCCCATGAACAACCAGCGCTGCCAGCCGCCCGCATCACCCAAAAAGCTGAAAGCGGCGCCGGTGTTGCGCACATAAGTCAGGTTGAACACCGGCAACAGGACGACGCTTTCATACAGCTTGAAAGCGGCGTCCACCCACAGCTTGCTGGCTTGATCCAGCACCAGCACCGCCACCGACAGCCATAACCAGCGCAGCATCACGGCACCTCAGGCGAAACGGCGGCTTTCGCCGGCGCCGGCCACGTTGTCGGCGCAACGGCCGCACAGCTCGGGATGGTCGGCGTGGCTGCCCACGTCCTCGCGGTGGTGCCAGCAGCGCACGCACTTGGCTTGCCCGGTGGCCAAAGCGCGAATTTTCACGCCGGCCACGTCGCCGCTCACGGCATCGGCCGGCGCCTGCTCCAGCGGCAAGACGCGGGCATCGGAGGTAATCAGGACAAAACGCAGCTCGTCGCCCAAGCGTCCCAGCAATTCCTGGTGCTCCGCGTCGCAATACAGCTCCACCTCGCCCGCCAGGGACGAGCCGATGGCGCCGGCCACCCGCAGCTTTTCCAATTCCTTGCTGACGGTTTCCCGCACCGCCAAAGTCCGCTCCCAGAAATCCCGGCCCAAGCGTGCGTCCTCGAAGGACTGCAAACCGTCGTACCAGGTGGTGAGGAACACCGAATCGGCTTTCTCCCCCGGCAGGTATTGCCAGATTTCCTCGGCGGTGAAGCTCAGGATTGGCGCCAGCCAGCGCGCCAACGCCTGCACCAGACGGTACATCGCGGTCTGGCCGGAGCGGCGCGCGACGCTGTCGGTACGCAGGGTGTAGATGCGGTCCTTCAGCACGTCCAGGTAGAAGCTGCCCAGGTCCACCGAACAGAAGTGGTGAACTTTCTGGTAGACCAGGTGGAACTGGTAGCTGTTATAGGCTTCGACCACTTCCTGCTGCAACTGCCAGGCCTTGTCCACCACCCAGCGGTCCAGGGCCAGCATGTCCTCCGGCTGGACCAGGTCGCGGGCCGGCTCGAAGCCGTCCAGGTTGGCCAACAAATAGCGGGAGGTATTGCGCAAGCGGCGGTAGACGTCGGAGACGCGCTTCAAGATTTCGTCCGACACGCGCATTTCGGCGCTGTAGTCGGTGGCCGCCACCCACAGGCGCAGCACGTCCGCGCCCAGGCTGTTGAACACCTTTTGCGGGGCGACCACATTGCCCTTGGACTTGGACATCTTGTTGCCGTGCTGGTCCACGGTGAAGCCGTGAGTCAGCACCTGCTTATAGGGTGCCTCGCCGTGCACGCCGATAGACGCCAGCAAGGACGACTGGAACCAGCCGCGGTGCTGGTCGGAGCCTTCCAGATACAGATCGGCCGGGAAGTGCAGGTCGTCGCGGCGGCTCAACACGGCGTAGTGGGTCACGCCGGAGTCGAACCACACGTCCAGGGTGTCCTTGATCTTGCTGTAGTCGGCGGCTTCCGCCCCCAGCAGCTCTTCCGGCTCCAGCTCGAACCACGCATCGATGCCCTTCTCTTCGATGCGCTGGGCCACGGTCTCGATCAATTCCGCCGTCTTGGGGTGCAGTTCGCCGGTCTGCTGGTGCACGAACAGGGTGATGGGCGCGCCCCAGGTGCGCTGGCGCGACACGCACCAGTCGGGACGGCCGTTGACCATGCCTTCGATGCGCGCCTGGCCCCAGTCGGGAATCCACTGCACTTTGTTGATTTCGCCCAGCGCTTTGCTGCGCAGGCCGTTGTGGTCCATGGCGATGAACCATTGCGGCGTGGCGCGGAAGATCACCGGCGTCTTGTGGCGCCAGCAGTGGGGATAGCTATGCTCCAGCGCGGCTTCCTTCACCAGGGCGCGGTGTTCCTTCAGCACTTCCACCACATGGGCGTTGGCGTTCATCACGTGTTCGCCGGCGAAAATTTCCGTGCCGGGCAGGAACACGCCGTTGTCGCCCACCGGATTGTCCACCGGCAGACCGTAGCGCTGGCCCACCACGAAGTCTTCCTGGCCGTGGCCGGGCGCGGTATGCACGGCGCCTGTGCCGGCGTCCGTGGTGACGTGCTCGCCGACGATGACCGGCACCCGGCGGTAGTAGAACGGATGCTGCAACAGCGCGTGCTCCAGCGCCGCGCCCTTGCCGTAGGCCACGACGCGGTAGTCTTCCACGCCGTAGCGGCCCATGGTGTCTTTCAACAGCGCTTCGGCGATCAGCAGCCGTTCCGGGCCGTCTTCGCCCGCACACTGCACCAGGGCATAATCCAGCTCCGCGTTGAGGGCCACGCCCTGGTTGGCGGGCAGGGTCCAGGGCGTGGTGGTCCAGATCACCACCGACACCGGCCCCTCGCCGGCATGGCCGTCCACGTGCTGCAATCGCTGGAGGAAATCGGCCTCGTCCACCGCCTTGAAGCGCACGTCGATGGCGATGGAACGCTTGTTCTCGTACTCCACTTCGGCTTCCGCCAGGGCCGAGCCGCAATCGCAGCACCAGTACACAGGCTTCACGCCCTTGGTCAAATGGCCGTTGGCGCACACCTTGCCCAGGGCGCGCACGATGTCGGCCTCGAACTTGAAATCCATGGTGAGATAGGGATTGTCCCAGTCGCCGAACACGCCCAGACGGACGAAGTCCTTACGCTGGCTGTCCACCTGCACGGCGGCGTAGTCGCGGCAGGCTTTGCGGAATTCGGCAGGCGTCACTTTCACGCCGGCCTTGCCCACTTTCTTTTCCACCTGCAATTCGATGGGCAGGCCGTGGCAGTCCCAACCCGGCACGTAGGGAGCGTCGAAGCCGTCCAGGGTCTTGGCCTTGACGATGATGTCCTTGAGCACCTTGTTGACGGCGTGGCCGATGTGGATTTCGCCGTTGGCGTAGGGCGGACCGTCGTGCAGCACGAAGCGGGGACGGCCGGCGGACGCAGCGCGGATCTTCTGGTAGATGCCCTGCTCCAGCCAGCGCTGCACCTGCTCGGGTTCGCGCTGGGACAGGCCGGCCTTCATGGGGAAATCGGTATGCGGCAGATTGAGGGTGCTTTTGTAATCCATCGTCATTAAGTCAGGCTAGTTAGGGCAACAAATTCCGCTGCGCCAGGAAAGCGCGGGCTGCCAGAGCGTCGCTTTGGATTTGGGCGCGCAGCATTTCCATGGAGGAAAACCGCTGCTCGTCGCGCAGCTTGCCGTGGAAACGCACTTCCACCAGGCGCTGATAGATATCTTGGTGAAAATCGAACAGATGGGTTTCCAGCAACACCGCGCTGCCGCCGTCCACGGTGGGCCGCTGGCCGACGTTGGCGACGCCGGCCAATTCGCGGCCGTTTATGCCCCGCATTGTAACGGCAAACACCCCTTTGACCGGAACGTTTTTGCGGCGCAGCGCCAGGTTGGCGGTGGGAAAACCCAATACCCGCCCCAACTGGTTGCCGTGCACCACCCGGCCGCACACGGCGTAAGGCCGGCCCAGCAAGCGCTCGGCCAGGGCGCAGTCGCCAGACATCAACGCCTCCCGAACCCAGGTGCTGCTGACCCGGCGGCCGTCCATGGCGAAGGTCGGGGTATCGGCCACGGCATACCCCGCGGCCTCACCCGCTCGGCACAGCAGGTCGAAATCCCCGCGCCGCGCCCGGCCGAAGCGGAAATCGTCGCCCACCACCAAATATTTCACCCGCAAACCGTCGATCAGGGTTTCCCGGATGAACGCCTCCGGCTCCTGCTCCGCCAACCCCCGGTCGAACCGCAATAGCAGCGCATAATCCACCGGCAATTGGGCCAGAGCCTGGATTTTCTCCCGCAAGCGGCACAAGCGCCCCGGCGCTTGGTCGGGCTGAAAATATTCGCGCGGCTGCGGCTCGAACAACGCCACCACCACCGGCAATCCCATGCACCGCCCCTGTTCCGCCAGCCCGCGAATCAACGCCTCGTGCCCCCGATGCACGCCGTCGAACGTGCCGATGGTAGCCACGCACCCCAGGGGCAAGGCCGGCAAATTAGCGATTCCGCGGACAATGCGCATGTCGATTTACGGTGAAAAAGGCATAAGGGCGCGATTTTACCAGCGAGCAAGCCAAATCGGCCTATGCCTCGCCGCCGCGCAGGGACAAATGACGCGGCCGCATGCCGCAAAGCCACAGGCACAGGCCGTAAACGCCGGCGCCGGCGACAACCCACAGCAACAAATGGCCGGCCCGCTCCGCCTTGTCCCAACCGGCCCATTCGCCCCTATCGGCCCAGCGGAACAGCCACAGGCCCATGGCCGCATTGGCAACGGCCATGCGGCCGAAAAACTCGCCCCAGCCCGGTGCCGGCTGGTAAACGCCGTCCTTGAGCAGCTTGCGCAACAACAACCCGGAATTGAGCAGAGCCGCCAAAGCCGTGGCTAAGGCCAAGCCGGCGTGGGCCAGCCAAGGCGCCAGCGCAAAACTGAGGACGATATTGGCCGCCACCGCCACCACACCGTAGCGCACCGGGCTTCGGGCGTCCTGCCGAGCAGAATAGCCCGGCACCAGCACTTTCACCGCCACGAAACCAACCAAACCCAGGCTATAAGCCAACAAGCTTTGGCCGGCCATGCGCACGTCGGTGGCGGTGAACTCCTCGTATTCGAACAATACCGACAGGATAGGCTCGGCCAATAACGCCAACCCGACGGTCGCCGGCAAGCCCACGGCCGCCACCCAGCGCAATGCCCAATCCAGCGCCAAGGAAAAGGCCCCCGCCCGCCCGCCGGAATGGTTCAAGGACAGGGCCGGCAGCACCACCGTACCCAAAGCCACGCCGAACAGGCCCACGGGAAACTCCAGCAGCCGATCCGAGTAATACAGCCAGGACACGCTGCCGGACGCCAGCAGCGAAGCCAGTACAGTATTGAGCAACAGATTGATCTGCGTCACCGACACGCCGAACAGCGACGGCCCGATCAACCCCAGAATGCGGCGCACGCCGGCGTCGCCGAACCCCCAGCGCAACCGCGGCAACAGCCCCAGCCGCCATAGGGCCGGCGCCTGGAACAGCAACTGCGCCGCGCCGGCGACGGACACGCTCCAGGCCAGAGCCAGCATGGGCTCGTCCGACAAGGGAGCCAGCCACAGGGCGGCGGCGATCATGCACAGATTGAGGATGACCGGCGTAATGGCCGGCACGGCGAAACGGCCGAAAATATTGAGGATGCCGCCGGCGAACGCAGTCAGGGAAATGAAAAACAAGTAAGGGAAAGTCACCCGCAGCAGTTGCACCGCCAGATCGTACTGCCGCCCCTCCTGGGCGAAGCCCGGCGCGAACAGCAGGATCACCCACGGCGCCGCCGCCATGCCGATGGCCGTCAGCGCCAGCAGCAACGAGGCCAGCGCGCCCGCCGTGCCGTCGATAAAGGCTTTCAATTCGGCATGACCGTTGTTCTGCCGGCATTCCGACAGCGCCGGCACAAAAGCCTGGGCGAATGCCCCTTCGGCGAACAGCCGGCGCAGGAAGTTGGGGATTTTGAAAGCCACGAAAAACGCATCGGTAGCGGCCGTAGCGCCGAACGCCTGGGCAATCGCCATATCGCGCACGAAACCCAGCAGCCGCGACACCAGAGTCATGCCGCCAACCACCGCTGTGGACTTCATCAACCGCCCGCTCAACCCCGTCTCCAGCCACGTTCGCAAAAGGCCGCAGTATAATGCCGCGCCGGGCTGGCCGACAGCAAATAAGCATTGACAAAAATCCCCCGATTCAACACAATGCGCCTCTTACGAATTTCTTTCGACAAAGGTTAAGGGGACAAGCTTTGGCTAACATTGCATCCGCGAAAAAGCGCGCCCGCCAAGCGGAGCAGCGCAGAGAACACAACGCTGCCATGCGCAGCCGCCTGCGCACACACGTTAAGAAAGTTCTCGTGGCCGTGCAGACCGGCGACGCCGCTCAAGCACAAGCCGCTTTCCGCGAAGCGCAGCCGATCATCGACTCCGCCGTGAACAAAGGCCTGATCCACAAGAACAAGGCCGCTCGTCACAAGAGCCGCCTGAACGCCAAGGTGAAGGCGCTGGCCCTGGCTTCCTAAGGCTAGGCGCAAGCTGCGAAAAAGGCCGGCTCAGCCGGCCTTTTTTATTGCCCGAAATTCGCTCGCCGCGCGCGGCGCCAGGCTTACTTGACGCAGACGGCGCGTACCTGATGGATGTCGGTGTACCCCTGGAAGCATTTCACGATGCCGTCCTGCTTCAAGGTGCGCATGCCTTCGTTATAAGCGGCCAGCAGCATATCCGGCACCGACGCGCGCTCCAGGATCATGCGCTTGACGCGCGGCGACGCCACCAGCAATTCGTGCAAAGCGACGCGCCCCCGATAACCGCTGTTCTCGCACGCCTCGCAGCCCCTGGCGCGATACAACCGCGGCTTGCCGTCTTCGCCCCGGTGCTGGCCCCATTCCTCCAACACCGAGTAGCGCATCACCTCGACCTGGTCCGGATGCACGTCGGGCGGCAAGGTTTCCGCCGTGTACTCGCGGAACAAAGGCCCCAGCGTCTCGTATTCCACCACGTACCCCTCCTTGCAAGCGGGACATAGGCGCTTGGCCAACCGCTGGGCCAACACCCCCAGCAGCGCGTCGGAGAAATTGAAGGCGTTCATCCCCATATCCAGCAGCCGCACCACCGACTCCGGCGCGCTGTTGGTGTGCAGGGTGGAAAACACCAAATGCCCGGTGAGGGAGGCCTCGATGGCGACGGAGGCGGTTTCCTCGTCGCGCATCTCCCCCACCATGATGATATCCGGGTCGGCGCGCAGAAAGGTGCGCATGCAGCCGGCGAAGGTGATGCCGATTTTCTGGTTCACCTGCACTTGGCGCAGCCCGTCCTGGGTGATTTCCACCGGATCCTCGGCGGTCCAGATTTTGCGCCCCGGCGTGTTCAAATGGCCCAGCACCGAATGCAGGGTGGTCGTTTTGCCCGACCCGGTGGGGCCGCACACCAAAAACAGGCCGTAAGGCTTGGCGATCAACTGCTTGATGTTTTCCAAATTGCTCGGCGTCAGCAACAAATCGTCCAACGGCAAACGCTCGCTGCCCGCCAACAAGCGCATCACCACGTCCTCCATGCCGCCCGCCGTCGGCACGGTGACCACGCGCAGCTCCAGCTTGGCCGGGCCGAATTTGCTGAAGTCGATCTTGCCGTCCTGGGGCTTGCGGCGCTCGGCGATATCCAGGCCGCACATCACCTTGACCCTGGCCACGATGGCGTTGCGGTAGTGGAAAGGCAACTCGGCGTAATTCACCAAGGTGCCGTCTTTGCGGAAACGGATGAGGCTCTTGCGCCGCCCCGAATAAGGCTCGATATGGATATCCGACGCACGCTGCTCATAGGCGTCCAGGATCATGCGATTGACGAACTTGACCAGGGCGTTGTCCGACTCCGACAACTCGTAACCGAGGTCGTCCGCCTCCGATTGGCTGTCGTCCAAAATGGACGCCAACAAGTCGATATTGCCGCTGTAATAACGCTCGATAGCCCACAGCACCTCCTCCTCCGGCGCCAGCACCGGCTCCAGCGTCATGCCGGTGTGAAAGCGCAGCTGTTCCAGCGGCGCGGGGTCCATGGGATTGGCCACGGCGACGACCAGGGACGAGTTCAGCACGCATAGCGGCATCGCCTTCAATGACGTAGCCAGCTTTTCGGGAACCAAGCGCAGGGCATCCACGGAAGCCTTGAAGCGGCGCAAATCCACCCGCGGCACCCCGACCTGAATGGCGATCGCCCGATTCAAATCCATCGCGCTGATGACGCCCTGCCGCAACAGCACGTCCTCCATGCGCAAGCCGGGCTGCTGCACTTGGAGCGCCAGCGCCGCCCGTAACTGCGCTTCCGTTATCAAGCCTTCCCGCAACAAAACGCCGCTCAGCTTGGCATAGGGCTGGGGGGATTGGCGCGTCAACGCGGCAGCCAGCTCCTCCACCGAGGCGACGGGGGCGTCCAAAGCCCCAACTGGGCGCTCAGTCATTGGATTTAGCGGATTCATAATGGACGGGGTAGCGACTCGTGTCCGAAGGGCTGGTCCCGCTACGGCGGCAAGGCAAGGAATGCAGCGATGGCGAAACCTAAATCAACCGCGGCTTCGCCCCGCCGCGGATCACTCCTCCGCTTCCCGCGTCAGCTCCGAAGCTTGTTTCGCCGCGCGCCGGGCGGCGGCGGCGTGATGCTTGGCGTCTTGCTCTTTCCCCGCCCGGTAAGCCTCGGCCGCCGCCTTGTGGTGATTGGCCGCTTCCTGGCTGGCTTTCGCAGCTTGCTCGTGCGCTGCCGCTAGGGTTTGGTGCTGGATAGGCGCCTGCTGCAGGCTCACCGCCGAGGCGGCCAGGGGAAAGCCGATGGATAGGAGAATTGCCGGCAACCGCTTTTTCATGATGGACACCTTTGGCGTTGCGGTGGACGAGCCGGCCGGAACGGCCGGAGTCGCGAACACTATAGCCTTATCGCGGCCCGGGCGAAACGATGAAGCGAACTTAGTCCCGCTTCAGCAGCGCCTTGAGATCGGCGAAAGGCTGCTGGGTAATGGCGGACTTGCCGTTGCCGCCCAAACCGCCGTTGCCCGCTTCCAGGTAGCGGGAATGCTCGTTGTCGTGGCAATACAGGCACAACAGCTCCCAATTGCTGCCGTCGGGTGGATTGTAATCGTGGTCGTGGTTGCGGTGATGGACGGTGAGCTCGTGCAGGTTGGCGTGGGTGAATTCGCGGGCGCAACGGCCGCAGACCCAGGGATACATTTTCAGCGCCCGCTCCCGATAGCCTTTTTCCCGCTCCTCCCGGTTTCGGCGGGCTTCGGCGACGACTTGGTCCAGCTTGCTGCTGTTGGCTGAAGGCTTGGCTCTGGAAGGCATGCTTATCTCCGGTGTGGCGGACTCAAGGCAAACGGATGAAATGCTCGCGGTAGTAACGCAGTTCCTCGATGGACTCGCGGATGTCGTCCAGGGCCTGGTGGGTATTGCGTTTCTTGAAACCGTCCTTGATCTGCGGCGCCCAGCGGGCGGCCAGTTCCTTGAGCGTGGACACGTCCAGGTGGCGATAGTGGAAATAACGCTCCAGCTCGACCATCTCCCTGACGAGAAAGCGCCGATCCTGGCAAATGCTGTTGCCGCACATGGGGGAAGCGCCGGCCGGCACCCACTCTTTGAGAAATTCCAGCGTCAGCCGCTCGGCCTCGGCCACGCCGATGGTGCTTTCCTTCACCCGCTTCACCAACCCCGACTCGCCGTGGGTTTTTTGATTCCACGCGTCCATGCCGGCCAACGCCGCTTCCGGCTGGCTGACGGCGATCACCGGACCTTCGGCCAACACGTTCAAGTGCTTGTCGGTAACGATCGTGGCGATTTCGATGATGCATTCCTTTTGCGGATCGAGCCCGGTCATTTCCAGGTCGATCCAAATGAGGTTTTCCTTGTCTTGCGGCATGGCGGCATCGGGTCTCAGTCAAATTGGCATTCATTTTAGCAAAGGCAGCGCCGCCGCGCGGCCCAACCGCCGAAGGCTTCCCGAAAGCCGCCGCGTAGTCGGAAAAAACCAAGGCTTAGGTTAAGCTGTTGCGCAATATATCCAGACTGAAGACCGCTCCATGAACACCATGACCACCGTTTTCCTCGCCGCCCTCACCGTCGCCCTCGGCCTGCAAACCTGGCTATGGCGGCGCCAGGCGGCCCACGTCAAAGCCCACCGGGGCGAGGTGCCGGCCGCCTTCCGCGACAGCTTTCCCCTGGAATCCCACCAAAAAGCCGCCGACTACACCCTGGACAAGGGCAACCTGGGCGAGAAGGAAAGAGCCTTCGGCGCGCTAGTCACCCTGGGCTTCACCCTGGGCGGGGGCATCGACTGGATCGCCGGCCTGTGGAGCGCCAGCAGCTGGTCCGCCACGCTGCAAGGGATGGCCACCATCCTCACCTTCTTCTTGGCGGCGCAGTTGCTGGACCTGCCCTTCGACCTGTACCGCACGTTCGTGCTGGAACAACGCCACGGTTTCAACCGCAACACGCCGCGCCAGTTCGCCACCGACCTGCTCATGCAGTGGGCCTTGACCCTGGCCCTGGGCGGGCCGCTGCTGTGGCTGATCCTGTGGGTGATGGACGGCGCCGGCCTGTGGTGGCTGTGGGCTTGGGCCATCCTGATGGGCTTCTCCCTGGTGATGGCCTGGGCCTATCCCACCTTCATCGCGCCGCTGTTCAACCGTTTCACGCCCCTGGCGGACGACGCCCTGCGCAGCCGCGTCGAAGCCCTGCTGGAACGCTGCGGCTTCCACAGCAAGGGCATATTCGTCATGGACGGCTCGCGCCGCTCCGGCCACGGCAACGCTTATTTCACCGGAATAGGCAACAACAAGCGCATCGTCTTCTTCGACACCCTGCTCACCACCCTCAACCACGACGAAGTGGAAGCGGTGCTGGCCCACGAGCTGGGCCACTTCAAGCGCAAGCACGTGGTGAAAATGCTGGGCGTGAGCGCCACCACGACCCTGGCCGGCTTCGCCCTGCTGGGCTGGCTGGCCGGCAACGACTGGTTTTACCACGGCCTGGGGGTGTCGCAGCCGTCCAACGCCGCCGCCTTGATGCTGTTCATGCTGGTCAGCCCCAGCTTCACGCTGTTCCTGCAACCGCTGATGGCGATGTTCCAGCGCAAGAACGAATTCGAAGCAGACGACTTCGCCGCCGAGCACGCCAAGTCCACCGCCCTGGTCAGCGCCCTGGTCAAACTGTACCGGGACAACGCCAGCACCCTGACGCCGGACCCCGTCTACTCCGCCTTCCACTACAGCCACCCGCCGGCCGCCGACCGCATCGGCCACCTGAACGCCAAAACCGCCTGACCGCCCCATGAGCGAGCGGCGGCAAGGCCTGGTGGTCGCCCACCTGGGCAAGGGGCTGGCGGTGGAAGGCCCGGACGGCCGCGTGCTGGCCTGCCACACCCTGCGCCAGCTGGGCAGCGTGGCGGTGGGCGACCAAGTGCTGTGGGAACCCTGCGGCGACGACCAGGGCCGGGTGGTAGCAGTGCTGCCGCGCCGCAGCGAGTTGCTGCGCCCGGCCCACGGCGGCAAAACCCGTTTGGTGGCGGCCAACCTGGACCAAGTCCTGGTGGTGATGGCGCCGGAACCGGAGCCCGACTTCCTGCTGGCCGACCAAATCCTCGCCGTGTGCGAACACCGCGACATCGGCGCCGTCCTGCTGTTCAACAAAATCGACCTGTTCGACGGCGACGCGGAGGTGGAAAGCCAGTTGCAAGGCTACGCCGCCATCGGTTACCCGCTGCTGCGCGTCAGCGTCAAACAGGGCGCCGGCATGAGCGAACTGCAAGCGGCGCTGGCGGGCAAAACCAGCATGCTGGCCGGCCAGTCCGGCGTGGGCAAATCCTCCATCAGCCGCGCGCTATTGCCCGAGCACGACATCCGCGTCGGCCACATCTCCGCCCTCAGCGGCCTGGGCCGCCACACCACCACCGCGGCGACGCTCTACCATCTGGCAGCCGGCGGCGACCTGATCGACAGCCCCGGCGTCGCCGTATTCGGCATGGCGGACATGACCCCCGCCATCCTGGCCCAGAATTACCGCGACTTCCAACCCTTCCTGCCCCGCTGCCGCTACAACGACTGCGCCCACATCAAAGACCAGGGCTGCGCCCTGCGCGAGGCGGTGGAAAAAGGGGAAGTCAGCGATAGCCGCTACCGGCGCTATTTGAAACTGCTGGAAAAACTGCCGAACCTGCGACCGGGCGACTCCCGCTAAAGCGGGAGCGCCGCCGAATTCCGCGCACAGCCCGGTTCCCGAAGCACCGTTGGGAAACCGGGCCCGGGCTCAAGTTTTAAACAACTCTTCCGCCGGCACCGGCCGGCCGTAGAAATAGCCCTGGGCTTGATCGCAGCCCTCACTCAGCAGGAACTCGCCCTGTTCGGCCGTTTCCACGCCTTCGGCGATGACGCGCAGCCCCAGGCTGTGGGCCAAGGCCACCACGGCGGCGACGATGCGGGCATCGTCGTTGTCCGTGGCGATGTCGCGCACGAACGAACGGTCGATTTTCAAGGCGTCCACAGGGAAACGCTTGAGGTAGTTGAGCGAGGAATAACCGGTGCCGAAATCGTCGATGGAAACCGACAAGCCTTGCTCCTTCAAGCCGGATAGGATCACTGCCGCCTGCTCCGCATTGTGCATGACGATGCTCTCGGTGATTTCCAGCTCCAACAGTTCCGGCGCCAAGCCTTCATCCGCCAGCGCGGCGCTGATGACCGCGGCCAGCTCCCGCTCGCGGAACTGGCGGGCGGACAGGTTGATGGCCACGCTGAATCGACGCCCTTGGTCGCACCAGCGGCGAATCTGCCGGCACACCGTCCGCAGCACCCACTCGCCGATGGCGACGATAAGGCCGGTTTCCTCGGCGATGGGGATGAACTGGTCCGGCGCCACCAAGCCGTGAACCGGGTGGCGCCAGCGCAGCAAGGCCTCCGAGCCCACCATGTCGCCGCTGCGCAAGTCCACTTTGGGCTGGTAGTAGACCATCAACTCGCCCCTATCCAAGGCGTAGCGCAGATCCATTTCCAAGGCCAGCCGTTCCAAGGTCACGGCGTTGGACAGCTCGCTGTAAAACTCGAAGCGGTTGCCACCGCCATCCTTGGCATGGTACAGGGCGGAATCCGCCAACATGATCAAGCGGTCCATGTCCGTCGCATCGCTGGGATACACGGCGACGCCAATGCTGCCGCTGACGAACAGTTCATAACCGTCCACCTGAAACGGCTGATTCAAAGCGCTGACGATCTTCTCCGCAACGCCGCCCACTTCTTCCGGGCGGCCGACGTTGGGCAGGATGACCGCGAACTCGTCGCCGCCCAGCCGCGCCACCGTATCGATCTCCCGCAGCAAGTGGCGTATGCGCTGCCCCACGGCCACCAGCAGCCGGTCCCCCGCCATATGGCCCAGGGTGTCGTTGATATTCTTGAAGCGATCCAGATCCAGGTACAACAGCGCGAAAGGTCCGCTTTCGCGCCGCGCCCACACCATGGCTTGATCCAGCCGCTCGCGGAACAGTGCGCGGTTGGGCAAATCCGTCAAGGGATCGTAAAAAGCCAGGCGCTTTATGGTTTCTTCCGAATTTTTCAGCTCGCTGATGTCGTGGGAAACGGCCACGTATTGGCTCACACGCCCTTGTTCGTCCTTGATGGGAGCGATGTACTCCAACGCCCAGTACAACTCGCCGTTCTTTTTACGGTCCAGCAACTCGCCCTGCCATTCGCCGCCGCCGGCAATGGCCGCCCACAGATCCCGGTAGACGGTATCGTCGGTAAAGCCGGATTTCAGAATACTGGGTTTTTGACCGATCAATTCCTCGGCGCTATACCCCGTCACCCGGCAAAACGCCGGATTGCAATACTCGATATTGCCGTGGATATCGGTGATCACCACCATGCTGGAGCTGTATTCCAAAGCCAGCGACAGCTTGCGCAACTGCTGCTCCACGGCTTCGTGGGCCGCCAACGTCTTGGCCAGTTCCCGATTGGCTTCCAGCAACTGCCGCGGACTGGGCAGGGCCAGCAATTTAGGCAATAAAGGCCAGATCAATACCGCCGTCACCAGGGACACCGCCGCCGTGGCGACTTTGATCGCGCCGGCCAGCCAGTAGGCCGGCATCCAGACGGTGAGGATCGACATCAAATGCGTTGTGCCGCACAGGAAAATGAACAGCCCGAACAGATGCAGCACCCAGCGATAGGCTAAATCCGTGCGTCGGCGCACGAACACCAGCAAGGCGAAAGGAATGGAGTAATAGGACAGGACAATCAGCAGGTCGCTGACCACGTGCAGCGACAACAAGTCCGATCGCCACTGGTAGCAGAAACCGTGCGGCATGAACTCCGCCGAGCTCAGCCAACTCATCAAAGAATCCAACATTAAACGACCGCTCCGGCCCTCAGCCCGGAGGCCACTTCATGGCGCGCCCGCCCAACACGTGGATGTGCAGATGGAAGACTTCCTGGCCGCCGTGGGCGTTGCAATTGATGACCGTGCGATAGCCGTTTTGCGACAACCCTTCCATTTCGGCAACGATTTTCGCGGTTTGGAGCAACTCGCCGGCCAACTGGGTATCGCCGGCGTCCAGATCGTTGAGGGTGGCGATGTGCTTCTTGGGAATCACCAAAACGTGCACGGGAGCGCGGGGATTGATGTCGCGAAAGGCAAGAACCTGGTCGGTTTCATGCACAATGGCGGGTTTAATCTCCCCTGCCGCCATTTTGCAAAAAATACACTCGGCCATGCGGATGCTTCCTCTGTAGTTGTTATAAGTTGGAACGGATGCCGTTGTCGCGAAAGAATAGCAATCGCAACCACGCTTGGCGAGTGCCAACTGGCCGCGCGCTATCCCCCAAGCGCCGCTGTCGTTACAATTAGCCAAATCCCTCACACTCCGCATCAGGCCTCCCCACACCATGACGCGCACCCTGCATTACCTGCTGTTTCTGTTAGCCGCCTCGACCACCGCCCACGCCGCCGAACCCCTGCGCATCGGCGCCTTGGCTTTCGGCACCCTCAATTGGGAGCTGGCCACCATTCAGGACGCGGGGCTGGACAAAGCCAACGGCATCGAACTGGAAACCCAGACCCTCGCCAGCCCTCAGGCGGGCTCGGTGGCCTTGCTTTCCAACAGCGTGGATTTGATCGTCAGCGACTGGATTTGGGTATCGCGGCAAAGAGAAAACGGAGCCGACTTCAGCTTCGCGCCCTACTCCGCCAGCCACGGCGTGTTGATCGTTCCGCCGGCCTCTCCCATCAAGGATCTGTCCGATTTGGCCGGCAAGCGCCTAGGCGTTGCCGGCGGCGGCCTGGACAAGAACTGGCTGCTGTTGCGCGCCTTGTACCAGGAAAAATACGGGCAGGATTTGGAAAAAGCCGCCACCGTGGTGTTCGGCGCCCCGCCGCTCCTCAACGAGCAACTGCAACAGGGCAAGCTGGACGCGCTGCTGGATTACTGGCATTACGCCGCCAAACTGGAAGGCAAGGGCTATCGGCCGCTGCTCAACGGCCAGGATTTGATGCATCAGCTGGGCATCAAAGCCGTTCTCCCCAGCCTCGGGTACGTGTTTCGGGAAACTCTCGGCACGCAGCGCCCAGCTGCCCTGAAAGGGTTTTTGGCCGCCACGCAGGAAGCCAAACGCCTGCTGTGCGAATCGGACCCCGCCTGGGAAAAAGTAAAGTCCCTGACCCAGGAGGAAGACCCTGCGGCGTTGGCCAGCTTGCGGCGCAACTATTGCGCCGGACAGGTGCGGCACTGGGGCGCGGACGAGCAAAAAGCGGCCGAAACGCTCTACCGGCTGCTCAAGCAAGCCGGCGGCGCGGAAGCCGCCGGCCAATCGGAAACGCTCGCCCCCGGTACGTTCTGGCCCCACGCCGCCGACCGGTGAAGCCCGCCCAGCCAAGCCGCTAAGCAATGCCTGACTTACGCCCCAGGCTCATCGCCGCCTTGCCGCTGCTGTCGCTGCTCGCCCTGCTGGCGCTCTGGCAAACCGCCGCGCAACTGGCCGGCAGCCAGGCGCTGCCTACGCCCGCCGCCGTCGCGCAGGTGCTGGCGCGGGAACTGGCCTCCGGACGCTTGCCGCATCACCTGGGCATCACCCTGGCGCGGCTGGGAGCCAGTTTCGCCGTGGCCATGACGTTGGGCGCCGCGCTGGGCATACTGCTGGGCCGACGGCCGCTGCTCGACCGCTTTTTCGACCATTGGCTGGTGGTGTTTCTCAACATCCCCGCCCTCGTCACCATCATCCTCTGCTACGTTTGGTTCGGGCTGACCGAAAGCGCCGCCATGGCCGCCGTGGTGGTCAACAAACTGCCCAACGTGGCGGTGACGCTGCGGGAGGGCGCGCGCAGCTTGGATCGGGACTTGTTGGAAATGGCGCAAAGTTATCGCTTCGGCCGCTGGAAGACCCTGCGTCACGTCGTCTGGCCGCAGTTGGCGCCTTTCCTGCTGGCGGCGTCCCGCAGCGGGCTGGCGCTGACCTGGAAAATCATTCTGGTGGTGGAACTGCTGGGGCGCAGCGACGGCATGGGCTACCAGCTGCAGCTGTTTTTCCAGATGTTCGACGTGGCCGGCATCCTAGCCTACACATTGGCCTTCGTCGTCGTGATCCAAGCGGTGGAAGCGGGCCTGTTGCGTCCCCTGGACCGCCTTGCCGGACAATGGCGACGATGACCCAGGTCGACATCCATATTCAGCGCAAAGCCTATAAGCCCGGCGCTCCGGCGGCCATCGAGGACTTGCACCTGTCGTTGGCTCCTGGGGAGTTCGTCTGCCTGGTGGGCCCCTCCGGTTGCGGCAAGACCACTCTGCTCAACTTGGTGGCGGGGCTGGATCGCGACTATCAGGGCGCCATCGACATCGGCCACCGGCAAGGCGCTGCGCCGGTCATCGGCTATGTCTTCCAAAATCCGCGCCTGTTGCCCTGGCGCACGGTCAGGGAGAACATCGACTTGGCCCTGCCCGGCGACGGCGGAGCCGACGTGGACGAGCTGTTGCGCATCCTGGGGCTGGAAGCGGCCCAGCACGTTTATCCGCAACGCTTGTCCCTGGGCATGAGCCGGCGCGCGGCCATTGCCCGCGCCTTCGCCGTCGAGCCCGACTTGTTGCTGATGGACGAACCGTTCGTCTCCCTCGACCCGCCCACGGCGCGCCGGGTACGTCAGTTGCTGCTGGAAGTCTGGGGGGTACGCCCCCATACGGTGCTGTTCGTCACCCACGACCTGCGGGAAGCCATTAGCCTGGCGGATCGCTTGATATTCCTCACCCCCTCGCCCACCCGGGTCGTCGCCGAGGTGGCGGTGGACATTCCGCGCGCCGCGCGGGACCAAGAAAAAGCGGTGGAGGCGTTCCGTCAACGCCTGACGACGGAGCGGCCGGAAATCGGCCATTTGCTTTAAAACGAGCTGTGTCGCTTGCCGCAACGGTGCGGCATTTGCCCCAGGAAATCGGGCGCCCGGCGCCCCGTCGACGGCAAGAAACCGCGTCCCACCTGCTGTAGCCGGAATGGCACAGCACTTGCCTTATATATCGCGCATAACCTCTTCGGAGCCTCTTGAGCACCGGCGCGGAACCTCGCCGCGGCCCCATCCTCACCTCACAGGAAGGGCCCGCGACCAGGCCTGCCCTCCCGTCGCCGGTCTTTTTTCCCCAGGATTACAGCGCGATCTCCAGCCCCTCGCGCGCCAGGAAATATTCTGGATCTCCCGGCTTGCGGGGATAACGGGCCACGGCGTCGGCGAACACGCTCTCCAAGTCGTCGTCGCTACGCGTCGGCTCGTGGTGGGTGCAGTACAACCGCTTGGCTCGCACAGCCTGGGCTATCTGGATGGAAGAATCGAACGTGCCGTGGCCCCAGCCCTTTTTCGCGGGATACTCTTCCACGGTATAGGAAGAATCGGTAATCAGCACGTCCACCCCGGCGATGGCGGCGTATATGGCATCGCGTTGCTCGTCGATGAGCGCCTGGTATTCGGCGTAGCCGTCTTCGTCGGGCTCGTACAGGTTGTAGTGCGGCTCATGGTCCCCGGTAAAGAAAACCGACTTGCCGTCGCAATCGACCCGATAGCCCAAATTGATCACCGGGTGGTTGAGCAACACCGGCGTGACCACCGCGCTGCCCACCGTCACGCTTTCGCCGAACGCCAAGGTGACGTATTCCAAATCGGCTTTCAACTCGACTTCGCGCACGGGGAAATAGCTGTACTGCAACTGCACCCGCATCACCTGTTCCACGCCCTGGCCGGTCACGGGATCGAACGCGCCGTGCAGCCGCACGCGGTTGCCGGGAATGAAGATGGGGGTGAAAAACGGCAGTCCCTGGATATGGTCCCAGTGGCTGTGGGTCAGGAATATGTGGGCGGTCACCGGCATTTGGCTCATCAGGGATTGCGCCAAAGCGAAAATGCCGGTTCCGCCGTCCAGGATAATCAAGTCACCGGCGCCGGTGCGCACCTCGATGCAGGTGGTGTTGCCGCCGTATTTGGCCGTGCGCGGACCGGGCGAAGGGATGGAACCGCGCACACCCCAGAATCTGACCTTCATCAGGCGTTCTCCAGTTGGGCGAAAGTTTTCGCCTCCAGCAGCACTTTCTCCATCTCGCTCTCGCTGGGAATCACCTCCTCCAGCGACGTGGCGCCGAAATAGCGCAGTTGCTCGGCGGACGGCGTTTCGATGCAGGCATTGCCGCTGTCGCCGTAGCGCATTTGCTTGCTGATCTGGTTGGCCAGGAACAAGCAGGCGTGCATCACGCCGGTATCGACGTTGGTGGAATGGTGATGCCGAATGCACTGCACCAGGGGCTGGGCGAACTGCCAGTGCTCGGCCAGCATGGAGCCCACCACGGTGTGGTCGGCGCCGATCATGCGCTGCTCGGCCAAATGCAGGGGAATATTCTCCTGCCGGCTGAGCGCCAAGGCCGCGCTGAACTCTTCCGGCATGAACTGGGCGAACACAACCTTACCGAAATCGTGCAGCAAGCCGGCGATATAGCAATCCATGGGCTCCAGGCCCGCATGCCCCACCCGGCCGCATAACAGCTTGGCCAAACTGGCGGTGGACAAAGAATGCAGCAGGTATTGCTCGACATCGAAATCGGCGCCGTTATGCTTGGGCAAAATACCGATGGCGGCGATGCCCAGGGCAAGATTTTTGACCGTATTGAATCCCAAATACACCACGCACTGGCTAACGGACGTGATTTTTTTGGGGAAGCTGTAATAGGACGAATTGATGACCTTCAATACCTTGATCGTCATCACCGGATCCGTTTCGATAACCTGCACCAACTCCTTGGGCGAGCAAGCCAAATCGCGGGTCAACTCCAGGATACGCTGCACGCTGCGCGGGAAAGCCGGCATTTGCTCCACGGCCGCCAGCAGCTTCTTGTCCAATTCCGCCGTAATCTGCCCCATATCCACACGCCAGTTTTTTATTGATTTGGGCGACCGAGCGCCATTGTTGCATTCTACCCGCTGACGCAGGATGGGTCAGTAACGTATGGCGAAATGATCGTATTCGCCGAACGGCACTTCTTCCTCCGTCAAGCTAACCTCCTGCACGCTCGCCAGCCCCGGCCCTTGATGGCACCACGCCACAAACGCGTCCACCGCCGCGGCCTCGCCCTCCGCCAAGACCTCCACCTCGCCGCCGGGCAAGTTCTTCGCGTAACCGCCGACGCCGAGGGATTGGGCGTGGGCGCGGGCAGCGGCGCGAAAGCTGACGCCCTGCACTCGGCCCTTAATATACATATGCGCTCGTTTCACACTCTCGTCTCCCGCGGCGGCTCGCCGCTATGGTAACCCAAACCCTCAGCGGCGGATTTTCCAGCACACATGTATGCGCGGATTGCGCTGGAAATCCATGGGAATGGTTTGGCGGGTGATGTCCTCCACGCGGTATTGGTCCGACAAGCGCTCATCCAACAGGAACTTGCGCCGATTGGTGGAAAACACCAATAGCCCCCCCGGCGTCAGCAAGCGCATGGCGCCGTCGATGAGCACCCCATGGTCGCGCTGCACGTCGAATACGCCTTCCATCCGCTTGGAATTGGAGAAGGTCGGCGGGTCGACGAAAATCAAGTCGTAGCCGGCGCCGCCGGCGCGAGCCGCCTGATCCAGCCAGGCCAAGCAATCCGCCTGCACCAGTTCGTGCTGATAACCGACCAGACCGTTCAACGCCAGATTGCGGCCGGCCCAATCCAGATAAGTGCGCGACATGTCCACCGAAGTGGTATGAATGGCGCCGCCCAGCGCCGCATGCACCGTGGCGCTGCCGGTGTAGCAGAACAAATTCAGAAAGCGCTTGCCGCCGGCCAACTCGCCCAGCATGTGGCGGGTGATGCGATGATCCAGGAACAGGCCGGTATCCAGATAGTCCTCGAAGTTCACCCACAGACGGCAAGGGCCTTCCCGCACCTCGTGGAAACGCCCGCTGTCGGCCAGCTTATCGTATTGCTCGGCGCCTTTCTGCTTTTGCCTCACCTTGAGATAAAGCCGGTCCGCCGGTATTTCCAACACCTCGGACACGGCCGCCAGGGCGTCGCCCAAACGCTCGTCCGCCTTGGCCGGGTCGATGTCCTTGGGCGCGGCGTATTCCTGCACGTGCGCCCAGCGGGTATCCTCGCCCTGGTACAAATCGACGGCGACGGCATATTCGGGCAAATCGGCGTCGTATACGCGGTAGCACAGGATGTCGGACTGGCGTGCCCAACGCCCCAGATGTTTGAGGTTCTTGCGCAAGCGGTTGGCGAAACCCTCCGCCGCCGTGGAGCCGCTCTCACGGCGCTGACGCGCCCGGCGCAAGGCGTCGGCCACGGCCCGCCGCGCCGGCGTATCCGAGGCGGCGTCGCGCGGCGTGAAATAACGCTCGGGCGCGATGGCGAAAGTCAGCAAGCGGCATTCGATGGGCCCGTTGAATAAGGTGCGGGGCTTCTCGGAACGAATCCCCAGCCGGAACCCCAGCTCGGCATCGCCGGTCATGACCGCGCCGCGCCACCCCTCGAACTGGCCCCGCATCACCGCGCCCAATTGCTCGTACAGCGCCGCCAGGTCGTCCTCGGCGCCCAAGCGTTCGCCGTAAGGCGGATTCAATGCGACCAAGCCGTAATCGCCCTGGCGACGGGAATCGGCCATGGCTCGCCGCTCGATATGCACGTATTTCGCCACACCCGCCCGCTGGACGTTGGCGCTGGCGGCGGCGACCGCCCGCCGCTCCTGGTCGTAGCCGTAAATGCCGGGCATGCGCTCCAAGCCTGCGCGCCGGCGCTCTTCCGCCTCGGTGCGCAGGCGAGCCCACAACGCGACATCGTGCCGGCGCCATCCAAGCAAACCGAAATAGTCGCGCAGCAAGCCGGGCGCAATGTCGGCGGCCATCAGCGCCGCTTCGATCACCAAGGTGCCGGAGCCGCACATGGGATCGACGAACGCACCGCCATCCGCCGCCACCTGCGGCCAACCGGCCCACATCAGCACGGCTGCCGCGACGTTTTCCTTGAGCGGCGCGGCGCCGCCGTCTTCGCGGTAGCCGCGCCGGTGCAGACCGGCGCCGGCCAGGTCGATGCCCAGCCAGGCCCGGCCTTTATGCAAATGGGCGGACACCATGACGTCCGGCCGTTCGGTATCCACGCTGGGCCGCAGGCCGCCCTGGCGGCGAAACCGGTCGGCGATGGCGTCCTTCACCCGCAACGCGGCGAAGCGGCTGTGATTCAAGCCCGCGCTGGAGCCGCTCAGATCCACGGCGAAAGTGCCCGCCACATCCATGTGCTGCTCCCAAGCGGTATCCAGCACCCCGTTATAGAGTTCCGCTTCGTTCTGCGCCGGGATGTCGGCGATGAGCACCACCACGCGGCTGGCCAAACGCGACCACAGGCAAGCCCGATACGCCACTTCCTGCCCGCCCTTGAACCAGACGCCGCGATGGTCGACGCGGCATTCCGACGCGCCGAACGAGCGGAGCTCCTTCTCCAGCAGTCCTTCCAAAGCGGACGGGCAGGACGCGTAACACTCAAGCATGGCTGATACCTTCTAAATCGAGCAAAAAGCGGAAGCGTCCGCCGTTCCCCAGGACCGCCCTCGCCGCTTGGGCTAAGGGCAGCCGTCAAAATTCGTCAAGGCCGGCGCGGCGCGCGGAAAACCGCGGCCTGCCCCTCGAAATCTGCGCGCCTCCCTGGCGCACAAAAGCGAAAGCGCCCACGAGGGGCGCTTTCGCGATAAACCGCACGCCGCCCCGACCCGCGGGGCGGCGATGAAGCAGCTTACTTGTGGGCGGCGAACGGATGTTCTACCGAACCCTTCTGAGCCACTACGTCGGCTGCCTTCGGCTCGCCGGCTACGGCGCGCTTGATGGCCAGCTTGGTGGCTTCGTAGTTGTAGTCCTGGATCTTAGCGTCGTCTTCGGCCAACCAGTGGATGAACACGCCCACGCAGATGAACAAATCGTCGGCTTCGTCGGCCGGGATGGTGCCGTCTTCCACGCAATCCATCACTGCCATAGCCACGCCGCGCTGCGCCGGTCCGAACATCTGGACGGCTTGCTTGCCGTTCTTGATGGTCACTTTGTTGAACATCACGGTGTTCGGCTTGCACATCAGGTTCGGAGCTACCACGGCCAGCAGGGACGAGAAGCCGTCCTTATTGTTGGTGACGCAGTTGGCGAAGGCGCTTTCAGCGGCGCTGCCGCGCGGCCCCAGGATCAGGTCGATGTGGGCGATTTCGTTGCCGCCGCCGCACAGTGCTTCACCGACCAACAGTTTGTTCACTTTACCCATTGCTATCTCCTCTGGTGTAAAAAACGAAAAAAATTTTTGAATCAACGACATTGCCATGATCTCCCTAACATCGGATCGGGGCCAACCAGCGCCCCGCTCAATGCCACTGCTCAGGCTGGTAATTATACCCGCGTGGCATTTTAATTATAGTTATCGAACAGCGCGCATAAGCGCACGGCCAATAGGCCCGCTACCGTTAAATCGGCCGTTGTGCCCGGATTCACCCCCACGGCCTTGAATTCGGCATCCACTTCCCGCAGTAGCTCCAAACAACGGTCAGGCCCGTCTTTGGACAAACTCTCTTCGACAAGAGCCATCCGCTCCGCCACCATCCTGGAATAACGATCACCATACTTGCGCTCGATATGGCTGTCGGGAATCCGCCGTAACAATCCGGCGAAGATATCCACGGCAAGCCATGCCTCGTCCTTGCCTGGCCGCCGCGAAGTATGATACCTGGGTATGGCAAAGTCAAAAATATCTGGGTAGCCGTTGACGTACTGATAGGCGATGCGGTCCCGCTGCGCCGCCAGGGCCATGGCCTCCAGCAAGGTCACTTGCGGCGCGTCGCGCACATCCTGCTGGGGGGCTTCGCCCAAGCCGCCCGGCGAGGCTAAACGGATGGCCTCGTATACCGCCTCGGCGTCTTCCCGCGTGGTGTTTTGCAACACCACGGACAGGGACTGGCGCAGGTCGGCGCCACGCGGCTGCTGGACCGCTTGGATCAAGGGGGCGCATAGCAGCAAGATGCCCAGGTTCGTGTTGCAATCCACCACCGCCCAAGTGGCTCGAGTGGCCTCCCGTATTTTCTCCCCCAGGGACAGCGAAGGATCTGCGAGGGGAGCAGCACTGGCGGCGGCGCTGCGGCGGAAATGCTCCACCGTCATGCCGTGGCCTTCGGAATACACGCTCACGTTGCCCGGCTTGAAGGCCTGCAGCTCCAGCTCGCAGGCTTCGAGATAGGCCTGCTGCACCGCCTGGCGCAAATCCCGCCGGCTCACGACGCGGCCTCGTCGAGCACCGGCAAATCGCAGCGAACCAGGAAATCCTCCGCCAGCGCTTCGGCCACGTTGATCTCGCACACGCTCTGCAAGCCTTTCCAGGCCGGCACGCTGTTGACTTCGATGACGCTGAAGCCGCCGTTGGCGTCGCGGATCACGTCCACCCCGGCATAATCCATGTCCAGCGCCGCCACCGCCGCCTCGGCCAGGTCGCGCAACCGGCCGTCCAACGCCGCCGCCTCGCAGCGCCCCCCCTGGGCCACGTTGTTGAGCCAGGTTTGGCCGTAACGGCGCATGGCAGCCACCGCGCGGCCGCGTATGACGAAGACGCGCCAGTCGTGATAGGCCTCGTCGCCGCAGTCGACGAAGCGTTGCAGGTAATAAACGCCGTTGCTGGCCGCCAGATTGAACAAATCGTCGAGGCTTTCCAGGCGTTGCAAGCCTTCGCCCTGGGAACCGAACAAGGGTTTGGTCACCAACTGGTTACCGGCGCGCAGCTCCTTTTCCACCACCGCCAGCGCGTGTTCGCGGTCGCGCAGCACCCAGGTGGGCGGGGTCGGCACACCGGCGCGGCGCAGCAGGAAACTGGTCATGCCCTTGTCCACCGTGCGCTCCACCGCGCGGGCGTCGTTGTAGACCTTGACGCCCAGTTCGCGCAGCCCGTGCAATACGTTGAGGTAAAAGATGACCTCTTCCAGCGTGCCGCCGGGCACGCCGCGCACGAACACGCCGTCCGGCAAGCGTCCCTCGAAACCGGAAACGACGACCGGCAAACAATGCTCGCTTTCCAGATTCAGGCGGCAGGCGGTGAGGGAAACGAACTCCCCGACATGGCCCCGGCCGGCCAAAGCGCGCTTCAGTTGCGCGCCGTGCCAACCGGGATCGTCGGTGACGATGGCGAAGCGGGCCATTTACTCCCCGAAGGACCGCTCCAGCAACGTTTCGTCCAACTGGCCGGCGTGGAAGCTCAGACCGCTGTCCACCGCCGTCACGGTGACCCGCGCCGGGCTGAACAGCATGGCGTCCACTTTGAAGAAGTCGTAGTTGTACTCTTTGAACACTTCGGCGAAAGGCTTGCCGTAGTCGCGGGAAGTGGAGCTGGGCAGTTCGTTGGCCAGCATCTTGGCCTGCTCGGAGCTGCCCTTGACGAACAAATGCACCTGGCCGGCGAACAGGATGGCGTCGTTGGTGCGGCCCATGGCCTTGACGAAATTGGGATGAGGCGGCGGCACCGGCGCGCTGCCGCAGCCGTCGATGATGTTTTCCAGCGGGAAATGCAGGCTGTGGGCCTTGTGCAACGCGACCTCCAGCACCCGCGACACCACCTGCACGCCGCCGGCCAGGCTGCTGGTGGGCGTCAAGATCACCGTCACCTTGGACGGGTCCAGCTGGCAAGCCTTGGCCACCTTGTCCACCAGTTCCACCGGCGGCATCCGGTCCACTTCCAGCACGATGGCCGTTTCGTCGCATCGGTCGCGGTAGTCCAACTCCTTGTAGAGCTCTTCCACCGAGGTTTCCACGCCGTCCTTCACTTTGACGGCCATGGCGCGGGCGGGGCCGGAACCCAGGGCGTAGAACGCGCCCTTGCCTTCGCCGTGGGACAGGCTCCAGCCGGCGTATTGGGAGCCCAGGCAGCTGATGACCGGGTTGGTGCTGTGCACGTTCACCTGATAAGGCCAGCGGGCGGAGTTGGTGCCGAAAGACAGGCTGACCGTGCCCAGGCCGCCCATGCAGATTTCGCCGATGATGCGGCCGGCCTCCAGGCCGCCCGGCGCCTCGATGCCGGCGTCCACCACGGTGGCGCCGTTGGGCAACTTGCCCACCTTGACGCGCAGCTTGTCCGCCTGCTCCACCAAAGTACGCACCAAAGGCCGCACGGCGGCGTTCACACTGATCTTATGCTGACTCATCGGTTTCCCCAACTCACTCTTTAAATAGTTATCCGCATCAATCCACGCCGTCACAGAGGCCGGCACAGTTCCAAGGCCATCCGTTCCCGCTCCCGCGACAAACGCGGCAAATCCTGTACGCCGCCTTCCACGGCGACGCTGCATAGCGGCTCTCCCGCCGCAATCTCGCTTTCCGCCGCCGGCAAATCGGCGCACCAGGACGGCCACACCACGCCGGCCGGTACCTTCAAGCGGCGCGGCGCATAGACGATGCGCATGGCGCGCGCCATCGACAGCGGCACGCTCTCCGGCAACGCACCGCCGCAGGCGCGCACATGGGCGGCCAGCAAACCGTCGGGAAAATCCGCGTCGTACAAGGCCAGCGTCGCGCTAGGCCGGGGATTGACCTCCAGCGCCCAACACCGATCGCCGTCGTAGACGAAATCCAGGCTGCCCAACCCCTTGAGCCCCACGCGACGCGCCAGCCGCCCCGTCCAATCCGCCACCCGGCCGCGCCAGACCGGCGGCAAATCCGGCCGGTTGCTCGCCCCGGCAAAACCGAACGGCTGGCCGGCTGCGCCCGTGGTCCACAACGCGTTGAAACCGACCAACCGAACATGGTTTCCGTCGGCCAAAAATAAAGCCGACATGGGCGTGCCGGCAATATGGCGCTGATAATACGCCCCATCCTGTACAGCCGAGGCGGCGCAAAAGGCTACACCCTTGCCGCCCTCCCCGCAACCGGGCTTGAGCAGCCAGCCGTCCGGGCAATCCGGCGGCTGAAAACAGCTTTCCGGGTAGGGAATGCCCAACTCGTCCAGCAGGGCGAAAAATCGCGGCGGCGACTTGAGCCAACGCAACACATCGGGGCTGTTGCCCCACACCGGCAGCAGACCGGCGATTTCGTCCAACCAATCCGGCGCGCACTCCAAGCCGCTGCCGTAGACCAGGCCCCGAGCACCCTCCGCCGCCGCCCGCCGCAGCTCGTCCAGCACTCGCCCATGGTCGAAACCGCCCCCGTCGTCCACCAGGGCGCAGCGCTCGCTGCAAGCGCGGGTGTCCTCGTCGCCGTATAAATCCAGCACCCGGGTCCGCCAACCGGCCCGCGCCGCCGACTGGGCCAGCATACGGCCGGATTGGGCGAGAATAACGACCGAGGCGCCGTGCTCAGGCATCCGTCGCCGTGTCGAACCAGCGGCTCACCCCCACAGCGCCCCCAAGCCAAACCCCAGCGCCTCGAACGGCGGCGCGCGGACTTCGTCGTCTTTCTGGTGAACGCATTCCAACCGCCAGCGCCCGTCGACCAGGGCAAACACTTCCAGGGTTTGCGCATCCGGGTCGATGAGCCAGGCGTGGCCGACACCATGGGCGGCATAGATGGGCAGTTTGTCGGCGCGATCCATGCGGGCAGTGGAGGGGGAAAGCACCTCACACACCCAATCGGGCGCCAGGTCGAAATAAGACGTGTCCGGCAAGGCCGGCAGCCGTTCCCGCCGCCAGCCGGCCAGGTCGGGCACCAGGACGTGCAAGCCCAGGTGCAGTTCAGGTTCGTCCAGTATCCACCAGCCGCCGGGGCCGCCACGACCTTCGTCGTATGCGGGCACCAGTTTGCCGCCGACCATGGACGAAGCCCGCGCGTGTTTGGGAGCTGGCCTGGGCAGGGTAATCAACTGGCCGTGGATGATCTGCGCCAGCAGATGATCCGGCACCTGGCATAAGTCTTCGTAAGTGGCGGTGCGCTCGGCGGGGCGGGACATGGTTCTACCTCCATGGCGGCAATCGCCCGATTCTAACGGGAAACGGCGGCGGGCGCGAAGGCCGCCCCCGCTCAAGACTCCAGCACGCGCAATTCCGCGTTGGTGTAGCGCAAGCGGCTGGACAACACGCTGGCGAGGCCTTCCATCAACGCCAGCGCGGCGCGCTTATGGCCGTCGGCGAACGCGTCGAACGTTTGGCGCGACAGCACGTAACACTCCACGTCGCTGAATGCGACGGCATCGGCGGAACGCGGGTCCCCGTCGAGAAAAGCCATTTCGCCGAAAAACGCGCCGCGGCCGAAGGTCCCCAAATGATGGCTTTGCTTGTCGTCGATGGGCAGCAGAATGCGTACCGCGCCGCGCCGGATCAGGTATATTTCGTCGCCGGCGTCGCCCCGCGCGAACACCCGCTCGCCGGCCTTGTATGAACGCTGCGCCATGCAGCGCTCCAAGTCGGCCAAGGTTTCCTCCTTGCGCCCCTGAAACAACTCGATGTCCCGCAACGACAGGGGCGTCTCTTCCGATAAATTCAAAGCCGCCTCGGCGATGATACGGTCTTCCACCCACTCCAGCGCCTCGTCCAGCTCCCCGAACACGCGCACCGAGCTTTCCGGACGCACCAAGCCGACCTGGTCGAAATATTGCTGGATGTCCTTGCCGCTGGGCAGATGACTGGGAATTTGGCTGAAAATCAGGTACCCGCCTCGCTCGGCCAACATGTCTTCCACTTGTTCCAGCATATGGGCGGCGGTGACGTCCACGGTTTGCACGCGGCGCATGTCCAAAATGACGTAGGCGCGGCTTTTGAGCTCCGGCTCCAGGGCGACGTAGAGCTGGTTGGCCGTGCCGAAAAACAGGCTGCCCTGCAACTCCAGGATGGCCGCCTGGTCGCCGCGCTCGGTGAGGATTTGCATCTCCTCCTGGGTGCGCACGCGCTTGGAAAACATCTGGTGGCCGAAAGTCTTGCGCCGCACCACGGCGCCGCCGATCTGCTCGCGGATGAACAACAGCACCGCCAACACAATGCCGACGCCGGACGCGGCGATCAAGCTCACCGTCAACGCGGTGCCCACCACGGCGGCGATGACGGCGAAATCCAGCACCGTGGAACGCTGTTTAAGGAAGTGGAAGCTGTGCTTGTCGATCATGCGCACGCCGATGACCATCAAAATCGCCGCCAGCGCCGCCACCGGCACCCAAGCGATCAACGACCCCAGCGCCAAGAAGGCCAGCAGCGCCAACACGCCTTCGACCACGCCGGACAGGCGACTGGCCGCCCCGCTGGAAATATTGACCAGGGTCGCCCCCATGGTGCCGGAACCGGGAATGCCGCCGATCAGCGCCGAAGCGATGTTGCCCAGGCCTTGGCCGATCAGTTCGCGGTTGGAGTTGTGGCGCGAGCGGGTCAGGGCGTCCAGCACCACGCAGGTTTTCAGCGTGTCGATGGACAACAGCACGGCCAAGGTAAGGGCCGGCACCGCGATTTGCTTGAGCGGCTCCAGCCCCAACCCGCCCATAGCCTGCCACCGGCCGGCGATGGCCTCGGTAAAGCCGCCGCCGCTGCCGCCGCTCAAAGGCCCCACCACCAGGGCGTTGCCGGCCAGAGACAGCAGCGCCGGATCGGCCTGGGCCAAGCCGAAATACGTGATCACCCCCGCCAGCAGCCCTAAAATGGCGGCCGGAACGCGCTTGGTCAGGCGCGGCGCGCCGAGCATCACGACGATAGTGGCGGCGCCCACGGCCATGCCCTGCCACTGCCAAGCCGCCGGCGTGGCGAGCGCCTGCCAGAAATGCATGTCTTTCGGCACGCCGAGAAACTTGGGTACCTGGCCTCCGATGATGTAGAGGCCCACCCCGGACAAATAGCCGCTCACCACCGGATAAGGCATGTATTCGATCAAGCGTCCCAAACGCACCAGACCGAACGCAATCTGCAACAGACCGGCCAACAGCCCCAGCATCGACAGCAGAAGCAGCGCCGGCTCCAAGCCGCCGCCGCCGTTCAAGAACTCCAGGATAAACGCCGACAACACCGCGGCCGCCGGCGCGCAGGGGGCACTTATGAGCCGGTTGGTGCCGCCCAGGGCCGGCGCCACCAAGCCCAAAGCCATCACGCCAAGGATGCCGCCCAATGCGCCTTGGGCGGCGTGGGACGCACCCAAGGGGGTATAGATGGTCACGCCGAAAGCCACGGCCGAAGGCAGCGCCACCAGCATCGCGGCCAGTCCGCCCCAGAAATCGCCGGCGGGATTGTCGAGTTTGGGCAAAGGCATGACGGAAATCTCCCGGACGTTCACGACGCCGCGAATTCATCGCGGCGGTCACGGCACACGGCGGCGCCTCTATGCAAGCGGTCGAAAAGGCCGTCCCGGGCGCTTTTTCAACCCGGAATCGGAGAAGACGGCCGCCGCCCTCTCCGCCATCGACGGCTTAGGGCCGGCGGCCCAGGCCGCGCCTCCACGCACGGCGCGCGCGGGCTTGGGAAAACGGCGTTTTCCACGCCCGCCATAGTAATGAGGGTAGCCAATCCCGCGGCTATCGGGAAAAAGGAAACGGCAAAATCCGACCGGATCGGCAAATTCGCCGCAGTGAGCGCAATCGCGCCCGACTCAAACCGCCAGCGCGTCGGTCCCAACGCAGCGGTCGACCACCACCTCCGCTCCGCGATTGCGGCAGGAGGCCAGCATCAGCCGCAGCCCGGGCCGGCCGGCAAAACGCTGTTGCGCCCCTTCCAGCAGGGCGCGCGCCGGACCGGGACCATCCGCCAAGCAGAAACCGGTCGGCCCCCAGGAGCTCTGTCCCATGCCCACGGCGCCTTGGGACTCCAGCCAGGCCATGACCTCGGCCACCGCCGGGCTGGTGTAGCGTCCGCCCTGGGCCGGCGCGAAATGGTCGCCGACGGTGCGCTGCAACTCGGCGATGACCGAACCGAAGGCCGTTATATCGTTTTCCACCAGGGCGGGCAGACCGCGCATCATCAACAAATGGCACAAATGCGCCGAGGCGGTCGAGGGAAAGGGAGGCAGCGCTTTGAAAGCCGCTTTCTCGGAAGCGCCGTGCAAGCCCACGCCGCTTTCGTCGAAAGCCAAAATAAAACGCCAGTCGGCCGGCATGGGCAACCGCGCGATCACCGGCGGAATCAGCGTGTCCGCCCCGCGCCCGCCGTCGACAATGAAGCCGCCCTGCTGGAAAGCCGCGATGCCGATGCCGGAACGGGCGCCGCGGCCGGTGAGGCGCACCATGTCGGCCACGCTCAACCCCAGGCCGTACAAGCCGTCCACCGCCGCGGCCACCGCCAGCGCCAACTGCGTGCCCGAACCCAGCCCGGCGTGGCCGGGAACCGCCTGCTCCACGACGAGGCGAAAGCGGCTGGGAACCCGCAAAGCGGCGCAGAGCTGCTCCGCATACAGCGCGGCCCGCTCGCAATCCGGCCCTTGCGCCTGCAAGGACTCCGCCGGCTGGACCGCCACCACCGTGGCGATTTCGTTCAACGGCGCGCCGACGCTGCCGAAACGCCGGCCGAGCGAGCCGTCCAGGTCGATAAACCCCATGTGCAGCCGCGCCGGCGCGGTGACGACCACGCGTCGTGGGAGATCGCTGTGACGGAGTGAAATATCGCTGGCCATGGCTTCCCGGCAAATAAAAAATCCGCCCGGCGGCGGCAACGGCGGGCATTGTAGCCCCATTGGCCCGCCCATCCAACGCAACCGCCCCGTCCGCCGCGACATTCAAGGTTTCAAGCCCGGGCGGATTGGCCTTACAATTGGCTGATTGGCGCCGCAGCGGCTGGTCCGCCGGCCAAGACACATCCCCCCAGCAAGCGTTCCGAGGACTGGCATGAGCGACAGCGCGAACAAGGTTTACGAAAACGTACCGAGCCCGTTTTGCGGCATCGCCTCGGACGATTTGAAAATTGAGGTGCAAGGCGACCGTTTAAAGGTGCTGGAAAACGGCGACGCCGTCACCATCTCCGGCTTCGAGGCCGCCGTCACCGACAAGTCCCCTCGCATCGGCGGCCAGCCCGCCAGCCTGGAGGACGCGGTCGCCAAGGCGGCGGCGCTGCTGAAGGACGCCAAACTGCCCTTGTTCAGCGGTTTCGGCACCGACGTCAACGGCACCCGCGCGGCCATGTCCTTGATCGACAAATCGCGCGGCGTGTTCGACCAGATGCGCGCCGAAGGCGGCATGCGCAACCTGGCCGTGCTGCAGGATTCCGGCTGGCTGGCCACCACTCTGGGCGAGCTGAAAAACCGCGTGGAAGTGCTGGTGTGCTTCGGCAGCGACATCGAGGCCAACTTCCCGCGTTTCTTCGAGCGCTTCATCTGGACGCCGGAAACCCTGTTCGGCCAGGACACGAAAAAACGGGAAATCGTCTTCATCGGCCCGGCTCCAGCCGGCAAGGCGGCGGTTTCGCCCGACGGCCGCGAACCGAAAGTCATCCCCTGCCCGCCCGAGGCCCTGCCCGACGTGGCCGCCGCCCTGGCCGCCCTGGCCCGCGGCAACCGCCTGCAGGCCGAAACCGTCGGCGGCATACCGGTGGCGGAGTTGCAAGCCCTGGTGGAACGCATGCGGCAAGCCTCCTACAGCGTGGTCACCTGGGCCGCTGGCCAGTTGAACTTTCCCCACGCGGAACTGGCTATCCAGCAGGTCTGCCAATTCGTCGTCACCCTGAATAAAACCGTGCGCGCCGCCGCCCTGCCGGTGGGCGGCCAGGACGGCGACCGCACCGCCGGCCAGGTGGCCAGCTGGATTTCCGGCTATCCCACCCGCGTCGGCTATTTGCGCGGCTACCCGGAACACGACGCCTACCATTACTCCAGCGCGCAGCTGTTGGGCAACGGCGAAGCGGACCTGCTGGTGTGGGTCAACAGCATCGCCCTCACGCCGCCGCCGGCTTCCGCCATCCCCACCGTGGCGATCGGCCGCAGCGGCATGCAATTCGGCAAAGAGCCGGACGTGTTCATCCCGGTGGGCTGCCCCGGCATTGACCATGGCGGCCATATGTACCGCTGCGACAACGTGGTGGCCATGCCCCTGTACAAACTGCGCGACGCCGGCCTGCCCAGCGCCAGCGATGTTCTGAAAGCCATCGAAGCGGCTTTATAAGAGAGAGATTGAGACATGCTGATCAAACTCACCGGCGGCACCGTCTACGACCCGGCCCACGGCGTCAACGGCCAGGTACGCAACATCTTCATCCGCGACGGCCGCATCGTGCCGCCCAGCAGCGACAAGCCCGACCAGGAATACGACCTGACCGGCAAAGTGGTCATGGCCGGCGCCATCGACATGCACACCCACATCGGCGGCGGCAAAGTGACCATCGCCCGCAACCTCTTGCCGGAAGACCACCGCAAGGACCCCGCCCCGCGGGAAGGCCTGATGCACGGCGGCTGCGGCCATGCCGTGCCGTCGACGCTGACCACCGGCTACCGCTATGCGGAAATGGGCTACACGGCCGGCTTCGAGCCGGCGGTGCTGCCCATCAACGCCCGCCAAGCCCACCACGAAATGGCCGACGTGCCGCTGCTGGACGTGGGCGGCTACGCCATGCTGGGCTCGGACGACTTCCTGCTGCGCATGATGCGCGACGGCAAATCCCAGGCGGAAATCAACAACTACGTGGCCTGGACCATCCACTCGGCGCAGGCCATCGGCATCAAGGTGGTGAATCCGGGCGGCATCAGCGCCTTCAAGTTCAACCAGCGCAACCTGGACCTGGACGAGCAGAACAGCCACTACGGCGTCACCCCGCGGCAAATCCTGCAAACCCTGGCCCGCGCGGTGCACGAACTGGGCGTGCCGCACCCCTTACACGTGCACGGCTGCAACCTGGGCGTGCCGGGCAATATGGACACCACGCTGAACACTATCAGCGGCATCGAGGGGCTACCCATGCACCTCACCCACATCCAGTTCCACAGCTACGGCACGGAAGGCGACCGCAAGTTCTCCTCCGGCGCGGCGCAGATCGCCGAAGCCATCAACAAGAACAAGAACATCACCGTGGACGTGGGCCAGGTGCTGTTCGGCCAGACTGTCACGGCGTCGGGCGACAGCATGGCCCAGCACCGCAACAGCGGCATGGCCCATCCCAACAAATGGGTGTGCATGGACATCGAGTGCGACGCCGGCTGCGGCGTGGTGCCGTTCAAATACAAGGACCAGAACTTCGTCAACGCCCTGCAATGGGCGATTGGTTTGGAAACGTTCCTGCTGGTGGAAGATCCCTGGCGCATCTTCCTCACCACCGACCACCCCAACGGCGCGCCGTTCTATGCCTACCCGCACCTCATCAAGCTGTTGATGAACAAGTCGTTCCGCAACGACATGCTGGCGCAGATCAATCCGGACGCCGCCAAGCTGAGCACCCTGGGCTGCATCGACCGGGAATACTCCCTGTACGAAATCGCCATCATGACCCGCGCCGGCGCCGCCCAGTTGCTGGGCTTGAAGGATCGCGGCCACCTGGGCATGGACGCGGCGGCGGACATCACCGTCTACACGGAACAGGAAGACAAGGAAAAAATGTTCGAAAAGCCCGACTACGTGTTCAAGGACGGCGAACTGGTGGTGAAAAACGGCGAAATCGTCAAAGTCGTATGGGGCAATCTGCACACGGTGAAGCCGGAATTCGACCGAGCCAAGATCGAAAGCGAGCTGAAACCCTATTTCGACCGCTACCACACCATGAAGCTGGACAACTTCATCATCCGCGACAACGAAATTGAGGACGACGGCCGCAGCAAGATCCTCGTCCATCCGTGCCAGAAAGGGGACCGCGCATGATCATCAACGGCGTGACTATCGACGCGACCTTCGCCGAAGCCTTCCCCATGAAGGCGACGCGGGTCATCATTACCGCGCAGAACCATAAGTGGGCGCACATTTCGGCCCAGGCCATGACCGGCTTCGCCACCTCGGTGATCGCCTGCGGCTGCGAGGCCGGCATCGAGCGGGAGCTGGACCCGTCGGAAACCCCGGACGGCCGTCCCGGCGTCTCCGCCATGATTTTCGCCATGGGCGGCAAGGGCTTGGCCAAGCAGCTGGAAACCCGCGCCGGCCAGTGCGTGCTCACCTCGCCCACCTCGGCCCTGTTCGCCGGCATCGAGGAAGGCGACCAGATTCCCCTGGGCAAGAACCTGCGCTTTTTCGGCGACGGCTTCCAGATCGCCAAGCGTATCAACGGCAAGCGTTATTGGCGCGTGCCGGTAATGGACGGCGAATTCCTCACCGAAGCCACCACCGGCATGGTGCCGGCCGTGGGCGGCGGCAATTTCCTGATCCTGGCCGAATCCCAACCCCAGGCCCTGGCGGCCTGCGAAGTGGCCATCGAGGCCATGAGGAAAGTGCCCAACGTCATCATGCCCTTCCCCGGCGGCGTGGTGCGTTCCGGCTCCAAGGTAGGCTCCAAATACAAAGCGCTGTCGGCCTCCACCAACGACGCGTTCTGCCCGACGCTGAAAGGCCAAACGAAGTCCGAGCTGTCGCCGGAAATCGAGTCGGTGATGGAAATCGTCATTGACGGCCTCACCAAGGAGGACATCGACAAAGCCATGCGCGTCGGCATCGAAGCGGCCTGCAGCCTGGGCGCCGCCAACGGCATTCGCCGCATCAGCGCCGGCAACTACGGCGGCAAGCTGGGGCCGTTCCTCTTTCATTTGCAGGAGATCATGGCATGAGCGCCCTGACTTTCACCCTCAAGATCGCACCGCAGCAGCGCGTGGACGTGGCGCCGCTGACGCCGGACAATCTGGCGGGAAAATCCGCCGCCGATATCGCGGCCTTGGCGCTGCAGTGCGGCAACCGCACGCTGCGCGCCGATGAAGTCTTCGCCATCGAAGGCGACGACGCCGGCCAAGTCCGCTTCGCCAAGTCCTGCGCCAAGCTGGACTACATCGGCAAAGGCATGACTTCCGGCAGCATCAAAGTGGACGGCGATGCCGGCGCCTATCTGGGCTTGCAGTTGAAGGGCGGCAATATCGAAGTGTCCGGCAACGTCGGCGCCTACGCCGCCTGCGAAATGAAGAAAGGCGAAATTCTCATCCGCGGCAACGCCGGCGACTTCCTCGGCGCGGCCCTGCCCGGCAACAAGAAAGGCATGGCCGGCGGCATCGTGGTGGTGAAAGGCAACGCCGCCGACCGGGTCGGCGACCACATGCGGCGCGGCGCCATCCTCATCGAGGGCAACAGCGGCGCCTACCTGGGATCGCGCATGACCGCCGGCACCATCGCCGTGGCGGGAGCCGTGGGCGACCACCTGGGCTACGCCATGAACCGCGGCACCCTGCTGCTGCTGAAGGCGCCGGCGACCCTGCCGCCCACGTTCAACGACTGCGGCAGCCATACCCTGGGCTTTTTGCCGCTGCTGCTGAAAAGCTTCCAAGGAACCGACAGCTGCTTCGGCGGCCTGGCCGGCAGCCTCAAGCGGGTGCGCCGTTATGCCGGCGATATGGCGGCCATGGGCAAGGGAGAAGTGCTGGTGGCATTGGGCTAACAAGTTCTCAAAGCCGCCGCGGCATTGCTGCTAGAATCGCCCCGAACCGATGCGGCCGACCTCCGCCTTAATACTGGACACTCACGCACCATGAACACCGCCTATCACCTCCTGAGTTCGGCCCAACCGCTAGGCACCAGCATCAACGAACGCGCCGCGATGCTGGACAAGACCCGCTGGGCCAGCGTGTTCAGCTTTCGGGAGCTGCAGAACCTCGCCTCCTACTTAGCCGCCTACAAAATTTCCGAAGGGACGGTGATTCTCCAGGAGGGAGCGCGGGAGCTGTACCTTTGCCTGCTCATCGAGGGCAAGGTCAACGTTCTGAAGAAGGACTCGGCCCAGAGGGACCAGCTCATCGCCCACGTCAGCGCCGGCATGACGCTGGGAGAAATGGCCCTCATCGACGGCCAACCCCGCTCGGCCACCGCCGTGGCCGCGACGGACGCGGTGCTGCTGATCATGTCCAAAGACGAATTCCAGCGCCTGGTGAACGACACGCCTCGCCTGGCCCTCAAGCTATACGGCCACATGGCCAGCCTGCTCAGCCAGCGCCTCAGACAGGTAAGCGCCAAACTGGCCGACTACCTGCACGACGACGGTTATCTCGGTTAGCACGGCGGGTCCGATTGGCGGAACCGGAAAAGCTACCGTGCCCATCCCTCCGAAACCTAGCGGCAACCTAGCCGGCCTCTTGGCGCGCCACGCCTACCTCGCGATCGCGCTGATCGCCTTGTGGGTGGCCGCCGCCGGCACCTCGCAACTTCCGCTCAACGGCCACGAAGTGTACGTGGCGGAAACCGCCAGGGAGATGCAGGAGCGGGGGGATTGGCTGATCCCCCATTTCAACGGCCAGTTGCGGTTGAACAAGCCGCCGCTCAACTACTGGCTGACCGGCGCCATGGCTTGGCTGGCCGGCCAACAGCCGATCGAGGATTGGCACGCCCGCGCCGTGTCGGTCCTTGCCGCCACCGGCCTGGCCGTGTTGACGCTCGCCCTCGGCCGGCGCTTGTACAGCGACCGGCGGGTGAGCCTGCTGGGCGCGTTGCTGTTGGTTTCCAGCCTGGGCTTTTTCAGTTACAGCCACGACGCCCGGCCGGAAATGCTGTATGCGTTGTGCTGCATGGCGGGTTACACCGCCCTGGCCGAGGCCAGGCATCGCCAACAACGAAACCAAAACAGCGCAGCTGCCGCCTATGCCATGTGGCTGGCCTTCGCCCTGGCCACGCTGGCCAAGGGCCCACACGTGCCGGCCATGCTGCTGGCCGGCAGCGTCGGTTTCCTGCATTGGCGCGAACGCCAATCCTGGCGAGCCATCGGCCGGCTGCTGCGGCCTCTGACCGGCATCCTGTTGGCCGCCGCCATCGCCGCCCCCTGGTGGTGGTGGTTGCGCCGGCACATCGGCGCCGACACCCTGTCCCATAGCCAACTGGGCGGCGCCTTGCTTAAGCTGGATTGGCGCCAGATACTCAACCCTTATCATTTCATCCGCATCCTGCAATTGCTGCTGCCCTGGTCGCTGCTGTTGCCCCTCGCCTTGGGGCTGGCCTGGCGGCAACGGCTGCTGAGCCGCGAAAGCCTGTGGCTACTGACGCTGATCGCGGTATCCGCCGTGATATTAGGCTTCGGATCGCAGCGCCGCTGGTTTTATATGCTGCCCCTGCTGCCGGCCTTATGCCTCCCCTTGGCCGAAGCGCTGGTGAAACTGGCCGACGACGCCGGCCGGCGCCGCTGGTTGGCGAATGCCGTTACCGGCTTGTGGCTGTTGGTAGCCGCAACCAGCGTGTTCCTGTTCTTCCGCCCCGGCTGCTGCGATGAAGGAAACTGGCCGGCGCTGCTTGCCGCGCTAGCGGTGGCAGTTGCCTGGCTGGCGGCGTTGATCGTGCGCCTGCGTCGGCCGGAAAACGGGTGGAGTGGATTGGCGGGGTCTTCCCTGGCCCTGGCCGCCATGCTGGCCTTGCTCGGCGACTCGCCCGCGCTGTGGGGGCCGGAACGGTTCGATGTCAGACAGGCCCTCACCGCTGTCGCCCCTCACCTGGATGCCGACACGCAAATCGTAAGCCTGGGGGATAGCCCCATGGCCTGCATTTTTTACCTACAGCGCCAGGTGACGAGGGTAGACAGCCTGGAAGAGCTGAGCGAAACTCTGGCCCGCGCCCGCCGGCCAACGCTGGTCATCGTCGACAACGGCCGAGTCGCGGAACTCCCGGCGGCCTGGCGGCAGGAACGGTTGGCGGCCATGCCGGACGGCACGGAAGAACCCAAAACCTTTTTACTGTTACAACCCCCACGTCCAACCGACTCACCTTGAGGTAAGACATCCATGCGCCTTTTATTGGTGGAAGACGATCAATTGCTGGGAGACGGGCTGAAAACCGCCCTCAGCCAAGAAGGCTACGCCGTGGATTGGGTCAGCGACGGCCCCGCCGCGAGCCTGGCCTTGCAGACTCATACCTATGAACTGGCGGTGTTGGACCTCAACTTGCCCGGCAAATCGGGCCTGGATGTGTTGCGCGACATGCGGCGCTCCCAAATAGCCACGCCGGTATTGATCCTCACCGCCCGAGACACCGTAACCGACCGCGTCGAGGGACTGGACAGCGGCGCCGACGACTACCTGCAAAAGCCGTTCGAGCTGGACGAGCTCTGCGCCCGCCTGCGCGCCCTGCTGCGCCGGGGCCAGGGCCGCAGCACCCCGACCGTGATCCACGGCGACGTGGAACTGGACCCCGCGGCCCACAAAGTCTTCAACAAAGGCCGCGAAGTGGAACTGTCCTTGCGGGAATACGAGCTGCTCAAGTTCCTGCTGGACAATCGCGGCCGCGCCGTCTCCCGCGCCCGCATCGAGGAAGCGCTCTACCCGTGGAACGCGGAGATCGAAAGCAACGCCATCGAAGTGCACGTGCATCACCTGCGCAAAAAACTGGACACCAACCTGATCCGCACCTTGCGCGGCGTCGGCTACATCATCGACACGCCGCAAGAACAGCCGTGAACTACTCCCTGCGCCGCGTCCTGCTGGCCACCCTGCTGCCCACCGCCACGCTGATCTGGGCGGTGACGGGGGCCATCAGCTACCGCGACGCGCGCAATGAACTCGCCGAACTGTTCGACGCGGAAATGGCCCAATCCGCGCACTTTCTGCTGGCCTTGGCCAACGGCGGACTCAACCCCGACACGCTGGACTCGGCCGAAGCCGAACACATCGTGCTGAGCGCCGAGGCGGTCGAACTCGAACATAAATACGAAAAAAAACTGGCACGCCAATTGTGGCAGGGCCACCAGCGGCTGCTGCTGCGCACCGCCGACGCACCCCTGGAACCGCTTGCCGACACCAGCAGCGGCTACAGCCTGGCCCAAGTCAACGGCCAAACCTGGCACGTCTACACGCTGAGCGACGAAGCCGGCCGTTTCACCGTGCACATCGGCCAAAGCGCCGACATGCGCGAAAAAATCACCGACGACATCACCCGCGACCAGTTTTGGCAGTTCCTGGTGGGCATTCCGCTGCTGGCGATGCTCATCTGGCTGGTGATCGGCCGCGTGCTACGCCCCTTGGCGGACTTGGTGGACGAGGTGGAACGGCGGGAAGACAACCTGCTCACGCCGCTGCACGTCGATCACGTGCCGCACGAGGTGAAACCCCTGGCCGACGCCTTCAATAGCCTGCTGGAACGCCTGGCTCTGGTGTTCGACCACGAGCGCCGCTTTACCGCCGACGCCGCGCACGAACTCCGCACGCCCCTGGCCGGCATCAAAACCCAAGCCGACGTGGCCATACGGGCCACGGACGACGAAGTGCGCAACAAAGCGCTGCATCAAATCAAGCACGGCGTCCATCGCATGGACCATTTGGTGGGCCAGTTGCTCACCCTGGCCCGCCTAGACCCGGAAACGGGACGGCTCACGCCGCAGCCTGTGGATATCAACGATGCGGCGGCGTTCACCGTGGCCCAGCTCGAAAACGCCGCGTTAGATAAAAATATTCGGCTCGACAACCGACTGCAAAGCCGATGCCGCATCAAAGGCCACCAGCAAATGCTCGAGGTGCTGGTCCGCAATCTGCTGGACAACGCCATTCGCTACACGCCGAAAGGCGGGCGGGTATCAATCGCAACGGAAGACGCGCCGCAACGGGTGCGGCTGACGGTGGAAGACAGCGGACCGGGCATCCCGGAACAAGCGCGGGAACAGGTGTTCCAGCGTTTCTACCGCCACCTGGAGACCGCCCATCAGCAGCCCGGCAGCGGCCTGGGCCTATCCATCGTGGAGCGCATCACAAGGCTCCACGGCGCCGACATCGATCTGCAAACGTCGGAATGGGGCGGATTGAAAGTTGTCGTGGAGTTTCCTTCCCTCGCCTCGAGGGACGGCGCATAGCGCCCGGGCCGAATCCCTAAGCCGCCGGAAGGCAAGCGTCGAGCAGCGCCGTTTCTTTCAGCGCCTCCTGGATGATCTTGCCGGCCTCGCGGGAGCAAAGCCCGCAGTCGCTGCAAGCGCCGCACTCCTGCCGCAAGTGCCGCAAATGGGACACCCTGCCGTCTAGGACCGCGTGACGAATCTGGCTATCGGTAACTTTCTTGCAGATACAAACGTACATGGATGCCTGCCTCGGGGGACACGCATCCATGTTACGATATAATGCAAACCATTATCAATAAGAAGCGAGAGAACTTACATCTGCGATTGCAAATAGTTGGGCAAACCGATCTTCTCGATCAAGCCCAGCTGAATCTCCAGCCAGCGGGTGTGGTCTTCCTCGGTGTCTTTCAGCAGCACTTGCAGGATATCGCGGGTTTCGTAGTCGCGCGCCGACTCGCAATAAGCCATCACTTCCTTCAAATCGTCGATGACCCGGTATTCCACCGCCAAATCGTTGCGCAGCATTTGCTCCACGTCCCGGCCCACGTTGACCGGCGCACGGGTCACCACGTCCGGCGTGCCTTCCAGGAACAGAATGCGCTGAATCAGGCTACTGGCGTGAGTCTGTTCTTCCTGCATTTCGTGTTCCACATGCGCGTGGAGCTTGCTGAAGCCCCATTCCTGGTACATGCGGGAATGGATGAAATACTGGTCGATGGCGGCCAACTCGCCTGCCAACAACCGGTTGAGATGCTGGATCACTTTGCCGTCGCCTTTCATGCTGCCGCCCCCTGTGCGATGCCCGGCCGGAAAGGCCGGAATTGCGTATACTATGCCGCTTGACGCTGCAACTCACCGCCAAGCGACGCCTTGCGGCAGATTACCATAACAACAATGACGGTGACACGGTAACCCACCATGACTGAAATCCAATACGAAGTGCGCGAACAGGACCTGTTCGCCTTCAACGAGCACTTGCTGCAAGAATCCAAACCCATGCAGAAAGCCATGCGCCGCCACCAGGTGACGATACCCGGCCTGCTGTCCATCGCGGTGCTGGTACTGTGGTTCTACTACCAAGAATCCTCCACGGCCATCATATTCATGGCCTTGGCCGTCGCCTGGGCGGCGTTGGCGCCCCGCTACTTCCGCTGGAGCACGCGGCGCCAGTTGAACCGCTTGTACACGGAAGAGGAAAAAGTCAGCGTCATGGGCCGCTACACCCTGCGCATCGAGCCCTCCCATCTGGTGGAAGTGGGCCCCAACGGCAACGCCTCCAACGTAGCCTGGAGCGAGCTGTTGCGAGTGGAGCTCACCGCCAAATACGCCTTCATCTTCCTCTCCCTCAACACCGCGCTGGTCGTTCCCCGCGACACCGTCAGCCAGGGCGACTTGCACGAGTTCGTGCGCTTAGCGGACGAGCGCATCTCCGCCGCCGAATAACCCCCAGCGCACATGGCGCAAACGCTTCCGTAAACATGCTAAGCGCCCGCGCCATGAGCGCTTCCCTCACCCCAACCCAACCATACCGGACCATCCTGTCCGGTACCCTGCGGGCTAGTGCAAATTCGCTCCAGGCGAATTTGTCCCACTGGGAGAGGGCGAGCAAGGATGCTGCGATTTTTATAATGCACGCGCCATGATCAGCTTCATCGAAGCCGCCCTGCGGCGCGGCCCCCGAGTTCTCTTCGAACAAGCCAGCTTCACCATCCACCGCGGCGCCAAAGTAGGCATCACCGGCGCCAACGGCGCCGGCAAATCCAGCCTGTTCGCCCTGGTGCGCGGCGAGCTGCACACCGACGCCGGCCAAGTGGACGTGCCCGCCCAACTGGCCATCGCCCATGTCGCCCAGGAAACCCCGGCACTGGAACGCAGCGCCATCGACTACGTCATGGACGGCGACGCCGAGCTGCGCCAGCTGGAAGCCCAACTCGCCCAAGCCGAACAAGACCACGACGGCCTCAAGCAAGCCGAACTGCACGCCCGCCTGGACGCCATCGGCGGCTATGCCGCCAGGGCGCGGGCCGCCAGGCTGCTGCGCGGGCTGGGCTTTTTGCCGGGCCAGGAAGAAGCCTCGGTCCAGCAATTCTCCGGCGGCTGGCGCATGCGGCTCAACCTGGCCCAAGCGCTCATGTGCCGCTCCGACCTGCTGCTGCTGGACGAGCCCACCAACCATTTGGATTTGGACGCGGTCATCTGGCTACAGGACTGGCTGGCGGCCTATTCCGGTACCTTGCTGCTGATTTCCCACGACCGCGACTTCCTGGACGATGTGGCCAACCAGATCCTGCGCCTGGAGAACGGCCGCGTCACCCTCTATACCGGCAACTACACCGCGTTCGAGAAATACCGCGCGGAAACCCTGGCGCAACAGCAATCGTTGTACGAAAAGCAACAGCGGCAGGTGGCGCATATGCGCGCCTTCGTCGACCGCTTCGGCGCCAAGGCCAGCAAAGCCACCCAGGCGCAAAGCCGGCTCAAGGCGCTGGAAAAAATGGAGCTGATCGCCGCCGCCCACGCGGACAGCGCTTTCGAATTCGAGTTTCCGCAACCGGACAAAATCCCCGCGCCGTTGCTCAGCCTGGACGAAGCCAGCGCCGGCTACGGCGATAAGCGCATACTGGACAAGGTCAAGTTAACGCTGGGTCCGGGCGAACGCCTGGGCCTGCTCGGCCCCAACGGCGCCGGCAAATCCACCCTGGTGAAACTGCTCGCCGGCAGCTTGGAACCCGCCGCCGGCAAGCGCGTCGCCGCCCAGGACCTGAAAATCGGCTATTTCGCCCAACACCAATTGGAACAGCTGTCCGCCGACGCCAGCCCGCTGCTGCATTTGCAACGCCTGGCGCCGCGCGCCCAGGAGCGTGACTTGCGCGGCTTCCTCGGCAGTTTCGGATTTTGCGGCGACGACGCCCTGCGGGAAGTGGGCGGCATGTCCGGCGGCGAAAAAGCCCGCCTGGTCCTGGCGCTGCTGGTCTACCAGAAACCCAACCTGCTGCTGCTGGACGAACCCACCAACCACTTGGACCTGGACACCCGCGACGCCCTGGCGGTGGCTTTGCAAGACTACGCCGGCGCCCTGGTGGTGGTGTCCCACGACCGCCACCTGCTGCGCAGCGTCTGCGACCAATTCTGGCTGGTGGCCGACGGCGCGGCCGGCCCCTACGGCGGCGATCTGGAAGACTACCGCCAGTGGCTGGCGCGCCGCCGCAATGCCGAGACGCCCGCGGAAAACTCCGCGCCGGCGGCGGCCGCGCCCAGCCGCAAGGATCAACGCCGCCAGGACGCGGCCCGCCGCGAGCAAACCCGTCCCCTGCAAAACTCCGTCAACCGGGCGGAAAAGCGCCTGGAAACCTTGAACACGGAAATCGCCCAGCTGCAGCAAGCCCTGGCCGACCCCGCCATTTACGAGGCGGAAAACAAGGAACGCCTGCTGCAAACCGTGCAACGCCAAAAAACGCTGGAGGCCCAGCGGGACGAAGCCGAAGAGGAGTGGCTCAACGCCAGCGAAGCCCTGGAAGCGGCACTGCAGTCGTTGGACTAAAACCGCCCGCCCCACCCTGGCGGCGCAGTCCCGCCACACGCCATCCCCCACAAGAGCTATATTTCAAGGGAAGCCAAGGAGTCTCCCATGAAGCAGCTAGCCAGTGAGCTGGTATCCGATGTAGGCGGATTGATCACCCTGCCGGACATTTACCTGAAGATCGATCGTTTGGTCAACGACCCCAAGTCGTCCACCGCCGACATCGCCAAGGTGGTCAGCCAAGACGCCTCCTTTACCGCCCGGCTGCTGCAAGTCGCCAACAGCGCGCTGTACAGTGCCCCGTCCTCGGTGGACAGCGTCCCCAAAGCCATATCGATCATCGGCATTGCGCAAATACGCAACCTGGCGCTATCCATATCCGTCGCCAAAAGCTTCGGCGGCCTGCTCAACGAGCTGGTCTCCATGGAGAACTTCTGGCGCCACAGCCAATTCTGCGCTCTGGCCGCCCGGCAACTGGCCAAGGAAGCCCGCCGCTGCGACCCGGACACGCTGTTCACCGCCGGCCTGCTGCACGATATCGGCGAGTTGATCATCTTCAACCGCTTGCCGGAACAAGCCAAGGAGACGCTGCTGCTGGTGCTGGACAGCCAGGACGAAATGCCCATCCATGAAGCGGAAAAGCAGGTGCTCGGCCTGGACCACACCGACGTGGGCGGCGAGCTGGCCAAGCTATGGCATTTGCCCAGCGTACTGATCGAATGCATCGCCTGCCACCACAATCTCGCGGCCTGCAACAGCCATCCCCGGGAAACCGCGCTGGTGCACATCGCCAACGTCGCCGCCCTGATGGCGGAGCTGGACACGCTCGAACCGGACGACGTGCCGCCCATCGATCCCTACGCCTGGGAAGTCACCGGACTCACGCCGGCGTCCCTGGAACCGGTAGTCCGCTTCATCCAGGCGGAAATCGTCGAAATCGCAAAACTGTTCTGATCGCGGGCATCCATTCCAATGCAGGCAACCATGTCGTTAACCACGCCGCCGCCACCGCCGCCCAAAACGCTGCCCGGCTTCGAACACATCAAGCGTTCCTGGAACGCGAAATACGCCGCCTATGCCGCGCGCATCCTGCCCGGCGAGTTCTACGTCACCCGCAGCCAGGAAGGCGTCTACACCACGCTGGGCTCGTGCATTTCCGCCTGCATCCGCGATCCCTTGCTGGGCATCGGCGGCATGAACCACTTCATGCTGCCCTTCAGCCAGGAAATGGCGGAAGGCCACGCCTGGGGCTCGGCCGCCACGCGTTACGGCAACTTCGCCATGGAGCACCTGATCAACGTCATTCTGGCCAACGGCGGCGCCCGCGAACGGCTCGAAGTCAAAATTTTCGGCGGCGGGCGCATACTGGAAAACATGTCCGACGTAGGCCTGAAAAACATCACCTTCGTGCGCGACTACCTCAAAACCGAAGGCCTGAGAATCGTCTCCGAAGACGTGGGCAACAGCTTCCCCCGCATCGTGGTCTATTTCCCAGCCACCGGCCTGGTGCGAGTCAAGCGGCTGCGCTCCCTCCACAACAACACCATCGTTCAGCAGGAAACCCAGTACATCGAGACCATCAAGGCCAAACCGGTTTCCGGGGATGTGGAGCTGTTCTAGCGCCCGCCCCGCGTCCCGCTGTCATCAAACCGTCAAATTAGCCCGTTAGCATCGTCGGTTGTTTTCGACCACCGTCACGAGGAACGCCCATGGATTCTTTTCGCCGTAGCTTCGCCGCGCTGGCTCTGTCGGTCGGCGTCATCGCATCCCTGCCCATCCAGGCGGAGGAAGCCGCGCCCGCCTACAACGTCAACGACTATTACGAAGTCCACCAGGACAAGCGTATTTACGTGTTCGACGACGCTTCGACCTTCAAGGAATTCTTGTCCAGCGGAGAAACGCCCTTCCGCCTGACCCGCATCGGCGCCGGCCCCAACAAGGAAACCGTCGTGTTCGGCCTGCGTGCCATGGACAAGGAGCGCAAAGAAGCGGAACTCGGCGGCGTGGGCCTGTACGACGGCAAGGCGGACGGCATCGAGGAAGCTTTCTACGCCGAGGTGAACGACGGCAAGCGCATTTACGTGTTCGACGACGCCAAGAACTTCAAGGCCTTCCGCACCGGTGTCGAAACCCCGTTCCGCTATACGGAAATCGGCGGTGGCCCCCACGGCGAAACCATGGTGTACGTGCTGACCAAAAAAGCCGCGGACAAGAAGCCGGAAGCCATGATCGAGCAGTTCAAGGCATTACGCGCGCCCTAAGCCGAGCTTCCGGAAAAAGGCCATGGCGTCGAGCGGCGCCATGGCCTTTTCGCGTCAGGGGACGGGCTTGTCCAGCGGGCCGCAGCGGTGGGACAACGGGCAAAGGCCGGTCCGGCGGCTAGGGTATGGGCCGAACGGCCGCGACAGGGAACGGCGAGGAGGGAAAGCGGATACGCTTGCGGCCGATACGCGTCGCGGCCGCAAGCGGGCGGGCGTCATCCTTGTTTTGGGGGGTGCGTTGGCGATGTTTCATGGGCGGCTACCGGAACCGCTTAGTGAGACAAGGGTTCCGTGCCGTTTTCGTTGTCCGACAACTTGCGGTGGTGGCCCATGCAAAAGCCCACGGAAAATGCCGCCGTCATGGCAAAGGTCGTCAACAGCGCGACTTCGACGATGGTCAACATGGCTTTCTCCTTCGATTGGACGGGAAAAAACGCGGCGGCAGGTTTCTCTATCCGCCGTCGACACCCAATATAATGACTCGCCGGTCCAGCACAATCCCCTGCACGATTCACTGATTGTTTCCCAAAAACAAACCACCCCCCGAATCCGCGGCGATGGGCTTAGCCGATTGCCTTGTCGCCGACCCTTAGCCTATGCTTTGGCGGATCATCTCTACCGGAACTCCCCATGACGGATTCGCAAAAATGGTTGGTGCTGGCCGGCGTCACCGGCGCCGGCTGGCTGGTCTATCTGCTGGCGCCCATTCTGATGCCTTTCGCCCTGGCGGCGCTGCTGGCCTATCTGGGAGATCCCTTGGTCGATCGCCTGGAGGCGCGCGGCCATAGCCGAGCCAACGCAGTGGTGGGCGTGTTCGGCGCCATGATCATCGCCATTGCCTTGCTGGTGCTGCTGGTGGTGCCCTTGCTGGAAAGCCAGATCGAGGGGCTGATCGACCACTTGCCCAACTACGCCAGCTGGTTCAACCAAAAACTGGTGCCCTGGCTGCGCCAGCACTTCGGCATCCAGCGCCGCATGCTGGACCTCAACCAACTCACCACCATGCTCAGCCAGCACTGGCAACAAGCCGGCGGCGTGGCAACCGCGGTACTGCAATCCCTGTCGCAATCGGGTATGGCGGTCATTCACTGGCTGATGAATCTGCTGCTGGTGCCGGTGGTGTCGTTTTACTTGCTGCGCGACTGGGACCAGTTGGTGCGCCACGTGCACGAGTTGCTGCCGCGCCGCGTCGCTGAAACGGCGGAAAGTTTGGCCGAGGAGGCGGACGAGGTGCTGGGCGCCTTCCTGCGCGGCCAGCTCCTGGTGATGCTGGCGATGAGCTCCTACTACAGCATCGCGCTGTGGATCGTCGGGCTGGACGTGGCCCTGTTGGTGGGCATGATGGCGGGGCTGGTGGGCTTCATCCCTTACATGGGCGCCATCGTCGGCATCGGCTCCGGCTGCCTGGCGGCCTTGGTGCAGTTCCAGGATGCAAGCCATTTGATGCCGGTGCTGATCGTATTCGGCATCGGCCACGTGCTGGAAGGCACGGTGCTGACGCCGCGCCTGGTGGGCAACAAGATCGGCCTGCATCCGGTGGCGGTAATCTTCTCCGCCCTGGCCGGCGGCCAGTTGTTCGGCTTCCTCGGCGTGCTATTGGCCTTGCCGGCGGCATCCGTGGTGATGGTGCTGCTGCGCCACGCCCACGAGCTGTACCTGGGCAGCGCCTGGTATGCGGAAATCCGCCGAGAAGCGCGTCCGCCGAAGGAGCTGCGCGAGGAAGACGACGGGCCGACCTGATCCCGCCGGCTTTAGCGCGCGGCGGGCAGAGCGGCGGCGATTTCCCGGCTCATGGCGGCCAGCGCCTCGCTTTGGCGAGTCGCGATGACGCGATAGTCGCCGGACGCGCCGGGCAAACGAATGTCGGAACGCCCGGCGCGCAGCAGAACATCGCCACGGTACAAACTCCAGCGCGCCTGCAAAACCACCGTGCCGTCCGCCTCGGCGTGGAACTGGCCGATGTCCACTTCCACTTGCACGTCCACCGGCCGCGTGTGGGGCCAAGGATAGGCCAATACCTGGCTCGCGCCGGCCAGACGGCCCAGGTTGTCCGCCAATACCTGAGCGACGTTGTCCTGCAACGGCTCGGCCCAATGCTCGAAATCCGCCAACAACAACTCGCCGCCGCCGGCGCCGGTAACGATGGCGTCCCGATTCAAATAACGCCGCAAAGTCACCGGCCCGACCCCCAACACCGGCACGCTCGCCACAACGGCATCCCTGGCCGCCAGCGCTTGCAGCAAATAGTAATGCGTGGGCGGATTGCGGCCGGCGCAGCCGGCGAGAACGGCGGCGATGGCCAAAGTCATCAAGCTTGCGTGTCGCATCAACGGGCTCCCGAACGTAAATCCTTGCCGTACAGCAGCGCATTGGGATTGCGCTCCAGGTATTCCGCCAGGCCGCGCAAGGAACGGGCGGCGGCGGACAATTCCGTCAGGCTGTTTTCCAGAGGCGCATTGCGGCCGGATAGGTGCTCCAGGGACGCCATGCTGTGCTGCGCCGAAGCCAGGGTTTGCTCCAGGCTCTGCAGGATGCCCGGCAAGCGCTCGCTCAGTTGCTTGGCGACGACACGGGTATCGGCCATCGTCTCCTGCGCATGGTCCGACAGCGGCCCCAAGCGGGCATCCACGTGATTCACCAGCCGCTGGGTATCCTGCAACGTGCCGTTCAAGGACTGCAAAGTGGTGGTCAGTTCCGACGAGGAAGTGAGGCGCTGTAGCTGCTGGGTTGTCAACAACAGGGCGTTGAACAAATCGGCGATAGGCAGCTTGCGCACCTCGCGCACCGCCTCTTCGATGGTCTGCTGGATTTCTTCCTGGCTGGAGCGGATGGCGGGAATTTCCGGCAAGCCGTCTTCCGCGTGACCCACCAGGCTGGCGGTGGTGTTGGGGTAGAAATTCACATCGACATACAGCTGGCCGGTGACGAAGCTGCCCATCTGCAACTGGGCGCGCAAACCGCGCTGGATGAGGGACTGCACATCGGACACCTCGCGATGGCGGCCGGAGCGCCCCACGTCCGTGACCCTATCCAGGTCCACTTCCATCACTACCGGCGTCAACACTTTGTTGTTGGCCTTGTCGTATTCCACCAGCACGTCGCTCACCTTGCCGATGGTCACGCCCTTGAGCTTTACCGGCGCGCCGATGCTGAGGCCGTTCACCGAGCTGTCGAAATAGACAATGACGCGATTGCGGGGAGCGAACCACTGCTGGCCGCCGAACACCAAAACGCCGAGCACCAGCACGGCTACCGCGCCCAATACGAATGCTCCGATCAAAACCGGACTGACTTGCTTGCTCATGGCAACAACATGGCTTGATTAAATCCCATGACAATCCAAAAGGTTATACGGTAAATTATAAGAACATGATACGCCCAGCCACCCAAGCGATGCATATAGGAAACCACCGGAAAGTCACGGAAGAGGTGTTTCGTGCGGCTGCCTAGCTTGCGCTTTGCCGCGTGGTCGCTGCCGATCGCCGCGGCAGCCGTGGCGTTCGCCTCGCCCAGCCTTGCCGGCGACTACCACTTGGGCGAGGGCTATAACGTCGGCTCCCTTAATATTTCCGGCTATTCCAATTTGGTAGCGGAGTTTCCCAACAAGGGTACGTCGGCCCTCACGCTGGACGATCTCAGCGTATTCCTTTCGGGACGCTTCAACCGCTGGCTCAACCCTTTCGTCGAATTCGAGCTGGCTTCAGCGCCCCTGTTCACGGAAAACGGCGGCTTTTTTGAAAAGGGTACGCCCCGCGTCGTGCTGGAACGCGCTTACAACGACTTCCTGATATCGCCGGAATGGACGTTCCGCGCCGGTAAAATGCTTTCCCCGGTAGGCGAATGGAACCAAATCCACGCCGCTCCGCTGGTTTGGACCACCACCCGTCCGTTAACCACCTATTACAACTTCGCCGAATTCGCGTCCGGCGTGTCGCTGCTGTACAACGATCCCGAGGGCAACCTCCCCGACGTGCAGGTGTACTATCAACCGGGCGACGATTTTATGCGCGAGCCCCGCAGGGTTAACCAAGTTCAATATCAAAACGTGGGCGGCATCAACGTCGCTTTCACCAGCGATCTGCAGAAACGCCTGGGGCTGTCCATGCAGCACGCGGAAGACAGCGACACCACCGAACAGCAATGGCTGGCCAGCGTGGATGGGCGCGTATCCTTCGGGGCACTGACGCTCGAGACCCAATGGACCCATAACTGGGTAGGCCAGCCGGACGCGTCCCGCGCGTCCGTGCTTAAACCGAATCAACAGCACCCCCAACGCAACGAATGGGGCGGTTACGTGCAAGCCATTTACGGTTTGGACGAACATTGGAACCTGGTTGCGCGCGGCGAGGCCTTTCAGTCGCGCTATCAGCAAAAACCCAGCGACAACTGGCTGGTGGGCGTCGTCTACCGCCCCGTGCCGGCGGTGTCGTGGAAGGTGGAATATTTGGAAACCAGCGGCGCCCAGCTGGACTTGAGCCGAGGCCTTTATGCGTCCATGGCAGTCCTTTTTTAGACGCGCGCTGCTCAGCGCCTCAATCGGGTTGGCTGCCCTGCTGGGCGGATCGGCCGCGGCCGACGACACCCATGTGCTCATCGTCGCCCATCCGTCCCTGGCGGTGTCCAACCTGTCGACCGAAGACCTGACGCGCATTTATCTGTTGCGGCAAAGCCTATGGCCTGACGGCGCCATGGTCGTCCCGGTCAACCGCGAAGCCAGCAGTCCCGTGCGCAGCCTGTTCACCACGGCGGTCCTGCAGCAAACGGCCAACGCCCTGGCCAACCATTGGCAGCAGATGCACTTCAAGGGCAAAAACCCGCCCCTGGTGCAGGAGTCCGACCAAGCGGTGCTGGCTTTCGTGCAGAAGGTGCCGGGCGCCGTCGGCTATGTCAGCGCGGACACCCCCGTAGGCGACGGCGTCAAAGTGCTGGGTAAACTGCCGTGACAAACGAAGCCGCCGGATTGCCGCCGGTGCGGCATTCGCTGGGGCGACGATTTCTTTTGGTGCTGGCCGGCATCTTCCTGCTCACCTTCCTCAGCGTCGCCGGCACCGTGTTCGGCAGCATACGCAACCATTTAGCCAGCGCCATCCAGGCCAACCTGGGCCAAACCGCCAACGACCGCCTGGAAAAGTTGCAGGCGGAGTTCGCTCGCCAACTCATCGACGTACAAGCCTGGGCCTCGCTGGAAGTGATGAACGACATCATCACCGGCGATATCGACGGACGCATCCGCCGCACGTTGGCGGAGCTGAAAAAGCAGTATGGCCTGCCGGGCCATATCTACGCTTTCGACGACAAGGGAAAACTGGTGGCCTCCAGCCGTCAGGAAGAAGAGCCCGAGGCGGCGGATATGCCTCCGGCATGGCAGGTGGACAGCCCGGAGGCGTTTTTCGTCGACAAGCACGATAACCCGTTGACCAAAGGCTCCGGCGTGGCTTTCGGCCGCGTCATCCACGCCAGCTTCAACCCAGCGTTGCGCCTGGGAACGCTGGTCATCGCCTACCCCTGGAGCGCCATCGAGCAAGAGCTGGAAAACCGCTCAACGCTGCTGCTGTTGCTCTCCCCGCAAACGAGCCAGGCGCTATTCGTAGCCCGCGAGTTGCCGCCGCTGGACGGCGCGACCATTCCCACACTGTTCGGCGCCCAGGAAGAAATCAGCCTGGGCGGACAGACGTTCCTTGCCGGCGCCGCCGACAGCGCCGGCAAGCGAGCGGTGGCCGGCCTTAACTGGACATTGCTGGCCCTCACGGAAAAGCAGCAGGCCCTGGAACCCATACGGGAAGCCGCTGTGCAAATGCTGCTGTTAGGGCTAGCCATCGCCGTTCCCATTACGCTGTTGATACTGTGGCTAACCCGGCGCCTGGTGCGCCCAATCACCTCCCTGACCAGCGCGGTGGCCCACATCACCGCCTCCTCCGACTTATCGCAACGGGTAAAGGTGGACAGCGACGATGAACTGGGGGTCTTGAGCGAGGCGTTCAACGCCATGACCGCCAAGCTGCAGGCCAGCCTACAAGCGCTGGCGCAACTCAATCGCACGCTGGAGCAGAAAGTCGCCGACCGCACGGAGAAACTACAAGCCACCAATGACGAATTGCAATCCACCATTGAGCAGCTGAAGTCGGCGCAAACCCAACTGGTGCAACAGGAAAAGATGGCCTCCCTCGGCCAGCTGGTCGCCGGTGTCGCCCACGAGCTGAACAACCCGATCGGCTCCATTTACGCCAATTTACCCATCTTGGACGAATATGTGCGCGACCTGATCGCCCTGGTGGAGCACATCCAGCAACTGCCGCTATCCGAGGAGCATAAACGCGCGCTGCAAGACAAACTGGACGAAATCGACTTCGATTTCGTCCGAAAAGACGCCGGCAACTTGGTAGCCAGCGGCAAAAACGCCGCGAACCGGGTTAAGGAAATCGTCGGTTCACTACGCAATTTCTCCCGCCTGGACGAGGCGGAACTGAAAGATGTTTTGTTGGAGGACGGCCTGGACAGCACCCTGGCCCTACTGCACCACCAAACCAAGAACCGCATCGAAATCGTCCGCCATTACAGCTTGAACCGGCCGGTCAGCTGTTATGCCGGGCAGATCAATCAAGTATTCATGAACCTGCTGGGCAATGCCATTCAGGCCATCGAAGGCGCGGGAACGATTACGCTGGACACGGCGCTCGAGGGCGAAAACGCGGTTGTGAAAGTCCGCGACAGCGGCTCGGGCATTTCGCAGGAAAACCTGAACAAAATTTTCGACCCTTTCTTCACTACGAAAAAAATCGGCGAAGGCACGGGTTTAGGGCTATCCATCACCTATGGCATCATCGAAAAACACCACGGCGCCATAGCCGTGGACAGCGCCGTCGGCCAAGGCACCTGTTTCACCATTACCCTACCCCTAACCCAAAGGGCGTAAGAGCACCCATCATGTATACGCTGCTTTTTGTAGACGACGAACGGGACATCCTCGACAGCATGCAACGGACGTTTCGGCGCGGCTATAAAACCCTGGTCGCCAACTCCGGCACAGAAGCGCTGGAGCTAATCAACAGCACGCCGGTCGACCTCATCATATCCGATCAACGTATGCCTGACCTGGGCGGCGACGTCGTGCTCCAGCACGCCCTCGCCAACCAGCCCGAAGCCATCCGCATCCTGCTCACCGGGTACGCGGACATGGAATCCCTGGTACGTTGCGTCAACGACGCGCAGATCTACAAGTACATCGCCAAACCGTGGGAACCGGAAGACCTGCGCCTCACCGTGGTCCGCGCGCTGGAGAGCTTGGAACTGACGCGCAAGCTGGCTCACGCCAACGAGTCCTTAAAAAAGGCCTACCTCAACGCCATAACGATGCTGTCGGTGGCCTGCGAAGGCAAGGACGAAGATACCGGCTTCCACGTGCAAAGGGTGCAACACTACACTGAAGCCCTGGCGCTGGAACTGGGGGTCGCCCCCGAAGAGGCGGAGCACATGGGCATCATGAGCATCCTGCACGATATAGGTAAGCTTTACATACCCGACGCCATCCTTAAAAAACCCGCCAAGCTGGACGACTCCGAGTGGTCCGTCATGCGTGAACACGCGCTGCACGGCGTGAAAATTCTCGGCGACGATCCGTTTTTCGAAGTAGCCCGGGTCATCGCGATCTCGCACCACGAGAATTTCGACGGCAGCGGATACCCGGAAGGCTTGGTTGGCGAGGCCATTCCGCTGGCGGCCCGCATCGCAAAGTTAGCGGACGTGTTCGACGCGCTCACTTCGAAACGGCCCTACAAAACCCCATGGCCGCTGGAACAGGTGCTCGAACATATTCAAAGCCAAGCCGGCACCCACTTCGACCCCAAGGCCGTCGCCGCCCTCATGCGTTTAATGGAAAACGGCACCATCAGCGACATCATGCAGCGCTTCCATGGTCCCCAAGCGGGCGTCGAGCCCAGCTAGCGGACGCTACGCTCGTCGGCCGGCAATCGCCGCATCAAAAAGGCGCGAACTTTCGGATCGGTGCATTGCTCTTTCAAGGTTTTCGGCGCCCCCATGGCGATGGCCGTCTGCGTCTCCCCGTCGAGGAATATGCCGTTATCGCCAATGGCGAATATGGACTCCAACTCGTGGGTAACCACGATAAAGCTGGCACCCAGGCTATCGCGCAAACGCAATATCAATTCGTCCAACAAGCGCGCGTTGACCGGATCCAATCCCGCCGAGGGTTCGTCGAAAAACAGTATGTCGGGGTCGAGCGCCATAGCCCGTGCCAATGCCGCCCGTTTTTTCATCCCTCCGCTCAGTTGCGCTGGGTAATGGTCTTCATAACCCGACAGCCCCACCAACGCCAACTTGTAGGCGACCACGTCTTGGATATCGGCCTTGCTGAGGGGCGTGTATTGCTCCAACGGCAACGCCACATTCTCCCCCACCGTCATGGCGCTCCATAACGCGCCCTGTTGATACAGCACGCCGAAAGTGCGCTTCAACGCGTTGCGCCGCGGCTCACCGGCGCGCCAATAACTTTCGTCGCCGTAATAAACATCGCCGGCCAGCGGCTCCATGAGACCGATCATGTGCCTCAACAGGGTGCTTTTACCGCACCCGCTGCCGCCCATGATGAGAAAAATCTCGCCGCTTTCGACCTTAAACGTCAGGTCGCGCTGGACGACGCGATCTCCGTAACCGATACACAGGTCTTTGACATGAACCGGCGGCGCCTTTCTCATGGCTCAGATATTCAGCGTCGTGATGAGCAAGGTCAAAATCGCATCCGCCACAACGACCCAGACGATGCTAGTGACCACCGCGCTTGTCGCGGCATACCCCACGTCGCTGGAACTCGTGCCACAGCGCAGGCCGCGCATGCACCCGGCCGCGCCCACCAATACGGCGAACACCACCGACTTGCCGATTCCCACGTTGAAATCCGACATATGCAGCCAAACACGGCTTTCGTTGAAATATTCCAACATGGAAATATCGAACAACGCGGCCGTTACGACCGCCCCTCCGACAATCCCCATGAAATCCGCGTAAATGCACAAGACCGGCATCGCCAACACCAGCGCCAATATTCGGGGAATCACCAAAAACTCCATGGGATCGATGCCCAAGGTATGCAAGGCGTCCGTTTCTTCATTGACCCGCATCGAGCCGAGTTCAGCCGCATAAGCGGCGCCGGTTCTGCCCGCCATAATAACGGCGGTCATCATGGCGCCCATTTCCTTCGCCATGCCCAGTCCGACCAAATCGGCGATGTATAGCTGCGCGCCGAACTGCCGCAATTGCACCGCGCCGATAAAGGCCAAAATCATCCCCACCAGAAAGCTGATCAAGGTGATGATCGGAACCGCATTCGGTCCGCATTGTTGCAACAAGCGCGCTAACGAGCCGGGACGCCCGCGCGCCTTGCCTCGAACAAAGGCGCCCAAGGCGCAGGCCAGCATACCGACAAACGCCAACTGGGCTTTAAACTCGGCGATCCTATCCAAGGCCGCGCTGCCTATGCGGGCGACCAGCGGGACAGGAAGCTCGATTTTGCCTTCACCGATATCGCTCCCCCGCCCTTCCGCAAGATTCAACAACGCGCTGGCCGACTCGGGCAATTCTGCGCCCTCAATCACCAGCGCCCGTTGCCGGCAAACCGCCGTTATCCGGCGAACCACCAGGAGCAACGTGCTGTCCCACCGGCCGAGACGCGTTGCGTCCAAAACCACGTGCGCCGCCCCGTCCAATGACGCCAAAGCCGATAGCAATTCGCCACAAGGCGGCACCCCCGCGAATAGGCTCCACTCTCCCGCCAAATACACCCTCAAGGAGCACCGACCCTCGGCGCACCAAGACAACCGGGGCAAGCCCATGACATCGTCGCTACTCAAGCGACGCGGCGCAGCGGATTTCGACAGGTCAGTATTCATCTAATAGGGAAGGACAGCTTAGAAGTCACGATACGATATCTCGCCGACCCGCGATCGACCAGGCATCGAATTATATGGCAGGGTATATCCAAGCGAGAAACCCCAGAAATAAAAAGGCCCCGGCGGCGTGAGCCGACGGGGCCTCGTTTGCTGACCCCTGCGTAGCCGAGGCTACGCAGGGCCGGCCTTCTTACATGAAGGTCGGGATCAGCGGTGCGTCAATGGTGGTCTGCGTACGAGTGCCAGACGCATCATAGAAGAACAGGATGCCGGCGAAACGGCTATCCGGATCGTAGATGATGTCGGACAAACGATACACTTCCCAAGCGGCGTCGGAAGCCTGTACCTTCACGGTACGGGTTTCACCCGGAGCCAGCGGGCTGTTGTCGCTTACGCTCAGACCGTCTTCAGCCAGCAAGTCTTCCGGATAACCGGTTTCGTCTTTGGACACGGAAGCGTTCATGAAACGTACGGACGCGGTGTAGAACTCACCCAGCTGCACAGGGCTGCTGCCGGTGTTGGTCATGGTCAGGGTCATGTTCATGGAACGACCCGGTACGCGGTATACAGCGTCTTCAACCTTAACCTTAACCACAGCCTTCGGCATGTCGATCGCCTTGATGCCACGAACCGTACCAGCCTGCAACGGAATCGTTACCGGGTACTGGTTGTTCGCGCTGCTCATAGCGAATACAACGATCAGGATCGTTGCTGCACCAAAGCCCATGGATACCTTCTTGTCGCCTGCGGTAACCAGCTCGTCGGTGCGACCAGCCTTAACCATCAGGAAACGCGGCAGCCATACCGGGCGACGGCACCAGTACAACATCCAAGCCACACCAAAGGCATACCAGAAGGCGTGCCAGAAGTAGGTGTTGCCCAGGTTGTAGTTTTCCAGGTCAACCGTCTGGCCGGTCAGGGTCGTCACCGGGTTGGTGAAGCTGCCCATGGAGCCATTGATGGTGATCCACTTGCCGGGGCCGATGATCGGACCACCGCCTTCAACGTTCAACATGGTGTGAACGTGCCAGTCGCCAGGACGACGAGCCTTCAGAACCACGCGGAAGTCGTAGGTGGAACCCACTTCCAAACGTACGGAACGCGGCACCAGCTGACCGCCGATGTAGGATTCCTTACGGATGAATACCGGGCCGGGGATACCGATGTTCAGGAACGCGTCGTCCGGATCCGCTACGGTTTCCGGCCAACCTTCGAATACGTGGAACTTACCAGTAATTTCCACTTCTTCGTTAACGTTCACTGCTTCTTTCGACCACTTCAGGTCGTACCAGTGAATCGTACGCATACGCATGAATGCTGCCTGCGACTTTTCACCGTGGGCCGATGCCGTCGGAGCATAAACGCTTGCCGCCAGCGCGATCAGCAGCCCTACTGCGGACCACTTCGTTATTGTTTTCATATTACTTCTTCCTCTTGGTAGGAATATTTCAGTCGTTCTAGAAGCGCCTGCCTCAGCTATACGCCGTACAGACACCACTCGTCACACCCAGAACACCACGCTTTTGACCACTTGGCGCTCCAGGCGCACGCCTTTCGTTTTCCCGTCGACTTAATTAGGTCTGTTGCAGGAAACGGGTGCTAGCAAACCAACGACCCACGAAATGCCACATGAAGTAAATCAAGATGGACATAAAGGCCGAGAAGAATGCAGACACAGGCGCCACGTCCTTACCAAAGGTTCTCAGAGTACCTTTTTCCACCATGCGGATGTACTCAGGCGTACCGGTACGTACGTAGTTGTAACCCTGGATGTCGGCAATCGACATCAGCATGCCGTTGTATTCCACCGGCACGTGCAGCGGTGCAATGATCGGCCAGTTGCCCGGGTAGAAAATCAAACCCCAGCCCATGGCGCCAATGATCGCCGTAAACAGGTAGCTGCCGCTCATGCACAGCACTACGTCCAACAGAATCGCGCCAGGCGTCAGAATTGCCGGGAACACGAAGTTTACCGGGAAGTAGGTCCAACCCCAGAAGTTGAAGTAGCGGTTGATCCACTCACCCAACACCAGAGCCAGTACGCAAACCGTCGCGCCCCAGGGCAGACGGAAGTTTTCCCACAACCAAACCTGAACAGCAGCCGGGAACGTGACCAGCACGATCGGGGTTACCGTTACCCACAGACGACGGTCTTTCCAGTCAGCCCAGAAGTCCCAGTCACCCATGGTCAACATGGCGTGAATGTGATAGGAACCTACCACTACGAAGAAAACGATGAACAATATCAAATAGTCAATCGTTCTCGAAACCTGCACCGCTTCGGCATGCGACCGAACTGCAGATTGAAGTGTGCTCATGAGTTACCTCCAATTATCTTATTGTCGTTCTTACAGGTCAGGGCACAGATCACGGCCCATCAGCGGAGTCAGGCTGTCCATGATCTGCAGCACAACGCCCATCACAGCCAGAGCCAGCCAGCCGAAGATCACGAAGCCGTAGTGCAGCGGAGCTACGAACAGCTCTTCCATGAACCAGAAGGTGTGACCCCATTCGTTCAGACCTACGTTCGGCAGAATCATGAACGGACCTACCACGGTGATCAGGTACGGCAGGGACATGCCCTTGTTCCAGTGCGGAAGACGGGTCTTCGCGTACAGGAAGGAAGCAAAACCCGTGATGATGTAGATCGGGTAGGTCAGGTAGAACTCAATGATGTGCGACGGCGTGAAGTCGGTGTCGCGCACCACGGTCTGGTGCCAGGTGCCGTCCTGTTCGGTGAAGTAGGAAGCACCCCAGTAGATGGCCCATGCGTAGGCGAACAGCCATACCAGGTGGGTCATGTTGCGGCGCAGCTCTTCACGCGGGGTGATAGCAGCCAGGTTACGGTCGCGGCTCTTCCACAGGTAGCCCCACAGGATGGAAGCCGTGGTGATTTCCAGCACGATTTCGATGTACAGGAAGTTCATCCAGTACGTTTCGAATTCCGGTGCGAATGCGTCCAGGCCAGCGGACCAGCCGTAAACACCTTCGTACCAGCGAACCCAAAAGTAGAACACCGTGTACAGCATAAATGCGAACGTCAGCCAGCCCTTGTCCAACAGGGGCTTGTCCTGAGCGCCAGCAACCGAAAGAGACGTTGCAGCCATGTTATTACCTCCTAATGACAACTTTTTTGAGCTTTTTAAACGCCGCGAACGGCGTTTATCGGCTCTTTTTTTCCTTTTCCAACCCTGCCCGTATACGCCATGTATGCCGAGTGCAGGGACCCTGCTCCTAAGGTGAGGCGACAGCATAACAGCTCGCCCCTGCTTGTCAACACACCTTCAAACTGTGAAATACGCCTCAGACAAAATAAAAAGGCCCCGCCGGCATGAGCCGACGGGGCCTCGTTTGCTGACCCCTGCGTAGCCGAGGCTACGCAGGGCCGGCCTTCTTACATGAAGGTCGGGATCAGCGGTGCGTCAATGGTGGTCTGCGTACGAGTGCCAGACGCATCATAGAAGAACAGGATGCCGGCGAAACGGCTATCCGGATCGTAGATGATGTCGGACAAACGATACACTTCCCAAGCGGCGTCGGAAGCCTGTACCTTCACGGTACGGGTTTCACCCGGAGCCAGCGGGCTGTTGTCGCTTACGCTCAGACCGTCTTCAGCCAGCAAGTCTTCCGGATAACCGGTTTCGTCTTTGGACACGGAAGCGTTCATGAAACGTACGGACGCGGTGTAGAACTCACCCAGCTGCACAGGGCTGCTGCCGGTGTTGGTCATGGTCAGGGTCATGTTCATGGAACGACCCGGTACGCGGTATACAGCGTCTTCAACCTTAACCTTAACCACAGCCTTCGGCATGTCGATCGCCTTGATGCCACGAACCGTACCAGCCTGCAACGGAATCGTTACCGGGTACTGGTTGTTCGCGCTGCTCATAGCGAATACAACGATCAGGATCGTTGCTGCACCAAAGCCCATGGATACCTTCTTGTCGCCTGCGGTAACCAGCTCGTCGGTGCGACCAGCCTTAACCATCAGGAAACGCGGCAGCCATACCGGGCGACGGCACCAGTACAACATCCAAGCCACACCAAAGGCATACCAGAAGGCGTGCCAGAAGTAGGTGTTGCCCAGGTTGTAGTTTTCCAGGTCAACCGTCTGGCCGGTCAGGGTCGTCACCGGGTTGGTGAAGCTGCCCATGGAGCCATTGATGGTGATCCACTTGCCGGGGCCGATGATCGGACCACCGCCTTCAACGTTCAACATGGTGTGAACGTGCCAGTCGCCAGGACGACGAGCCTTCAGAACCACGCGGAAGTCGTAGGTGGAACCCACTTCCAAACGTACGGAACGCGGCACCAGCTGACCGCCGATGTAGGATTCCTTACGGATGAATACCGGGCCGGGGATACCGATGTTCAGGAACGCGTCGTCCGGATCCGCTACGGTTTCCGGCCAACCTTCGAATACGTGGAACTTACCAGTAATTTCCACTTCTTCGTTAACGTTCACTGCTTCTTTCGACCACTTCAGGTCGTACCAGTGAATCGTACGCATACGCATGAATGCTGCCTGCGACTTTTCACCGTGGGCCGATGCCGTCGGAGCATAAACGCTTGCCGCCAGCGCGATCAGCAGCCCTACTGCGGACCACTTCGTTATTGTTTTCATATTACTTCTTCCTCTTGGTAGGAATATTTCAGTCGTTCTAGAAGCGCCTGCCTCAGCTATACGCCGTACAGACACCACTCGTCACACCCAGAACACCACGCTTTTGACCACTTGGCGCTCCAGGCGCACGCCTTTCGTTTTCCCGTCGACTTAATTAGGTCTGTTGCAGGAAACGGGTGCTAGCAAACCAACGACCCACGAAATGCCACATGAAGTAAATCAAGATGGACATAAAGGCCGAGAAGAATGCAGACACAGGCGCCACGTCCTTACCAAAGGTTCTCAGAGTACCTTTTTCCACCATGCGGATGTACTCAGGCGTACCGGTACGTACGTAGTTGTAACCCTGGATGTCGGCAATCGACATCAGCATGCCGTTGTATTCCACCGGCACGTGCAGCGGTGCAATGATCGGCCAGTTGCCCGGGTAGAAAATCAAACCCCAGCCCATGGCGCCAATGATCGCCGTAAACAGGTAGCTGCCGCTCATGCACAGCACTACGTCCAACAGAATCGCGCCAGGCGTCAGAATTGCCGGGAACACGAAGTTTACCGGGAAGTAGGTCCAACCCCAGAAGTTGAAGTAGCGGTTGATCCACTCACCCAACACCAGAGCCAGTACGCAAACCGTCGCGCCCCAGGGCAGACGGAAGTTTTCCCACAACCAAACCTGAACAGCAGCCGGGAACGTGACCAGCACGATCGGGGTTACCGTTACCCACAGACGACGGTCTTTCCAGTCAGCCCAGAAGTCCCAGTCACCCATGGTCAACATGGCGTGAATGTGATAGGAACCTACCACTACGAAGAAAACGATGAACAATATCAAATAGTCAATCGTTCTCGAAACCTGCACCGCTTCGGCATGCGACCGAACTGCAGATTGAAGTGTGCTCATGAGTTACCTCCAATTATCTTATTGTCTTTGTCCACGACCATCTTCGCGAGGGCCGCTTCATATCTCTAACCCATGGTGGTTTTCTTCGGGAGTGGCGGGAGCTAGCTCCCGCCACACTCTAAGTCGTCACCAAAGTCGCCTTTTTCTCGATAAAAACCGAGGAGGCCAGGTCAGAGAAGGAGTCCGCTATTAGACCTTGCAAGCGCCGGAATCGATAGCGGAGCAAACTTCGCGGCCGATCAGCGGGTTCAGGCTGTCCATGATCTGCAGCACAACGCCCATCACAGCCAGAGCCAGCCAGCCGAAGATCACGAAGCCGTAGTGCAGCGGAGCTACGAACAGCTCTTCCATGAACCAGAAGGTGTGACCCCATTCGTTCAGACCTACGTTCGGCAGAATCATGAACGGACCTACCACGGTGATCAGGTACGGCAGGGACATGCCCTTGTTCCAGTGCGGAAGACGGGTCTTCGCGTACAGGAAGGAAGCAAAACCCGTGATGATGTAGATCGGGTAGGTCAGGTAGAACTCAATGATGTGCGACGGCGTGAAGTCGGTGTCGCGCACCACGGTCTGGTGCCAGGTGCCGTCCTGTTCGGTGAAGTAGGAAGCACCCCAGTAGATGGCCCATGCGTAGGCGAACAGCCATACCAGGTGGGTCATGTTGCGGCGCAGCTCTTCACGCGGGGTGATAGCAGCCAGGTTACGGTCGCGGCTCTTCCACAGGTAGCCCCACAGGATGGAAGCCGTGGTGATTTCCAGCACGATTTCGATGTACAGGAAGTTCATCCAGTACGTTTCGAATTCCGGTGCGAATGCGTCCAGGCCAGCGGACCAGCCGTAAACACCTTCGTACCAGCGAACCCAAAAGTAGAACACCGTGTACAGCATAAATGCGAACGTCAGCCAGCCCTTGTCCAACAGGGGCTTGTCCTGAGCGCCAGCAACCGAAAGAGACGTTGCAGCCATGTTATTACCTCTTTAGATGACGACTTTATCGAGACTTAGACCCCCGAAATCGGGAGCCTCCATCTCACTTTTTCTTCCCTTTTCCCACTCCTGCTTTGCCCGCAACGCGCACACAGCAAGGAGACCCGTCCTTTATGGTAGGGCCGCAGTCTATCACTTCGCCTCCCCTTGTCAATAGCGCTTTAGTGGGTCGAAAAAGCGGCGCGGCCCGGCTTGGCGGTCTTGCCCCGTACGCTTGTATTTCCGATGGTTCTTCACCACACTAGGGGCCATTGGCCCCGTTTGGCCGAGAGCAAAGACAACAATAAAAACTCACAGAGATTCAGGCAGATGAAGATCAATCTCCCAGTAACAGACCGCGAAATCAGACTGAGTGACGACACACAGATTATTTCGACCACCGATCTTAAGGGGATCATCACCTACGCCGATGAAGACTTCGTGAGAATCGCGCAGTTCAGCAAAGAGGAGCTGCTCGGGAAAAATCACAACATCGTCCGCCATCCCGACATGCCCGAAGCGGCGTTCGCCGACCTGTGGGCAACCATAAAAAGCAACCACGCCTGGATGGGCATCGTCAAAAACCGCGCGAAAAACGGCGATTATTATTGGGTCGACGCATTCGTCACCCCCATGATCGAAGACGATAAGGTCGTCGGCTACGAATCGGTGCGGGTGAAGCCGAACAAGGAATACGTCGACCGGGCCGCCCCCCTATACAAAGCCATACTCGATAAGAAGATCACCAAGCTGCCGGCCTACGGGAGCACCGCGCTTCACTATTACAAAGCGATCGTAGCCTTGCTGCTACCGACGCTGGGCGCCATAGGATGGGTTGGCGACTTGTTCGCTAACGCCGCTTTTCTCGGCGTCGGCGCAGCCTCCATGGTTCTCGCTTGGGCGCTGGCATGGCAACTTAGCCGGCCGCTCGCCCAAGCGGCGCAGCGATCCAAGCAAATCATCGACAACACGGTCACCCGGCTGGTTTATACCGGCCGCAACGACGATGTCGGGCAGCTCGAAACGGCCACGCTGGCGTTACAAGCACGACTCCGCACCGTGATGCGGCGCTTCGACGAAACGGCGCAACAACTGGCCAATATGGCGCAAAACACGGCGGACATCGCCGCTGTCACCAGCCACGACCTCGACCACCAGCAAGCGTCCGTCGACATGATGGCGGCAGCCATAGACGAAATGACGCTGGCTGTGCAGAGCGTCGCGCAAAACGCCGCCGACGCGGCTTCCGCCGCGGAGACCTCCACCAACATGGCCAATAATGGCCGGGACGCGGTCACCAACACCACCGGCGCCATAGGCCATCTTGCCCAGGCCGTCGCCAACGCCGCCACTGCCATCCACCAGCTGGAGCAGGAAAGCAAAAACATCGACGTGGTGGTCAGCGTTATCCGCGATATCGCCGATCAAACCAATCTATTGGCACTCAACGCCGCCATCGAAGCAGCCCGCGCCGGCGAACAGGGTCGCGGATTCGCCGTGGTGGCGGACGAGGTGCGCAAACTGGCGTCCAGCACGCAAAACTCCACCCACGAAATCCAAAAAATCGTGGAGGTTTTGCAAATCGGCGCGCGCCAAGCGGCGGCCGCTATGGAAAAAGGGCGCGAGCAAGCCAATCACAGCGTACAGCAAGCGGGCCTGGCAGACAGCACCTTGTCGGAGATATCCCAGGCGGTGAACAGGATCAAGGATATGAGCATTCAGGTCGCCAGCGCCGTCGAGGAGCAAACCTGCGTCACCGAAGAAATCAAGCGCAATATCAGCAATATCAGCGGAGCCAGCCACCGCGTCTCAGAGGAAGCGGAGCGCACCACGCGCACCAGCCAAGAACTTCTAAGCTTGGCCATCAACTTGAAGAACATGGTAAAGCGCTTTGCGCTGAAATAACGCATCCCAAGGCGACCAGCTCAACACCAACGAAATCGAGACACACTTGCGCACCCAACCCTTCGGCGCTTCACTGCGCCCTCTCCTTCCAAGCTGGCTGAAGGCCGCCGGTATTTGTTGCTTGGCGTTATTGCTCAGCGGCTGCGTCTGGCTGCGCCTGCTGGAAACCAAAAACCAAATCGCCGAATTCGACCAAAACTTCCATGTCGATTCCGGCGAACATTTCATCCTGCACTTTCACCGCCCCACCCTGCTCAGCGAGGACTTCACCTATTTGTCCGGGATCGAACCCACCGCCCGGCAGCCTTTGCCCAACGGCAAGCGCAACAACTATGTGTTCCAGAAGCTGAACGGCACCGGCGACGTCACCCGCGCGCCGGCCGGCGACCTAGTGTTCGAGTTGAGCTTCGACAACCAGGACCGCCTGGTCAGCTGGGATTTCTCGCCGGTATTCCTCGCCATAGCGCCGCCCGCCTTCCTGGAAGCCTCACTGCGCTCCCTGGGCAGCGCCAACATCGACCAGGCCAATCAAAAAGTGAGCGCCGACCCGGCCCATTTGGAAAAAATCGCCGACAAGCTCCCCCCGCGCAGCAAGGTCGTCGCAGCCTTGGGCGAACCTTTGGAGATCGTCGAGAAAGGCGGCAGCTTACGTTACACGTACAAATTCCGCTTAGACGGCCGCGCCGTCGACGAAGACCACGAAAAAAACCGCATCGCCGTTGCCAAGCTCTATTTCGATAAACAGACGGATCGCTTGAGCAAGATGTCCGGGCGCTTCGCCGGTTTGAAACTCACCATCAATTACCGTCGTTTCACCAAGGACGAACACGAAGCGGGCACCTAACGGAGTCCCTCCGCTGCTTGGGCCGCTTGCCGCCTTGCATTACAATTGGCCGGCAACCTGCCCCAGCAACGGAACTCCCATGAAATACAGCTTGATACTCGCCCTCTTGGCGCTGCTAAGCGCCGGCTGCGGTCAAAAAGGTCCGCTCTATCTGCCGCCCCCCGAGGCCGCCGGCGATTCGCAAAACGGAGCGGACGCAGAACAAGGCAACAAGGCCGCGAAGCAGCAAAGCCAATCCCAAAAGGGCGCGCGCTAAATGAAGGTTTTCCACTATCAGGGCGCGCTGTTCCAAGCGGAGAACCAGCCCTTGAACGCCGTCGCGGCGCGCTACGGCACCCCTTGCTACGTCTATTCCCGCGCCGCCTTGGAAAACCACTGGCGCGCCTACGACGACGCTTTCGCCGACCGTCCCCATCTGATTTGCTACGCAGTCAAGGCCAACTCCAACTTGGCGCTGCTTAACCTGTTGGCGCGACTGGGCTCCGGCTTCGACATCGTTTCCGTGGGCGAATTGGAAAGGGTTTTGGCCGCTGGCGGCGACCCCGGCAAAGTGGTGTTTTCCGGCGTCGGCAAGCGCGAAGAAGAACTGCGCCGCGCCCTGGAAGTCGGCATCCGCTGCTTCAACGTGGAAACGCCGGACGAGTTGAACCGGCTGGATCGCATCGCCGGCGAACTGGGCCGCAAGGCGCCCATATCGCTGCGCGTCAATCCCGACGTGGACGCACAGACCCATCCTTATATCTCCACCGGCCTCCGGGAAAACAAATTCGGCATCGCCATCGACGACGCGCTGGACTTCTACCAAAAAGCAGCCGCCTTGCCCAATCTGGCCGTCACCGGCATCGATTGCCACATCGGCTCGCAAATCACCAACACCGCCCCCTTCCAGGACGCACTGCAGCGGGTGCTGAACCTGGCGCAACGCCTGGAGCAAGCCGGCATCGCCATCAAGCACTTGGACCTGGGCGGCGGCCTGGGCATACGCTACCGCGACGAAACGCCGCCCACGCCGGCCGAATACGCCGCGGCGCTACGGGAAAAGCTGGGCGATACCCCCTACGAAATCCTGTTGGAACCGGGCCGCGCCATCGTCGGCAACGCCGGGCTGCTGTTGACCCGGGTGGAATATATCAAGGATACGCCGGCCAAACGCTTCGCCATCGTCGACGCCGCCATGAACGATTTGCTGCGGCCAGCACTCTACAACGCCTGGCAAGACATCGTCGCCGTACAACAGGACGACGCCACGCCGGAAGCGGTGTACGACGTGGTCGGTCCGGTCTGCGAAACCGGCGACTTCCTCGGCAAAGAACGCAAACTCCGCATCAAGCCGGGGGATTTGCTGGCGGTGTGCTCGGCCGGCGCCTATGGCTTCAGCATGAGCTCCAACTACAATTCGCGGCCGCGCCCGGCGGAGGTGCTGGTGGACGGCGATAAAACCCACCTGATCCGCGAGCGCGAAACCCTGGCCCAACTGTGGCAGGGCGAGCACTTGGTGCTGGGCTAAGCCATGCTGCGTTTCACCAAAATGCATGGCCTCGGCAACGACTTCGTCGTTTTCGACGCCGTCAACCAAACGGTAGCGCTGACGCCGGATCAGCTGCGCCAACTGGCCGACCGGCACTTCGGCATCGGCTGCGACCAAATCCTGCTGGTGCAAGCGCCAATCCAACCCGACGCCCACTTTCACTACCGCATTTTCAACGCCGACGGCAGCGAAGTCTCCCAGTGCGGCAACGGCGCCCGCTGCTTCGCCCGCTTCGTGCGGGAAAAGGGCCTGTGCCTGGAAGACGAAATCCGCGTCGACACCCGCGCAGGACGCCTGCTGCTGCGCCACCGGCCGGACGGGCAAATCACGGTGGACATGGGCGTGCCGCGCTTCGCGCCCGCCGATATCCCTTTAAAAGCGGAGCAAGAAAGCGTCCATTACACGGCCGCGGCGGGAAGCGCCATACACCGCTTCGGCGCCGTATCCATGGGCAACCCCCACGCCGTCCTGCCGACGGACGACGTCGACACCGCCCCGGTGGATACCGTGGGGCCGCTGCTGGAAAGCCACGCATCGTTTCCCGAGCGGGCCAATATCGGCTTCATGCAGAAAATCGACGCCCACCACATTCGCCTGCGCGTCTACGAACGGGGCTCGGGCGAAACCCTGGCCTGCGGCAGCGGCGCCTGCGCGGCAGCGGTGGTCGGTATAGAGCAAGGTTTGCTGCAAACGCCGGTGCGGGTCGACCTGCCCGGCGGCAGCCTGTACATCGAATGGCAAGGGCGAGGCGCGCCGGTACTGATGAGCGGCCCGGCCACCACGGTTTTCGAAGGAACCCTCGAACTATGAACGACAGCACCGGCGCCGCCGACTCGAACGACAACGAAGCGGTGATCATCGCCCACCTGCAAGCGCATCCGGACTTTTTCACCGCCCACCCGGAACTGCTGGAAAAGCTCTACATCCCCCACGCCCGCGGCGCGGCCGTATCCCTGGTGGAAAAGCAATTGGACCTGTTGCGCGACAAAAATCGCCGCTTGCAGCACCAGTTGGACGAGCTGCTGGACATCGCCCGGGACAACGACAAGCTGTTCCAGCGCCTGCACCAGCTTACCCTGGCCATGCTGGACGCGGACGATCTGGAAACCGCGCTGGCCTCCCTCGCCGACACCTTGTACCAGTGTTTCGACGCGGACTTCGTCGCCGTGCGCATTTTCCTGGATCGCCCGGACGCGCCGCTGTCCGACGTGTTTCTCGCCCCCCTGGGCATCAATCCTTTCGGCGCCATGTTGGCGCAGCAAAAACCCCTGTTCGGCCGGCTCAACATCGAGCAAGGCAAATTATTGTTCGGCGCCGACGCCGACCAAGTCGCCTCCAGCGCCGTGGTGCCTTTGCTGCGCGGCGATTGGCAGGGCCTGCTGGGCATCGGCAGCCGCGACGAGCAGCGCTTCCACCCGGCCATGGGCGGCTTGGTGCTGGGCCGCATGGGCGACATCGTCGCGGCGCGGCTCGCGCCGCTGCTGCCGGCGGCCGGCTGACCGCCTTGGAAGAGGAAGCGAGCCGGCAGCTGGCCGAGTTTCTCGACCATCTGCGCTACGAAAAACGCGCCTCGCCACACACCGTCGACAATTACGCGCGCGACCTGGAGCAGTTCCGCCGGTTCTGCGCCGCTGAGCACATCGCCCGCTGGGCCGAGGCCGAACCCTACCAAATCCGCCAGCATATGGCCGACCGCCATCGGCTGGAACTCAGCGGACGCACCTTGGCGCGGGAACTCTCCGCCTTGCGCAGCTTCTACGACTTTCTGCTGCGCCGCCAAGCGGTCGAGCGGAACCCGGCCAAAGGCATCCGCGCGCCGAAAACCGGCCGATCGCTGCCCCACACCCTGGACGTGGACGAGTTGGCCAGCCTGCTGGACACGCCCGCCGCCAACACGCTGGAAGTCCGCGACTTGGCCATGTGGGAACTGTTTTATTCCTCCGGCCTGCGCCTGAGCGAACTGGTGGCGCTGGACCTGGAAGACATCGATTGGAGCGCCCAATCGGTACGCATCCGCCACGGCAAAGGCGACAAAGCAAGGGTGGTGCCGGTCGGACGCCACGCCCGTAGCGCCCTGGAGCGCTGGCTGGAAGCGCGCGCCGCCCTGCCCGTCGCGGCGGAAGCCGCGCTGTTCGTCGGCGACAAAGGCCAACGCCTGTCGCCCCGCACCGTGCAGGCCCGACTGGAGCGTTGGCGCAAGCGCTGCGGCTTCGACAAGCACTTGCACCCCCACATGCTGCGCCACTCTTTCGCCAGCCACTTGCTGGAATCCAGCGGCGACCTGCGCGCCGTGCAGGAGCTACTGGGCCACAGCGACATCAGCACCACCCAGATTTACACCCACGTGGACTTCCAGCGCCTGGCGGCGGTCTACGACCAAGCCCATCCCCGCGCCAAGAAGCGCCCGTAGGGCCGCTTTTTCCAAGACCGGCCCAATCTGATAAGCTATGCGGACCCCGAGTCAGCCCCAAGGAAACGATCATGTCACTGCCCAACCCCAAGCGTTCAAATGAAAACGCGTCGCTGAGCAGCGCCCTGAATCCATCGTCCAACGACCGGGGCATCTATTGGACCATCGGCGTATTCTTCGCCATCGTCATCGGCGCCATCACCATACTGGGCCAGTACTGGAGCATCGAACCCACCCCCTTCGACGTGGTGGAATCGGCCATGAAAAAGGCCAACGTCACCGACAAATCCCAGCTGCCGGTGGGATATACCTACACCGCCACCGCCATCAGCATCGCCGAAACCCTGATGTACAAGCGGGGCGGCTATTTGTCCAACGACGTCACCGTGCCCAGCGTGCTGCTGGACAACATGCCCAACTGGGAATTCGGCGCCCTGGTGGCCCTGCGCGACGCCGTCACCGCCCTGCGCAACCACTTCGCCCGCGCCCAGTCCCAGTCCAAGGAAGACCCGGACCTGGCGGCCGGCGAGCCGCAGCTTTACTACGACCACATGTCCTGGGGCCTGCCATCCTCCGAATCGGAATACCAGAAGGGCATCGAGTCGCTCTACAAATACCTGGAACGGGTCGGCAGGGGCGGCGGCGACGCCGTGTTCCACGCCCGCGCCGACAACCTGCGCCAATACCTGGAAGTGCTCGACAAGCGCCTCGGCAGCTTGTCCCTGCGCCTCAGCGCCAGCACCGACGTGCACGAATTCACCCTGGAACAGCAGGGCGTCACCACCCTGCCGAAAACCCCCTGGCTGGCGGTGGACGACATTTTCTACGAAGCGCGCGGCCACACCTGGGCTCTGCTGCACATCCTGCGGGCGGCGGAAGTGGACTTCAAGGAAACCCTGGAAGGCAAGAACGCCTATTCCACCTTCCTGCAGATCATCCACGAGCTGGAATACGCCCAAACCCCCACCCTCAGCCCGGTGGTGCTGAACGGCAGCGGTTTCGGCCTGTTCTCCAACTACTCGGTGACCCTGGCCAACTACGTGGCCCGCGCCGGCGCCGCCATCCTCGACTTGCGCGACGTGTTGCTGCGCGGCTAAAAACAATCGCAACGACCTTGCCCCCCTCGCCCCTTTGGGGAGAGGGCTGGGGTGAGGGGAAGCCCGCCACCGGCAAGGTTGGCGGGCTTTTTTGTGCCCGGTGTTATGCTTGAGCCATGCAACCGGCACACCACACCGAAGACATCGCCCGCCTGATCTGGGACAGCAAATACCGTTACCGCACCGGCGACGATGTCCACGATCCGACTCCCGCCGACACCTGGCGACGGGTGGCGCGCGCCGTCGCCGCGGCGGAACCGGCCGAACGGCCGGCGTGGGAGCAACGCTACTTCGACATGCTGGAGCAAGGCCGTTTCCTCCCGGGCGGCCGCATCCTGGCGGGCGCCGGCACCGGCCGCCAGGTGACGCTGTTCAACTGCTTCGCCATGGGGCTCGTCGAAGACTCCCTGGAAGGCATCCTCGACGCCCTCCGGGAAGGCGCGCTGACCATGCGGGAAGGCGGCGGGATCGGCTACGACTTCTCCACCCTGCGCCCGGCCGGCAGCCCCGCCCGGCGCGCGGGCGGCATCGCATCCGGGCCGGTGTCCTTCATGGAGCTCTGGGACAGCCTGTGCGCCACCCTGCTGTCCACCGGCTCCCGCCGCGGCGCCATGATGGCGACCCTGCGCATCGACCACCCGGACATCGAAACCTTCATCGGCGCCAAACGCCAAGCCGGCAAGCTGCGCAACTTCAACCTGTCGGTACTGGTGAGCGACGCCTTCATGGCGGCGCTGGAAAGGGACGACGACTGGCCCCTGCTGTTTCCGGCCCTTCGCGACGAGGCCGGCGAGACGCTGCCGCGCGATTGGCCCGGCCAAGCCGCCCCCGTCCCCTGCCGCGTCCATCGCCGCGTGCCGGCCCGGACGCTGTGGCAACGCCTGATGCGGGCCACCTACGACACGGCCGAACCCGGCGTACTGTTCATCGACCGCATCAACCGCGACAACAACCTCCGCTACCGGGAAACCATCCACACCACCAACCCCTGCGGCGAAATCCCCCTGCCGCCTTATGGCGCCTGCGACCTCGGCTCCATCAACCTGACCGCCTTCGTACGGGAGCCCTACACCCCGGACGCGCGCTGGGACCGGGACGGCATCGCCGCCACCGCCGCCCTGGCCGTGCGCCTGCTGGACGGCGTGGTGGACATTTCCCATTACCCGCTGGAACGGCAACGCCGCCAATCGCTGAACTGCCGCCGGCTGGGACTGGGCATCACCGGCCTGGCCGACGCCTTGGTGATGCTGGGACTGCCTTACGGCGAGGAGGCCGCGCGCCAAGCCGCGGCGCAGGCCATGGAAACCATCAAGCTGGCGGCTTACAGAACCTCCATCGAACTGGCAGGGGAAAAAGGCTCGTTTCCGGCGCTGGAACGGGAGCCGTACCTGGCATCGCCTTTCGTCCGATCGCTGCCGGATTCGCTGCGTCAAGCCATCGCCGCGCAGGGCATCCGCAACAGCCACCTGCTGGCCATCGCCCCCACCGGATCCATCAGCCTGCTGGCCGGCAACGTCTCCAACGGCCTGGAACCGGTTTTCGCCACGCGCTACCGGCGCCGCCTCCTCACCGCCACCGGCTGCCGGGATTACCCGCTGACGCCCTACAGCCTGCGGCTCTGGCAAAGCCTAGGCCGCACCGGCTCGCCGCCGGCGCTGGTCACCGCCGACGACATCGCTCCACCGGAGCATATGGCCATGCAGGCCGCCCTGCAGCGGCACGTCGACAACGCCATTTCCAAAACCATCAACGTGCCGGCGGAGTACCCCTACGCGGACTTCGAGGACTTGTACCGGCAGGCCTACCGGCTGGGATTGAAAGGCTGCACCACTTATCGCCCCAACGCCCTGCGGGGCGCGATACTCAGCGCGGACGGCGACGCCACGGCGGGGTGCTGCGGACTGGAGCGGGAAGGCGATTGACGCGGCGACCTTGGCAAACGCCACAGGTCAGCGCTTGGCGGCCTTGGGGGGAATCTTCGGCGCGGGTTTGGCGGGCGGTTTGGGAAGGGGGATTTTGGGCTTGGCCGCTTGCTTCGGCGGCGGTTTCGGCAGGGCAGTGGGCTTGATCTTGGCAACCACCGCCGCCTTCTTGGCTGGCGGCGACTTGGCCGGCACCACCACGGTCACGAGCTTGTCGCGATGGGCCGGAGGCGCCGCCGGCGGAGCCGAAGGCGGCGCCTCGCTGCGCGGCGCGGCGGCCGGCTCGCCGCTTTCGCCGCCGCGCACGCGCAAAGCCTCCAAAGCGCGCTTGGCCTCCAGGTCGCCTTGCTTGGCGGCGAGCCGGTACCACTTCTCCGCCGCGGACAAATTGGCGGCGACGCCATGGCCCTCCGCGTACATCAGCCCCAGGCTGTACTGGGCCTTGGCCAAGCCCTGCTTGGCGGCCAGCTTCAGCCACTTCAAAGCTTCGCCGTCGTTCGCCGCCACGCCTTCGCCGTTGGCGTACATGACGCCTAGGTTGTACTGGGCCTTGGCGTTGCCCGCCGTGGCCGACGCCTGGAACCACTTGACGGCCTTGGCCAAATCCTGGCCGCCGCCGTCGCCGCGCGAATACATCACCCCCAGGTTGTACTGGGCCTCGGCGTCGCCCTGGCCGGCCAAGGTCGACCAGATGGAGCGGGCGGCGGCGTAATCGCCCTTGGCGATGGCGGCATAAGCCGCGCCATTACCGGACTCCGCCGCCTGTGCGCCCCCCGGCCCAGCCAACGCCAGCCAAGCCAGCAACAAACCCGCCGGCCATAACATCCCACCCATGGGATGCACGCCCATCAGTCCCAGGTCAGCGCGCCGCCGGTCTGGTATTCGGTGACGCGGGTTTCGAAGAAGTTCTTTTCCTTCTTCAGGTCCAGTACTTCGCTCATCCAGGGGAACGGATTGCCGACGCCGGGATATTGCTCGGGCAGGCCGATCTGGGCGCAGCGGCGGTTGGCGATGAACTCCATGTACTCCTTGAACATGCCGACGTTGAGGCCGAGGATGCCGCGCGGCATGGTGTCGTGGGCGTACTGGGTCTCGATCTCCACCGCTTCGCGGATCATGCGGATGATCTCCTGCTGGAACTTGGCGCCCCACAAGTGCGGGTTCTCGATCTTGATCTGGTTGATCACGTCGATGCCGAAGTTCATGTGCATGGACTCGTCGCGCATGATGTACTGGAACTGCTCGGCGGTGCCGGTCATCTTGTTGCGGCGGCCCATGGACAGGATCTGGGTGAAGCCCACGTAGAAGAAGATGCCTTCGAAGATCACGTAGAAAGCGATCAAGTCGCGCAACAAGCGCTGGTCGTCTTCCTCGGTGCCGGTCTGAAAAGTGGGGTCGCCCAGAGACTGGGTATAGGGCAGCGCCCATTCCGCCTTGCGCGCCACCGCCGGCACCTCGCGGTACATGTTGAATACTTCGCCCTCGTCCATGGCCAGAGATTCCACCACGTACTGGTAGGCGTGGGTGTGCAGCGCCTCTTCGAAGGCCTGGCGCAGCAGGTATTGGCGGCATTCCGGATTGGTGATGTGGCGGTAAACGGCCAGCACCAGGTTGTTCGCCACCAGGGAATCCGCGGTGGAGAAAAAGCCCAGGTTGCGCTTGATGATGGTGCGCTCGTCTTCCGTCAGGCCGTCCTGGCTCTTCCACAGCGCCACGTCGGCGCTCATGTTGATTTCCTGCGGCATCCAATGGTTGGCGCAGGCGTCCAGGTATTTCTGCCAGGCCCAGGTGTACTTGAACGGCACCAGCTGGTTCAAGTCGGCGCGGCAGTTGATGATTTTCTTGTCGTCCACCTGGATGCGGCGCGCGCCCATCTCGATGTTTTCCAGGCCGGTGGCGCCGGCGTGGTGGTCGGCGGCCACTTTATCGGCGGCGCGCGCCGGCATGGCGGCGGCGGCCTTGGCGGCGACCGACGCCTCGTCCGCCGTCGCGGCGGGCACCTCGCCCGGCTCCATGTCCAACGGCTGGAAAGGTTTTTTCGCGCCGCCGAAAGCGGCCAAAGGATCGTCCCAGTTCAACATGATGGCGGTCTCCTGAAAGTTTCGTTTAAGGTCAATTGCGAATGGATTTTGTCGAACGGCGTGTCGCCCTCAACTGGCCAAATCCCAGGGCCAAAATTCGTTCTTGATGCGGCTGCTGCGCCATTGCAGAGCCTGCAAGTTGCTCAATTCGTCGCCGCCGCCCCGTGCCGACGGCACGATGCGGTCGATTTCCCAACCGAACGGCGAGTTGGCGTTGCCATGGTCGCCGAAGCGGATCGTATTGCCGTGGCAATCCTTACGATATTCCTTGGGGTCGCGCCCCGCCACTACGGTGGCGCGATTCCAAACCGCCAGAACGGTTTGCGGACTGTATGTTTGCGCCGGTTTGCCGGTCTGCATGACGGCCTCCTCGTTTGCCGCGTTTTTCCTAGCCCAATCCCGGGGCCGCCCTACCCAGCCGGCGCCGCCGTTGTCCTGCCCGCCGGTTGCCGTATCGCTACGGTTTACCAGTCCACCGGCTTGAAAAAGCTCTTCGGCGCGCCGCATACCGGGCAAACCCAATCGTCGGGGATATCCGCCCAGCGGGTGCCGGGAGCGATGCCGCTATCGGGGTCGCCTTTCTCTTCGTCGTAGAGGTGTTCGCATTCTTGGCAGTGGTATTTTTTGTAGTCCGACATGGTTTGTTCTCCGTTGCTGGCGATTGCACATTACGACCGCGACGGGCCGCGCCCACACCGTTTTGCTACCCCGACACGAGCACCGGCCAAGCGCCCTCTCCCCACGGGAGAGGGTTGGGGGGAGGGCGATCAAATGGCCCGCGCGTTACCCTCACACCCGTGCCATTTTGTGCGCCTACGGCGCGGGTTTTTTATGTGGGTTCTCGCACCCACGGGCGAGGTACTTTTCTTTGCTTGCCCAAAGAAAAGTACCCAAAAGAAAGTGCACCCCGGCGTCGCGCCGCTTCGCGGTGCCCTGCGCTCCTCGCTTGGGCCGGGAGTCGGCCGACAGGCCATCCCTGGCCTGACGCCCGACCCGCCGCATTCATGCGGCGGCCCTACGGGTTATTCCCGCCCCAAGCTGCGGTGCTCGGCGCGTCGCAGGGGATTAACCGCTGCGCCGTTCCTTGTAGGTTGGGCTGACGACAGGAAGCCCAACAAACGACCTACGCGACTCGTTGGGGTTCGCCGACTTACCCCAACCCGCGCCCTCCTTTTTTCTCGCAGTCTCCAGGAGCTGATAGTAGCAACTCCAACTCATCCTTATAAGGCAAGGTCATTTCATATAGTTGGTGAAAACCGCGTCCCACTGCCCCACGAAACTGAATTAGCTTTGGAGCGGTCTCTCCAACATCCAAAACATGTGTATTCGCAATACCAGGGTATGGATCAATATAAATAATTTCCGCAATACCGAGCTGATATGCCTTTTTTGAACACAGCTCACAAGGACTTGCTGTTGTATATAATCGACCGCCCCGAATACTCTGTCCGCCATATTTTGCCAACTGCAAGAATGCATTTTCTTCCGCATGAATGGAGCGAGTATGAACCTGATTTTCCTCTTTGTTTATTGAGTTCTTTACATCTTTAAAGCAATAAGACAAATTCCTTCCACCCAATGCTTCGCAACCCAACACCCCCTTATAGCCTCGCCCTAACGCCACCCGAAATTGCTCATTAGTACGCTCATAGGAGCTATAGACTTTCGCATCAAAATCAAATAATGCACCTTCAACACTTCGAAAAACACAAGGCACCTGACCTTTAGGCACATCATTCCATCCGATGGCCTTTACTGAATTCTCCGTATCTGTAATAACAGCACCTACCTGACGGGAGATACAGCCTGAACTTCGTTTTACGCTATACGCAAATTCCATAGTCCTTTCCATGGAGGTTGGCGACACAAGCCCTGGATGATGCATTAACGCAAAATACCACGCCAACTGCGCCGACAAAATATTATTGTTCCCAATTTCTCTACGCGGATTATACATATGTATATCCGACATCTCGATACACTTCTTCACATTGGGAGAAATAAAGTGCCCCGCAGGATCATCGTCTTTCCCTGACTCTTTTCTATCAATAACCGCAAGCTGGTCAACATTAAACTTATGAACCTGCTGAAGGTACTCCTTCCTATCATCATCAGGCGCATTAACAGAAACCAGATAAAAGGCCGCATACCTTTCTTTAAAAAACCTGGCCTCGTAGGGATTCTTTATTGCATCAATAACAACGTAGGCGTTATCCCTAGTCCTCCGAAAAACCTTAATTATGCGATTAATAGTCTCTGGCAAATGAAAAAGCTGGATCGTATCAAATACACTTTCCCTATAATTAATATCAACCTTACCAAGCTTTCTAATTGAGCTCCCTGCAGCCTGATAAACCGCAACATACAGCCCTTTGTCTAGCTCTTGAAGCTGACGCTTAAAATTCTTCGTGAACTTTCTTATTCGTCGTAAAAACCGCACAAAGGCAGCATCATCTGCCTTATCAAGATCAACAGAGGCGGTGTGATCAAAAAGCAAGTCACCAAAACGACGCAGCTCTTTTTGCACAATAGCATTAGAGAAAGCAGTGCCCCTGATTGCGCTCTCAATCGAAGCCTTCGGCGCCTTTATACCCTCACCCTTAGCACTATACACAAACTCAACCAAATCCTTCTGAGACAACCGCAACAAATAAGCCGATATTACATCGCTAACTTTTATCGAGAAAAAATGCTCCCAATTATTTTCTGCATAGTTTTTCAGGATACCGTACCTATTCGCGTCAAGCCCTTTAAAAAAGGGCGTCCCATCCTTATCAACCAACTTCTCAAACTCAGGAAACACAGGGCTTTTCTTCTCTAAGATATCAGAAGCAGTTGTGCACCCAGAACCTGTTCTCCCTGTCAGACCAATGAGAACAAAACGGCTACGCTCATCGAAGAGTTTCGATAGAGCCGTTGAGTTAGTCGCACTTGGAACCATCAGATTGCAACTCCTTGTTATCCTTTAACTAAAAGCCCCGTCTGCCGCGCCGAGCACCGCAGCTTGGCCGGGAATAACCCAAAGGACCGCCGCATGGAGGCGGCGGGTCGGGCGTCAGGCCAGGGATGGCCTGTCGGCCGACTCCCAGTCCAAGCGACAAATCGGCAGGAAAGCCGATTTGCACGCGCAGCGCCCGCAGGGCTCGGCACATGGATGTGCCGAGTGAAAAGCGCAGGGCACCGCGTAGCGGCGCGGCAGTCGGGTGTCCTTTCTTTTGGATTCTTTTCTTTGGACAAGCAAAGAAAAGAATCTCGTCCGCGGGGACGAGACCCCGCATTCAAAAACACCGCGCCGTCAGGCGCACCTTAAACATCCACTCCCTCAGCACCACTCCAGCCCTAGCCAAGAACCGGTTTTGCCACGGCTATCAACCTCCCTCACCCCAACCCTCTCCCGAAGGGAGAGGGAGCCGGAAGCCGCGCCCATCCCAACGTTCTGGGCCAGTTCCGAAGCGCGACCGATTCGTCGCCGCCCTCCGGTGGGTTACGGCCTACCGGCCTAACCCACCCTACCTACTGGCGCGAGTTAAAGCCTTACTGGCACGCTTCGCATTCCGGATCCAGGATCGAGCAAACCTTCACCGACTCCATATCCTCGGCGATGGGTCCCGCCATCTTCACGGCGTTGAGCTTGCCGTCCGCCAGGGTGCTCTTTTCCACGTGGGTGGCGCCCATGGAGCGCAGGTAGTAGGTGGTCTTCAAGCCGCGCACCCAGGCCAGCTTGTACAAAGCGTCCAGCTTCTTGCCGTTGGGTTCCGACATGTACAGGTTCAAGGACTGCGCCTGGTCCAGCCATTTCTGCCGGCGCGAGGCGGCTTCCACCAGCCAGCGGGCGTCCAGCTCGAAAGCGGTGGCGTACAGCGCTTTCAGGTCGGCGGGGATGCGTTCGATGGGCAGCACGCTGCCGTCGTAGTACTTGAGGTCGTTGATCATCACCGAGTCCCACAGGCCGCGGCTCTTCAGGTCGCGCACCAGGTAGGGGTTGACCACGGTGAATTCGCCCGACAGGTTCGATTTGACGAACAGGTTCTGGTACGTCGGTTCGATGGACTGGGACACGCCGCAGATGTTGGAGATGGTGGCCGTGGGGGCGATCGCCATGGTGTTGCTGTTGCGCATGCCGACGCTCATCACCCGCTGGCGCAGGCTGTCCCAATCCAGGGTGGCCGAGCCGTCCACCTGCAGATAGCCGCCGCGGTTCTGTTCCAGCAGGGCCATGGAGTCTAGCGGCAATATCCCCTTGCTCCACAGCGAGCCGTCGAAGCTGGAATAGCGGCCGCGCTCTTCGGCCAGGTCGGTGCTGGCCTTGATGGCGTAGTAGCTGACCTGCTCCATGCTCTGGTCGGCGAAAGCCACTGCCGCATCGGAGGTGTAGGGAATGCGCAGCTTATAAAGCGCGTCCTGGAAGCCCATGATGCCCAGCCCCACCGGGCGGTGGCGCAGGTTGGAGCGGCGCGCCTGGGGCACGCTGTAGTAGTTGATGTCGATGACGTTGTCCAGCATGCGCATGGCGGTGGAGACGGTTTTCTCCAGCTTTTGCGCGTCCAGCACGCCGTCGTCGCTGACGTGGTTGACCAAGTTCACCGAACCCAGGTTGCACACGGCGATTTCGCTTTCGTTGGTGTGCAGGGTGATTTCCGTGCACAGGTTGGAGCTGTGCACCGTGCCGGCGTGCTGGTTGGTGTAGCGCACGTTGCACGGGTCCTTGAAGGCGATCCAGGGGTGGCCGGTTTCGAACAGCATGGACAGCATCTTGCGCCACAGCTGGCTGGCGGGCATGCGCTTGAACAGGGTCAGTTCGCCCCGGTCCACCTTGGCTTCGTATTCCTGGTAGCGCGCGTCGAAAGCGGCGCCGGTGAGGTCGTGCAAATCCGGCACGTCGTTGGGGGAGAACAGCGTCCACTGGCCTTCCTCGGCGACGCGCTTCATGAACAGGTCCGGCACCCAGTTGGCGGTGTTCATGTCGTGGGTGCGGCGGCGGTCGTCGCCGGTGTTCTTGCGCAGGTCGAGGAACTCCTCGATGTCGATGTGCCAGCTTTCCAAATAGGCGCACACCGCGCCCTTGCGCTTGCCGCCCTGGTTCACCGCCACGGCGGTGTCGTTGGCCACTTTCAGGAACGGCACCACGCCCTGGCTCTTGCCGTTGGTGCCTTTGATGTGGGCGCCCATGCCGCGCACCGGGGTCCAGTCGTTACCCAGGCCGCCGGCGTATTTGGACAGCAGGGCGTTGTCCTTGATGGCGCTGTAGATGCCGTCCAGGTGGTCGGGCACGGTGGTGAGGTAGCAGCTGGACAACTGCGGCCGCAGGGTGCCGGCGTTGAATAGGGTGGGGGTGGACGACATGAAGTCGAAGTTGGACAGCAGGTTGTAGAACTCGATGGCGCGGGATTCGCGGTCGATTTCGTTCATGGCCAGGCCCATGGCGACGCGCATGAAGAACGCCTGCGGCAACTCGAAGCGCACGTTGTTGCTGTGGATGAAGTAGCGGTCGTAAAGGGTTTGCAGGCCCAGGTAGGTGAACAGCAGGTCGCGCTCCGGCTTGAGGGCCGCGCCCAGGCGATCCAGGTCGTAGCGGGTCAGTTCCGGCGACAACAGCTCCAGCTCGGCGCCGCGTTTGACGTAGGCGGCGAAATACTCCGGGTACTGCTCGGCCATGTCGTCCTGGGTGGCGTTGACGCCGACGTTGCCGAGGAAGCCCAGGGCTTCGTGGCGCATGCTGTCCAGCAGCAGGCGCGCGGCCACCTGGGAATAGTTGGGTTCCTGCTCGATGCGGGTGCGGGCGGCCATGACCAGGGTGGCGGCCACGTCTTTTTCCGGCACGCCGTCGAACAGGCCGCGGCGCGCCTCGTCGATGATCCAGGCGCCGTCCACGTCGGACAGGCCGCTGCAGGCTTCCGCCACCACTTTCTGCAAACGGGCTTCGTCCAGGGGCTTGCGGCTGCCGTCGGGCAGGGTGACGTGCAGGCAGGCCTCGCCGGCTTCCGCTTTCGGCTCCTGCTTAGCCTTTTCGGCGCGCAGGCGGGCGTGCTCCTCCCGGTAGAGCACGTAGGAGCGGGCGATACGGTGATGCTCGCCGCGCATGAGGGCCAGTTCCACCTGGTCCTGGATGTCCTCGATGTGCATGGTGCCGCCGCCGGAAAAACGGCGTTGCAGGGCTTTCGCCACTTGCGCGGTCAACTCGGCGACGGTGTCGTGGATGCGCCGGCTGGCGGCGGCGTTGCCGCCTTCCACTGCCAGGAAAGCTTTCGTGATGGCGACGCTGATCTTATTGGCGTCGAAGGCGGTGACCTTGCCGTTGCGACGAATCACCCGCATTTCGCCCGGCATCACCGCTTGCAGTTCCGACGTGGGCACAGCGGCTTCGGGGATGACGTTGGAGGGGGTGCTGCGTACAAGGGTTTCCGTTTCCATGGTCTGGATCTCGCGTTGTAAGGTGGGATGACCGCTATGTTTATACACAATAAAGTGTGTGTCAACCGGAACCAAAGCACAATATCGTGTGCTTTAACCGGTGAACAAGCTGTGGATAATTTGTGCATGGCAGGCTGTGCCGCCATGCCGGCCATGGTGTAACATGGCGCCGCGGACGCCTCTATAACACCGAAAACAACAACGGCACCCTCCATGGAAATTTTTCGCGACTGGCTCAAGCGAGTCCTGCCCAACGCCCAAGCCATGTCCCTCACCATCCTACTGGTGATCGGCTTCGCCATCATCGTCACCCTGTCGGATATCATGCTGCCGGTGTTCGCCGCCGCCGTGCTGGCTTACCTCTTGGAAGGCATCGTCGCCTACGGCGAACGCAAGCGCATGCCGCGCACCCCGGCGGTGCTGGTGGTGTACTGCGGCTTCCTGACTTTCGTCACCTACGTGCTCATCGCCCTGCTGCCGCTGCTGTACCAGCAGGCCATGCAGCTGTTCCTGCAACTGCCCTACATGATCAACGAGGCGCAGAAAGTCGTCCTGCAGATGCCGGAACGCTATCCCAGCTTCATCACCCAGGACCAAATCCAGGAAATCATCGCCGCCGTGCGCCGCGACCTGCTCAGCTATGGGCAGGACATGCTGAGCTACTCCTACACCAAGCTGCTCGGCGTGGCGACGTTGATCGTGTACCTCATACTGATGCCCTTGCTGATTTTTTTCTTTCTCAAGGACAAAGCCAAAATCATGGCGTGGTTCGGCCAATACCTGCCCCGCGAGCGCAACCTGTCCACCACCGTGTGGCGGGAAGTGGACATGCAAATCGGCAACTACATCCGCGGCAAGTTTTTCGAAATCCTCATCCTGGGCTGCGTCAGCTACGTCACCTTTAGCCTGATGGGCCTCAATTACCCGGCCCTGCTGGCGGTGGCCAACGGCTTGTCGGTCATCATTCCCTACATCGGCGCCACCTTGGTGACCGTGCCGGTGCTGCTGGTGGCGTTTTTCCAATGGGGACTCAGCCACGACTTCTATTACCTGCTGCTGGCCTACGGCGTCATCCAAACGCTGGACGGCGTGCTGCTCGTGCCGTTGCTGTTCTCGGAAGCGGTCAATTTGCACCCCGTGGCCATCATCGTCGCCATCCTGTTTTTCGGCGGGCTGTGGGGCTTTTGGGGCGTATTCTTCGCCATTCCCCTGGCGACGCTGGTGCGGGCGGTGCTCAGCGCCTGGCCCCGTACCGGAAGAGAAACCCACCTCAGTTACTGATGCCGCGCGGCGCCTATGAACCTGGGTTTGACGGCGCAAGTGCTGGTGATCCTGGCCGCCGCCAACGGCGGGCCGGTATTCGCGCGCAACCTCTTGGGCGGCCGTTGCGCCGCCCCCGTGGACGGGGGGCGGCGACTGGCGGACGGCCAGCCCCTCTTCGGAGCCTCGAAAACCTGGCGCGGCCTGATCGCCGCGTTGCTGCTGGCCTCCGCCACCGCGCCCTGGCTGGGCTGGCCCTGGTGGCTGGGCGCCTGGGCGGCGTCCTGGAGCATGGCGGGCGACCTGTTCTCCAGCTTCCTCAAGCGCCGTCGCGGCCTACCGGCCAGCTCGCGCGCCACCGGCTTGGACCAAATCCCCGAAGCCCTGCTGCCGGCCCTGGCCCTAACGCCGTGGCTGCCGCTCGGCATAACCGAAACCCTCGCCGTCTTGACGGTGTTTTTTGCCGCGGAAATCCTGCTGTCGCCGTTGCTGTACCGGCTGGGAATACGCCGCCGGCCTTACTAGCCCTAGACAACAAGCCGCCCTCGATGCGCCTGATTGGCTTTGGCGCCCCCAAAGCGACAAAAAAGGCCCTAGCGCGTTACGCTAGGGCCTTCGATTTGACTGGTGCCCCGAACACGATTCGAACGTGTGACCTTCCCCTTAGGAGGGGGACGCTCTATCCATCTGAGCTACCGGGGCGTATGTGTTTGCGCATTATATCAGACGGCACCGTGACGAAATCGTCACCGCTTCCGAAACAAGCCGGAACGGCCGGTTTTGCCGCCCAGGGAAGCGCGGAGGCCGCGGCGAGCGGATCATGCCGGATCAGCGCCTTGCTTAAAGGCTAGGAAAGTTCGCCATCCTCGTCCACATGGATATGGACGTGTATTTTGTGGTGTTTCCCCGCGGGGATGTCCATGTCCAAGTTGACCCCATCGACGGACTCGCTGATGGTTTCCTGGACGGCGTCCAAGCCCAGCGCTTTCGCCGCTTTTTCAAGCTGCTCGATTGCTTGGCGTTGCTTGCGGTTCATAGTCATCCGTCCCCCTCCTGCCCTAACGTCGACGGTGGCTCATGCCTAGAGCGCATCGACAAGGCCGGGCAATGGCGCGCCCTTGGCGCTAATTCGTTCATGGCTCCCACGTTTCCCATGCCGCCGATGGTGCGCCCGCCTCCGCCCCATAGAGATGCCGCCCAACCGGACACGACACCAAACATACTCTTAGTCGAGAACCCCGTTGCCTTTTGCAGGCGAGCACCCGCCGAGGTCGTGACTGTTATCACAAAAATACTACACCGCAGACCTTAATATCCCTTTAACCATAAATCGTGCCCTATATCATCGAAAGCCCGCCAATCCATGATTCATAATAATCAGCAGCGATCGAATACCGTATTTTTTATACACATACCGTGGCAACGGTAAATCGGGTTAGCGCAAATCGCTGGGGTATTTTTGCGTATTGCAAAAGCGGGCACCGCCTGCGATACGACGATATTCGTTGAACGCATAACAGCCGACAACCTGCATAAAAACGCAGCGGCGACGGCCAGCACCGGCTGGCCGGGAAAAGTCTCGCAACGCCGAATGACCGCACATATTGGATGGACAATCGGCGGGGTTAATAATCGGCGCCCCGGCTCCGTGCAGGACCGCCCTTGGTTTCTGGTCGGCGGCGTCTACCCTGGAGAAGATTTTCCAACGCATGCCGGCATCAGGTATTAGTATGACGCTGCGGGCCGGGGAACGACGCCGTTTGAGCGAACGCAAAACGGTACCGCGAAATACCGGTTTAATGCTCGCCGGGCAAACCGAACACCGGCAGACCCGCGCGACGAGGGAAATTGCCTATCTTGTACGAAGATCGGTTTTTTGCGTGACCAACAAAAGCGCATGGGATAACGCCATAGCCAGATATGGCGCATCCCGCCGCTTACCGGGCATTTAAAAGTTTGACGGCGAGTCTCGCTTTCAGTGCCGTCGGGTCGGCCGAACGAAAAACCACAAGGAGCGTTGCGCCATGGCACAGACTCGCTTTTTCAGCCTTCGAGCCAGGTTGCTGCTATTGGTTGGGCTCGCCGTCTTGCCGTTATTTGCCGTGGTTGTTTACGACAGCCTGCGGCAACGCCAGGAATCCCTCGCCGCCGCCCAGCGCCAAGCGCAGGAACTGGCGGAAACGGCGGCGCTGCAGCAGCAACTGATTTTTGGACACACCCAACAGATACTGTCCTCGCTGGCTAAAACCGGCGAACTTTATACCGGCAAAATACAAGGGAAATGCGCGGAACTGGGCACCGAATGGCTGCGCCGCTTCCCCTATTACATCAACTTCGGACTGATCGCTCCCGACGGCACGGTGTTGTGCAGCGTGGTGCCTTTCAAAGGCGCGGTCAATTTGGCCGACCGCGATTATTTTCGCCAAGCCCGGGACAGCCGCGACTTCGCCATCGGCCGCTACCAAACCGGCCGCATCACCGGAAAACCCACGGTAAATGCCGCCTATCCGTTGGTAAGCGAAGGCCGCTTGGTCTACGTCGCCTATCTTGCCATCGATTTATCCTGGCTAAACACGCTGCTGAGCCACATTCAGCTGCCGCCCGACTCCAACGTGGCGCTCATCGACAACGAAGGCACGGTGTTGGCGGCTTACCCCCCCGACACGTTTAACATCGGCCAAAGCCTGCCGGATTTTCCCCGGCTCAGGGCGGCCATGGCCCTCGGACCCAGCAGCGTCACCGAATGGATCGACGAAGCGCAGATCGAGCGGGCAACGCTACTCCATGCGTTGGACTCCACCTCCAGGGGGTCCACCTTTCTCACCCTGAGCACCCCCAAGCGGCGGCTGTACGCGGAAGCCAACCGCATGCTCGGCCAGCGCCTCGCATGGCTCGGCCTGGCCCTGGCGTCGGTGCTGGCCGCGGCGTGGTTGGGCAGTGACGTGTTGATTCTGCGCAAATTGCGGCGGCTTAACGCCGCGATCCTCGACTTCGGCCAAGGCGATCTCAGCGCGCGCACCGGACTGGCTCCGGCCGCCGACGAGCTGGGCACACTGGCGAAATCGTTCGACCACATGGCGCACAGGCTGCAACAGCAGGAAGAAAAGCTACAACAGGCCATCACCGAGCTGGGCAACGTGAACCGCGCCCTGCACCTGCTCAGCGCCGGCAATCGCACCTTGCTGCACGCCAAGGAAGAAACGGCGCTGCTCCAAGCCATGTGCCGGGTGGCCGTGGAAAAAGGCCATTACCTCATGGCGTGGGTCGGCTATTGCGCGGACGACGAAAGCCAAGCCATTCTTCCCATGGCGCACGCCGGCGTCGCCCTCGATTACCTGCAACGGATCCGCGTCAGCTGGGGGGATAACGAATTCGGGCAAGGCCCCATAGGACGAGCCATCCGCTCCGGCAGCCCTTTCGCGGTGAACGACACGCTCACCGATCCCGCGTTCTCGCCCTGGCGCGAGGCGGCGGAGAAAAACGGCTATCGCTCGGTGATCGCATTGCCGTTGCGGGTGGACGGCAAAGCGCTGGGGGTGTTGGCGATTTATGCGCGCGAACCCGATGTGTTCGGCGCCCAACAGCTGGAACTGCTCAGCGAAACGGCGGCGGACCTGGCATACGGAATCGCCACCATCCGTCTGCGCGCCGACCACGAAAAAGCCCAAGCCTCCCTGGTGAAGCTGGCTTTCCACGACACGTTGACGGACCTGCCCAACCGCGCCGCCCTCAACCAGCGCCTCAGCGAGCTGTTGGCCCGGTCGCGCGACCGCAACCTGCCGTTCGCCCTGCTGGAACTGGACGTCAACCGGCTGCGCGACTTCAACGAAGCGTTCGGCTACGGCGAAGGAGACCTGCTGTTGCACAAGCTGGCCCAGCGCCTGCGCAGTGCCGTCGCGGACGGCGACATGGTCGCGCGCATCGGCGAGGACGAATTCGGCATTCTCCTTCCCGGCTGCGACGCTTCCCGCGCCCAGGAGGTGGAAAACCGCATCCTCCAATACCTGGAAGAGCCTTTCGAAATCAACAACTTGGTCATTGACGTACGCACCACCACCGGCATCGCCCTGTTTCCCGAACACGGGGATAGCGTCGATTTGCTGTTCCGCCGCGCCAATAAGGCGATGTACGAGGCGAAACAGAAAGGCGCCGATTACTTGTTGTTCGACGGCGGCGAAGACCAGGACTGCGCCCGCCGCCTCATGCTGGTGGGCGAGCTGCGGCGGGCGGTGGAGAGTCCGCCGCAGCTGTTGCTGTACGGGCAACCCAAGATCGATCTCCGCACCGGCAAGGCCAGCAGCGCCGAACTGCTGATGCGCTGGCAGCATCCGGTGCGGGGCATGATAGCGCCGGGCGAATTCATACCGCTCGCGGAACGCACCGGATTGATCAAGCCGCTGACCTACTGGGCCCTGGAGGCCGGCATGAGCCACGCCCACGCCTTGCTGCAAAAGGGTTTGGACGTGGCGCTCGCGGTCAATCTTTCCGTCTGCAACCTGCACGATCCCAAGCTGCTGGAACGGATCGACGAGCTCTGCCAAACCTGGGGCGTGGCCGCCGAAAAAATCCAGCTGGAACTGACGGAAAGCGCCTTGATGGACGACCCGGACAGCGCGTTGAAAACGCTGTGCCAACTGAGCCGGCGGGGCTTCGAATTGCACGTGGACGACTTCGGCACCGGCTACTCGTCCCTCAGCTATTTGCAGAAGCTGCCGGTCAGCATCATCAAGATCGACCAGTCGTTCGTCCGGGATATGGACAGCAATCCCAACTCCGCCACCATCGTGCACTCCACCATCGAACTGGCCCATAGCCTCAACCTCAAGGTTGTCGCCGAAGGCGTGGAAAGCCAGGTGATCCTCGATCGGCTAGCCTCGCTGGGCTGCGACATGGCGCAGGGATACCACATCGCCAAGCCCATGGCGGTCGAACAACTGGCCGCATGGCTGGACCGTTGACCAAGCCTAAACGACGCCCGCCGCCTGTCGCGGGACAGGGCCTACGCGCACTCGCGCGCCGGCGATAACACTAGGCTTTGGGCTCGGAATGGCCCAAGGGCTTATCCGGGGCGACCAAGTCGCGCAGTCGCTGCTTCAACTCCTTGGCCTCCGGAAACCGCCCCTCCTGCTTGCGCGACCAAAGCAACGCCCCCTCTCCGCGCACTTCGAAGACGCCGCCGGTGCCGGGAATCAACGCCACCTCGCCGATCTCCTGCTCGAAGGTGGTCAACAACTCCTGGGCCAGCCAGGCGGCGCGCAGCAGCCAGCGGCATTGGGTGCAGAATTCGATTTCGATGCGGGGTTTGCGGGTCATAGTGGAAGCTCAAAATATCGGCCAAGATTGCTGCAACAGACGCCCGGCCACCAGCACCAGCAAGGCGGCGAAACAGCGCTTCAAACCAGCGGCGGGCAAGCGATGCGCCAGCCGGGCGCCCAGCGGCGCGAAAAACATGCTGCACAAGGCGATACCGGCGAGAGCCGGCAGGTAAATATAACCGCAGCTCAGCGGCGGCAAGCCGGAACGATGCCAGCCCAAATACAGATAGGTCAGCGCCCCGGCCAAAGCGATGGGCAAACCGCAGGCGCTGGATGTCGCCACCGCCTGGGCCATGACAACGCCGCGCTTCACCAAGTAAGGCACGGTCAAAGTGCCGCCGCCGATGCCGACAATGGCCGACAACAAGCCGATGCCGGCCCCCGCCGCGCCGTTGCGCCAACAGGAAACGCGGCCGCTTCCGCCGGCGGCGCGCTTGGCAAACAGCAATCGCCCCGCCACGAACAACAAAAACAACGCAAACGCCAGTTTCAACGTACGCCCGGGCAAGTGCTCCGCCAGCACCGCCCCGACCGCCGCGCCCGACAATATCCCCGGCGCCAGGCGCCATACCCAAGGCCATTGCACCGCCCCACGGCGCTGGTGGGCGGCCACGGCGGAAACGGAGGTGGCGATGATGCTGGCCAGCGAAGTGGCCACGGACATCACCATCACCAGCTCGTCGGCGATGCCCTGGGACGGAAAGACCATGGCCAACAGCGGCACGATCACCACGCCGCCGCCCACGCCAAACAAACCGGAGAGCACCCCGGCCACGGCGCCCACGGCGCCATAAAGCAGAAAAACGTCGGACACGGAACGCCTGTTTACCAGTTGGCTAAGAGCGGCTTATGCTAGCAACAAACAGCGGATAAACAGCAAACGAAAGCATGAAGAAATACCTCGTGGGCGGCGCGGTGCGGGATAAATTGCTGGGCCAGCCGGTGAAAGAACGGGATTGGGTGGTGGTGGGCGAAACGCCCGAGTCGATGGCGGCGCGCGGCTTTCGCCCGGTGGGGCGCGACTTCCCCGTCTTCCTCCACCCGCAAACCCACGAGGAATACGCCCTGGCGCGCACCGAGCGGAAAACCGCCCCCGGCTACCGCGGCTTCGTAGTGCACGCCGAACCGGACGTGACCCTGGAGGAGGATTTGCGGCGGCGCGATTTCACCGTCAACGCCATGGCCGAGGACGAAGAAGGCAACCTCATCGATCCTTTCGGCGGGCGCAGCGACCTGGCAGCGCGAACGCTACGCCACGTCTCCCCGGCGTTCCAGGAGGATCCCGTGCGCATCCTGCGGGCGGCGCGCTTCATGGCCCGTTACGCCCATCTGGGCTTTCGCATCGCCGCGGAAACCAACAGTCTCATGGCTGCCATGGCTCAGGCGGGAGAAGTGGACGCCCTGGTGGCGGAGCGGGTGTGGGCCGAGTTGGAAAAAGCGTTGGCCGAGCCCGCCCCTTCCGCTTTCTTCCGCGTGCTGGCCGACTGCGGCGCGCTGCAGCGGCTTTTCCCGGAAATCCACGCCCTGTTCGGCGTGCCCCAGCCGCCCCGCTATCACCCGGAAGTCGATACCGGCGTCCACACCTTGCTGGTCCTGGACCAGGCGGCCCGCCTCTGCCCGGACCGGCAGGTGCGCTTCGCCGCCCTCACCCACGACCTGGGCAAGGCGCTGACGCCGCCGGAAGCCTGGCCCAGCCACCACGGCCACGAGGAACTGGGACTGGCGCCCCTGGACGCCCTGTGCCGCCGCGTCAAAGCGCCCAACGACTACAAAATCCTGGCGGAAAAAGTCATGCGCTTCCACGGCCGCTGCCACCGCGCCTTGGAACTGCGCCCGGCCACCGTAGTGGACCTGTTCCAGTCCTTGGACGTGTTCCGCCAGCCGCAACGGCTGGAGAAATTTCTGTTGGCCTGCGAAGCCGACGCCAGGGGACGCGCCGGCCTGGAAGACATCGACTACCCGCAAGCCGGCTATTTGCGTGCGGCCCATGCGGCGGCGCAGGCCGTATCGGCCAAACCCCTGTTGGAGGAAGGCTACACCGGAGCCGCCTTGGGCGAGGAACAACGGCGGCGACGCATCCTGGCGGTGCGGGCGTTACGGCCGGACGCCGCCGACCGATAAAGCGCTTTAGAACCAGGCCCCGTTTGCGCAAGCCGCGCATTTGTCCCGGCAACGATGTGTGCTAAGTTTCCCGCCTTCGTTTGCGAGGTTCGATCATGCCGCTGTTGAAACTGTTCCTGGACATTTGTCTTTACCGCAAAGGACCGCAGGATTTGCCGGCTTCCGGCTTTTTGTTCCGCTTGGTGCTGGCTGCCTACCTGGCCCTGGGCACGCTGTTGCTGGCGCCGGACGTGGGCTGGCCGCAAGCCGCCCTGCAAACCGCCACGGAAACCGTCATGAGCCTGGCGGTGGTGGCGGCGCTGCTCTACACCGTCAACCGGCCCAAGCGCTTCCTGCAGATGGCCATCGCCTGGCTGGGCACCGACGCCCTCATCAGCGCCCTGGGCATCCCGCCGCTGCAACTGCTGGCCGGCTTCGGCGCCGGCGAGTTGCTGGGCATTTTATGGCTGGGCCTGGTGGGCTGGCACGTGGCCATCATGGCCCATATCGTCCGCCATGCGCTGTCCCAGCCGCTGCCCATCGGCTTTGTCGTGGCCGTACTGTACACCGTGGTGTCGTTCCAATTGATGGCGTTTTTGTTTCCCGCCCCTTAATGCCTTAGCATAAAACCACCACCCGCAATCCGCCGGAGAAACGACCCATGCAAGCCTACCGCCACATTCTCATGGCCACCGACTTCGGCGCAGGCAGCGAAATCGTCGCCCGCCGCGCCCACGACCTGGCGCAGCGCAATCAAGCCAAGCTGACGCTGCTACACGTGGTGGACTACATGCCCATCGCCGACTCGGCCTACGGCCCGGCCGTGCCCTTCGACGTGGAGCTGAGCGACGAACTGGTGCAAACAGCCAAGCGCCGCTTGCTAAGCATGGCGCAAGATCTGGGCGTGGCGGAGTCCGACTGCGTGGTGGAAATCGGCAGCCCCAAGGTGGAAGTGATCCGGATCGCCGAGGAAAACGGCGTGGACCTGATCGTGGTCGGCACTCACGGTAAGCACGGCCTGCAGCTGTTGCTGGGCTCCACGTCGTCCAGCTTGCTGCACTACACCCGCTGCGACGTGCTGGCCGTTCGCCTGAAGAAAGACTGAGCCGCCATGGCGAAACGCTTGATTCTGTTGCGCCACGCCAAAAGCAGCTGGAAACGATTGGAACTGGCGGACTTCGATCGGCCCTTGAGCGGCCGCGGCAAGCGCGACGCGCCCGCCATGGGCTTGCGCCTGAAAGCGTGGGGCGCTTGCCCCGACCTGATCCTATCCAGCCCGGCCAAGCGGGCGCGCAAAACCGCCAAAATCGTCGCAGAGGCATTAGGCTATCCCGGCAAGGCCATTCGTTGCGACGAACGGCTTTACCTGCAAGGCGTGCAGGCGCTATTGGCAGCGCTGACGGAAACCGACGACCGCTTTGACGAAGTGATGCTGGTCGGCCACAACCCGGACATCACCGAACTGGCCGAACGACTGACGGGGGATGACTTTAGCGAGATTCCCACCGCGGGCGCGGTGGTCATCCGTGTGGAGGGGACAAGCTGGCGCGAACTGGCCCGATTCGGGGGCGGGACGCTGTGGTTCGACTACCCGAAAAAACACTCGCCGGCCAACGCCCCTTCCTAGGGAACGAAGCCGTCCGGCGCTGTTAGGAGCGCCGAGAGTTCTCTAGCGGCGGCGCCTGCCTTCGTTCTCCGGCAGAACGATGTTCAACTCGAGAACCTCCCGGTTGTCGTCCTGCTCCATGTGGACGCTGATGGCGTCCTGCTCTACCGACACGTATTTGCGGATCACTTCCAGCAACTCCGCTTGCAGCTTGGGTAAGTAGTCCGGCCGATTGCGTTCCGAGCGTTCGTGGGACACCAGGATTTGCAGCCGTTCCTTGGCGACGGCCGCCGAGGAGGGTTGCTTGCGAAAATAGTCGATCAACCCCATGACCTAGCCCCCACCAAATAAGCGCCCGAACATCCCCTTCTTTTCTTCGTCGATGAAGCGATAGGGCACGTTGTCGCCCAGATAGCGCCGCACCACGTCCATATAGGCTTGGCCGGCGTCGCTCTTGTCGTCCAGAATGACCGGATTGCCCGAGTTGGAGGCGCCCAACACGGCGGCGGATTCAGGGATCACGCCCAAAAGATGCAGGGCGAGAATGTCTTGCACGTCTTTCACGCTGAGCATTTCGCCCAGTTTGACCCGCTTCGGCGAATAACGCGTCAACAGCAGGTATTCCTTGATGGGCTCCATGTTTTGCTCGGCCCGGCGCGATTTGCTGGCCAACAGGCCCAGCATGCGGTCCGAGTCGCGCACCGAGGACACCTCCGGGTTGGTCACCACGATGGCGTCGTCGGCGAAATACATGGCCAGATGGGCGCCCCACTCGATGCCCGCCGGCGAATCGCAGACGATGTATTCGAAAGTCTTGGACAACTCTTCCAAAATCCGCCCCACCCCTTCCATGGTGAGCGCGTCCTTGTCGCGGGTCTGGGATGCGGGCAGGATGGAAAGGTTCTCGCAGCGCTTGTCCTTGATCAACGCCTGATTGAGGCTGGCCTCTTCGTTGATGACGTTGATGAGGTCGTACACCACGCGCCGCTCGCACCCCATGATCAAGTCCAGGTTGCGCAGGCCCACGTCGAAGTCGATCACGACGGTGCGGTGGCCCTTCAGCGCCAAGCCCATGGAAAACGCGGCGCTGGTGGTGGTCTTACCCACACCGCCTTTGCCCGATGTCACAACAATGATTCTTGCCAACTTCCTTTCCTCCGACAGTAAACTGGGATTGCAGGGTTACAGCGGTTCGATGATGAGCGATTCGCCCTGCAGGTAAATCTGCACGGCCTTGCCGCGTACGCTGTCGTCCAGGTTTTCGCTGATGCGGTAATTGCCCGCCACCGACACCAGCTCGGCCTGCAAGTCCTGGCAGAAAATGCGGCAACTGGTGTCGCCGTTGACGCCGGCCAGGGCGCGTCCGCGCAAAGTGCCGTAAACATGGATATTGCCGTCGGCGATGATTTCCGCCCCGGCGCTGACGGTGGCCATCACGATCAAATCGCCCTTCTGAGCATAGACCCGCTGTCCCGAGCGTATCGGCTGGGTGATCGTCCGCGTGCGCTTTTCCGCCGATTGCGCATCGATCTGGGGTTGCTCCGACCTAGGCGCGGCTTCCACCGGAGCGGCCGTCTCGCCGCTGCCGCTATATACCGCTTGCGGTTCGGAGCGCCCCTCGAACACCACCAGCCCGGCCGCCTGCGCGGTCTGGTGCAAGTCTTCGCTGCCGCCGCGCACGCCGATGGGCTGCACGCCCAACGCGCGCAGCTTGCTCAACAAAGCAGAAAAGTCTACGTCGCTGGCGACCAAGCCGCTCAGCTCGACCATCACCGGCGCGTTGCGGAAAAACTCCGGCGCCTGATCGATTTTCTCGGCGAACTGCTCGGCGACCAGATCGATATCGGCGGTCAATAAACGCAATACCGGCACGGTAACCGAACCGCTGCGCAGCTCAATGGCCGGCCTGATTTTTTGGGGACGGGGAGGGGCGCTCATCCTATTCGCTTGAAAGTTGGGCCATCGGCAATAATGTACGGCAGTTTAGCATTACCGCCACCGCATGGTAAACGCCACGGGACCGGCGCCGGCGCGCGCCGAAAACCGCCGGAAGCGACCGGTTTCCCAGGCCGCCACGAGACGCAAGGCCAAGGCGGCTCGGCGGGATTAAGCGTCCTTGCGCAAATGCAGCAAGGTGAACAATCCCATGGGCGGCAGGGTATGGCGGCTCACTTCCTTGAGCGAGGTATGGGACAGGATTTCCTGCACCGGCATGTCGGGACGCCAGCCCAGGCGCTCCGACAAAGGCGCCAGCATGCCTTCGAAACGGCGGCGAAAACCGCTTTCCGAGGCGAAATGGTTGACGATGACCACGCTGCCGCCGGGCTTGCACACCCGCTCGATTTCCCGCATCACCTTGGCCGGCTCCGGCACCACCGACATGACGTAGGCCGCCACCACCGTGTCGAAACTGTTATCGGCGAAAGTCATTTGCCGCGCATCCATGATTTCCAGGCTCTGCACGTGGGCCAGCCGCTTGCGGGCGATACGCTGATGGGCGCGTTCCAACATGTGGGGCGACACGTCGATGCCGTAGATCTTGTGATCGTGGCGGTAATGGCGCAGGCCGATGCCGGTGCCGACGCCCACTTCCAGCACGGCGCCGGGGCGGTGGTTGGAAATTTCCGCCGCCAGCGCCCGGCCGTGGAAGCTCAAAAGCCAGCCGAACGTGTGGTCGTACACCGGCGCATAACGGGCATACGACTTCAAAATGGACTCGATTTGCATCTCTCTCCCCTGCCGGCCAAGGCGGACCGCCTGGTGGTTGTGGTTATGGGTTGCGCGCCCGGCGGACGCAGAAAACGGCGCAGCAACCCGGCAGGCCGCCGCACCGTTCGATGATGGGGATATGGTATAGGCTGGATGCGGAATTACAACCGGCCCCCGGGGCCGGAACGCACCGCCCGAGAACTATTGTTCCTGGGTGATGAAAGCCAGCTTGGTGATGCCGGCGTGCTGAGCCAGGGCCATCACCTGGGCGACCTTGCCGTAAGGCACGGCGGTGTCGGCGTGGAACTGCACGGTGGTCTCGGGATCGCCTTTCAATTGGTCGCTGAAGCGTTGCCCCAGGGCTTCCAGCGCCGTGGCCTGCTCGTTGACCGTGATGCCGCCCTGGGCGTCGATGCTGACCGTCAGCAGGTGTTTTTCCGGCGCCGGCGCGGCCTGTTCGGTTTTCGGCAGGTTGACGTGCACCGCCTGGGTCAGCAAAGGCGCTGTGACGATGAACACCACCAGCAGCACCAGCATCACGTCCACCAGCGGCGTGACGTTGATTTCGGCCATCGCTTCGTCGGAGGACTCGGTCTTGAACGCCATGCTTATTTACCCTCGTTGGCTTGCAGATTGGCCTTGACGGCCAGGTGGAGAAAATCGGTGGCGAAATATTCCAGTTCCGCCTCGCACAGCTTAACTTGGCGCAGGAAAAAATTGTAGGCCAGCACCGCTGGGATGGCCGCCGCGATGCCGATGGCTGTGGCGATCAAGGCTTCGCCGATGGGACCCGCCACCACGTCCAGGCTGGCGGAACCGGCGTGGCTGATGTCCTGCAAGGCGTGCATGATGCCCCACACCGTGCCGAACAGGCCGACGAAGGGCGAGGTGCTGCCGACGCTGGCGAGGATCGACAAGCCCTGCTCCAAGGCCTTGCGTTCCTTGCTGATCTGCTGGCGCAGGCAGCGCTCCAGGATTTCCTGCACGTCGCCGCTCAGTTGCAACATGCGCGACGTGTTGCCCTGCCAATCCGCCAGCAAGGCGAAACCGGCGCCGGCGATGCGGCCGATGGCGCTGGAAGACTGATCCAAGCGCACCGCTTCGCTCAGGTCGGCGGCGCTCCAAAAAGCCTGGGCGTAGGCGCGGTTGCCGCGGTTCACGCGCCACTGCTCGTAACTCTTGAGAAAAATGATCGCCCAAGTGACCACGGAAAAGCCGATCAACACCCAGAGCGTAATCTGGACGATGCCCGCCGACGACATTTCTACCATAGCCTTGCCCTCAGTTTTTTAGTTTGAAATCGATGGGGATGATGACCCAACTGTCCACCGCTTTGTCCCCTTCCTTGGCCGCGACGAAACGCCACTGCCGCACAGCCTCCAACGCCGCTTCGTCCAGAACGTCGTGGCCGCTGCTGCGCTCCAGCCGCACCTCGCCCGCGGTGCCGTCCGCCAGGATGCGGGTGCGAACCAGCACCTCGCCCTGCCAGTGGCGCTCCCGCGCCATGGATGGATAGCGGGGCGGCGGATTCTGCAAATAATTCGCCTTGTAATTGGCCTCTTGAAACGGCGCCGGAGCGGGCGCAGCAGGCGCTGCGGCGGCCGGCGGGGGCGGCGCTTCCGCTACCGGCTCCGGCGTAGGCGCGGGCTCCGCCTGTTTGAGCGGCACAGGCCGCGGCAAAGGCTTGGGCTTTTTCGGCAGCGGTTTTTCCGGCGGCTTGGGCGGGGGCGGTTTAGGCGGCTCGGGTTGCGGCTGGGCCACCAGCCTGGGTTGGCTGACCAACGCCACTTCCACCGCCCGTTCCAGGCGCGCCGGCACGGCGGCCGGCTGGTTGCGCCAAGCCTGCCATGCGGCCAAGTGCAGCGCGGTGGCGACAATAACGGCCAAAGTCCTGGCCGCCCAGCGATTTTGCGGGTCGGATCGTAAGATGTTCAAGAGGTTTAGCGCTGCCGCTCGCAAAGAACCGAATAGCCTGAAAAGCCCCGGCGCGAGGCCGCGCCGGCCGCGTCATTGTAATCCAGTTTTAAGCAAGGACCGCAGCAATAGGTGGGCCGCATCCGTCAGACCTCCACCACGCAGCCCAGCTCCAGCACTCGATCCACCGGCAACTGGAAAAACGCGATAGGACTGGAAGCGTTGCGGAACATGGAAATGAACAGCTTTTCCTGCCAGGGATTCAAGTCGGGACGATCCGACGGCATCAGCGTTTCCCGGCCGAGGAAGAAGGTGGTGTCGGCCAGCTCGATGTCCAGCCCGGCGCCGCGGCACAAGCGCAAGATCTTGGGCACGTTGGGCGACTCCATGAAACCGTAGCGGGCGGTGACGCGGTAGAAGCCGTGCTCCAGCCGCTCCACTTGAACGCGGCCGCTATCGGCGATGTGCGGCACGTCCTCGATATCCACCGTCAGCAACACCACCCGCTCGTGGACGACCTTGTTGTGCTCGAAGTTCTGCAACAACGTCACCGGCATGCTCAGATGCCGGGCGGTGAGGAAAACCGCCGTGCCGGACACCCGCTGCGGCGCCAGCCGACCGATGTCCTCCAGGAAGGTCTTCAGCGACATGGCCATGTTCTGGATGCGATGACGCAGCACCGTGCGGCCCTTCTGCCAAGTCCACATGATGAAGAATATCGTGATGCCCAACACCAAGGGGAACCAGCCGCCCTGGGGAACTTTGGGCACGTTGGCGCTGAAGAAGGCCAAATCCACCGAGAGGAAGACGCCGAACAACGGCGCCGCGTACAACGGCCGCCAACGCCAGAAATCCATGGCCACGATAAACGCCAGCAGGGTGTCGATCGCCATGGCCCCGGTCACGGCGATGCCGTAGGCGGCAGCCAGGTTGGAGGAGGTATGGAAATACAGCACCAGGCCGATCACGCCGAACAGCAGCATGCGGTTGATGCCGGGCACGTAGATCTGGCCGATTTCCGCTTCCGAGGTGTGCACGGTTTTCTGGCGCGGCAGGTAGTCCAGCTGCATGGCCTGGCGGGTGATGGAAAACGCGCCGGAAATCACCGCCTGGGAGGCGATCACCGTGGCCAGGGTCGCCAGGCCGATCATGGGCAGCAGCGCCCAGGACGGCGCCAGCAGGTAAAACGGATTCTGGATGGCTTGCGGATCGCGCAGGATCAACGCGCCCTGGCCCAGATAGTTGAGCATCAGCGGCGGCAGCACCAACAGGAACCAGGACACGCGGATCGGATTGGGACCGAAATGGCCCATATCGGCGTACAGCGCCTCGCCGCCGGTCAAGGCCAGCACCACGGCGCCCAGCACCAGGAAGCCGTGCCAGCGGTGCTCCGCGAAAAAGTGCAGGGCATGGGCCGGATTCAGCGCCTGCACGATTTCCGGGCTTTGCTGGATGCTCAGCACGCCCCAATACCCCAGCGCAAAAAACCACAGGCACATGATCGGGCCGAAGGCCAGGCCCACCTTGCCGGTGCCCAGGCGCTGGATGGCGAACAACCCCACCAGCACGACGATGGCGATGGGGAGAATGAAGGCATGCAAACCGGGCGCCGCCACCTCCAACCCTTCCACGGCGCTCAGCACGGAAATCGCCGGCGTAATAAAGCCATCGCCATAAAAAAGGGCTGTCCCGAACAGCCCAACCCCCATGATCCACGCTCGCTGCCAGGGAATATGGCGACGCTGCAACGCCAGCGTGGTCAAGGCCATGATGCCGCCCTCGCCTTGGTTGTCGGCGCGCATGATGAAGATCACGTACTTGATGGAAATGACCAACGTCAGCGACCAGAAAATCAGCGACAGGATGCCGAATACGTTGGCCTGGTCCACCGCCATCGCATGGGGGCCGTTGAATACCTCCTTCAGCGTATAAAGCGGGCTGGTGCCCACGTCGCCATATACCACGCCCACCGAAGCCAGGGAGAGCGTCAGGAAGCCGGAGCCTTTGGGTTCGTCGTGGGCATGGGTCATGATGCGGCTATCCGGTAATCAGAAATAACGGCCGTTGAGCAAAAAGTGCGCGCCGATGCTGGCGAAATACCCCAAGGCGATGGCCGGCGTCCACTTCAAATGGATCACGAAGCTGTAGGCGCCCTTGGCCTGGCCCAGCAGCCCCACGCCGGCCGCCGACCCCACCGCCAACAAGCTGCCGCCCACCCCGGCGGCCAGGGTCACCAACAGCCATTGGCCCTGGGAAATGTCCGGCGCCATGGTCAGCACCGCCAGCATGATGGTGCCGTTGTCGATGAAGGCCGAGGCGATACCCACCAGGATATTGGCCACGGTGGGGTCGATTTCGCCGTACAGGTAATGGGACGCCACGGTCAGGTAACCGAGGAAGCTCAAGCCGCCGACGCCGACCATCACGCCGTAGAAAAACAGCAGCGTGTCCCATTCCAGCTGGGCAACCTTTTGGAAAATATCGAACGGCTGGCTACGCTCCGCCTCGGCCAGGGCCTTGATCCGGCTCCGCTCCTGGGCGTCCAGCACCTGGCGCAATTGCTGTTCGGTGATGATGTGTTCGGTCAGCAGCAACTCGCCCAAACGGGGGCCGGCGACGGCCGGAGCGCTTTTCGCGGTGATCTCCATTTGCTGCAATTCCAGATCGTCCGGGTCGGCCACCGGCTGGGCGTCGGCCTCGCGTTGCGCCGTGACTTGCAGGTAAAAACTGAAGAACTTCAAGTAAGTCAGCCCCATCAACATGCCGGCCACCGGCGGCAGCTTGAGGAAGTTTTCGAAGCAAGCGGCCGTCACGATGGTCAAGGCGAACAGCACGATGATGGTCATACCGCCGCGCTTCAAGGCCGGCGCCTCCAGCACCGCCGCCGGCTTTTCCTTGGGTATCCAGAAATGCATGATGGCGGCCGGCACGGCGAAGTTGACGATGGACGGAAGCAGCAAGGCGTAGAAATCGCCGAAAGGCACCACGCCTTTTTGCCATACCAACAGGGTGGTGATGTCGCCGAACGGGCTGAAGGAACCGCCGGCGTTGGCCGCCACCACCACATTGATGCAGGACAAGGCGACGAACGTGGGACAGTCCTTGCCCATGGCCAAGATCACCGCCCCCATCAGCAACGCCGTGGTCAGGTTATTGCAGACCGAAGAAATCCAGAAAGCCAGAATACCGGTGATCCAAAAAAGCTGGCGATAACTGAAATTCTTGCTCAGCAGCCAGACCCGCAAGCTGTCGAAGACGCCCCGATCCTCCATGGCGTTGAGGTAAGTCATGGACACCATCACGAACAGGAACAGCTCCGCATAACCTTCCAGCGCCGAGCGGAACGCCGCTCCCACCAGTTCGCCCATGCCGCCGGCGGCATAGACGGCGGCGATCACCATCCAAATCAGGCTGGCCGCCAGCACCATGGGTTTGGACTTGCGCAGAGTGGTCAGTTCTTCGGTCGTGGCGAACAGGTAAGCGACGGTGAATAGCGCCAAAGCCAGATAGCCGGCCCAATGACCGGTCAAGTCGAGGGGCCGCGTCGAGGCGCCCGCATCTTCGGCCGCTACGGACAAGGAAGGGATAAGCAAAGCAAACGGGATCGGCAAATACTTCAGCAGGGGCATTTTGCGATGATCGGAAGTGGAAAAATCAGGTCAAAAACCGTGGGTTCTCGCCAGCGCCGCCGCGTTGCGCGGCGCGCCTTGAAGCAAAACACGCGGGAGAGCCATTCTACATGCGGATGCGGGCCAGTGATATCAATCACATTCGGCGAGCACGGCTCTCACGAATGCAGCCATTCGAATTGCATATACCAGATTGCGAAGGAGCCAAAAAAATTCGCCAACACCGCCGGCAGAAAACGCAAGTGCGCCGCGAAGGTATAACTGCGCTCAATGGACATGGCCACGACGCCGGCGGCGGAGCCCACCACGGTCAGACTGCCGCCCACGCCCACCATGAGCGTATTGAGGGTCCATTGGTCCAGCCCCAAGGTCGGACTCGACATGATCGCCGCCGCCTCCAGCAAGTTGTTGTCGATAAAGCTGGAAACCAAGCCGAGCAGCACGTTGACGAAAGTGGGCGACTCGTGGTCGTACAGCCAGGCGATATAGGACAGCCACCCTACATGGTTGAGCGCCGCCATGCCGGTGATGATGCCGATGTAATACATCAGCGTGCTCCACTCAACTTTCTGCAACTGGATTACCAGCGGCATTTCGATCCCCTTCTTCTTCAGATACCAGATGTAGAGCATCTCGAAACCCAAGCCGGTGCCGATAGCGAATTCTATGTCCACCTTCAGGTACATATTGAGCAATACCGCGCCGATGATGGCGGCCAAGCTGATGATGGTCAGCCCCACGCCGCCAGGCTTGATGCCGGCGACCGAGGGCGCGCCCGTCTCGTCCTCCCTGCGTCTACGCGGGACAGACTCCAGTTCCACTAGGCCTGCGACGGAACGAATCAGCGGCGTCCCATCCAAGCGACGCAGGTACAACCCATGCAAAACCAGCGCGCTGAGCACCCAGCCGAAAAAACTGGCGGGGAACAGCAATAAAAGATCGCTCAGCGTTAATCGGTCGGCCAGGATCACCATCAGGCTGGTGGAAGTGCCGACGAACCAAACGCCCGAATTGGAGGCGACGATGACGTTGCACAACGCCACGTGGGTGTATTTCTGATTGACGGAAATATTACGCACGGCGTTGCTGAACACGATAGACGTGGTCAAGCTGCTGATGAATGGACTCAATACCGCGCAGAAAAAGCCGGTAGCCCAGAACATGCCCCGAGGCCCCGCGCCTTGCCTCATCAGAAAGTCCGTCAACGCACCAAAAACATTCCGTTCGTTGAGAATTTCCACCATCATCCACATGAAGGCCATGAAGGTAATCAGGGCGAACAGACTCTCCTTGGTTTCCGCCTGCATGACCTTCAGCGCATGGAAGCGCTCCGGCCCTTCGCCGGTCATCAGATAGTACACACCCAGCACCGCCACCGAAGACATCATCAGCAGCGCCGGCTTGAACTTGTCCATCGCCAACTGGACTTCCAGGATGATGAGCGCGATCCCCACGACGAAGATGGCGAGTACGATGAAACCGATGGGCGAAAAAGGCACAATGGGCATGATAAGTCTCTGCGGAAGGTAGAGGGTTCAGGATCGGAGGCCGGCAGCCGGCCGCTAAACCGCGTCCGCGGGGAATTCTACCGCCCCCCCTTCCCCTGAAGGAACCGAGTCTGGGAAACAATTTGTCAACCAAGCCCGGCATGCAGACGGCGGGCGGATCGTCCGCTTAACCGCAAAAAGCCGAGCGATGCCCCAGGGCCGCCCGCCAGACCGAACTGAGCTAAACGGCCGCAGCGGCAAGACTCGCGCCGGCGACGTTCGCCGTTCGACTTTCGTACAGAGTTTTTTGCCGCAACGACGACCAACGCATTAACGAACAGCCTCATGCCAACGCTTTTCCTCTACACCTGCGCAGCCATGGCGTTTCTTTGCATTTTGTTCGAAGAACAGTCCAAGATAAGCAAAGCCAAAAGCACGCTGTTTTTCGGCTGCATGGCCTGGATCGGCATGTATATTGAAGCGGCCCAATCGGAGAGGCCGGAAATCACCGCCGGCTTCAACAGCAATATTCTTGAAATCGCCAGCTTGTGGCTTTTTCTATTCTCGTCCATGACGTTTGTGGCGTACATCAATCGCCGGGGCTTGATTGACGCTTTAATGCGATCGGTATTGCCGGCGAAGATGACGGTGAAAAACCTCTTCTACTCCGTCACCCTGTTCTCGTTTCTGTTCTCCCTGCTTTGCGACAATGCCACCACCGCTTTAGTCGTATCGTCCATTGTCGTGCCTTTGGATTTGGACAAATCCCAGCGTATTCACTTCGCGACGGCGATCATATTCGCCGTAACCGCTGGCGGCGTCGCCCTCATAACCGGCGACGTAACAACCATCATGATATTCCTCGCAGGGAAAGTGCATATCACCAATTTGCTGCTGCTTGGCGTCGCCGCGTTTGTCGCGGTGGGAGTCCTCGCCCTGCTGCTGGCTAGAGACATGGATGGCGACATCGATTTATCGCTGACCTATAAACGCGATTTTGTTTATAACCCGGTAGACATCCTGATCGCCGTCCTGTTCATCCTCACCATTCTGACAGCCATATTCCTCAACCTGTATTTCACTATTCCGCCGGTTCTCACATTCTTGTTTGGGTTGTCCATTATGCTGATTGTCGGGAGCTACCGGGGCGGCGACAAAATCCTGCACATGCTCGACTACATTCGGGAAATCGAGTTCGATTCCCTGCTGTTTTTTTTAGGCGTGCTGCTATTGGTCGGCATGCTGGCCCGTATACACGCCCTGGATGCCATTGCGGATATTTACGCGATACTACCGGCCAGCTTAACCACCTACGTCATCGGCATTCTCGCCGGGATAATCGGCAACGTGCCGCTTACCGCTGCCGTGCTCAAGGCCGATATCGACATGCCGGAACACCAGTGGCTGCTGCTGATTTACGCGGTCGTCATGGGAGGAACTCTGATAATAACGGGGTCTGCGGCGGGGATCGTCACCATGGGGAAAATACGGGAGGTAACCATGATGACGTATTTCCGCAACTTCGCTTATCTGGTGCTTGCCTACAGTGTCGGGTTCGGCGTGGTCATGATGCTTGGCCCCTTGGTTTGACGAGACGACACAGGCTAAGCGAAAGGCCCGATTCGAGACGAGACGGTTCCGCCCCACGCAAGCCGGCCTTGCAAATTGGCCGCCCATGCTTTAGTTTTGCGCGATATCAGCAAGGCTAGGGGCGCCCCGCCGAACATCGGCGCGGGCTGAGAATGCACCCTTTGAACCTGATCCGGTTAATACCGGCGTAGGAAAGCCGCAGCTTCGCTGCAAAGCCATAGCGGTATGGCTTAAGCGTCCGTGAAGCCCAGCATAGGCACCTGCGCCGCCTTTTGTCCCCCGTGCCCGGGAGTAGAGAAATGAGCGCAGTGTTACAAGAAATCGTCCATCCGGCGGTCACCGCCAAAAAAGCCTCCATCGCCCCCTTCCCGGCCTCGGAAAAAGTCTACGTCCAGGGCAGCCGTGCCGACCTGCGCGTGCCTTTCCGCAAAATCAGCCAGGAATCGACCCACACCACGGGCACCGCCGAGCAAAACCCGCCGGTGTACGTCTACGACACCTCCGGCCCCTACACCGACCCGGCGGTGGAAATCGATTTGCTGCAAGGCCTGCCCGCCCTGCGCGACGCCTGGATTCAGGAACGCGGCGACACCGAACAGCTGGCCGGCCCCAGCTCCGACTACGGCCAGGCCCGCCAGCACGACCCGGCCCTGGCCCATTTGCGCTTCGAACACATCCGCGCTCCGCGCCGCGCCAAGGCCGGCGCCAACGTCAGCCAGATGCACTACGCGCGCAAGGGCATCATCACGCCGGAAATGGAATACATCGCCATCCGCGAAAACCAGCGCATGGAAAGCCTGACGGAGCTCTACGCCCGCCAGCATCCCGGCCAGTCCTACGGCGCCGGCATCCCCAAAATCATCACCCCGGAATTCGTCCGCGACGAAGTGGCTAAAGGCCGCGCCATCATCCCGGCCAACATCAACCACCCGGAACTGGAGCCGATGATCATCGGCCGCAACTTCCTGGTGAAGATCAACTGCAACCTGGGCAATTCCGCCTTGTCCTCCTCCATCGAGGAAGAAGTGGAAAAAATGCTCTGGTCGATCCGTTGGGGCGGCGACACGGTGATGGACCTCTCCACCGGCAAGAACATCCACGAAACGCGGGAATGGATCATCAGGAACTCCCCGGTCCCCATCGGCACCGTGCCCATCTACCAGGCCCTGGAAAAAGTCGACGGCAAGGCCGAGGAACTGACCTGGGAAATCTTCCGCGACACCCTCATCGAGCAAGCCGAGCAGGGCGTGGACTACTTCACCATCCACGCCGGCATCCGCCTGCCCTTCATCCCGCTCACCGCCAAGCGCCTCACCGGTATCGTTTCCCGCGGCGGCTCCATCATGGCCAAGTGGTGCCTGGCGCACCACAAAGAAAGCTTCCTCTACACCCACTTCGAAGACATCTGCGAAATCATGAAGGCGTACGACGTGAGCTTCTCCTTGGGCGACGGCCTGCGCCCCGGCTCCATCCATGACGCCAACGACGAAGCCCAGTTCGCCGAGCTAAAGACCCTGGGCGAACTGACCCAGATCGCCTGGAAGCACGACGTGCAGACCATGATCGAAGGCCCCGGCCATGTGCCCATGCACATGATCAAGGAAAACATGGACCTGCAGCTGGAGCACTGCCACGAGGCGCCGTTCTACACCCTGGGCCCCTTGACCACCGACATCGCCCCCGGCTACGACCACATCACCTCCGCCATCGGCGCCGCCATGATCGGCTGGTACGGCACCGCCATGCTCTGCTACGTGACCCCGAAAGAGCACCTGGGTCTGCCCAACAAGCAGGACGTGCGCGACGGCATCGTCACCTACAAAATCGCCGCCCACGCCGCCGACCTGGCCAAAGGCCACCCCGGCGCCCAGTCCCGCGACAACGCCCTGTCCAAAGCCCGCTTCGAATTCCGCTGGCAGGACCAGTTCAACCTGTCCCTGGACCCGGAAAAAGCCCTGGAATTCCACGACGAAACCCTGCCGAAGGAATCAGCGAAAGTCGCCCACTTCTGCTCCATGTGCGGCCCGCACTTCTGCTCCATGAAGATCACCCAGGACGTGCGTGACTATGCCGCGTCCAAGGGCTTGAGCGATCAGGAAGCCCTCAACGAAGGCATGGAGGAAATGTCGGAGGAGTTCGTCAAGCAGGGGGCGGAGGTTTACCGCAAGGTGTAAGCGGTGCCCATGTCGCTTGCAGAAAAGGCCGGCGTTATGCCGGCCTTTTTGTTTTATGGGGCCATCACTAATCGGCGCCGAAGTTATTACCACCAAACAATATTGGGCTTCCTTTCGTAAGTCCACCCCGCCGCGCTATTTCGGCACGCGATACCCCAATATACGGCTTTTTGGGTAATCCGCGAAACAAACCTTGTTCCCTTGATTTCCACCCAAGACCTTGATTTCGTTTCCGCTATCCGCGACGTAAAAAGCCACATGGCCGCTCGGCGAGGTGCTGCGTTCGAAGACCACAATGCAACCGGTGACGGGCGCGTCCGTCCTACGCCCCCAATTTAACCAAGAGCGGGCCATGGCGGAATCCGTCCCGGCGAAACCGGATTTTTCGACGCAGAAATTGACGAAAGCGGAACACCAAGGCGTCTCGTCGCTGGCGGCCATATCCGCTCCCAAAGTAGTGGAGCGCAGATACTCGACGATACGCGGGTTGGCGCCGGAACCGGAAATTTCGGCAGTGCCTGCCTCCTGCACGGCGATGTCGAACCAGGGAAAGGCAGCGACGGGCGCTTCGGCCATGACCGGCTGGAGATACTTGAACGAGGCCCAGCCCGTATCGGCACCGTGACTCACCTTTTGCCAATGGCCGTCAGGTGAAGCCCCAATGGAAGCGACCACATCGCCGCGATCCAATATTGCGACAACATTGCCCTGCACGCTTGGTGCGTCCCGCAGGTTCAATGCGGACGCGGTTACGACTAATTGCGACATGGGGGCGTCTCCTGTTGTTAGGTGGTTTTTGCGGTATCAAAAAAGGCGACAGATTTTTTCATGAATAACAATTTTTACGTAGCTGACCATATTTCCCTTGTTTGATCCGGCGGCCAACGATGACATCAATTTCAGAGGTCGAATCTATTTTGTTATTTACTTTTCTGGCTTGCCCTGGTCTTTTACTCGCGACGCGATGCGATCAAGTACGTCTGGAACTAGTCGCTCCGAAAAGCCGGACACAAAACACAATACTAGCAGTTTCGCCAAATTAGGGGTGTCATACTTCAGGCATGCTAAGGTGTCCAGTATTCTTCCATTGTCACCCAGCGTTTTGCAGGAATCACCATTGGTTTGGGGGATTATGCTATCAATTTTTATGATTTCTGATACGGAGAGGAGCAATATTAAAAAGGCAAAAACCGCACCGCTAACGATCAGCGTTATCATATACTTGCGTGTTATGTTGCTTATGGCGTCCGTTGATTCAAGAACGCTTTCCGCGAAGCTTGTCGGCGCATTGGCAGCTGTTTCGATGCGTTGAATTATGCTAATAAAAGCGCCGGCCATGCCGGAATATACAACTAATAATAATAAGCGAGCTGTTCGCAAGTCATCGCCGGGCAGAGCCACACTTAGCTTTTGGAAAAAGTCGGATGACCATAGGAAATTTATAGAGGCAAAAAAGCTGATAATAGAACCAATGTTATATAGCAAGGTGCCACCCAATAACGCCAAGGCCATGGTGATCATTGCATAGCCTTTCTTTTCGTTTATCTGGCTATTTCTTTGGTTCCTGTAATATGTTATTCGCTGAAGTTGTCGAACAAGATTAGCAAGGTCTTGACGTAGAAGCGCTTCTGCGTTGGCGCTAAGGTCGCAGGACTCCTTCATTGTATCATCTGCGATTGTCTTCGGGAGTTTGTTAACATATGAGTCGTAAGCTTGCTGTCCAGCTAGGATCCTGAATTTTTCTCTTGTTATCCAAGCTCTGCGGATCAGTGCTTCTTTTGGTAAGTATTCGATTACCAAAAGCTCAAGAGCCCATAGCTCTGGTATATCGCGCGTTTCTATGATGGCTTTTTCATCACTGCCAGGCGGTGAGCGGAACGATGCTCGTTTTAAAATAATTCCTCTAGTATCCGATGGCAAAGCCAAGAAGTCCGAATATACAATCGAATGAAGATCGCCCCCCCTATCCATGCACTTAGGTGAGGCGTCGTCTTTAATGGCGCCTGTTATGGAATCATAAAGAGATTTTACGTTTGCTAATAATGTGTTAAACATGGCTGTTTCCTTACTTATTGTCTTTGGCCGCAATGTCTTTCCTACTTGTCAGTAGCCTCACTTAGTGCCTGTTCGCAGAGTCGTGGGATGAGGCGAACATAGTGAATCGCATGAATCGAGGAACACAAACGTGCGGTTCTTACCTCACCGCACCCCACGTGCTGAATCGAAGATTCTAAAGTATGAAGCAATGATAAAAAGTAAGGTTTGACCCTAAGTAAGAGCAAGTTGTTTCTTGAACTAATCATTTATATGTGTACTCGGAGGGCGCGTCGCCGTCTCAGATTGCTGTGTTTTCATAGGGCGGGCTTTGATTTGTTATACCGCTATTTTGTGGGTTTCTGCGGGTTGCGGTGGTTATCTATCTGTTCGGGGTGATCGAATGGGTTGCATTGGCTGGACGCAATCGACAGGCGTAATGGATTGAGAACGCAATGATTTTCACCTACAGAGCTATTTGCCGCATATTTTCTCTGCGTTTTCGGCGGTTATTGTTCCAGAGACGATGGTTTTCAAGGTGGCCAAGCAACGGCTTTGTTGAAGTCCTTGAGAAATATTTTGTGCGGCGACACCTGTCGAAAACATTTTGCCAAGAGTGACGCCGTTGTTGCCGCCGTTCACAACACTCGTCCATGAATCAAAACTTCCAAAAACGGAGTACGCATCCGTTTTTCCCTCTACTTTGGCAAGTTCCGCAGCGGCTTTCTTTACATTTGCTTCAGCGCTATCTTTTTCTGTTTGCGCCTGAGTTAAATCTGCACTTAGCTGCGCTGTCTGATCACTCATGACATTTTCCGCTTCCAATGCGGTGCTGCCATGTTTCTTCCAAATCGAATCTAACTGGCGTTGAATTGATTCGGTATCAGTTCTTTTCTGTTCCAGCTGAATTGGAGAAATGGATGCGGAGTTGTTTATCTCTTTCTTAAGGGCCTCCTGCTTGTTCTTGAGATCCTCATAAGCGGCTTTCTCGGCTTTATTAGTATCACTTTGTTTTTGCTTTTCTGTGAGCGTAGCTGATTTCTGAGTTAGTGTTGCTTCAGCATCTTGCAAAGCCTTTACTGCTGCATCAACAGTGGCTGGATTCATCGAGCCCGCATAAGTACCTTTGATAAGCTCAATTTTTGATTCGCCGCCATCACCGCCTAATTTCGCAGGAAGTTTCGCTACTGCAACGGGAACGAAGGCCGAATCTTCCGTTGTTAGACCTACATTAATGTCAGCTCCTGGCGTTTGTGGGTTGGTGACACTAATGCGTCCGCCAAAAATGGTTTTTGAGTTGTAAACAAGAGGGGCTTGGCTTAGAGGCGCGCATCCTGTAGCAAGAAGCAAGATGGCAAGCAGTGTTATTTTTTTCATCATGTTTCCTTTGGTTTATTGCTTGCAAGTGAGCGGTTCCGTCTCTGTATTAAAAAATACAGCTATACATTGGGAGGAGTCATTTAGATAAACCTTATGATCATCAAAATAACCAATTGACATTCCTTCTTCGGCCAAATACATACCGACCCCACTGGAATTGGCGGTTACATTTCTTGTTCCCCCAATGACTTGTATGATTGCTAAACCAGGGTATAGTTGCGTACTTACCGAATTTGCATCTTTGATAGTAATCACTGTGCAACTAGATAGGGTCAAAGAAATGCATGTATACTCAAAAAAACGTCTAAGTCGATGTGGCATTGCATTGTGTGACTAAAGCTTGGGGGCGCAGGGTCAGGTCTTGCGTTTGATCTAAAGTTTTGTCCAAAGACATTTGTTCGTACGCAGTCACTCCCCCATCTCGTACCGAATTCTTCGGCAATTTTTAACAGTTAACCATCCCCCATCTGTAACGGTACGAAAGTACCGCTCCAACTCTACTGAAGCCGTAAAATCCCACCGTGCGTCCATTACTCACAATCGCTCACCCCTTGAACATCCTCCTCATCGATGACCACTTCTGCGCCCGCGAGGGCGTCGCCTTGCTGCTTCAACAGATGCTGCCTGACGCGCAGGTGTTCGAAGCTCATTCAGTGGAAACCGGCTTGGCGATTGGCGGCACCACGCGACTCAATCTGGCATTGCTGGACGTGCAACTACCCGGCAAGAACGGGCTGGAGGGCTTAGCGGAATTGAAAGCTGCATTTCCCGATCTGTGCGTGGTGATGTTTTCGGGTCTGGAGGATCGCGAACTGGTGTTTGAGGCGTTGCGGCTGGGGGCCATGGGGTTTATTCCCAAGAGCCTTTCCCGGCAGGAGTTCGCGGCGGCGTTGCAGGATGTGCTGGCCGGGCGGCCTTATTTGCCGGCGTCGGCGGTGGCGGGCGGATCGTCGGGGCTGCCGGTGCCGGGGGCGCGGTGGGTGGCCGATCCGCGCGAGTTGGGGCTGACGCCGCGGGAGTTCGAGGTGTTGCGCTGGCTGGTGCAAGGCAAGGGCAATAAGGACATCGCCAAGCGCTTGGGGGTGAGCGAGCAGACGGTGAAGAATCACCTGCGGCCGATATTCCACAAGTTTGGTGTGGCGCGGCGGGCGGAACTGGTGGTGAAGGTGTTCGAGCGGGGGATCGTGCTGGGGGCGCCGGAGGTGGGGAATTGAGGATGTAGGAACGGCGGCTGGGGGCGTCGCTATGGCGCGTTCGGGCGTGGGACTCCAAGGAAACCGTCCTTCCACCCAGGAAGAAAATTGGGTTAAAAAGCCACGGCCGTTTTATTCCCTCACCCTAACCCTCTCCCGTAGGGAGAGGGAACGCGGATCCCGATTTGAACTTGAGACGACGCTCCCCTCGGGGGACAAAGACGGCCGCGCCGCTTAAGAAACGTCCCGGCTCTTGGCCGTCAGCGATGCGTCCAAGGCCTTGGCCATGGCGGCCAGCAGGGCTTTTTCCCCGGCGGATTTGTCGAGGAATTGGATGGAACCGGACCAGCGGTTGGCGTCGAGCGGCAGGGCGACATCGGCGCTGAACACCACGGCGGGCACGGGGCCGCTGTCGGCTTGAGCTGCGGCCAGGGCGTCGGCGGCGGTTTCCTGCCGGTTCCAGTGGTAATCGGCGAGCAGCAAATCCGGCGGGCGCAGGTTGTCGGCCAGGGCGCGGCGCAGTTGCACCAGGTCGGCTACCGGTTCCACCAGGCATCCCCAGCGCGTCAACCGTTCTGCCAAGACACCGCGCACCGCTGCATCGCCGTAGGCCAGCAAGACGTAGCTGCCGGCAACGGAAAACTGCGTAGCGCTTGAGGGGCGGTTTTTCGTCTCCTCGCCGTTGGGCAGCACCAGGCTGAATACCGAACCGTGGCCGGGTCGGGACGCCAAATCCAGCTGGTGTTGGGGCAGGCAGCGCAGGGCTTGCGCCACGTAGGCCAAGCCTATGCCCAGGCCGTGGACGCAAGCTTGCTCCTGTCGCGGGCTGCGGTAAAACTCGCGGAACACCGCTTCCCTTTCTTCCGCCGCAATGCCTAAGCCGCTGTCGCGCACCTGCAACTCCAAGCGGGTGTTGCCGACCCGCTGGGTGGCCAACACCACGCAGCCTTGCGGGGTGTATTTGATGGCGTTGTCGAGTAGATTGCCCAGCACTTGCCGCAGCATGGCGGCGTCGGAGCGCACGCGGAACGGCGGCCGGTTGCGCGGCAGGACTTTCAACGTCAGGCCGCGCTGGGCGGCTTTGGGCGCGAACTGGTCCTGCAACGCGGCCAGCAGCGGGTTGAGCTCCACGTCGGCCAGGTTCACGGCCATCCCGCCGGTCTGCAACGCCGCCATGTCCAGGATGCGGTTGCAGGCTTCCTGCAATTCGTCGACGACGGCGCCCAGCTTGGCCACCACCGGCGCCAAAGGGTCCGTCTTGCCGTCGGCCAGGGCCGCTTCCAGCGCAGTGGCGTAGCAGCCCAGGGCTTGCAGCGGCTGGCGCAGGTTGTGACTGGTCTGGCGCAAAAACGCCGCTTTGTCTTCCGCCGCGCACTCGGCGGCGTGCCGTTGGCGAAACGCCCTGCGGGAATACCGCTCCAGCTGGCGGCGGGTGCACAGGCCGAACAGGTTAACGATGGCGAGGATCAGGAACGAAGGCAGCAGCCCGGCGCCGTCCACCCCCACGTAGGCACCGGTCCACAACAGCGCGGCCATGCCGGTCCAGCCGATCAGCAAGCTGAACGCCAGGGGCAGCAACAGCTGGCCGTAGAGGAAGAAGTACACCGGCAACAGCCCCGGCCAAGCGGTGGCGTAGCCGGCGGGATCGTTCTCCAGCAACAGGGTAACGGCCAGATCCAGCACCGCCAGGATCACGGCAGCGGCGGCGATCCTGCCGCTGTCTTGCCTAGCCGCCGCCCTGCGCGAGCGAAGATACAACCCCAGCAGGCCGAACACCACCACGGAGCGGGCCAATATCGCCGCCAGGGATAAGCCGAGAGCGGCGGCGTCCAGCAGGATAAACAGGAAAAAGCCGAGGGCGCCCAGCAGCAAAGCCGCTTGCAAAGGTTTGCGCGTTTCGTCGATACATTCCTGCCGGAATCGGCCTTCCGCTTCGGCATCGAACTTCGCCAACCCAGGCCGCCCGGCGACCATGGCGCCGCGAACCCAGGAGCGTAAAGCCGGCAACCGGGCCAGTGCCCACAGCCGTGCGGATGACTGCCGCAAATTCAAGGAAAGCGCTTGCGTATTCACGAGCCGATCGGTCCTTAATCCCAGAGAAATTGAATCCCATCTTTCGCCTCGGAACACTACCCCAGCAACAAAACCGTGCCCTGGGTCTCAGTAATCGCAAGACTGCCGTAAAACCATGCTACCCCAGGGCTATTTCAGCGGCAATTTTGATGCGAATGGCGCGCCTTTTATTCGTATCGCCTGCGGCGGATAGAATAAATCCACCTATTTTCAACAAGATGAGACCGTGCCGCGCCGCGCGGAGCGAAAAAACCCAGCGTCGCCCCCGGAAAAGCACCGGTTGCATCGGGCAAGCGCCGCGGCCGTGCTCAACGACGCCAACAAAGGCATCAGGCCAGCGCCCGCCTCCTTGAGCTGCAATCCCCCCAACCGCCGGCAAAAAGCTTTATCATGGGCGCTTTACCATCCATTCTGAGGCAGCCCCATGCAAATCGCGGCCAGCAAAGTCGTTTCCCTCCACTACACCCTGCGCGGCGAGGACGGCGACCTCATCGACCAGGCGACCCCGGACGAACCGTTTGCCTACATTCACGGCACAGGCAGCATCATTCCCGGCCTGGAAAAGGCCCTGGAAGGCAAGTCGGCCGGCGACAAGCTGACCGTATCCGTGGCGCCGGAAGACGGCTACGGCGTGCGCGACGACGAGCAGGTTCAGGTAGCGCCGCGCAGCGCCTTCCACGGCGTTGACCACATCGAGCCGGGCATGCAGTTCCAGGCGCAGACCGAATACGGCATGCAACTGGTAACGGTGGTGGCGGTGGAAAACGACGAGGTGGTGCTGGACGGCAACCATCCCCTGGCCGGCCAGACCCTGAACTTCGAAGTGGAAGTGGCGCACATCCGCGACGCGACGGAAGAAGAACTGGATCACGGCCACGTGCACGGCGAAGGCGGCCACCACCATTGAGCCCGCAAGCGCCGGCGACTTAAGCCGCGGCGCTCGCTCGGCGTAGCGGACCATAAAAGAGCGGCGGATACTTCCGCCGCTCTTTTTGTTTTTAAGCGCCGCAGAAACCGGCTAAAACACGTCGCCGCGCCCGATCCCTACACGCGGAACGAGTCGAGCATCGCTTGCAACGCGCCGCCCGGACGGCGCAATTCCCCGCTCATTGCGGCCATCCGCTCGGCACCGGCTTAGGCGGCGCTGCCTGATCCAACGCGGACAGGAAGGATCGCGCCTCGACGGCCCCATCGGCTGGGTCTACACTGAAAGCCGATTGCAACTGAGCGCGGAGGGCGCCATGGAATCCCTGGAGTGGTGGCATTGGATCGTCGCGGGCTTGGTCCTGGTCATGGCGGAACTGATCGTTCCCGCCTTCGTGGTGTTCTGGTTCGGCCTGGGCGCATTGATCGTCGGACTGCTGCTGCTGACCATGCCCGACCTGAGCCTCGCCACGCAAATGCTGATCTGGTCGGTGGCTTCCTGCGCCATGGTGGTGCTGTGGTTCCGCCTGTTCAAACCGCATTTGCACAAAACCCGCGTCGGCATGTCCGACAATGCCACCTTGATCGGCGAAGTGGGCCTGATGCTGCGCGACGTGGATCAATTCCAGCGGGGCGAGGTGCGCTTCCAGAAGCCCATGATGGGCGCGGATCGCTGGGGATGCATCGCCGACGAAGCTATCGCGGCGGGCGAGCGGGTTCGGGTGGTCAGCGTGGAAGGCACGCTGGTTAAAGTCAAGAAAGCCTAGGAGGTGAATATGAGCGGCGGCACTTTTGTCACTGTACTGATCGTTGTTTTCCTGGCGGTCACCATCGCCAAAATGGTTTATATCGTCCCCCAAGGCGAGGAATGGGTGGTGGAAAGCCTGGGAAAATACAGCCGCACCTTGTTGCCCGGCCTGGGCTGGATCATTCCCTACGTGGACCGGGTGGCCTACAAGCTGGTCACCAAGGACATCATCCTCGACGTGCAGGAGCAGGAAGTCATCACCCGGGACAACGCCGTGATCCTGGTCAACGCCATCGCCTTCATCAAGGTGACTGACCCGGTGAAAGCGGTGTACGGCGTGGAGAACTACTCCGAAGCCATCCGCAACATGATCATGACCACGCTGCGCTCCATCACCGGCGAAATGGAGCTGGACGAGGCGCTGTCTTCGCGGGACAAGATCAAGCTGCGTTTGCGCGAAAGCATCGCCGACGAGGCGGTGGACTGGGGCTTGACGGTGAAATCGGTGGAAATCCAGGACATCAAGCCCTCGCCCTCCATGCAAAAAGCCATGGAACTGCAAGCGGCGGCGGAAAGGGAAAGGAAAGCCACGGTGACCAAGGCGGAAGGGGAAAAACAAGCCGCCATCCTGGCGGCCGAGGCGCGCCAGGAATCCGCCAAGCAGGACGCCCAAGCGCAGATCATGCTGGCCCAGGCCTCCGCCGAGGCCATCCGCCGGGTGGCGGAAGCCATACCGGACAAAGACACGCCGGTCATGTACCTGCTGGGCGAGAAATATATCGCCGCCCTCAATCGCCTGGGCCAGTCGGACAACGCCAAACTGGTGGTGCTGCCGGGCGATTTGCACGAAAGCTTGAAAGCGCTGTTCCAAAGGCGGAGCTGACGGCTCCCCACAAAAAAGCCCCTCGCAGGAGGGGCTTTTTTTACGGTGGCGGCTTAACCCTCCGCCGGCGGCTCGCTGGTATCCGCCGGGCTTGCCGCGGCGCCGCTTTCCGAGGAAGGCTCTTCCGCAACCGGACTCGCCTCTTCGGCGTGCTCCTCCACTTGCTGCACCACCTCGCTGGACGCCAACAGCAAACCCTTGCGGTAATAATCGCTGGCGGCGGCCTTGTCCCCGCGCTGCGCCAACAACTCGCCCATCAAGTGGTAGGCCTCCACGCTGGCTTCCACCGCCAGGCTACGGGCCAGGTATTGCTCGGCCAAGTCCAGCAAGCGGCTGCGGTAGCAAATGCGCCCCAGCACCCGCAGCAACACGGCGTCCTCGGGATACTTGGACAGCAATCCCTCCAGGAAGCGCACTTGGGCGCTGGCGGCGTCGCCGCGCTGTTCGATGCAACCGTACAGCACCAGCAAGGTCTGGTCCCACGCCTTGCCCAAGGCTTCGCGCACATCGCCCTCGATGTCGGCGCCCGCGCCGGCCTCGATCATTGCCGCAAAATACAGCGCCTGCACTCCGCTCACGGCGCGGATGTGCTTGGGCACGTGTTTCCATAGCTCCTTGAGAACGGCGGCGTCCTTCAGCTGGGCCTTCTGTTTGAGCAAAGCGCTGTAGGTCTCCGTTTCCAGCAGCTTGATTTCGGCCTCCATCATCACTTTGTTGGCGCTCAACTTGGGCAACAGGGCGTGCAGCGCCTCCCAGTCTTCCAAATGGGCGTAGGTGCGATGCAGCATTTTCAACACCGCCGCGTGGGTGGGCGCGATTTTGTTGAGCTGGCTGAGGTTTTCCAAAGCATGGTCGAACTGGCGCTCGGACAGCTGCAGTTCGGCGCGGGTCAGGCCGATGGCCAGTTCCGCTTCGGGCATGGTTTCCGCCGCCACCCGCAAATATTCGTCGCGCAACTCCCGCGCGCCGCGGGACTGGGCGGCGCGGGCGGCGGTCAGGTAATGGATCAGCGGAGCGCCGCTGTTGGCGGCGTGGCGCACCAGGGTTTTTTCCGCTTTTTCCCAATTGCCCTGGGCAGACTCGTACAAGCCCACCAGCAAGGCCTCCTGGGAGCGCTGGTTCCTTTTCTGCTCGCTGCGCCGCTTGAGGGACTTGGGCAGGCTCACCATGGTGCCCAGCAGGCGCAACGTCACATGCAGCAGCAGGAACAGCCCCAGCAGGATGCCCAGCAAGGTCAACAGGGTGCTTTCCACCGCCCACTGGCCGTGGCCGATGATGGCATATCCGGGATCGCCGCTTTCCACCAGGTTGACGTAAACCAGCGCCACCGCGCCGGCCAGCAGCGTCGACAGAATCAGCACGTAAACGACGAAGGTTCTCACGATTACTGCGCTCCCTGCGGGGCGGCGGGCGCTGCGGCGGGCGGCGGAGCCTCACCCGAAGCCGACGCCGGCGCGGCCTTTTTCTCGCCCTTGTCGCGGCTTTTTTCCTTGTCCGCCACGACGCCGTCGGCCTCCACCCGCAGTTTGGTGATATCGCGCAGCATGGCGAGGGCCTTGCCGATTTCCGGGTAGGCCACCTGGATGGGCTGCTCCATCAAAGCGCGAATATCGCCGTCCACGGAACGCACCGCCGCCTGGCCGTCGTCGAAGTTCTCCGCCAGCCAAAGCCGGGCGGTCTCCAGGCTGGCTTTATAGAGCGCGTCGTCGCCCCGCACCAGCGCCATGCGCGCAGTTTCCAGCTTGAGCAACAGGATTTGGCGCAGCACCAGGGTTTCCTCCGGCGTAAGCACCGAAGCCACCGGCTTATCCAAGCGGCGAATGGAAACGTATTTGCCCAGCTCGCCCATGAGGCTGTCGGTAATCGAATCGGCTTCGCCGGGCGCCGCAGTTTTCGGCGCGCCGTGGGCACCATCCGGGGAACCGGCGGAACTCACGCCCTTGCCGGCATGGGGCAACAGCAGGGGCAGCTCCCTCACCTTGGCTTCCAGCGCCAGCAAACGGGACGAAGCCCCGATCAAGTCCGGCGGGGTGAAGCTTTTGAGGATGCGGATTTCGTTGGCCAACTGCTCGCGCACTTTGAACACGGCCGGTTCACCGGATTCGCGCAGCCTTTCGTCGGCCCCTTCCAAGGCCGCAATGGCGGTTTTCACGTCGCCCACCAGGTGCAGGCGCTGCAGCGCCGCGCCCAACAGGTATTCGGCGTCGGCCACCAGCCAATCGCTGCGGGTCTTTCCCAGCATGCGATGCAGGACTTGCAAATCGTCGCGGACTTCGCCGCGGAACTGTTCCAGCTTCTCGCTGAATTGCGCGCTTTGCTCTCCCAGCACCCGTTCGACCTTGTTGTCCTCGGTGGACAAACGCGTCTCCAACGTTGCCATTTGGCCGTGCAAGGTTTTAAAGACCGCCTGCAAATCGGCGACCTGGGTGTTCAATTCGGCGATTTCGCGGTCCTCCTTGCTCAACTCGCCGCCCAGGCCCTCCTGGGTGCTGCGGATTTGTTGCATGAGGAAATAACCGCCGACGACGATGCCGACGACCAGCAGCAGAATCACGTAACCGATCCAAGCGCGGCGCGCGGGCTTGGTTTTGACCGGTTTGATTTTTGCGGCGGGGGGGGAGTTTTCGGCGACCGGCGCGGCCGAGCCAAGGCTGACGCCCGCGGAAAGTTCCGCCGGCTTGGGTTGCTTGTCCTGGTCTGTCACAGTGCCTGGTCCCCGTGCTTGTAATTGTTCGTTGACCCTGTCGGATAACAGCTCCGCCAAGGCTTGCACCAAAGCCGCGTCGGCGGCTCCCTCGGCGCTTGCCACCTGGCGCACGCCCAATACCAGCGCCTGCTGGCGCACCCGCTCGCTGACCGTGACCAAGGGCGTCTTGCGCAGCAGCGCCACGCCCTCGAAACCGACCATCGCCGTCAAATTGCTCAGCGCTTCGCCGCTGGTGACAACCACGCCGTGGACCTCGCCCTGCCGCCAACGGTCCAGCAACGGCCCCGCATCGGTTTTGGGACGGACGCGACGGTATACCTCCGCGTACTCCACCAGGGCGCCGCGCTGGCGCAGGGTGTCGGCCAACAATTCGCGCCCGCCGGCGCCGCGCACGATCAAGCAGCGGCGGCCGGCGACCTCCTGCAATTCGGCCAAGGCCGCCAAGGCCTCGCTGTCGCCCGGCTCCGGCGGCGTCAACACCGCTCCCACGCCGGCCTCGCGCAGCGCTTGCGCCGTGGCCGCGCCGACTGCGGCGACGCGGACGGTCGATGTCGGCGGAATTATGCCATTGTCGAAGGCCTTTTGCGCATAACGCACGGCGTTGGCGCTGACGAAGATGGCCCAGTCGTAATCGTCGATGTGGGTCAGCCGCTCGACGGCGGCCTGTCCGGCGGCGGCTTCTATGGCCAAGGCGGGAAACAGCAGCGGCTGGCCGCCAGCGGCGGCGATGGCCTCGCAAAGGCCGCTCGCCTGTTCCTGGGGGCGGGTCACCAGGATGGTGCAGCCCGCTAAAGCAGGGGTTCGACTCATGGCGTTCCGTACACCGCTCGCAGGATTCCGTCCGCGCCCCGGCTGAGCAGATCCTCCGCCAAAGCCCGCCCCAAGGCTTCCGCCGATGCCCGCGGACCGGCCGTTTCGCCGCGCACGATGGCGCTGCCGTCGGGCGCGCCCACCAAGGCGCGCATGCGCAAGCGATCGCCGTCCAGCTCCGCATAACCGGCGATGGGCACCTGGCAGCCGCCTTGCAACCGAGCGTTCAGCGCCCGTTCGGCGGAAACGCATACGGCGGTGTCGGCGTGATGCAACTCCGCCAGCAATCGGTTGATCTCGGCATCGTCGGCGCGGCATTCGATGCCGATGGCGCCCTGGCCCATCGCCGGCAGGCTGACTTCCGCCGGCAAGGCTTCGGCGATGCGTTCGTCGAACCCCAGCCGCTTGAGGCCGGCCACCGCCAGCAGGATGGCGTCGAACTCGCCCGCGTCCAGCTTGGCCAGACGGGTGTTGACGTTGCCGCGCAGCATGAGGATTTGGCAATCGGGCCGCTGGGCGCTGATCTGGCTCTGGCGGCGCAAGCTGGACGTGCCGATGCGCGCCCCCTGGGGCAGGTCGCGCCAGCTGGCGTAGCGGTTGGAAACGAAAGCGTCCAGCGGATTCTCCCGCTCCAGGATGGCGCTTAAATGCAGTCCCTCGGGAAACTCCACCGGCACGTCTTTCATGGAATGCACGGCGATATCGGCTTCCCCGTCCAGCAACCCCTGTTCCAACTCCTTGACGAACAACCCCTTGCCGCCCACTTTGGACAAGGGCGAGTCCAGCAGTTTGTCGCCGCGGGTGGTCATGGTCACCAGCTCGGTGCGCAATCCGGGAAAAGCTTGTTCCAAGCGTTCCGCCACGTGACGGGCCTGCCACAGGGCCAAGGGGCTTTTGCGGGTGGCGATACGGACGATTTCGGGGGGCACGGGACGATTCCAAATAAAATGATCGGCGGATTTTACCAGAGCCGGCGCGGGTGCCTAGCGCGGGCCTGGCTCGTGCTATCCTACCAGCCCTAACGTTCAACCGCCTCCCCCTGCCGGCAGACGCGGCATATAAAAGGTGGCGCCGACCGATCCACCGCCATGCGCTTGTCCCGACTTTTTCTTTCGCAACCGATCTCCGCCCACAGCGAAATCACCGCCGACGACGCCGTGGCCCACTATGCGCGCGACGTGCTGCGGTTGCGCAAAGGCCATGCCGTCGTGCTGTTCGACGGCAGCGGCGGCGAATACGACGCCACCGTGCAGGAAGCCCACCGCCACGGCCTGACGCTGGCCGTGGGCGCCTGGCGCGAACGCGACAGCGAATCGCCGCTGCACACCGAGCTGGGACTGGGCGTCTCCCGCGGCGAACGCATGGATTACGCCGTGCAAAAAGCGGTGGAACTGGGCGTGTCGCGCATCACGCCCCTGTTGACCGAGCACACCGTGGTGAAACTGTCCGGCGAACGGAGCGAGCAACGGCGCGCCCACTGGCAAAAAATCGCCGTCAGCGCCTGCGAACAAAGCGGCCGCTGCCGCGTACCGGAAGTGGCCGAGCCGGCCGAGTTGGAAACCTGGCTGAAAGCCCAAAGCGGCCTGCGGTTGTTTTGCGACCCCCGCGCCGAGCAAGGCCTGCCGCAACTCGCCCCGCCGGACGATGGCCGCGTCTGCCTGTTGGCCGGCCCGGAAGGCGGCTTTTCGGCAGAGGAACGGCAACTCGCCCGCGACGCCGGCTTCCTGCCGGTGCGGCTGGGGCCACGAGTGCTGCGCACCGAAACGGCGGCCCTGTCGATCCTGGCGGCGGCGCAACTATTGTGGGGCGACTTGGGATAAATAAGATAAAATTGAGAATCGTGTCACACTTTTTCGGGTAGCCGCCCATGCAACCCATCGTCCTCGACGAACACCACCCGCTATTGCGGGCCAAGCCGCTACTCCGCAGTATCCCCCTGCCGCCGCAACCGGAAGTGCTGCGCAAGGTGTTGGACGAGTACCGAAACCCCACGCCGGACCTGCAACGCATCGCCACCTTGATCGGCAGCGACGTGGCCCTGAGCGGTTCCGTGCTGCAAGCGGTCAATTCGCCCCTGTTCGGCTTGCGCCACACGGTAACAGCCATCCCCCAGGCCATCGGCCTGCTGGGGCTGCGCAAGGTGCTGCTGGTGGTGCGCGCCGTGGCCCTGCGCAGCGGCTTCGGCCGCAGCGCCGAATGCAACCGCTTCTGGGACAGCGCCAACATCATGGCCCAAATCAGCTTGATGCTGGCGGAACGGCTCAAACTGGTGGAAAAGGAAGAGCTCTACACCATCGGCCTGTTCCACGACTGCGGCATGCTGCTGATGATGCAGCATTTTCCCGACTACAAAACCCTGCTTTCCCAAGCCAATAACACTCCCGACCGGCCGGTCACCGCCTGGGAGGACGAACGCTACGGGCTCAACCACACCGATCTGGGTTTTCTCATCAGCGTGTCCTGGTATTTGCCGCCGACCCTCTGCCACGTGGTGGCGAGCCATCACCGGCCGTTCGCCGATTTGGCGCAAAGCCAGCGGCGCATTTCCGACAGCGCCCTCACCCTGCTGGCGGCGCACAAAGCCTCGCACCATATCCACACCCGCCATCGGCAAATGGTGCGCGGCGACATGGTGGACATGGAGTGGGACCGGGACAATGCCGCCGTGTTGGGACACCTGGGAATCAGCGAGCCCGACTTCTTTACCCTGCGGGACGATCTCCTCGACAGCCTGGACGATACGGCCGCGTGATCCGATCCCCGGGCGCGGCGGCGACCGTGTGGCGCCTACCGCTGCTCGACGCCCCGGACGACGGCTACCTGCTGGCCCAGCTGGAGCCGGCCGAACGGCGGCGTGCCACCCAATACCGCAACGACTCGGCCCGCCGCCGCTTCCTGGTCTGCCGCGCGGCGCTGCGGCGGTTGCTGGCCGAGCGGCTGGGGACCGACGCGGCCGTCCTGCGCCTGATCGCCGACGACCACGGCAAGCCGCATCTGGCCGACTCGCCGGCCGGTCTCTCCTTCAACGTCTCCCACACCGACGGCCTAGCTCTCATCGCCCTGGGCGACGGCCGCCCCCTGGGCGTCGACGTGGAGGTTTTCCGCCCGGCGCGCGCCCTGGACGGCATCGCCCGGCGCTGTTTCTCAGCCCAGGAATTCGCCCACTGGCAAGCGCTGCCGCCGGAACGACGCACGGCCGCCTTCTACACCCTCTGGACGCGCAAGGAAGCGTTCGCCAAAGCCGTGGGCAAGGGCATCGCCATCGGCCTGGAGCGCATCGTTTTCGACGCCGACGGCGCGTTGTCCGCCGTGCCGGCCGAATGCGGCCGCACGGCGGACTGGCGGGTACTGGACTTGGCGGCGGGCGCGGGCTATAGCGCGGCCCTCGCCATGGGCGGGCCGCCGGGAGCGGTGGAAATGCGGGACTGGGCGGGATTTCGCCACTAACGCCGCCATCCGGCCGACGCCGCGCAGAGGAAAAACCAAGGCTTCGAGTTTGAAAGCCGCCGCGCAGCGGAAAAACTAAGGCTTCAAGTTTGAAAGCCGCCGCGCGGCGCGCGATCATAGCTGCCGGAAACCGCTTCCGGGCATCCCCCATGGACTCAATCCCCAGCGCACCGCCCGACTCCATCGGCACCATCACCGAGGTGCACGGCCCGGTGGCGGTCATCGCCTGCGAGCAATTGCCGCCCCTGGATCGCGCCCTCCGCGCCAAGCAAGGCCGGGAAACCTATTTGTTCGAGGTGCACCAACACCTGGACCAGGGCCACGTGCGCGCCATCGCCCTCAACTACACCTCGGGCCTAAGGCGCGGCATGGCGATCTACGACACCGGCGGACCGTTGCGGGTGCCGGTGGCCGGCGACTGCCTGGGCCGGTTGCTGGACATTTTCGGCAACCCCCTCGACGGCGGCGATCCCATCGCCCCCCAGGAACAGCGCCCCATCCACGGCAAGCCCGCGCCCCTGTCCGACAGCATCGCCCTGGACGGCGTGCTGGGCACCGGCGTGAAAGTGATCGACCTGCTTTGCCCCTTCGTGCGCGGCGGCAAAACCGGCCTGTTCGGCGGCGCCGGCGTGGGCAAGACCGTGCTGGTGATGGAGTTCATGCACGCCGTAGCGGCCATCCACAGCGGCGTGTCGGTGTTCGCCGGGGTGGGCGAGCGCATGCGTGAAGGCCACGAACTGTGGCACGAAATGCAGAAAGCCGGCGTCATGCCGCAGACCCTGATGATCTTCGGCCAAATGGACGAATCCCCCGGCGTGCGCTTCCGCGTGGGACTGTCCGCCCTCACCTACGCCGAATACCTGCGCGACACCCTGGGGAAAGAAGTGCTGTTCGTCATGGACAACGTGTTCCGCTTCGTCCAAGCCGGCAGCGAAATCTCCAGCCTGCTGGGCCGCATGCCCGCCACGGTCGGCTATCAGCCCACCCTGGCGACGGAAGTGGCGGAACTGGAAGACCGCATCCTCTCCACCCACAGCGGCGCCATCACCTCGGTGCAGGCGGTCTACGTCCCCGCCGACGACATGACCGACCCCGCCGTCAGCGCCATTCTCGGCCACCTAGACACCACGGTGATCCTGTCCCGCAACCAGGCCGCCAAGGGCATCTACCCGGCGGTCGATCCCCTCGCCTCCAGCAGCAAGCTGATGGACCGCCACGTGCTGGGCGAGCGCCACTACGCCATCGCCCAAGGCGTGCGCGAACACCTGGCGCGCTATCAGGAACTGGAAGACATCATTGCCATGCTGGGCCTGGAAGAACTGTCCGAAGCCGACCGCCGCATCGTCCAGCGCGCCCGCAAGCTGCAAAGGTACTTAACCCAACCCTTCTTTGTCGCCGCCGAACACAGCGGCATCAAAGGCGTATCGGTGACGCTGGAGGAAACCTTGGACGATTGCGACGCTTTCCTCAGCGGCCAATACGACGAGCTAACGGAGGAGCAGTGTTATATGCGGGGCAGCATGAAACGGGAAAAGTTGTAGGAGCGAGCCATGCCCGCGAATGAATCGTCGCGGGCACGGCTCGCTCCCGCAGGATATTGTTTGAAATCAATCGCAGATACGCCCTCTCCATCGACGATGAAGCGACGCACCGACACACCATGAACACCTACACCCTACAACTCCGCGACGCCCTCCACAGCGAGACGGTGGAGCGGGTGGCGTCGTTCGTCGGCCAGGACGCTAGCGGTGCGTTTGCCGTTTGGGCAGGGCATGCGCGATTTCTGACGGTGCTGTCTTTCGGCCTGGCCCGCTACCGCCAATCGGAAGGTCCGTGGCGCCATGTGGCGGTGCCGGGGGCGGTGTTGTATTTGTGCGATGGCGTCTTGCACCTGGACACGCGCCGCTATTTGGTGGACGACGATTACCAACGCATCAGCCGCCGCTTGCAGGACGAATTGCTGGCGGAAGAGGCGCAGTTGGGCGCCGTGAAGCAGAATCTACGGCGCATGGAGGACGAGTTCCTCAAGCGCTTGGCGCGCATCAGCCAACAGGGGAGGGGGTTATGAAACCATTGCAGCGCCTGCGCGGACGGGTGGAGCAACAAACCCGCCGCATGCGCCGGGCGGAAAAAGACCGGTCCAGCCTGTTGGCGCAAACCGTGTTCCTCGGTTCGCTGGGATTGACCCTTTGCCTGCCCATCGTCGCCGGCGCTTATCTGGGCTACTGGCTGGACGGACTCAGCCCCGGCTATTCGGTGCGCTGGACGGTAGGCTGCATCCTGCTGGGAGTGGCGGTGGGCGGTTACAATGTTTACCGCATGATTCAGGAGTAAGGCCATGGCCGCCAACGAACTCGGCTCCCAGGTACTGTTCAGCGTCGGGCCGCTGCACGTCACCGTCACGGTGGTGACAACCTGGGCGGTCATGGCGGCGCTGACCCTGGCCGCCTGGCTGCTGACGCGCAATCTGCGCATCGGTCCCGGCGACCGCCAGACGGCGGTGGAGGGCGTCGTGGTCGCCATCGAGGAGGCCATCCGCGCCGTGGCGCCCGACCACGCCGAGCGCATCCAGCCCTTCGTCGCCACCCTGTGGATTTACCTGGCGGTGGCGAACTTGGTGGGCCTGATTCCGGAAGCCTCCTCGCCCAACCGGGACATTTCCGCCACCGCCGCCCTGGCGATTTTGGTGTTCCTGTCGGTGCACTGGTTCGGCATCCGCGCCCTGGGGCTCAGGCAATACCTCAAGCATTACCTGTCGCCCAGCCCCATCCTGCTGCCGTTCCACATCATCGGCGAGATCACCCGCACCATCGCCCTGGCGATCCGCCTGTTCGGCAACATCATGAGCCTGGAAATCGCCGCCGCCCTGGTGCTGTTGGTGGCCGGCTTCCTGGCGCCCATCCCCATCCTCATGCTGCATATCGTCGAGGCGCTGGTGCAGGCGTATATTTTCGGCACATTGGCTTTGATCTATCTGGCCGGGGCCATGCAGTCGCAACATCAGAGCGAGGAATCCAAGGAGTAAGCCATGCCCGACTTGACCCAATTCGTCACCGTTTCCACCGTGGCGGCCATCGCCGGCCTGGCCGTCGGCGTCATGCTGCCGGCGCTGGCCATGGGCCGCGCCATCGCCGCCGCCCTGGAAGCCCTGGCGCGCCAGCCGGAGGCGGAACGGTCCATCATGCGCACCCTGTTCATCGGCCTGGCCATGATCGAATCCCTGGCGATCTACTGCCTGGTGATCGTGCTCATCGTGCTGTTCCGCAATCCGCTGTTGGAATACCTCGTTAAATAACGGTTGCCCCCATGGAATTGGACTGGTCCACCATCGCCCTGGAAATCGTCAATTTCCTCATCCTGGTCTGGCTGCTCAAGCGCCTGCTGTACAAGCCGGTGCAGGACATCATCGCCCAGCGCCGCGCCGCCATCGAAGCGACCCTGCGGGAAGCCGACGACAAACAAGCGCAGGCCCAGGCGCTGCGAACCCAATACGAAAACCGCCTGGCCGAATGGGACAAGGAAAAGCAGGCGGCCCGCGAGACCTTGCGCCAGGAAATCGAAGCGGAGCGGCAGAAACAAATGGCCGCGTTGAAAGACGCGCTGGCGGCCGAGCTGGAAAAAACCCGCAGCGTGGAGGAACGCCAGCGCGCCGAAACCCTGCAACGGCTGGAGGAGTCCGCCGTGGCCCAGGGCGCCCGCTTCTGCGCGAAGCTGCTGGAGCGCCTCACCGGGCCGGACTTGCACGGTCGGCTGCTGGAGCTGCTAGTGGCCGAACTGGAGCAATTGCCGGAAAAACGCCGAGCCGAACTGCGCAACGGCTGGCGCGGACAGGCGCCCACGGTGGAGGTCGTCAGCGCCTACACCCTGTCCGACGGCCAGTGCGCTCGCTTGCAACAATCCCTGGATCAGTTGGCCGGCGCGCCCTGCCGCTTGACCCACCGGGAAGACGATACCCTGCTGGCCGGCGTGCGCTTGTCCGCCCCGCCCTGGCACCTGGACGTCAACCTGGGCGACGAGCTCCAGCACTTCGCCGAATTCACCCACGATGGCCACTGAACGGCGCGCCCAAGGTCCGCTGGCGCGCCAGTCGGCGTGGCTGGCGGACTACCGCCTCGGCCTGCGGGTGCGGGAAGTGGGGCGGGTGGTGTCGGTGGGCGACGGCATCGTCAGGATCGCCGGCCTGCCGTCCGCCGCCATGGACGACCTGGTGTCCCTGGACGACGGCAGCCGTGCCATGGTGTTCGACTTGGACAAAGACCTGGTAGGTGCGGTGCTGCTGCACGAAACCGCCGCGCTTTCGGCCGGCACGGTCGCCTCTCTCAGCCAGCGCAGCCTCAGCATCGCCGTGGGCGACGGCCTGCTGGGCAGGACGGTGGACCCGCTGGGCCTGCCCCTGGACGGCGCTCCCGCCCCGGAGCGCCTAGGCCGCCGCCGGCTGGAAAACCGTTCGCCGCCCATCGTCGCCCGCGATTTCGTGCAGCGCCCGCTGTACACCGGCATCAAGGCCATCGACACCCTGGTGCCCATGGGCAAGGGCCAGCGCCAGCTCATCGTCGGCGACGAAGGCCTGGGCCGCAGCGCCTTGGCCCTGGACACGGTGATCCACCAGCGCGGCAAGAGCGTGTGGTGCGTCTACGTGCTGATCGGCCAGAAGCGCTCGACGGTGGTGCAAACCATCGACATCCTGCGCCGCTTCGGCGCCCTGGAATACACCACCGTCGTCGTCGCCGAAGCCTCCGCCCTGCCCGGCCTCAAGCACTTGGCCCCCTTCGCCGGCTGCGCCATCGCCGAAAACTGGATGGAACAGGGCCGCGACACCCTGGTGGTGTACGACGACCTATCCGCCCACGCCCGCAATTACCGCGAGCTGTCCCTGCTGTTGAAAAGGCCGCCGGGGCGCGAAGCCTATCCCGGCGACATTTTTTCCGTGCACGCCCGCTTGCTGGAGCGCTCCACTTGCCTCAACGCCGCCCACGGCGGCGGCAGCATGACGGCGCTGCCCATCGTCGAAACCCAGCAGGGCGAAATCGCCGCCTACGTGCCCACCAACCTGATTTCCATCACCGACGGCCAGATCTATCTGGACCGCAACCTGTTCGCCGCCGGCGTCCGGCCGGCCATCGACATCGGCAAATCGGTGTCGCGCATCGGCGGCGCCGCCCAGGATCCGGCCATCAAGCGCGAGGCGGCCAGCATGAAGCTGGCCTATCTGCAATTTTTGGAGCTGGAAACCTTCACCCGCTTCGGCGCCCGGCTGGAAGCCTCCATGGAGACCGCCATCAAGCGCGGCCAGGTATTGCGGGAAGCCCTCAAACAGGACCGGCTGGCGCCGATCCCCATCGAATGCCAAATGGCTTGGCTGGTGGCCTTCAACGAAGGCTGGCTGGACGGCGCACCGCTGGCGGAAGTCGCCCCCCTGCTGCTGCGGCTGCAACAAGGCGCTTGCGAAGCCGCCCTCAAGCTATCGGCGCCGCGCGAGGCTTGGCGCAAAGCGGCGGCGGAGTGGCTGGGGCGCGACCTGGCGCCATGACCCACCGCCACGCCATCGAACAGCACATGGCCACCTTAAGCGAGGTGCGCGACATCATGGCGGCCATGAAAAACCTGGCGCTGATGGAAGTGCGCAAGCTGGGGCGCTACCACGACAACCAATGCGCCATGGTGCAAACCCTGCGCAAAGCCGCAGCCGATTTTCTCGGCCATTACCCCCTGCCGCCGTCGGCGCCGCCGGCGCGGCGGGTGTATCTGTTGTTCGGCGCAGAGCGGGGCTTTTGCGGCGCGTTCAACGAATCCTTGCGCCAGGCCTTCGATGCCGCCGCCGGCCGGGAAGGCCGCTGTATCGCGGTGGGCAGGCGGCTATACGCGCGGATGGAAGGCGACCCCCGCCTGCTGGCGGCCATCGACGGCGCCAGCGTCGCGGAAGAGGCGACGCCGGTGCTGGAACAGCTGTTGGCCGCCGTGAGCGACCAACAAAAGAACGGCCCCCTGGCTCTCTTCGCCCTGTTCCACGATCAGGACGCCGGCCAAGTCGCCAACCAGACCCTGCTGCCGCCTTTCGCCGATCTGGCGCCGACCGCTCCCGGCAGCAGCCATCCGCCCCTGCTGAATCTGCCCGCGCCGCAGCTGCTGGCCGAATTGAGCGAGTCCTATTTGCTCGCCGCCCTGTATCACATCGCTTACGCGTCCCTGCTGGCCGAAAGCCAACAACGGATACGGCACCTGGAAGCGGCGGTTCATCGCCTGGAAGACCGGCGGGAAGAACTGGCGCGGCGCTGCCGCACGCTGCGCCAGGAGGAAATCACCGAAGAAATCGAAGTGCTGCTGTTGAACGCCATGCAGCGCTAATTCGACGATAGGGACTAGCAACGCGGCGCGCCTCGCACTTGACCTAAAACCGGTTTCGCTTTATAAATGCACGATTTCCCGCGATTCCCTTCGAGAGGTTCGAACCATGTCCAGAGTATGCCAGGTGACCGGCAAGCGTCCCATGACGGGCAACAACGTGTCCCACGCCAACAACAAGACCCGCCGCCGCTTCCTGCCCAATCTGCATGAGCACCGCTTCTGGGTGGCCAGCGAAAACCGCTGGGTACGTCTGCGCGTGAGCAACGCCGGACTGCGCACCATCGACAAGGTGGGTATCGAATCCGTGCTGGCCGGCATCCGTGCCCGCGGCGAAAACGTTTAAGGAGCAGCATCATGGCTAAAGGCGCTCGCGACAAGATCAATTGGTGTCCAGTGCAGGCACCGGTCACTTCTACACCACGACCAAAAACAAACGCACCATGCCGGAAAAGATGGAAATCAAGAAGTACGATCCGGTGGTTCGCCAGCACGTGTTGTACAAAGAAGCCAAAATCAAGTAGTCACAGGCGCGCGGCTCGACGCGCGCTGACGCGGCCAGGACGGCCCGCGACATGGCAAAGGACGGCGACGCCGGGTAGCGCCCGGCGCTACCCGCAAGCCTCACGCGGCACCGCCCCACCCGGGGCGGACGGCGGCCCACCGGGCCGTAACGTTTCCGCACAATCCTCCGCTCTGCAGCAACCGGCACCCTTGGTTCCGCCCCTACCCGTCCCTATAATGCGTTAAGTTCCAGCAGCCGAAACGTTACGGCCCGGTCGCTTGCGCGCCGGGAGCGGCGTCAGCGGCCCCAATCGTCGAGGCTCTTAGATGCGATACACAGCTTTTACCGGTAAACGCTTAACCTGTTTCTGCCTAGCGGCCGCCCTGGCCCTGGCCACGCCGTTGGCGAACGCGGCATGGCCGGAAAGCGTGGAAGGCACGCCGCTGCCCAGCCTGGCGCCGATGCTGAAGCGCACCACGCCGGCGGTGGTCAACATTTCCACCAAAACGGAAATCGAAGTGGCCCAGCATCCCTTGATGCGCGACCCGTTCTTCCGCCACTTCTTCGAGCTGCCCGACCAGCCCCTCAAGCGCAAAAGCTCCAGCCTGGGCTCCGGCGTCATCGTCAACGCGGACAAGGGCTACATCCTCACCAACAACCACGTCATCGACAAAGCCGACGAAATCTCCGTCACCCTGCACAACGGCCGGCAACTGGCCGCCAAGCTGATCGGCGGCGACCCCGAATCCGACATCGCCGTCATCCAGGTGGAGGCCAGCGATCTCACCGCCCTGCCCCTGGCCAACTCCGACCAGCTCAGCGTGGGCGATTTCGTGGTGGCCATCGGCAACCCCTTCGGCCTGGGCCAAACCGTCACCTCCGGCATCGTCAGCGCCCTGGGCCGCTCCGGACTCGGCATCGAAGGTTATGAGGACTTCATCCAGACCGACGCCTCCATCAACCCCGGCAACTCCGGCGGCGCCCTGGTCAACCTGCGCGGCGAGCTGATCGGCATCAACACCGCCATCCTCGCCCCCACCGGCGGCAACGTCGGCATCGGCTTCGCCATCCCCGTCAACATGGCGGCCGGCATCATGGACATGCTCATCAAGCACGGCGAAGTGCGCCGCGGCCTGTTGGGCGTGTCCGTGCAGGACATCACCCCGGACCTGGCCCAAGCCTTCGGCCTGCAGCAAACCCAAGGTGCCGTGGTCACCCGCGTCCAGCCCGATTCGCCCGCCGCCAAGGCCGGCTTGGAGCAAGGCGACGTGTTGCTGTCCATCAACGGCAAGACGGCGAAAAACAGCATGGACGTGCGCAACACCGTGGGCATGGTGCAGATCGGCGACAAGGTGGAAATCGAGGTGCTGCGCCGCGGCGACACCCTGACCCGCACCGCCACCATCGCCAAGCCGAAAAAAGTGTCCGAGGACGGCGGCAAGATCCATCCCGCCCTAGCCGGCACCGTGCTGGCCCCGACGCAAGGCAACGAAGGCGTGGAAGGCGTCGTCGTCGGCAAGATCCACTCCGCTTCCTATGCCTGGCAAGCGGGCCTGCGCCCCGGCGATGTGATCGTCGCCGCCAACAAGCGGCCGGTGCAAAGCTTGGACGACTTGGCCGCTGCGGCGGAAAAACGCAGCGAGCTGCTGCTCAACCTGCAACGGGGCGACAACAGCTTCTTCGTGGTGCTGCGGAGCAAGCGCTGATGACGGCAGCCATGGTTACGGAGCCTTATGCGCCCTAGAGCCATCACCTACCTGTGCGTGCTGCTGCTCAGCGGCGGCGCCATGAAGCTGCTACAGGGCCTGTCCTTGTTCGTGTTCCACTCGGACAAGGCGGCCCTGTTCGCGCTGGTCATCAGCCTGGCGGCCATGGTGTCCTACGCCGCGCTGTGGTTCATGCAGCGCTGGGGCGTTTACCTGTTCCTGTTGGTATGGTTCGTCTCCCTGTTCCCGGAATTTTCGCCGGTGGACCTACCCCTGGATGCCGCCCACAACCACTTCCACTCGACCTTCAACTGGGTGCTGCTGGCGGTGTACCTGGTGGTGGTGCTGCCTTATTGGCGGCGCCTGAACGGCGAACACGCGGAAGAAGCGGACGACGACTGAAATCCCGGCCAATAAAAAGCCGCTCTTTCGAGCGGCTTTTTTGTGTCACGCCGTGCGGCTTAGTCGCCGGAACGGGACGCCTTCTTGCGCTCGTGCTCCAGCAACAGCTTCTTGCGGATGCGGATGCTCTTCGGCGTCACTTCCACCAGCTCGTCGTCGTCGATGAACTCCAGCGCCTGCTCCAGGGTCATCTTGATGGGCGGCACCAGCACGATGGCCTCGTCGCTGCCGGAAGCGCGCATATTGGTGAGCTGCTTGGCCTTGGTCGGGTTCACCACCAGGTCGTTGTCGCGGGAGTGGATGCCGACGATCATGCCTTCATACACTTCCGTGCCGTGCTCGACGAACAAGCGGCCGCGCTCCTGCAGGTTGAATAGGCCGAAGCCCACCGCGCTGCCGGTGACCATGGAAATCAGCACGCCGTTGATGCGCTGGCCCACGTCGCCCTTCTTCATCGGTCCGTAGCGATCGAACACATGATAGAGCAGGCCGGTGCCGGAGGTGGCGGTGAGGAATTCGGTCTGGAAGCCGATCAGGCCGCGGGACGGCATGACGTATTCCAAACGCACACGGCCCTTGCCGTCCGGCACCATGTTTTGCAGGTCGCCCTTGCGCTCGCCCATCTTCTCCATGATGGTGCCCTGGTGCTGTTCTTCCACCTCGATGGTGACGAACTCGTAGGGTTCGCACAGCTCGCCGTCGATTTCCTTGATGATCACTTCCGGGCGCGACACGCCCAGCTCGTAACCCTCGCGACGCATGTTTTCGATGAGGATGGACAAGTGCAGTTCGCCGCGGCCGGACACTTTGAATTTGTCCGGGTCGGCGGTGTCTTCCACGCGCAGCGCCACGTTGTGCAGCAGCTCGCGCTGCAAGCGGTCGCGGATCTGGCGGGTGGTGACGAACTTGCCTTCCTTGCCGGCGAAGGGCGAATTGTTCACCTGGAACGTCATGCTGATGGTGGGTTCGTCCACCGACAGGGGCGGCAGGGCCTCGACGTTTTCCGGGTGGCAGATGGTGTCGGAGATTTCCAACGGGTCAATGCCGGTGAAGGCGATGATGTCGCCGGCGTTGGCTTCCGGCACTTCCACCCGCTCCAGGCCCTTGAAGCCGAGCACCTGCAGGATGCGGCCGTTGCGTTGCTTGCCATCGCGGCTGACGACCGCCACCGGCGTGTTGGTCTTGATCGAGCCGCGCTGCACGCGGCCGATGCCGATCACGCCCACATAGCTGTTGTAATCCAGCTGGCTGATCTGCATGCGGAACGGGCCTTCCACGTCCACCTGGGGCGGCTGCACCTTGTCGACGATGGTCTGGAACAGGTAGTCCATATTGCCTTCGCGCACGTCCTCGTTGTCGCCGGCGTAGCCGTTCAGGGCCGAGGCGTAGACGACGGGGAAGTCCAGCTGTTCTTCCGTGGCGCCCAGGTTGTCGAACAGGTCGAAAGTCTGGTCCAGCACCCAGGAAGCGCGGGCGCCGGGGCGATCGATCTTGTTGATGACGACGATGGGCTTCAGACCCAGGGCGAACGCCTTCTGCGTCACGAAACGGGTCTGCGGCATGGGGCCGTCCACCGCGTCCACCAGCAGCAACACCGAATCCACCATGGACAACACGCGCTCCACCTCGCCGCCGAAGTCGGCGTGGCCGGGGGTGTCGACGATGTTGATGTGGTAATCCTTCCAATCCAGGGCGGTGTTCTTCGCCAGAATGGTGATGCCGCGCTCTTTTTCCAGCGCGTTGGAGTCCATCACCCGCTCTTCCACCTTGGCGTGGGCAGCGAAGGTGCCGGACTGTTGCAGGAGCTTGTCCACCAGGGTGGTTTTGCCATGGTCCACGTGGGCGATGATGGCGATGTTGCGTAGTTTTTCGATCATGGGGTGCTTGAAGGGTGAGGGCCGCAACGTGCCGCGCCGAAAGGCTGCCGTTGGGCGATGGGAGGCGTTAATTTTCCATTTTACCCTGCCCCGCGAAGAAACGCTTGGCTTTGTTTCCTCAAAGGGGCAAATTCAATCGCCCCCGAGCTCAGCCCCGTTCCCGTCCCGGCATTCCCTCGGGGTGCAGCCGAAACGCCGCCTGAATAGCCGGCTGAAATGCGAGGGGTCGTTGAAGCCCCAGCGGAAAGCGATTTCCGACAGGCTCCTGCCCGCATGCGTCCCGGCCAGCATATCGGTGCGGCAGCGCTCCACGCGGCGCTGCCAGACGTAACGCATCAGAGACGTTTGCTCCGCCTGAAACAGCGTATTGAGATAGCGCGGAGACACGCCGACGCCGGCCGCGATGGCGCCGGCGTTCAAGCCGGGATCGGACAAATGCCGCTCGATGAAAGCCTTGGCCCGATTGAGCAGGCTGATCCGGCTTCGGGACAGGCTGCCCACCGCCGGCCGCACCGACGCGGCCGCCAAAGACAGCAAGTCGAGACAGGGCGTAGCCAAGGCCGAAAACTCGCCGGGGCTCAACCGATCGGCTTGGCCCGCCGACAAACGCACGAGCCCGGCCGCCACGCCGCCGATGCCTTCGCCGCCCGCGATGCGTCGCGCGGTGCAACGCGCGATCCCGGCGACCCGTTCTTCCAGCGTGGCGCGCGGAATGGAAACGATGAGCTTGGAGAAATCGCGCGGGCAACGGATGCGATGGGGCCGGGTGGCGTCGTAAACGGCCATGTCGCCGGGCTGCAGGAACGTCTCGCGGCCGTCCTGCTCCAAGGAATAACGCCCCGACAGCAGGATCACGGCGAAATAGGCGTCTTGCGGAATGTTGCGCGGCTCGTTCGCCAAGCGCTCGATGGTGATGGCGCTGGAACGGATTGCCGACAACTGCAACCCCTCCCAGGGATAGATCGTCATTTCATTGAACAGGCCGCCGCCGGCCGGCGGGCAAATCTCCACTTCGGCGTATTCCCGGCCGATCACCTCCCGCAGCCAGCTGCCTCGCTCGCGCAGGCAAACGTCGTCGGTGGAAAGCCTCAAACGCGCCGGCATCGCAGCCTCGGCCGAATCGGAAACGGTCATCGAATTCCTCCCCAAAACATCCCGTCCATCGGGCAAGGCCGGCCTTGCCGAACCGCGGTTTTCCCGGCCGATCCTCCCGCTCCCGCGGCTAGGGCCGGCGCGAAGAGGGAAACCGCCGTTTCAGCCTAAACCCTGTTCCGTTGGGAACCAGCGGGCCACGGCGGCAACCATTATGCTCCCGCCCGTCGATGCCAAACTGTGAAAAATCGAGGAGACTTGGGATGAATGAAGATTCGCGCCATGCGGGAAATGCGGTTTTGTTGCGCAGCGCCGCCTTGTGGCTGCTGGCGGCCCTGTTATCGGCTTGGTGCCTGGTCGGCATGAAGCTCGGGCTGGCGCCGGTCAAAATGGTTTTCCCGGGGAAAACCAGCCATTTGCTGCAAGCGCATATCGATTTTTTGCTGATGAGCGCCCTGCTTTTTGGCATATACGCGGCCAAAACGCCGCTCGCCGCCCACGTGCGCTGGAGCATGGCGATAGGCGCTTTCACCAATCCGAGCCTGTTTCTGTTGACGGCCATCGTTCCGGAACTGGACACCGCCGCGCCGGGGGACGGGTTAATGGCCGCGTCGTTCAACCTTTACCGCATGGCGAGCATATCGATCACCACCTACGGCTTCGGCGCGGCGGCGATCGCGATTTTCCTCGCCACGTTCGCGCGCCGCGCCAACCGCCGGGACGGCTAACCGGGTCCGCCGCCGATCAGCTCTGCTGCCACGGCAAACCGTGGCAACGCCAGCCGCTTACCGTGCTGCGGTGCTTGTTTTCGTCCAGGCCGCCCTCGAAGCCTTCCTCGATGTTGGTGAGGTCCGTATAGCCGGCCTCCAGCAGGGCCTTGGCCGCTTCCAGGGAGCGTTGGCCGCTGCGGCACATGAGGAACAGCGGCGCGGCTTTGTTCGGGGCGCGTTCGGCCACTTGGGCGATGAAGTTGGGATTGGCCTGCCACTGGCGGTTGCTCCAGTCTTTCCAGGGGATATTGACGGCCCCCACCGGGTGGCCGACGAAGTTGGATTCCAGCGTATCGCGCACGTCGATGAGCAGCGCGGCGGGATTGCCTTGCAGGGCGGCGTAGGCCTCTTTGGGCTTGAGGGATTTGATAGCGGTCATGACGATGCTCCTAGGGGCTGTGGGGCCAATGCCGTTGCTCCGCGTCGCCGCCCGCTCCCCTGAGGGAGAGAGCTAAACCGAACGGCACTGGGGTTAGGTATGGATAAATCATGCCTGCTGCGCCACCAGCATGGCCTCGTTGCGGAAACCCCGACCCATGTCGCCCACCAGGCCTTCCTCCCGGTAGGCGATCACCCGCAGGCCGGCGAACAACCGCAGCAATTCGTTGCGTTCCAACAGGTAGTCCGGATTGCTCGGGCCGATGCCTTCGGCCTTGTCACCAACGAAAGTCTGGTAGAACAACAAGCCGCCGGGCTTGAGAGCCGCCGCGATGGGTCCGGCCAGGGGGCGGCAGAGGAAGCGGCTGACGACGATCACGTCGAAAAACGCCTGCGGCCAGGGCGCGTTTTCCGCATCGCGAACCTCGGCGTCGATCGCCAGCCCTGGCTCGGCGGCGGCCAAGCGCAGACGCTCGACGGCGACGGGGGAGATGTCCCAAGCGTGGACTCGCAGGCCCAGCCGGGCCAGCAACAGGGCGTTGCCGCCCAAACCGCAGGCCAAGTCCAAGGCACGGCCGGAGGGCGGCAGCAAGTGGGCGTTGTCGACCAATACCGCCGCCGGCGGCACCGGGGCGGCGGCGGTGTAGTGCTTATCCCACTTGGCGGCAAGCTCGGCGGTCAGCGTCAGCCCCCCGCCACGGCGAACAGTTTTTCCACTTCGGGGATCAGCTTCTTTTCCAGCAGGAACATGATGACGTGATCGCCCTCCTCGATGACCGTGTCGTGATGCACCTGGATGACCTCGTTGCCGCGCACCAGGGCGCCCATGACCACGCCGGACGGGATTTTGATGCGGTCCAAGCGCTGGCCCACCACGCGGGAGGTGCGGGAGTCGCCGTGGGCCACCGCCTCCATGGCTTCGCAGGCGCCGCGCCGCAGGGAATGCACCTGCACCACGTCGCCGCGCCGCACGTAGCGCAGCAGGGCGCTGATGGTGGCCTCCTGGGGCGAAATGACCAAGTCAACCAAGTGAGTCTCCACCAAATCGGCATAGGCGCTGCGGGTAATCAGGCTCATAACCCGGCGCGCGCCCAGTTTTTTCGCCAGCATGGCGGAAAGGATGTTGGCCTTGTCGTCGTTGGTGATGGCGCAGAACACGTCGATATTGTCGATGTTCTCGTCGATCAGCAAATCCCGGTCGGAAGCGTCGCCGTTCAACACGATGGTATGGGTCAGCTCGGCGGCGATCTTGTGCGCCCGCCGGGTGTCCCGCTCGATCACCTTGACGCTGTAGTCGTGCTCCAGCCGCAAAGCCACCCGCTTGCCGATGTGGCCGCCGCCGGCGAACATCAGGCGCTTGTAGGGCTTGTCCAAGCGCTGCAATTCGCTCATCACCGCCTCGATTTCGCCGCTGGAGGCGCAGAAAAACACTTCGTCGCCGGGTTCGATGATCGTCTTGCCGTCCGGCACGATGGGCTTGCCCTGGCGGAAAATGGCGGCGATGCGGGCGTGCACATTGGGCATGTGCTGGTGCAGGGTCTTGACCTCGCGCTGCACCAGCGGGCCGCCTTCCCGCGCCTGCACCGACACCATGCGCACCCGGCCGTTGGCGAAGTCCAGCACCTGGGTGGCGCCGGGGTATTCCAGCAAGCGCTCGATGAACTCGGTGACGATCTGCTCGGGGCTGATGACCAGGTCGATGGGGATGCCTTCGGCGCCGAACAGCTCCGGCCGGCCTTGGTATTCGATGGCGCGGATGCGGGCGATCTTTTTCGGCGTCTTGAACAGGATGTGGGCGATCTGGCAGGCCAGCATATTGGTTTCGTCGTCGGAAGTGACGGCGATGAGCAGGTCGGCGGTGGCCGCGCCGGCCTTTTCCAACACGGTGGGATGGGCCGCATTGCCGGCGATGGTGGCGATATCGAAGCGGTCCTGCAAATCGCTCAACAGTTGCGGCTGCGTGTCCACCACCACGATATCGTTGGCCTCGCTGGCCAGGCTGCTCAATACGCTGGTACCGACCTGGCCGGCGCCGAGGATGATGATTTTCATAAGAGTCCGTTTGTTCTTATTGTTGGAATGGGGATCAGCCTTTTTCGCGGAACTTGATGTCCAGGGAATGCAGCTTGCGGTACAAATGGGTGCGTTCGATGCCGATGGCCTGGGAGAGGCGGGCGATGCTGCCGCCGTGCTTGTCCAAATGATATTCCAGATAGGCTTTCTCGAATTGGTCGCGCGCGTCCTTCAGGGGCAGATTGAACAATTCCAGCGCGTAGCCGGGCGAGGCCGCGGGTCCCGCGCCGCTGCCGAGGGCCGCCTTCACCTCGTCCAGCCCCACCTCTTCGCCGTTGCCCAGGATCAGCAAGCGCTGCACCAGGTTTTTCAGCTCCCGCACATTGCCGCGCCAGGGATGGTTGCGCAGCAGGTTCTGCACCGCCACGGGAAAGCGACGGAACGCCAGTTTTTCCCGGGTGACGAAATAGTCCGTATAGAAATTCAGCAACTCGGTGACGTCTTCCGGGTGTTGATGCAACGGCGGTATGTCCAGGCTCACCACGTTGAGCAAATAGTAAAGGTCCTTGCGAAAACGGCCGGCCTGCACTTCCTGCTCCAGGGACTTGCGGGTGGCGGCGATGACGCGCACATCCAAGGGAACGGCCGCGCTGCCGCCGACCCTTTGGAATGCGCCGGACTCCAAAGCGCCGAACAAGCGCAGCTGGGTGTCGGCCTCCAAATCGGCCACTTCGTCCAGAAACAACACGCCGCCCTGGGCTTGTTCCAATAAGCCGGCCTGGATCTCGCCGCTTTCCTCCTTGCCGAAAAAAGCGGCCAGGCAATGTTCCGGGGTGAGAGCGGCCACCGCCACATCGACGAACGGCTGGTCGTGGCGCGCGCTGTGCGCGTGCAGATAGCGCGCGAAGGTTTCTTTGCCGCTGCCCGGCTCGCCGCTGAACACCGCGTGAGCATCGTGCTGGGCCAAGCGCCTCACCTGCTGGCGCAGCTGCTCCATGACCGCGCTGCGGCCCACCGGCTCCACCCAGGTGTCCAAGCGCCGCTTGAGGCCGATATTCTCCTGCTGCAGGCGGGAGGCCTCCAGGGCGCGCTCCACGGTCAGCAGCAGCTTGGCCATGGACAAAGGCTTTTCCAGGAAATCGTAGGCGCCCAGGCGGGTGGCCTCCACCGCCGTTTCCACCGTGCCGTGGCCGGACATCATGATGACGGGGAAATCGTCGGCTTCTTCGCGCTTCCATTCTTTCAGCAGGGTGATGCCGTCGGTATCCGGCATCCAAATATCCAAAAGGGCCAAATCCGGCGGCTTGCGGGCATAAAGCCGGCGCGCTTCGGCGGCGTCTTGCGCCACGTCGACCTGGTAGCCTTCATCGGCCAGGATTTCGCTGACCAGTTGGCGAATATCGGGCTCGTCGTCCACCACCAGGATGTAGGGTTTGCTCACTGCTCGTCTCTCCTGTCCGCCGCCAAGACGGGCTCCGCCAGCGGCAAGCGAATTATAAACCCGGCCCCGGCCTTGTACCGGCTGTCGATGCGGATGCCGCCGCCGTGTTCTTCGATGATTTTCCGCACCACGGCCAGCCCCAGCCCCGTGCCCTTGGTCTTGCTGGTGACGTAGGGCTCGAATACCCGCTCCAGGTACTCCGGAGCGATGCCGGGGCCGTTGTCGCGCACGCTGATTTCCAAATAGCCGGGCGCATCCTCGACGGAGCGCAAGGCGATCTCCACCCGAGTGGCGGCCTCGTCGCCGCCGCCGGCTTCCTGGGCGTTTTTGATGAGGTTGTGCAGCACTTGCCGCATGTGCACCGGATCGGCCTTGACGCGGGGCAGCGGCCCCGTGGCGCATACGTCGATTTTCAGGCCGGAAGCGGCGGGATAGAGCGCCGCCACCTCTTCCACCAACTCGGCCAAATCCAGCGCCACCGGCTGCACCTTGGACGGGCGGGCATAGTCGTTGAAGGCGTTGACCATGGTTTTCATGGCCTCCACCTGCTGCACGATGGTGCGGGTGGATTTTTCCAGCACCTGGGCGTCCGCCTCGTTGAGGCTCTTCGCCAACTTGTGGCGCAACCGCTCGGCGGACAACTGGATGGGCGTCAGCGGGTTCTTGATCTCGTGGGCCAGGCGCCGGGCCATTTCGCTCCACAGGGCGGTGCGCTGGGCCTGGATCAGCGCGGTGACGTCGTCGAACACCACCACCGCGCCGGACCAATAGCCCCAGGCGGAAAACAGCGGCGTGCCGCGGCAGAACAGTTCCTGGCGGCCATTGGGGCCGACGAAGGCGATTTCCTCCTGCCAAACGGACTTGGTGTGCTGCAAGCGCGCCTGCACCGCCTCCACCCAGCCAGCCAGGTTGGGATAGGCTTCCGCCAGGGAGGCCAGCGAATGGCCGGCGCAGGCGCCCAAGTCCGCGTTGAGGATGTTGTTGGCGGCCTGATTGGCGGTGCGCACCCGCATCAGGGCGTCGAAGCTGACCACGCCTGAGGAGAGATTGGAGAGGATGGTTTCCAGATAAGCGCGCTGGTGCTCCACTTCCAACTGGGAACGCTGGGCCTCTTCGTGGGCGAGGGCGATGCGGCGGGTCATTTCGTTGAAGGACTCCACCAGGAAGCCCAGCTCGTCCTCGCTCTGCACCGGCAGGCGCTGGGCGTAGTCGCCGTCCGCCACCTTGCGGGTGGCCAAGGCCAGCTCCCGTACCGGCGCCACGATGCGGCGGATGCTGATGAAAGCGGCCCAGATGGCGGCCAGCAGGCTCATCAGCAGCACCAAGGACAAGCCCAAGGAGAACGTGAGCTTGAGTGCGCCCCGCAGGTAGTTCATTTCCCGATAGTGGCCGAACGCCGCCTCCACCGATTCCGCCAGAGCGCCGATGCGCGGCGGAATGCTGTACAGGGCCTGCAGATACAGCGCGTCCGGCGTGGCGAGCCGGGAAATGACGCGTACGCGCAGGTTCGGCAGGGAGGCGGCCTGGCCTTTGCGGCAGGGTTCCACGCAGGGTTCCGTCGAGTCCGGCACCGGCTCCATGCCCACATAAGGCTGGTGTTCCTTCAAGTGGAGCAACAGGCTTTCGTTGGGCAGGCTCGGCACGATCAAGCCGGGCTGCATGCTGCTGGAGGCGACGATGCGGGCCTGCTTGCCGAATAGGGTCAACTCGGTGGCGCCGGCTTGCTCGCGCAGCTCATCCAAGTGCAGCGCGGTCATGGCCTCCGGCGTGCCGGCGACGGACTCGGCGATTTGCTCGCTGGCTTCCACCAGGGCGCGGGTGCGCTCGCCCAGCACCGCCTGGCCCAGCTCCAACGCGTCCTCCATGGCCCGGTCGATTTCCGTGTCGAACCAGCTGTCGATGCTCTCGTGCAAAAACTGCATGGAGCTGTAAAACACCACCGAAGCCGGCGCCAGGGTCAGCAGAATGAACAACACCGCCATGCGCGCCGTCAACCGCGAACCGGCCTCCCGCTGGCGCAGCTGCTTATACAGCCAATAGCCGTTCACCCCGACCAGCCCCAACAGCAGCAACGTGCCGAGGGTGTTGATGCCCACCATCGCGGAATACCAGCCGCTCAGCTGGGACGAATGCTGCATGGCCGAAGTCATGAGGTGCAAGGACCCCAGGATGACCGCCAACGCGGCCGCGACACCGAGCCCCAAAGGCGGCGCTATTCGGCGAAGTTCCATCGGTACCACGGGCTGTCAAGGTGCCACTGCGGGTTCAAATAGGCCACCGAGCGCAGCGGCAGGGGCAGGGCTTCGAAATCCAGGTAGGCGCGCACGCCGGCTTTGTAGGTAATGCCCAGCATGAAGCGATCGGCGGACGCGATGCTCAGCTGGCGGATGCTGCCCAGCGCTTGGACGGCGGCGTCCAGGGTGGCGAAGTTGCGCGAACCGCCGATGCCTTCCTGCTGGATTTGATAGAGCTTGCTCAAGGCGTGATAACGCAGCCGATAGCGCACATATTCGTTGAGCACGGTTTCTTCCCACAACAAGCGGCGCTCGCGCTTGACCTTCAGCTGCACCACCAAGGTGATGGGCACGCTGTTGCCGAGGGCCTCCCGCACGGCGGGAGGCAGGCGGTAGTCGATGTCGGCGCTCAGGGAATAGCCGTCCTTTTGCAACTGCAACCGCGCGTCCAGCACGGTGAATTCTGCGCTTGCCGCCCAACCCAAGGCGGTGTTGAACAACAAAGCCAGGGCAAGCAGCCCCTTAGCCATCGCGCTTGCCCAGTTTGGCGTAATAAAAGCCGTCCATGCCCTGCTCGCCGGGCAGAATTTGCCGGCCATAGGCCAGCGCCGTGCCCCAAGCGCCGGCCAAGGGCAGTTCCACCGCGTCGTTGCGGCGCTCCAGGAAACGGCCGACCTGCCTGTCGTTTTCTTCCCGCAACACGGAACAGGTGGCGTAGAGCAGCACGCCGCCGGGCGCCAGCAGCGGCCACAGGGCGTCGAGCAGCTTGCCCTGGGTATCGGCCAGGGTAGCGATGTCGCTGTCCCGCCGCAGCCATTTGATGTCGGGGTGGCGGCGGATCACGCCGGTGGCCGAACAGGGCGCATCCAGCAGGATGCGTTGGAACGGCTGGCCGTCCCACCAGTCCTGCGGCCGGCCGGCATCGCCCACCGCCACCGTGGCGGCCAGGTTCAGGCGCTGCAAGGTTTCGCCGATACGCTGCACCCGTTCCGGCGCCACGTCGACGGCGGTCACTAGCGCTTGCGGGCAATATTCGAGCAAATGGGCGGTTTTGCCGCCGGGCGCGGCGCAGGCGTCCAACACCCGGTCGCCCGGCTGCGGGTCTAGCAGGGGCGCGGCCAGCTGCGCCGCGCCATCCTGCACCGACACCAGGCCGTCGGCAAAACCGGGCAGTTGCGCCACGTCCAGCGGCTGCCCCAGCACGATGGCGTCCTGCCCCGGCCCGGCGGCCTCGGCCGCCAGCTCCTGTTGCCGCAGCAGCGCCAGATAGGCGTCCCGATCGTTGCGGCGGCGGTTGGCGCGCAGCACCATGGGCGGCTGTTGGTTGTTGGCTTCCAGGATGGCCTGCCACTGCTGCGGCCAATCGCCGCGCAACCGCTCGATGAGCCAGGCGGGATGGGAAGTGGTCGCCACCGTGTCGCCGGCGATGGCGGCCTCCAGCTCTTCTCGGCGGCGCTGGTAGTTGCGCAATACGGCGTTGAGCAACGGCTTGGCCCAGGCATGGCGGCCGGCGGCGGCGACGGTTTCCGCCACCGCCGCGTAGGGCTTCACCGCCATGTGGGACAGCTGGTAAAGCCCCGCCAGCGCCAGCATGTGCACTTCGGCCACTTGGATCGGCTTGCGCACCAGTTGCGCCAGAATGGCGTCCAATTGCCAATAGCGGCGCATGACGCCGAAGCACAGGGCTTGCACGAAAGCGCGGTCGCGGCCGTTGGGCAAGGCGGGCAGTTCCGCCGCCAGGGCGTCGGTGAGGGATTGCCCCTGTTCGACCACCCGCGTCAGTACCCGCGCCGCGGCCAGGCGGGAGTTGGGCGCGCGCTCAGCCAAGGCGAACACCGCTGACGTTGTGGGCGTTGAGGAAGGCGTCCGCCGCCATGCGCTTGCCGCCGGGCAGTTGCACCTCGTCCAGGCGCAGCACGCCGTCGCCGGCGGCCACCAGCAGGGTGCGGCCGTCGACCTTGACCGTACCGGGCTGGCCGTGGGCGGCCAGCGCCAGGGCCTTGGCGCGCCAGATGCGCAACTGCTGGCCCTGGTACTGCGTTTCCGCCACCGGCCAGGGATTGAAGGCGCGTACCTGGCGTTCGATGTCCGCCGCCGGCCGGCCCCAGTCGATGCGGGCTTCCTGCTTGTTGAGCTTTTCCGCGTAAGTGACCAAGGACTCGTCCTGGATCTCCCCCGGCAGGCGTTCGGCCAGCAAATCGGGCAGCGACTCGCGCAACAATTCGGCCCCCAGTTGAGCCAAGCGGTCGTGCAGTTCGCCGCCGGTCTCGTCCGCACCGATGGCGACGGCGGCCTTGCGCAGCATGGGGCCTGCGTCCAGCTTCAACTCGATGCGCATAAGGGTCACGCCGGTTTCCTTGTCGCCGGCCAGCAACGACCGCTGGATGGGCGCCGCGCCGCGCCAGCGCGGCAACAGGGAAGCGTGGTTGTTGACGCAACCCAGGCGCGGGATGTCCAGCACCGCTTGCGGCAGCAGCATACCGTAGGCCACCACCACCATCAGGTCGGCGTCGAAGGCGCGCAGGGCGTCCAGCGCGCCGGGTTCCTTGAAGGAGGCCGGCTGCATCACCGTCAGGCCGTGTTGCAGCGCCAACTGCTTCACCGGGCTGGCGGCGGCGTGGCGGCCGCGCCCGGCGGGACGATCCGGCTGGGTATAAACGGCGCAAACCGGATAACCGTTATCCAGCAGCATTTGCAAAGTGGGAACGGCGAAATCCGGCGTACCGGCAAAAATGATCTTCATAGCGTTCCAGGAAGAGGGCCGGAATACCGGCCTAGTTGGGCGCCGCGCGGCGGCCCGCGGCGGAGCGGGGCTCCGGTTTCTGGCGATTTTTTTGCTGCTTTTTACGGGCCATGTGGCGCTTCAGCGGCGAGAGATAGTCCACGAACAACTTGCCGTCCAGATGATCCAGCTCGTGCTGGATGCACACTGCCAACAGGCCGTCCGCTTCCAGTTCGAAAGCTTCGCCGTCGCGATCGAGGGCGCGCACGGTGACTTTCTCCGCCCGCTCCACTTTTTCGAAAATGCCGGGGACGGACAAGCAACCCTCTTCGGACTCTTCCGTGCCGTGCTTGGCGACGATTTCCGGATTGACCAAACACAGGGGTTCGTTCTTTTCCTCGGAAATATCGATCACCACCACGCGCTTGTGGTGATTCACCTGGGGAGCGGCCAAACCGACGCCCGGCGCCGCGTACATGGTTTCCAGCATGTCGTCCAGCAAGCGGCGGACGGCGTCGTCCACCTCAGGCACCGGCAGAGCCTTTTTACGCAAGCGCTCGTCGGGGAATTCGAGTATCGTCAAAATAGCCATGGCAATCTGTCGCTATAGTAAGCCTTACATGCAATTTTATCGGAATTTCTCTACACTTGGCACGGAACTAGGCCGATAGACCGGGCAATACCGCGGAGGCCGCGGGAACAGGGAGTCCGGGGCCGTCTTAGAGGAACAGAATGTCCATGAATATTCGCAATACCTTTATCGGGCTGCTGACGCTGATCGCCTGCACGGCGGCGACGGCGGGCAAAAAAGAGGTGGTGCTCAACCCCCAGCATCCCGATCGGTACGTCGTAACGGCAGGCGACACGTTATGGGACGTCGCCGGCAAATTCCTCAAGGACCCCTGGCAATGGCCGGATCTCTGGGAAACCGGCAAAAAGGCCGAGCGCCCGCTGCGCCCCGGAGACGTGCTGACGCTGATCAGCGTGGCGGGCGTTCCCCGCTTGCAGCTCAACGGCGGCAACGGCACGCCGCCGCCCCGCCGCCCCGGCGACCCGCTGCCGGAGGTGAAGCTGTCGCCGAAGGTCCGCGCCAGCGACATGGCCGCGGAAATCCCCCTTATTCCCTTCAACCTGGTGCGCGCCTTTCTCAGCTCGCCCAAAGTGGTCACCCACGAGGAGCTGGACAACGCCCCCTACGTGCTGGAGCTTCCCGACAACCGCCACTTTGCCGGCACCGGAGACAAGCTCTACGTGCGCGGCCTGGAAGACTCGAGCCAGGACACTTTCGGCGTATTCCACAAAGGCTCGCTCTATAAGGACGGCGAAAGCGGCGAGGAGCTGGGCTACGAGGCCATGTCCGTCGGCACCGCCCGCCTGACGCAGGAAGGCGACCCGGCCATTTTCACCCTGGCCAACACCACCCGGGAAGCCGTAGTCGGCGACCGCCTGCTGCCGCAGGACGACGAGCGGATTCCCTCCAGTTACGAACCGCGCCCCCCGGCGGCGGAAATTAAGGGCCACATCATCGCCTTCCTCGACAGCGACACGACCAAAGTCCGCGGCGGCGCGTCGAGCATCGGCCAATATGCGGTGGTGGCGCTGGATCGCGGCAGCAGCGACGGCCTGGAGGTCGGCCACGTGCTGGAAATCGACTCGCGGGGCAAGGCGGTCAAGGACAAGGTCAGCGGCATCCCCTTCGACTCCCCCGACCTGCCCAACGAAGCGGCCGGCAGCCTGTTGATCTTCCGTTGCTTCGAGCGCGTCAGCTACGGCTTGATCATGCACACCAGCCGCGAGCTACGCCTGGGCGACGTGGTGCGAACCCCCAACTAAGGGAAGACGGGCATCGAAAAGGACTCGCTCCGCTACTGGCTGGCCCTGTCGCGGGCGCCGGGCGTCGGCAGCGTCGCTTTCCTCAAATTGCTGGAAAGGCTGGGGTCGCCCGACGCGGCGTTCGGCCAGTCGACCGCCGGCTTGCGCGGCCTGGGCCTGGCCGACGCCGCCATCGCCGCCTTGCAGCAGCCCGACTGGACCCAGGTGGACGCCGACCTGGATTGGCTGGCGAACAACGACTGTCGCGTGCTGACCCTGCACGACGACCTTTACCCTGCCCTGCTCAAACAAATCCACGACCCGCCGCCGCTGCTCTACGTGCGGGGCGATCCGGCCCTGCTGTCCTTACCGCAGTTGGCCGTGGTGGGCAGCCGCAACCCCTCGCCGCCCGGGGAGCGCACCGCCGCGGATTTCGCCGCCGCCCTGAGCCGGACCGGCTTGGGCATCACCAGCGGCATGGCCTTGGGAATCGACGCCGCCAGCCATCGCGGCGCGCTGTCCTGCGGCGGCGTCACCATCGCCGTGGTCGGCACCGGCCTGGATCGGGTATACCCCGCCCGCCATCGGCAACTGGCCCACGACATCGCCCGACAGGGTGCGCTGGTGTCGGAATTGCCGCCCGGAACGCCGGTGCTGCCCAGCCATTTCCCACGCCGCAACCGCATCATCAGCGGACTGAGCCTGGGCGTGCTGGTGGTGGAAGCGGCGGCCCAGAGCGGCTCGCTGATCACCGCCCGGCAAGCGCTGGAGCAAGGGCGCGAGGTCTACGCCATCCCCGGCTCCATTCATAACCCCCTGGCCAAGGGCTGCAATGCCCTGATCCGCCAGGGAGCGAAGCTGGTGGAAACCGTGGCGGACATACTGGAGGAACTGGGCGGCTTCGTCGCGCCGGACTTAGCCGCCCCGGCGCAGGACGGGGAAACGCTCCAGCCGGCCGAAGATCACCTGGGCCTGCTCAAATTTGTTGCCTATGAACCCACCTCGGTGGATACTTTAGTCGCGCTTAGCGGCGAAACGCCCGAAGCCGTGGCTTCCACGCTATTAATGTTGGAGCTGTCTGGCCACATCGCTTCCGCTGCCGGCGGGAGTTACTACCGCTTGTAAGCCCCAATCCACTCCGGCCTTGCGGCCCCATACTCACGGAAGCCAGCCCGATCGATGAAAGAAAACGTATTTGACGTTCTAATCTACCTGTTCGAAAACTACATCGAGGACGATGCGAACCTCGTATCCGATCCCGACGAGATCCGTAACGAATTGCTGGAGGCCGGCTTTCCCCAGGCGGAAATCAGCAAGGCGTTCGCGTGGCTGGAATCCCTGGCCGAACAGCAAACCGTCAATACCAACGCCACCGCCTGCCGCATCTACAGCACGGAGGAGCTGTCCCGGCTGGATGTGGAATGCCGCGGCTACCTGCTGTTCCTGGAACAGTGCGGCATCCTCAGCGCCACCAACCGCGAGCTGGTCATCGACCGCCTCATGGCCCTGGAAGAAGACAACATCACCCTGGACGATTTGAAGTGGGTGGTGCTGCTGGTGCTGTTCAGCCAGCCCAACGAAGAAGTGGCGTTCGCGCGTATGGAAGACCTGGTTTACGGCAATATTCCGCAGCGCTGGCACTGATCATCCCAACACACGCTTGCAACGGCGGCGGCGATTCTGCTTAATAGGCGCAACTCGCCGCGCCGCTGGCACAAGCAGCATTGAATTTCGTCTATTCTCTCGACGGCTTCACCCAGCGGGCGCTTAAGGCGGCAACGTTGGTTTTCGGTTCGTCCACTATCCTGTATCCATGAGCAACAATCTCGTCATCGTCGAATCGCCCGCCAAGGCCAAGACCATCGAAAAGTACCTGGGCAAGGATTTCCACGTGCTGGCGTCCTACGGCCACGTTCGCGACCTGATCCCCAAGGAAGGCGCGGTGGACCCGGAGCACGACTTCGCCATGCGCTACGAGGTGATCGAGAAAAACAGCAAGCACGTGCAGGCCATCGCCAAGGCCGCCAAGAGCGCCGACGTGCTCTATCTGGCGACCGACCCTGACCGCGAAGGCGAAGCCATTTCCTGGCATATCCACGAGATTTTGCAGGAAAAGAAAGCCCTGAAGGACAAGCCGGTGCACCGGGTGGTGTTCCACGAAATCACCAAGCGCGCCATCACCGAGGCCATCGCCGACCCCAAACCGTTGTCCACCGACCTGATCAACGCCCAGCAGGCGCGCCGCGCCCTGGACTACCTGGTGGGCTTCAACCTGTCGCCCCTGCTGTGGAAAAAGATCCGCCGCGGCCTATCCGCCGGCCGCGTGCAAAGCCCGGCGCTGCGCATGATCGTCGAGCGCGAGCTGGAAATCGAAGCGTTCCAGACCCGCGAATACTGGACGGTGGACGCCGCCAGCAAGGCCCACGGCCAGGAATTCAAAGCCAAGCTGACCCACTACGCCGGCGAAAAGCAGGAACAGTTCAGCATCACCGACGAAGGCCGTGCGACGACGGTGCGCGACGCCCTGCTCCAGGCCGCCGGCGGCAAGCTGCGCGTGGCCAAGCTGGAAAAGAAGCAGCGCAAGCGCAACCCCGCGCCGCCCTTCATCACCTCCACCCTGCAGCAGGAAGCCGCGCGCAAACTGGGCTTCACCACCCGCCGCACCATGACGGTGGCGCAGCAGCTGTACGAAGGCATCGACATCGGCGGCGAAACGGTCGGCCTCATCACCTACATGCGTACCGACTCCACCGCCCTGGCGGCGGAAGCGGTGGCGGAAATGCGCGAGCTGATCGCCGAACGCTTCGGCAAGGACAACGTGCCTGACGCGCCGCGGGTCTACAAGACCAAGTCCAAGAACGCCCAGGAAGCCCACGAAGCGGTGCGGCCCACGTCCAGCCGGCGCATCCCGGAAACCCTGAAAGGTTATCTGACCCCCGACCAGCTCAAGCTCTACGCGCTGATCTGGAAGCGCACCGTGGCCTGCCAGATGATCCACGCCACCATCAACATGGTGGCGGCCGACCTCAGTTGCGGCGAAGGCAACGTGTTCCGCGCCACCGGCTCCACCATCGCCCATCCCGGCTTCATGGCCGTCTACCTGGAAGGCCGCGACGATGCGGCCACCAGCGACGACGACGAGGAAAGCGTGCTGCCGCCCATGAAGGAAGGCGAGGACGTGCAGCTGCTGGACGTCATCACCGGCCAGCACTTCACCGAGCCGCCGCCGCGCTACACCGAAGCCAGCCTGGTGAAGGCCCTGGAAGAACACGGCATCGGCCGGCCGTCCACCTATGCCTCCATCATTTCCACCTTGCAGCAGCGCGACTACGTCAAGCTGGAAACCAAGCGCTTCTATCCCACCGACGTGGGCCGCATCGTCAACAAGTTCCTCACCGAACATTTCACCCAGTACGTGGACTACAACTTCACGGCGCTGCTGGAGGACGACCTGGACGCGGTGGCGCGCGGCGAGAAACAATGGGTGCCGTTGCTGCGGCAGTTCTGGCAGCCGTTCACCACGCTGATTTCCGCCAAGGACGAAAGCCTCAAGCGCCAGGACGTGACCCAGGAAGCCATGGACGAAGCCTGCCCGGAATGCGGCAGCAAGCTGTCCATCCGCCTGGGGCGCAACGGCCGATTCATCGGCTGCACCAACTACCCGGAATGCAAATACACCCGCAACCTCAACGCCGACGGCGCCGAGGAAGAGGTGAAGCCGGAAGTGGTGGAAGGCCGCACCTGCCCCGAATGCGACTCTCCCCTGGTGGTCAAGACCGGCCGCTACGGCAAGTTCATCGGCTGCAGCGCCTATCCCAAGTGCAAGCACATCGAATCCCTGGTCAAGCCGGCCGACACCGGCGTGACCTGCCCCGAGTGCAAGACCGGCACGCTGCTGGCGCGCAAGTCCCGCTACGGCAAGCTGTTCTATTCCTGCTCCACCTACCCCAAGTGCAGCTACGCCGCCTGGAATCCGCCCATCGCAGAACCCTGCCCCAACTGCGGCTGGCCGATCCTCACCATCAAGACCACCAAACGGCGCGGCACGGAAAAAGTCTGCCCGCAGAAAGAGTGCGGCTACGCCACACCCTACGAAGGAGCCGCTCCCGAAGCGTCCTGATCTTGCGGCACTCGTTTCAACCAAGACTACCGCACAGCTCCGCCCCCTTCGCACAAATCGCCTCCGGCCCCCTCTACCCCAGGGAGAGGGTTGGGGTGAGGGTAGATAAAAGGCCGCGACCTTATATTCTTGCCTCCATGCAAATCGGCCCCTACCCGCTAGACGGCAACCTCATCCTCGCCCCCATGGCCGGCATCACCGACCGCCCCTTCCGCCAAGTCTGCCGGCGGCTGGGAGCGAGCCTGGCGGTGAGCGAAATGGTCACCTCCAACGCCGCCCTCTACGCCAGCGACAAAACCCGCTACCGCGCCAATTACGACGGCGAAACCGGCCTGCGCTCGGTACAGATCGTCGGCGCCGACCCGGCCATGCTGGCCGAAGCCGCCCGCCACAACGTGGAGAAAGGCGCCCACATCATCGACATCAACATGGGCTGCCCGGCGAAGAAAGTCTGCAACCTGGCGGCCGGCTCCGCCCTGATGCAGGACGAAATCCAAGTGGCGCGCATCCTGGAAGCGGTGGTGCAGGCCGTGCCGAACACGCCGGTCACGCTCAAAACCCGCTTGGGCTGGGCCAAGGACCACAAAAACGTCCCCCGCATCGCCCGCATCGCCGAGGACTGCGGCATCCAAGCCATCGCCATCCACGGCCGCACCCGCTGCCAGGGCTATAGCGGCGAAGCCGAGTACGGCCTGATCGGCGCGGTGAAACAAACGGTGCGCATCCCGGTTATCGCCAACGGCGACATCGCCACCCCGGAAAAAGCCCGCGACGTGCTGCGACAAACCGGCGCCGACGCCCTCATGATCGGCCGCGCCGCCCAAGGCCGCCCGTGGATATTCCGTCAAATCGCCCATTACCTCGCCGACGGCGAACACTTGCCGCCGCCCAGCACCGCCGAGATCCGCACCGTCGTGTTGGCCCATCTGCAAGACCTGCACGACCTCTACGGCGACTACATGGGCGTGCGCATGGCGCGCAAACACATCGCCTGGTACGTGCAGGATTTGCCGGGCGGCGACGAATTCCGCCGCCGGGTGAACGCGCTGGAGGATTGCGCCGCGCAATTGGCGGCGGTGGCAGCGTTTTTCGACAGGTAGGGCGGAACGCGCGATTCCGCCAATCGGCGGCGCGCCTATCCGAATGCGCAACGGCGGCGGCTTACGATGCGCACCGAAGGGCGGCTCCAACACCGAAGCGCGGCGAAATCCGGACTACTTGCGGAGCCCCCTCTCCCCAGCCCCTCTCCCGCTAGCGGGAGAGGGGTCTCTTCCGTACCCGTTTGCCGCGCCGAGCACCGCAGCTTGGGCAGGGAATAACCCGAAGGGCGGCCGCACGGATGCGGCCGGTTGATCGTCAGGCCACGGAAGGCCTGTCGATCAACTCCCGGCTCAAGCGAGGAGCGCAGGGAACCGCGTTAGCGGCGCGGCAATCGGGTGTCCTTTCTTTTGGTTCCTTTTCTTTGGACAAGCAAAGAAAAGGAACCCGCCCGTGGGTGCGGCTAACCCACATTCAAATAAACCGCCGCAGGCGCACAAAGTAACCCAAAGCCCAAACACGAAAGGGCGGGTTACGGCTATCGCCTAACCCACTAAGAGATTACATGGCGTGTTGCAAGAGTTGAAAGCAGCGCATCTTCACTCTGAAACAGTGAAAATTCGTTGATATTGTAATCATCAAGCTGGCGAAGAACCTTCGTAGCTTCGCTTTTTGGAAGCGTTAGTTTCCACAGCTGATCTTGCTGTTCATAATCATAACCAAAAACATCCGTATGCTTGGCCACATGCCACGCCCCATCTCGGAACTGCAATGCTGACGTATACTCGGCTTGTTGAAGAAAGTGCCGTCGGTGCGTCCGAATATTGGGACCTAAGCTGACAATTTTTGGCTCATTAGACGAACCTACCTTACCTTTACCTGCGACACAAAAACAGCAACCCGATCTGCCTCCGCCTTCTGAAAGGCGAAGAATGCGGCGACATAGAGAGACCGCGACCAATCAAGAAAAGGCGATGGAAAACCATGGTGCCGCAAATATATAAGATACTCACAAACCGGCAGAAAATCGAGTCGCAGGCTGTCATAGGCCTCCAGCCTTCTTTCAATTGCAACGACATCTATATTAGGCCAAATGTGGTTGGTAAAAACCTCTACCTCAGGCTTTATTTTCGAAATAAGGTGATAATAATCCGACAGGCGATTCAGCTTGGGATACTCTCGGCTCAAGGTTGTATCAAGCCCCCATCCTGAATCCCTTTGCCCGCGATAGAGAAAGCGAGAAACAAAACCTTCGCGCCCAGATAGCGATTCCGCAGAGCCAGCCTTCAACTGCTCAACATAGTCTTTGAACTCCGACCACGAATTGAAGTTCTTTTCGATCAACTTAAACCCCGCCGAACAATAAGTACGTAACGCAACGTCCAATCCGCTGACGACATCTAAAAACGTGAAAGCGGCCCGAAGGCCGCTTTCTATTTAAAACTCAAAAGTTACATCGCCACCAACAACCGACTCCGTAACTTATCCATGGCATTCTTCTCCAACTGCCGTATCCGTTCGGCCGATACGTTGTAGCGGTCGGCCAGTTGGTGCAGGGTGAGTTTTTCCTCGTTCAGCCAGCGGCTGGCGACGATTTCGCGGCTGCGTTCGTCCAGCTGGTCCAGGGCGTCGCGCAGCAGCAGTTGCTGGCGTCGATCCCATTCGCCGGCTTCCAGTTCGGCGGCGGGGTCGGCGGTTTCGTGTTTGAGGTAGTGGATGGGGGCGGTCGGATCGTTGTCGCCCTCTTCGGCGTTGCCTTCCAGGGCCACGTCGTAGTGCTCCATGCGGCTTTCCATTTCGAACACGGTTTCGACCTTCACGCCCAGGTCGTCGGCCACGGCTTGGGCTTCGTCCTGGGTCAGCCAGCCGAGACGCTTCTTGGCCTTGCGCAGGTTGAAGAACAGCTTGCGCTGGGCCTTGGTGGTGGCGACTTTGACGATGCGCCAGTTCTGGATGATGTATTCGTGGATTTCGGCGCGGATCCAGTGCACGGCGAACGAAACCAGGCGCACGCCCATGTCCGGGTCGTAGCGCTTGACGGCTTTCATCAGGCCGATATTGCCTTCCTGCACCAGGTCGCTAAAGGGCAGGCCGTAACCGTTGTAACCGCGGGCGATGTGCACGACGAAGCGCAGGTTGGAAACCACCAGGTTGCGCGCGGCTTCCAGGTCGCCCTCGTCGCGGTAGCGGTGAGCCAGGGCTTTTTCTTCGTCGGCCTCCAAGCGCGGCACTTGGGCGATGGCGGCGACGTAGGCGTCGATGGAATCGACGGCAAGGTTGACGGGCAGGGCCAATGCGGTAGTCATAGTCAGCTGTTCTCCCTCGAACCAAACTCTTGCAAAGCAGTTTAGCACTCGCCGCATTTGAGTGCTAATGGTTTGGAAGGTTCCCTGCTATTCGGGATTCATGCGCCGCAACTGGGGCGCCAACACCAGCCAGGCGCCGGCGATGCCGAGTACGGAGGCGCAGAAGAACAACTCCAGCGTGTCGAAAAAGCCCAGGAAGCGCAGGTCGAAATCGCGGGCGTACAGCACCGACAGGCGCCGCACGGAGGGGTAGACCATCAGCGTCATGAAGGTGACGAAGATCCAGGCGGCGAAGCTGCCGAGGAAGCCGTACCAAAAGCCGCAATAGAGGAACGGCCGGCGAATGAAATGGTTGGTGGCCCCCACCAGCTTGGCGATGACGATTTCTTCCTTGCGGTTCTCCAGTTCCAGCCGGATGGTGTTGCTCACCACCAGCAGCACCGCCAGGCTGAGCAGGATGCTGATCATGGTCACGCCGTGGCCGGCAAGGCTCAACAAGGCTTGCAGCCGTTCCAGCCACTCCATGTCCAGCTGTACGTAATCGGCTTCCGGCAAGGCGCGCAGGTCTTGCAGCAGGGCTTTCACTTCGTCCGATTCGGCCAGGCCGGCGCGGGGCTTGATCTGGATCACCACCGGCAAGGGATTGGTGCCGAGGGCGTCGAGGGCTTCGGCGAAGCCGCTGTAGGTGCGGAATTCGCGCAACGCGCCTTCCTTGGTAATCAACGCCACGCTGTCGATGCCGGCATGGCTCTTGAGCCGATCGGCCAATTGCAGGCCGGCCTCGTCGGTCAGCTTGGGCTTGAGGAACAGGGAGATCTGGCTGCTGTCGTCCAGCACCGCGCCCAGCTGGTTGAGATTCTTCAGCATGACGTGGAAGCTGGCCGGCAGGGCCAGGGCGATGGCGATGACGGTGACGGTCAGAGCGCTAGCCACCGGCGTGCGCCACAGGCGGCCCAGGCTGGAGAAGCAGGTGTGGCCGTGGTTTTCCACGTAGCCGCGCAGTTTCTGCGCCAGGCTGGCGAAATAGCGGTTGGCGGACTTGTGATCGGAGGCGTACAGCGACGACACTTCCTGGCGCCGCTGCTGGCTCATGCGCTGTTCGGCGCGGGTGTGCTTCACGGGTTGGGGCCCTGCACCAGGCGGCCGTGGTCAAGCCGCATGACCGGGTAGCCCATTTCCTCGATCAGCGCCAAGTCGTGGCTGGCGATCATCACGGTGACGCCGACGCTGTTGAACTCGGCGAACAGGCCCATGATTTCCCGCGACAGCTCAGGATCCAGGTTGCCGGTGGGTTCGTCCGCCAGGATCATGGGCGGCTTGTTGACGATGGCGCGGGCGATGCCCACGCGCTGCTGTTCGCCGCCGGACAGCGCCATGGGATAGCGCCGTTCCTTGTTGAGCAATCCCACTTTATCCAAGGCGCCGCGCACGCGCCGCCCGACTTCCCGGTGGGCGTAGCCGGCGACGATCAACGGCAAGGCGACGTTGTCGAACACGGTGCGGTCGTACAGCAGGCGGTAATCCTGGAAGATCAGGCCGAGCTTGCGGCGCAGGTAGGGAATCTCGCGCTCGCTGACCCGGCCGATGTTTTTGCCGTCCAGCACGATCTGGCCGCGGGTGCTGCGCTCGATCAAGGCGATGAGCTTGAGCATGGTGCTCTTGCCGGCGCCGGAATGGCCGGTGAGGAACACCATTTTTCCCCGTTCCAGGGTAAAGCTGACGTCGTTCAGCACCTCGCCTGCGTCGGAGTAGCGCTTGCTCACGCGATTGAACTGCAACATGGTGGCGTCCGGTTCTCCCTAACTCATACGCATTTATGCCGTTTCCTGCCCGAGCAGCGCGTCCACGAAGGTATCGGCATGGAAATCCTGCAAATCGTCGATGCCCTCGCCCACGCCGATGTAGCGGATCGGGATGCCGAACTGGCGCGCCAAGGCGAAGATCACGCCGCCCTTAGCCGTACCGTCCAGTTTGGTGACAGCGATGCCGGTAAGGTCGACCGCTTCGTTGAACTGGCGCGCCTGGGCGATGGCGTTTTGGCCGGTGCCGGCGTCCAGCACCAACAGCACTTCGTGGGGCGCGGTTTCGTCCAGCCGGCCGAGGATGCGCTTGATCTTCTTCAGTTCTTCCATCAAGTTGGACTTGGTATGCAGCCGGCCGGCGGTGTCGGCGATCAGTATATCAACCCCTTTGGCCTGGGCGGATTGCACGGCGTCGAAGATGACCGAAGCGGAGTCTGCGCCGGAATGCTGCGCTACCACCTGGATGTCGTTGCGCTCGCCCCAGGTCTGCAACTGTTCCACGGCGGCGGCGCGGAAGGTATCGCCGGCCGCCAGCATGACGCTGTGGCCTTCGCTGGTATAGCGCCGCGCCAGCTTGCCGATGGTGGTGGTCTTGCCCACGCCGTTGACGCCTACCACCAGGATCACGAACGGCTTGCGGCCGGTATCGACGACCAGCGGCTGATCGGCGGGCGCCAGCATGTCGAGCATTTGCGTCTTCAACAGCCGGCGCACGCCGTCGGCGGTCACCGGCGTGTCCTTGGGATACTCGGTGGCCAGGGACCGAACCAAGATCTGGGTGGCTTCCACGCCCACGTCGGCCATGAGCAACGTGGTTTCGATGTCTTCGATCAAGCCGTCGTCAATGCGCGGCCCGCTCAGGCCGGCCAACAGCCCGGCCAAGCCGCCGCCGGTCTTGCGCAGGCCTTTTTGCAGGCGCTGCAACAAGGACGGCGCTTCCTCCGTCGGCCCGGCAGCCGGCTGCGGCACCGCCTCGGCCTGGGGCGCGGCCGCTGCGACCGCTTGCGGCGCCGCGGCGAATTCCGCCGTCGGCACGTGGGCCAACTGATGGGCGGCGCGCAGCAGGTGCAGCCAGATGCCCGGGACCAGGGCGGCGTGCAACAGGGTGGCGGCCAGCGGATGGCCGAATTTCACGCCGGCCAGGGCGGTCGCCAGCTGCGCGAAAGCCAGGGCGTTGATGATGGTGCCGTTGCGGCCGGCGCGCTTGCCGTAGCGGCCGGAACTGAGCACCATGCCGATCCCGGTCAGCAACATGATTAGGCCGACGCCGCTGATGCGGTGCACCCAGTTAACCGCTACTTGCTCGGCCAGGGCGAACGTCGCCGGCTCGGCGTCCAGCAAACCGCGCCAGACGGCGAAGCCTTGCGCGTAATCCACCTCGGGCCACCAGTGGCCCAGGCAGGTGGGAACCTCGGGGCAAGCGGTGCCGGCGTGGATTGCGGCTTCCCATGCGCCGGTGACGGTCTGCGCCATCATCCATACCAGCGCCAGGCTCACCAGCAACCGCGGCTTGATGCCCGCCGGCGAGGTGGCGACGGCGGCGTCCATGCCCGCAGCCAGCCATGAGCGGTAAATGAAGGACAAAGCCGCCAGGGACAGCAAGAGGTCGCCGGCCAGCAACAGGGGATGGTAGTGGTAGGCCGCCGCAGTCGCCGCCAGGGCGATCTGGCCTGCCACCGTCGCGACCGCCAACCCCGGCTTGAGCGGCGAGGCTTGCCGGAAGGACAGGGCGAAGGCGGCCAACGTCAGCAACAGCTCCACCAGGTGCACGATGCGTTGCGCCTGGACGGCCCACAACTTGCCGGTCTCGCCCGACAGCAAGCCGTCGCACATCGGCCATTGGCCGCAGGCGGCGTAAGCGCCGGTGGCTCCGGCGTAAGCGCCCGCCAACAAGCCAAAGACGACGGCGATCAGGGCGGCTAGCAGAATTTTGCGGTACATGGGGCTAGGTCTTCTTCTTGTAATGAGGTGACGTGGGCGGCGTATCAGCCGCTGATGGAAATTTTCAACAGATGCTGCAAGTCGCGCAACAGACCGTGGGGGTCGTAATCCAGCGAATAGCGCATCATCAGATTGCCGTGCGGATCTATCAGCCATACCGTGGTGGCGGGATCGGCCGCGTCGCCTGGCGCGCGGCGCCAAGCGGTTTGCTCCAATGACTGCCGCAAACCGGGGGCTGCCTGCGCCAGCATCAGCGTATCGTCGCCGTCCTTCACCGCGCTCAAGGTAGCGGCGTCCATGGCGCCGTCGACTACCAGCAGGCGGCGCACACGGGGCAAATCCTTGCTCAAGCGCAGCCATACCTGTTTGCCGCGGTGCAAAGCGTCTTGGCAGGCGGCCTCGCAGCGGCCGGCGGGGGCCAGTTGCGCCAACACCCAACGGTGTTTCAACTCGGCCAAGGGAAAGTCGCCCATGCTCGGCGCCACCGTCAAATCGGCCAAATCGATCGGACGCGGGGGAGCGATCAACTCGCCGTAGTTGGTGGTGGAACCCACCCACTCGGGATGTTTCGCCATGTACCAAGCCAAAATGAAAGGCCCGAAAGTGAGCACCGCCACGCCGATGATGAGCAAGCGCCCCCTCAGGTTGCCGCTCGCCGGATTGGAATTATTCATTGGTTCGCAAATATCTCGCTAATTCGACCGCCCCGGCCGGTGGCGCCAGGCGATCCAGGATGCATAAACCGCCAATGCCGCCGCCATGGCGAACCATTGAAAGGCGTAGCCCAGGCTTTTGTCCGGATCGATGTGTTGCATCCGCCACTCCCGCACATAGCCATCCCCGGCCTGGGCCGCCAGCAGAATTTGATAAGGCTGCAGGCAATAGCCGATGCGTTCCGACAACCGCGCGGCATCCAAGGCTTGCGCCACCAGCGGATAACCGGCGCCTAGCGCCTCCGCCCCCCGCAGCCGCAGGCCCACCGACGGGAAATGGTCGATGACGCCTTCGACCCTGGCATCGGCTTGGGTTATGGTGAGCGTCGGCAACTCGCTGCGTACCGGTCCGGCGGGAACCCAACCGCGATTCACCAACACCGCGCAGCCTCCCTCCCTGGGAATCAGTGGAGTCAAAACGTGGTAGCCGGCGCGGGCATTATAAACTTGGTTGTCCAGCAACACTTGGCGGTCGGCGTCGTATTGTCCAGCGAGGCTGATGCGCCGGTAACGCTCGTCCTCCCACCCCTGCCCCGGCAGAGCGGCCAACGGCGGTTGCTCGGCCCGCCGCTCGCGAGCGTCCAGCAGCGCACGTTTCTCGTCCGCACGGCGCAATTGCCACGCCCCCAAATTGATAAACAGCGCGACTCCCGCCAGGACCAGCACCGCCGCCGCCAATCGTTTCACGCTATACTTCGCCCCTGCACACCCGTTATTGCGCCGCGCCTTTTCGGCGGTGGCCGCTCGCTTTTCCCTTGACCAGGGCTCCCGCCATGATCACCAAATTCGTCGTCATTCTCGTTTTTATTCTAATCATCGGCAGCCTAGGCTCCGCCCTGATCCACTTGATGGGAGGCCGTAGCGGCAACAAGCGTACAGCCCGCGCACTGACGTGGCGCATCGGCTTGTCCATCGCCCTGTTCCTCGGCCTCGTCGTCGCAAGCCAACTGGGCTATATCCAGCCCCACGGCATCAGGGGCGGACTTGCCGCTCCCGCCGCGCCAGCGCACTGACCTGACCTGACCTGACCTGACCACCGGCATTCCAGGCAGGATACCCCCCCATAAAAAAGGGCGCTACCCAGGTAGCGCCCTTTTGGGACCTTGGCCCCGAACCGAGTCGTTTACAACATGTAAACGAAGATGAACAGGCCTAGCCACACCACGTCCACGAAGTGCCAATACCAAGCCGCCGCTTCGAAAGCGAAGTGGTGCTTCGGCGTGAAATGGCCGCGCATGGAACGAAACAACATCACGGTCAGCATGATGGCGCCGATCGTGACGTGCAGGCCGTGAAAGCCGGTGAGCATAAAGAAGGTCGAACCGTAGATGCCCGTACCCAAGGTCAGCCCCAACTCGGCGTAAGCGTGATGGTATTCGTAGGCCTGGAAGCCGACGAACAAAAAGCCCAAGCCGACGGTAGCGGCCAAGCCCTGGATCAGCTGAGCGCGGTTGTTGGCCAACAAGCCGTGATGCGCCCACGTCACCGTCGCACCGGAGCTGAGGAGGATCAAGGTGTTCAGCAGCGGAATACCGAATGCGCCCATGGATTCGAAGCTGCCGTCGGCGTGACCACCAACGTGACCCGGACCGTTGCTGGGCCACACCGCCTTGAAACCCTTCCACAAATACTCGTTGGTCAAGCCGCCCAAGGTCGCATCGCCTTCGCCGCCCAACCAGGGCAAGGACAACACTCGCGCATAGTACAAAGAACCGAAGAACACCGCGAAAAACATGACTTCCGAAGCGATGAACCAAGCCATGCCCCAGCGGAAGGAAATATCTACTTGGTGGTTATAGGCGCCGGACTCGCTCTCGCCGACCACTTCGGTGAACCAGCAGAACAGCAAGGTAGCCAAGATCACGGCGCCCATAATCATCACGGCGGAACCGGACGACGAACCATTCAGGAAATTGGCGAAACCCGCCAACAAGGTGGTCAAGCCAATGGAACAGCCGATGGGCCAGTTGGCCCTATGCGGCAAGTAGTACGAACCTGGTGTTGCCATGTGTATCCCCTATTCTCTGTGGATTTTGTATCTATTGTTTCGCCGTTACATCGAAGAACGTATAAGACAAGGTCATGTCCTTGACGCTCTTCGGCAAAGCCGGATCAACCACGAATCGCACCGGCATGGCCTTTTCCTTGCCTGGTTCAAACGTTTGCTTAGCAAAGCAAAAACACTCGGTCTTCTTCAAATAATCCGCCGCCAAGCCAGGCGCCACGCTGGGCACCGCCTGCGCCACGATGGTGCCCGGAGCGGTGTTTTCCGCATAGAACATCACCGTGTAATACTGCCCCGGATGGATACGCAGCTTCGCCGTTTCCGCCCGGAATTTGAGCGGAGTCTTCTCGTTGACCGACGTGATGAACTCCATGCCCAGTTCCCGTTCGGCGTCGACCTGGTACGTCTGCTCAACCGCCGCTTCCTTGGCGGTCTTGCCATTCAGCCCGGTGATATCGCACAACACATCGTACAACGGCACCAAGGCGTAGCCGAAACCAAACATGGCCGCCGCGATCAACGAGTAACGCAGCAGCAGGCGCCGATTGGCGGCTTCCCGCGCGTCGCCCATCATTTCGAATGCAGCGTCAGCAGGATAGACCCCGCAAAAAAAGCGAAAGCTATCGCGCCGATCAACAAACCCAACAGCAAATTTTTTTTCCGAATATCCATCCAAACTCAGTCCGGCCTTCTCCCTCGATCAGGGAGAAGGCGCTGTAGCGATTACTTATTTGATTTCCGGAGCCGTGGTGAAGCTGTGATACGGCGGCGGCGAGGACAGCGTCCACTCCAGGCCGTGCTCCTTAGCGTCTTCCCACACTTCGTCGGTCGCCGGCTCGCCGCCCTTGATGCACTTGTACACCACGTAGGCGAACAGCAACTGGGAAGCACCGAAAACGAAGGCGCCCACGCTGGAAATCATGTTGAACTCCGCAAACTGCAGAGCATAGTCGGGGATACGGCGCGGCATGCCGGCCAGGCCCACGAAATGCTGCGGGAAGAACAACACGTTGACCGAAATGGTCGACAGCCAGAAGTGCAGCTGGCCCAACTTCTCGTCATACATATGGCCGGTCCATTTCGGCAGCCAGTAGTAGGCGGCGGCCAGCAGGGCGTATACGGCACCGGGCACCAGTACGTAGTGGAAATGCGCCACGATGAAGTAGGTATCGTGATACTGCATGTCGGCCGGAGCAACAGCCATCATCAGGCCGGTGAAGCCGCCCAGGGTGAACATCACCACGAAACCCACGGCGAACAGCATCGGCGTTTCGAAGGTCATTGCGCCCTTCCACATGGTGGCCAGCCAGTTGAAGACCTTCACGCCGGTCGGCACCGCGATCAGCATGGTGGCGTACATAAAGTACAACTCGCCCGCCAGCGGCATGCCCACGGTGAACATGTGGTGAGCCCACACGATGAAGGACAGCAGGGCGATGGACGCCGTGGCGTACACCATGGAGCTATAGCCGAACAACGGCTTGCGCGCGAAGGTCGGGATGATGGTGGAGATCACGCCGAAGGACGGCAGGATCATGATGTACACCTCGGGGTGACCGAAGAACCAGAAAATGTGCTGATACAGCACCGGGTCGCCGCCACCGGCCGCGCTGAAGAAGCTGGTGTCGAAGAACTTGTCGGTGAGCAGCATGGTTACCGCGCCGGCGAAAACAGGCATCACGGCGATCAGCAGGAACGCGGTGATCAACCAAGTCCACACGAACAGCGGCATTTTCATGAAGGTCATGCCGGGAGCGCGCATGTTGAAAATGGTGACGATGATGTTGATCGCCGCCATGATCGAAGACACGCCCAGCAAGTGCACCGAGAAAATCACGAACGGGAAGTGGTTGCCGCCCTGCAGCACCAGAGGCGCATACAAGGTCCAACCGGCCGCCGGAGCGCCGCCTTCCATGAACAGGGTGCTCGCCAACATGCAAGCCGCGAACGGCAGCAGCCAAAAGCTCCAGTTGTTCAGACGCGGCAACGCCATATCCGGCGCGCCGATCATGATGGGGATCATCCAGTTGGCCAAGCCCGCGAAGGCCGGCATCACGGCGCCGAACACCATGATCAGCGCGTGCAGCGTGGTCATCTGGTTGAAGAAACCCGGATCGACGAATTGGATGCCGGGCTCGAACAACTCGGCGCGGATGACCATGGCCATGGCGCCGCCGACGAAAAACATGATTAAAGCGAACAACAGGTACAGGGTACCGATGTCCTTGTGATTGGTGGTGAATATCCAGCGCATCAGGCCCTTTTCGGGTCCGTGGTGGCCGTGATCATCCGCATGAGTATCCGCTGCCATGTTATTGACCTCTTACGAAAAATTAACGGGAAGCTGCGATATCTTTCGGCTGCAACTGGTCGCCCACGTTGTTGCCAAAAGCGTTGCGCTGATAAGTAACCACCGCCGCGATTTCCGCAGGGCTCAACATGTCGCGGAAGCCGGGCATCATGCCCTTGCCTTCCAGCACCAGCTTGGTGTGGGCGGCGATGGGGCCTTTGGCCACCGGACTGTTCTTGATGGCGGGGAAAGAACCCTTGACGCCTTCGCCGCTGGGCTGATGGCAGCCGGCGCAGCTGGATTTGTAAACTTCTTCGCCCTTGGCCATCAATTCGGCCTTGGTAAAGGTCTTGTTCGCATCCTGTTGGGTCTGGGAGCTCTGTTGCTTCCGCTCATTGACCCACTTGCGGTAGTCGGCTTCCTCCTTCACCTCAACCACGATAGGCATGAAACCGTGGTCCCGGCCGCACAACTCGGTGCACTGGCCGCGGTAAACCCCAGGCTTGTCCACTTTCACCCAGCCGTCGGTGATGAAGCCGGGGATGGCGTCTTTCTTCCAGCCGAAGTCGGGAACCCACCAGGAGTGAATCACGTCGGCGGCTGTGAACAGGAAGCGCACCTTTTTGCCGGCCGGGATCACCACAGGGTTATCCACGTTCAACAGGTAGTGCGCCACGGAGGCGGGGTCGACCGTGGAATCTTTCTGCCGGGCCGCATTGCTCTTGGCGTCCAGGCTGCTGAAGAAATCGATCTTGTCGTCCAGGTATTCGTAACGCCACTTCCACTGATAACCCGTCACCTTGATGGTCATGTCCGAGTCGGTGGTGTCCGCCATATCCAGCATCACGTTGGTGGCGGGAATGGCGATGCTGATCAAGATCAGGAAGGGAATGACGGTCCAGATGATTTCCACCGTGGTGTTTTCGTGGAAATGTGCGGCCACCGCGCCTTTCGACTTGCGATGATGGAGGATGGAGTAAAACATCACGCCGAACACCAGCACGCCGATGACCACGCACACCCACAACATGTATTGGTGCAGGCCGTAAACGGCATGGCTGGACTCGGTGACGCCCTGCACCAGGTTCAGCTTGTATTCCGCCTGGGCGGCCTCCACCCCCAAGGCCGATATCGCGATACCGGCGAGCAATCGCTTTGCTTTGTTCACGGAGCACTCCCTCAGTTTTATAGGTAATTCTTTAAACACACTGCGGCGAAACGGGCCCGCGCTTGCGCTGACTTAAGCGCCGATCTTCCCGCTTTTAGCTTTACCGGGAACGTCCCGCACCGTACTCCTGAAGCACCGCGGGAATGAAAACCAGGCGGTCGGAGCCCCTCATCATTAGGGAAAGCCACTGAATTCGGACCCTAGGCCGGAACGGCAAAGCCGCCCTTCCAAGCCAAGTTAGGATACCGCGCCGAACCCTCGGGACGAAATCCCATAAAATTGCTGGGCGAATAGCGGCATCGAAACGCCCTGATTCCGGGCGGTTTTTTCTTGCAGAATTTAGCTTATGCGCCGAGGCTTTGCAACCGGCTGCCGTTCAACAGTCCATTGAACGACGGCGTGCCGCGCCTAGGTCCGGCACGCCAGCGCGCCGAGGATTTCGTAGGTGGCCTGTATCGATCCGCCGCCCATCCGCTCACGGTAGGCCGCCTCCATTCGAGCCAGCGCCGTCTTGCCGGTCATGTGACGCGGACGCCCGCCGCTGACGTTATGGGCGCCCAACCCTTTCAATTCGCGCATCAACTCCCGCACGGACGGGTACTCCACGACTTCGCGCCGCGTTTGAATGTCGATGGATGCGAAGCCGGCCCGCTCCAACACCTGGCGCAAGTCATCGGCCGTAACGAACTCGTTGACGCGGCGGTACCCATCCACCGCCGCCCACGCCTGGCGCAGTTCGACCAGGGTATCCGCGCCGAACAGACCGACCGCGACCACGCCGCCCGGCCGCAACACCCGAGCCACCTCCGTCAAGGGCCGTTGCAACGAACCGCACCATTGCAGGGCCAGGTTGGAATAAGCCACGTCGGCGCAACCCGCGGCGAACGGCAAGGCCTCGGCATCCCCGCAAACCGCCTGGGCCCCGGCCAGGCGGCCCCGCCCCACCTCCAGCATTTCCTCCGCCAAATCCACCGCCACCAGCCTGGCGCGGGGAAATCGGTTCGCTAAACGCGGCAGGAAATAGCCCGTCCCGCTGCCGACATCCAGCACCAGGCGAATGTCGTCCGGCGCGATATCCAGCCGTTGCAGCAACGCCAGTCCGGCCCGTCGCTGCAAATCGGCGTACTGATCGTATCGGGCGGCGGCGCGCCCGAAGGAGAGGCGCACCTGACGCTTGTCCGGCAAGGAACAATCAAGTTTGGTCATGGGCAAGCAAAAAATCGGCGACCAAAGCGGCGCACTCCCGCGGATGACTGAGAAATGGCAAATGGGCCGCCCCCGGCAGCACTTCGACGCGCAGCGCCGGATTCAACCGCCGCGCCGCCTCACCCATCGCCGCGGGCACCAAACCGTCGCTAGCGCCCAACAGCGCCATGACGGGGCATTCCAGCCGCGCCAGCGCCGGCCGCAAATCCGCCGTGCGCAGAATGTCCAGCCCCGCCCTTAGCGCAACGGGCGCCGTTGCGGGCCGTTGCTGAAGCAATTCCTGCACTTGCTTCAGCAACGGCCTAGCGCGCGCACCCCCCTGCGCTTGCAACCCCAGAAAGCGCGACAATGCGGCCGCGCCATCTCGCTCCACCTCGCGGCTGAAGGCTTCGAACACATCCCGCGCCATGGCCGCCGGCCAATCGGGCCGCTGCACGAAGCATGGGGTTCCGCCTATCGTCTGCAAACATTCGACGCGCTCAGGATGGACGGCGGCGGCTTGCAAAGCGATGTGGGCGCCGAGCGACCACCCTAGCCAATGGGCGCGAGGGGGAGCCGCCGCCAACACCGCCTCGGCCCAGCCGGCCAAGGTAGTATCGGCTATAGACGGGCTATAACCGTGCCCCGGCAAATCCACCGCCGTCACGCGAAAGTCCCACGCCAGCAGCTGGGCGAATTCGCCCCAAACGCCGCTGTGCATGGACCAGCCGTGCACCAGCAAGAGATCCGGCCCCTGGCCGAAAGTTTCGCTGTACAGGCTCACGGCCGCAGCGCCTCGGCCAGGGCGTCCAGCAAGCGGTCCACCTGGGCTTCGTCATGGGCCGCCGACAAGGTAACGCGCAAACGCGCCGTGCCGGCCGGCACCGTGGGCGGACGAATGGCCGCGACCCAAACGCCGGCCTCCGCCAAGCGCTCGCTGGCCGCCACCGCCGCCTCGTTGGCCCCCACCAGCACCGGCTGGATGGGCGTATCGGACGACATCAATTCAAGACCCAACGCCTCGGCGCCGGCGCGGAAACGTCGCACCAGGGCGCGCAGTTTTTCGCGCCGCCAGCCTTCCGACTGCGCCAACCTCAAGCTGGCGCGGGTCGCCTCGGCCACAGCCGGCGGCAGGCTCGTCGTATAAATATAAGTTCGCGCCTGCTGGATTAGGGTTTCGATCAGTTCCTCGCAGCCGGCGACGAAAGCGCCGCACACGCCGAACGCCTTGCCCAGGGTGCCCATGAGGATGGGCGCATCCTCCTGTCCCAACCCCAAATGCTCCAAGCTGCCGCCGCCGTTGGCGCCCAACACGCCCAGGCCGTGGGCGTCGTCCACCATCAGCCAGGCGCCATAGCTGCGCGCCGCCGCCGCCAATTGCGGCAAAGGCGCGACGTCGCCGTCCATGCTGAACACGCCGTCGCTGGCCACCAGCTTGCGGCGGCTGCCGCAGCCGGCCAGCTTTTCTTGCAGGGACGCAACGTCGGCGTGGCCGTAACGGGAGAAGCGCGCGCCGGACAGCAGCCCGCCGTCGATGAGGGAAGCATGGTTGAGCTTGTCTTCCAAGACGCTGTCTCCGCGCCCGGTCAAAGCGGCGATGACGCCCAGGTTGGCCATGTAGCCGCTGGAAAACAGCAAGGCGCGCTCGCGGCCGGCGAATACGGCCAGTTCTTCTTCCAAGGCGTGGTGGGCCGCCGTGTGGCCGCAAACCAGATGGGAAGCGCCGCCGCCCGCGCCCCAGCGCTCGGCGCCCAGGGCGAAAGCACGCACCACCTCGGGATGGTTGGCCAACCCCAGGTAATCGTTGCCGCAGAAATTGAGGAACTCACGCCCGTCGCGCCGCACCACCGGCCCTTGCGGCGACTCCAGCACCCGGCGGCGGCGGTAAAGCCCCTGGGCGGCGCGCTCCGCCAGCCCGGCGGCCAGTTCGGAGCGCATGGTCAGTGGCAGCAGTCCGTTTCGGCCTGTTCCAGGCAAACGCCGGCCATGCGCATGCCCAGCCGGTCGAACAGCTGGCGGTCTTTAGCCGCCATGGGATTGCCGGTGGTGAGCAGCTTTTCGCCGTAGAAGATGGAGTTGGCGCCCGCCAGGAAGCACAGGGCCTGCATTTCGTCGCTCATGTCGGTGCGGCCGGCGGACAAGCGCACCCGCGACTGCGGCATGAGAATGCGCGCCACGGCGATGGTGCGCACGAACACCAGCGGGTCCAGCGCTTCCTTGCCGTGCAGCGGGGTGCCTTCCACCTGCACCAGCATATTGATGGGCACGCTGTGCGGGTGTTCCGGCAGATTGGCCAGGTTGAGCAGCAGCTTGGCCCGGTCCACCTGGCTCTCGCCCATGCCGACGATGCCGCCGCAGCATACCTTCATGCCGGCCTCGCGCACCCGCTCCAGCGTGTCCAAGCGGTCCTGGTAGGTGCGAGTGGTGATGACTTCGGAATAGAACTCTTCCGAGGTATCCAGATTGTGGTTGTAGTAATCCAAACCGGCGTCTTTCAATGCCGTAGTCTGGCCGTCGCTGAGCATGCCCAAGGTGACGCAGGTTTCCATGCCCAAGGCTTTCACCGCCTGCACCATTTCCGCCACCTGGGCGATGTCCTTGTCCTTAGGCTGGCGCCAGGCCGCGCCCATGCAGAAGCGGCTGGCGCCCTGGGCCCTGGCCTGCAAAGCGGCCTCCACCACATCGGCCACCGGCATCAGGCCTTCCCGCGACAAACCCGTGTCGTAGTGGGCGCTCTGCGGACAATAGGCGCAATCCTCGGAACAGGAGCCGGTCTTGATGCTGAGCAGGCTGCTCACCTGCACCTCGGCCGGGTCGAAGTGCTGGCGGTGCACGGTCTGCGCCTGGAACAGCAGTTCGTTGAACGGCAGGGCGAACAGTGCCTCGATTTCGTCCAAGCGCCAATCATGGCGCACAACGGCGGTGGCGGCTACACTCGGCGCGGACTGGACGAGACTCATACGGGATGCTCCATGGATGGTAAACCGAAAGGACGGCTTAAGGTTGACGAATGGCCGCGCATTATACAGCAATGGCTCTACCCGCCCACCTGCATCCTGTGCGACGCCCCCGGCCACGACGGCCTGGATCTCTGCCCCGGTTGCCGGAGCGGTTTGCCCTATTGCCGCCACGCCTGCCCCCGCTGCGCCGCCGCCCTGCCGGAAGCGGCCCCGCCGCACGCGCTTTGCGGCCGCTGCCAGAAAAAGCCGCCGGTTTTCGATAGCGCCACCGCCTTATTCCACTATGAAGAACCGGCGCGGCACTTGTTGCGCGCCCTCAAGTTCGGCCACCGCCACGCCTGCGCCCGGCTGCTGGGGGAGCTTTTGGCGGCGCGCCTGGAGACGCTGCCCGAGCGACCGCAACTGATCATCCCCGTGCCCCTGCATCCCAAACGCTACACCGAGCGCGGCTTCAATCAATCCCTCGAACTGGCCCGCCTGCTCTCGCAACGGCTGGGCATTCCCCTGGACGCTCGACACTGCCGCCGGATTCGCACCACCCCGCCGCAATCGCGGCTCACCGCCCTGCAACGCCGCCGCAACCTGCGCGGGGCTTTTCATATCAAGGGCGCAATCCAGGCGGACCACATCGCCATCCTCGACGACATCGTCACCACCGGCGCCACCGTCGGCGCACTGGCGCGGGCCTTGAGACAAGCCGGGGTAAAACGGATCGATATTTGGTGTTGCGCCAGGGCGTAAAAGAGCAGCCCATTTGACCGCGCACCGACGATGCGGCCCGAGACGCCGGTAATTCGCCTCGACAACGCCCGACAGCCGCCGTGGTCATGGGACGCGACGGCCCGCGCCGCGGGCTACCTGTCGCTGGGCCCGCCCCGAATCGGGCGGAAATTGCCGGACATCCGTCACCAATAAATACACAGGGTTTTTATGCTTATTGCTAACCCCCCGCGACTCGGCGCAGAATTCACCTTGTAAGGCGCTGACTTATCGCAGAAAATGCAAAAATGAAGATCAGTAGTGCCGTACGAAAGCCTGTGCGCAGGTCTTTATCCCAAGCAGCTTTGCGCCCAAATAACATTGAAATGCGAAGAAGAGGAGAGAAAAGCTCATGATCAAATGCAACTTGGCCCGGATGGTCGACTACCCCATACACACCGCCGTACTCGTCATGGACGTGGCACTGCTGATCGCCCTCGGGCCGCCGCTGTTCCTGTCCCTGGTCATGGTAGGCGGCTTGCTCTGGCTGACCATATTCTTCACCACCAAAAGCGAGCGCAGCGACAAGCTCCGCTTCGTGTGGGAACCCGCACCGGCCGCAGCCAAGCCAGCCGAAGCCGCTAAACCGGCCCCCGCTGCCGCCGCCAGCGTTGCCGCAGCCCCGGCCAAGCCCGCCGCCACCGTTACGGCACCGGCACCCGCTGCGGCGGCTCCGGCGGCAGCACCCAAACCGGCCGCCGCGCCTAAGCCGGCCGCCCCGGCCAAGCCGGCTGCACCCGCCAAGCCCGCCGCAGCCAGCAAGCCCGCAGCCGCTCCGGCACCCGCCGCGCCCAAGGCGAAACCGGCCGCCGCCCGCAAGCCGACCAAAAAAGGCTAGCCAAAGCTACCTTAGGGCATAGTCCAGGAAAATACCTAGAAACACGGCGGCGCCGTACCAGTGGTTGTTTAGGAAGGCCTGAAAACACCGGGGCTTTTCGTGATGCCGAATCAACCACTGCTGATAGGCGGAAAAACCCGCAGCCGCCGCCAACCCTAAGTAGTAGCTCAGTCCCAGTCCCTGCAACTGGCCCACGGCAACGAGGGCCAGCAGCATGCAAACCTGCAACGCCCCCACCACCTGACGGTCCCAGGCGCCGAACAAAATGGCGGTGGACCTCACCCCGATTTTCAAATCGTCGTCCCGATCCACCATGGCGTACATGGTGTCGTAAACCAGCGCCCACAGCGTGGTCGCCAGATACAACACCCAAGCCGTCAAGGGCAAAGCCTGCGTCTCCGCGGCGAAAGCCATGGGCACAGCCCAGCCGAAAGCCAATCCTAGATAAGCTTGCGGCAAATGGGTGTAACGCTTCATAAAAGGATACGTGGCCGCCAAGAACGCGCCGACCACGGACAGGGCGATGGTCATAAGGTTGCGCGTCAACACCAGGGCGAAGGCGACCAGGCACAACGCCACGAACAAAACCAGGGCCTCCTTCGGTTGCACCATCCCGGCGGCGATGGGACGCTGCCGGGTGCGCTCCACATGGGGATCGAAATCGCGGTCGGCGTAATCGTTGATGACGCAGCCGGCCGCCCGCATCAACACCACGCCCAGCACGAACACCGCCACGTTGGCGACAGTCGGCCGGCCGTTACCGGCGATCCACAAGGCCCACAGGGCCGGCCACAACAGCAGCAAAATGCCGATGGGCTTGTCGAAGCGCATCAAGCGCCAATACCAAATGGCGCGCTCGCCTAACGACCGATTACGCATCAATCCCCCTCCTGCATGGTCTCCGCCAACCCCAAGGCCGCGGGCAAAAAAAACTCGCACACCAGCAATTCTCCGGCGGCAATGGAATACAGCGAACGCCGCCCCCATACGGCGGCGGCCGGCGCGGCCGGGCCGTGAAACGCGCCGGCCCGCACCCGCGCCAACTGCAAGCGCTGCCGCCGCAAACGGGGACAAGCGAACAACACCGCCCCCAACGGCCGGCTGCCCAGCCTCGACAAGCCTGGATCGGCCGCACGCAGCGTCGTCGCAGGAATAATGCTGCGCGCCAGCACCAACGGTTCGTCCGCCCGCATCAGCGCGACCTCGCGCACCAAGCACCGGGAAGCCGGCGGCAAACCCAGCAGGCGCGACTCCCCGACGAACGGCAGCGCCCAGCCTTCGCCCAATACCGCCACGTGGAACGCGCCTCGGCAGGCTCGCTGCAAGCGCAAGGTCAGCGAGCCGGGCTCGTACAGCCAGGAACGCACCGTGCCAGGCAAGGTACGGTACAACCCCGACCGGTCGTCGAACCAGGCCGGCTCATGGCGGAAAAGGTGGCTTTTGGCGATCAAGGATGGGGCCCGTTGGCAAAGGCCGGCATTTTACCTTAGGGCAAGCGCAGCGTCCCGGCAGGCGTTGGACCGAAATTTATTGATAATCCGCTTGCAAAGCGCGTATGTTGAAGTCTTCCATGAATCCGTCCTGTGCGCCACAATTCCGCTGGCGGCATTCCGGTGAATGAAACCATGCGTTCAAGCCCCCTTCGACTCGCCCCGCTGATTTGCGTCGCCCTATGGCTGGGTGGATGCAGCACCACGCCCACCGCGCCGCCGCGCGCGTCCATCGGCAATCGCCAGGCCGTGGTGACCGAAGCCCTGCGCTTGCAAGGCCAACCCTACCGTTACGGCGGAGAAACGCCGGAAGAAGGCTTCGATTGCAGCGGGCTGGTGCAATACGTCTACGCCCGCCATGGCGTGCGCCTGCCTCGAGACACGCAATCCATGGCGCAACAGCTGCCCGAGGTATCGACGGGGCAACGCCAACCGGGCGATTTGCTGTTTTTCAACACCGAAGGCAAACCGTTCTCCCACGTGGGCCTTTACATAGGCGAAGACAGCTTTGTCCACGCCCCCCGCAACGGTCGGCAAGTGATGCGCTCAAGCCTCGCCCAGCCGTATTGGCTGACTCGGCTGGTGGGCGTACGGCGTCCTAGGTAAGCGGCCGCAACCAGTGATCCAACATGGCGTGGGCTTCTTCCAGGCCGTTGCGGTCCATGGAGGAAAACAACTGCGCGCTGGCCTCCACCCCCTCGTTTTTCAGGCTGCGCCGCACTTGCAGCAAAGTGTTGGCGGCCGCGCCCCGGCTCAATTTGTCCGCCTTGGTCAGCACCACGTGCAAATCCAACCCGGCGCTGCCGCACCACTCCGCCATTTGCCAGTCGAATTCGGTGAGCGGATGGCGCACGTCCATGATGAGGAACACCCCTTGCAGGGCTTGGCGGTGCAACAAGTAACTCTCCATGGATTTGCCCCAGGCCTTGCGCATATCCATAGGCACTTTGGCGTAACCGTAGCCGGGCAAGTCCACCAGCCGGCTGGTTTCGTCGACCTGGAAAAAATTCAGCAATTGGGTGCGGCCGGGGGTTTTGCTGGTGCGGGCCAGGTTTTTGCGCTGGGTGATCGTGTTGATGACGCTGGATTTGCCGGCGTTTGAGCGACCGGCGAAAGCCACTTCGCGCCCCTCGTCGGGCGGAGCGTCCCAGGGATTGGGAGCGCTTTTCAAGAACTCGGTGCGGTAATACACGGGATTGGGTTTCATGCTCATATAGGTGGGCTGCTTGGGCGAGGGGCGTGTAGTTTACCCCAGCGGAACACGGAACAATTCGGCCGCGCTCGACGCCGCGCTGCCGCGAGTGTCGCCGCTGGGGCGATTTGCTATCATAGGCCGCAACTCAATGGCGGCTTTCGGGGGACGGATGAAAAATATGCAATGGGCGTTTTTTGTGCTGGCGGCGACGCTGGCCGGCACGGCTTGGGCGGAGGGCAATGGGTCCAACGGACGGCTGAAGGCGGAAATGTGCGAAGGTTGCCACGGCGCTGCCGGCAACAGCGAAACGCCCATTTTCCCCAAACTCGCCGGCCAAAACAGCGGCTACCTGGCCAAACAGCTGATGGACTTCCGCGAACAAAAGCGGGCCGACCCGACCATGAACGCCATTGCGGCGGGATTGAACGACCAGGACATCGCCGACATAGCGGCCTACTACGCGGCGCAAAAAATCCACTCGGAGCCGCCGGTCAACACACCCTTGGGCAAGCGGCTTTACCTGTCGGGCAACCCCGCGGCCGGCGTACCGGCGTGCTCGGCGTGCCACGGCCCGGACGGTTCCGGCAACGCGCCCGCGCGTTACCCGGCCTTGGCCGGACAACACGCGGCCTATATCGCGAAAACTCTGGGCGACTTCAAAACCCAGGCGCGCGCCAACGACGCCAACGCGGTCATTCGCACCATCGCCGCCAAACTGAGCACGGACGAAGTGAACGCTTTGGCCGATTACATCGCGGGCTTGCCAGGCAAGCGGTAAACCCGTACGCCGACACCGCTTTCCGCGCATCCGGCGGAAGCGGAGCGAGCCGCCGCCGAAAGCCGGGGCGGCTTTATGCCGCCGTCCGTTGAGTCGCGGCCAATCAAACTTCTACAAAGGGGAACGTGGGTTATGAAACGCTTGGGAATCTTATTTACCGCGTTGTTGCTGTGGTCCTGGGTAGCCGTGGCGCAGGAATACAAAGCCGGCGTGGACTACGAACTGATCACGCCGCCGCAACCGACCGCAGATCCCGCCAAAATCGAGGTGCGGGAATTCTTCTGGTACGGCTGCCCCCACTGCTTGGATTTCGAGCCCGATCTCGGCGCTTGGCTGGCGAAGATGCCCAAGGACGTCAACTTCATCCGCCAGCCGGCCATCTTCAACGAACGCTGGGGCGCCCACGCGAAAGCCTATTTCACCGCGGAAGCCCTGGGCGTAGCGGAGAAGCTGCACGCGGATTTTTACGAGGCGATCCAAAAGAAGCAGCGCGAACTGATGAAGGAAGACGACGTCGCCAAATTCTTCGCCGAACACGGCGTGGCGGACGCGGATTTCCGCAAGGCCTACCACTCCTTCGCGGTGGATACGCAACTGCGCCAGGCCCAAGCCATGGGACCGGAGTACGGCGTCACCGGCACGCCCACGGTGGTGGTCAACGGCAAATACCGCCTCACCGGCAAACTGGCCAAGAGCTATCCCAACCTGATCGCCATCCTCAACTCCCTCATCGAACAAGAACGGGCCGGAGCCAAACACTAACGTGAACATGGAGCAAGGCGCTTTAAGCAGCGCCGAACTGGCGCTGAACGGCACCGCCGACGGCGCCCGCTGCCTGCGCCTTGCCAGCTTCAATATTCAAACGGGCATACGCACCGGCGCCTTCCACCACTACCTGACCGGCGGCTGGCAGCACCTGCTGCCCACCCCGGCTCGCGCCGCCAATCTGTCGCGTATCGCCCAGCTGCTCCGGCCGTTCGACATCGTCGGCCTGCAGGAAGTGGACGGCGGCGGCGCCCGCAGCCGCTTCGTCGTCCAAACCCAGTATTTGGCGGAGCACGGCCACTACGCTTATTGGCATAATCAGATCAACCGCCGGGTCGGCTGGCTGGCCCTGCACAGCAACGGCTTGCTAAGCCGTTACAAACCCACGCGGATTGAGGAATTCCCCCTGCCCGGACTCCCGGGCCGGGGCGCCATACTGGCGCACTACGGCGACGACCCCAAGCACGCATTTTGCGTCTGCGTGGCCCACTTGGCGTTGAGCCGGCGCGGCCGGCTACGGCAAATCGACTTCCTGTGCGAACTGTTGGCCCCGCTCCCCTACGCTGTGCTCATGGGAGACCTGAACTGCGAGCCGCACAGCCAAGAATTGACCCTATTGGAAAACAAAGGCGGCTTCGTCAACCCGATGCGGGGCGTCAAATCGTTTCCCAGCTGGCGGCCGCACCGCCTGCTGGACTACATTCTGGTTAAACCGGATCTCCCGGTAAAAAACGTGCGGGTGCTGGATTTCGCCTGCTCGGACCACCTGCCCATCGCGCTGGACATGGGACTGCCGGCCAACGTAGCCATAGCGGTTTGACCGACGCGAGCAATAAAAAAAATAACGAGGACAGCCATGGCGACAGACACAGGCGAACAGGCGTGGAAAGCGAAATACGCCCAGCTATCCAGCGACATCGACACCCAGCGCCGGCACTGGGAAACCCACGAGAAAATTCTCTGCCGGGCCATCGTGCGCTTGACCATGGCCACCCAAGGCCTGGACACCACCATCGACAACCAGCTGACGCAAATACGCGACTTGGTGCGCAAAGGCGTACACAGCGCCAAATTGCTGCAACAGCTGGATCAACTCACCGAGTCCATTATCCGGATAGAACGACAAGGCAAGCCGCTGGACGCCGCCTTGCTGTTCCAATTCCTCGAATACTGCGCCACCGACGAAGATGAGAAAGCCGACCTGCGGCGCGTGCGGGGACGTTTCGAAAGCGGCCAATTGGCCGACGCCAAGGCGCTGTTTTTCACCCTGTCGCAACTGGAATACTCCCGCGAAAAGGACACGAAGCCCTCGGCCAAAACCGGCATCCTGAACAAATTATTCGGCGGCAACCGCAAACAGATCGATGCCGCCACTTTGCGGCGCAACCTTATCGCCCTGCTGGACAACCTGGAAATCCCCGCCGCCGAACAGCTACGCAGCGGACGCCTCAAAGAACGGCTGCTGGCGGAGCTGGACGCGGACAACATCGAGGCGGTGCTGAACGACCTGGTAGGCTTCCTCTGGACCATCAAAACCAATATCCAGAAGGAACAGCGGGAAATCGAGGAATTCCTCGCCAACATCACCGACAAACTCACCGAAATGGAAATCCAGGCCGACGGCGTGGCGGCTATGACCAGCGAGGTGGCCAGGGAGGGCGAGGCCATGAACACCGCCTTCAGCGGCCATATGGAAGAGCTGCGCAGCAGCGCCCAGGGCGCGACCGACCTGACCCAGCTAAAAGGCTTGTTGCACAGCCGCCTGGACGCCATCGCGCGCCAAATCAGCGGCTACCGGCAAAGGGAAACGAAACGGGTCAAGGAAATGGAACAGCAACTGCAAGGCCTCACCAGCCGCTTGCAAAGCATGGAACTGGAAGCCGGCGAATTGCGCACCAAATTGCGGGTGGCCCATCACACGGCCCTGATCGACTCCCTCACCGCGCTCCCCAACCGGGGCGCCTACGACGAGCGCATTAAGCAGGAATACGTGCGCTGGCGCCGTTTCGGCGGGCCGCTTTGCATGCTGGTGTGGGATATCGACCACTTCAAAGCCATCAACGACCGTTTCGGCCACCGCGCCGGCGACAAGGCCATCGCCATCATCGGCCACGTCCTGGCCAGCGGCATTCGGGAAAGCGACTTCATCGCCCGCTACGGCGGCGAAGAATTCGTCATGCTGCTGGCCGGCACCGAAGCCGTCACCGCCGCCGCTTTGGCTGAAAACCTGCGCAACGCGGTAAAGAACTGCGGATTCAATTCGGAAGGCACGCCCATCCCCATCACCGTTTCCTGCGGCATCGCCTGTTTTCAGCCCGGCGATACGCCGGACACGGTATTCGTGCGCGCCGACCGCGCCCTTTACCGCGCCAAAAACGACGGCCGCGACCGTTGCCAGGTGGCGGCGGACGGGAGCGACTAAAAATCGTGTAAAATGCGCCGTTTTGCATGGCCGGCTTCGGCTCGGCAGCCTTCGGGTAGAATGCAGCTCGTTCCCGACGAATTTTTAGCGAGGCTCTAACACGTGGAATCTTTTCACGGCACCACCATCGTTTGTGTGCGCCGCGCCGATAGCGTGGTGATCGGCGGCGACGGCCAGGTCACCTTGGGCAACACCGTCATGAAAGGCAATGCCCGCAAAGTGCGGCGCCTGTACCACGAGCGCGTCATCGCCGGTTTCGCCGGCGCCACCGCCGACGCCTTCACCCTGTTCGAGCACTTCGAAGGCAAGCTGGAAAAGCACCGCGGCAACCTGGCCCGCGCCGCCGTGGAACTGGCCAAGGACTGGCGCACCGACCGCGCCCTGCGCCGGCTGGAAGCCCTGCTGGCGGTGGCCGACGCCAAGTCGTCCCTGATTATTTCCGGCAACGGCGACGTCATCGAGCCGGAATACGGCCTGATCGCCATCGGCTCCGGCGGCCCCTTCGCCCACTCCGCCGCCCGCGCTCTGCTGGAGAACACCGAGCTTTCCGCCCGCGCCATCGTGGAGAAGTCCCTCAGCATCGCCGCCGACGTGTGCATCTACACCAACCATAACGTCACCATCGAAGAACTGGATTGCGCCAAGGAGCCGGAATGACCGCCATGACGCCCCGCGAAATCGTCCACGAACTGGATAAACACATTGTCGGCCAGGCCGCCGCCAAGCGCGCCGTGGCCATCGCCCTGCGCAACCGCTGGCGGCGCATGCAGGTGGACGCCGCCCTGCGCGAGGAAATCACGCCGAAGAACATCCTCATGATCGGCCCCACCGGCGTCGGCAAGACCGAAATCGCCCGCCGCCTGGCCAAGCTGGCCAACGCGCCGTTCATCAAGGTGGAAGCCACCAAGTTCACCGAAGTGGGCTATGTGGGCCGCGACGTGGAATCCATCGTCCGCGACCTGGTGGACATCGCGGTGAAGATGACCCGCCAGGAGGAAATGGCCAAAGTGGCCATCCGCGCCGAAGAAGCGGCGGAAAACCGCATCCTCGACGTGCTGCTGCCCCGTGCGGAATCCTGGGGCAGCGAGGCGGAACCGCCCGACTCCGCCACCCGGCAAAAATTCAAGCAGAAGCTGCGCGCCGGCGAGTTGGACGACAAAGAAATCGAAATCGAGGTGCAGGGCGTATCCATGGGCGTGGAAATCATGGCCCCGCCCGGCATGGAAGAAATGTCCCAGCAGTTGCAGGGCCTGTTCCAGAACATGGCGCAAAACCGCACCCGCACCCGCAAGCTGCGCGTCAAAGAGGCCTTCAAGCAGCTCAAGGAAGAAGAAGCGGCCAAGATGGTCAACGAAGAGGAAATCAAGCTGCGCGCCCTGTCCGCCGTGGAACAGAACGGCATCGTCTTCCTCGACGAGATCGACAAGATCTGCAAGCGTTCCGACCACGGCGGCGCGGAAGTATCGCGGGAAGGCGTGCAGCGCGACTTGCTGCCTTTGGTGGAAGGCAGCTCCGTCACCACCAAGCACGGCATCGTCAAAACCGACCACGTGCTGTTCATCGCCTCCGGCGCTTTCCACCTGACCAAGCCGTCCGACTTGATCCCGGAACTGCAAGGCCGCTTCCCCATCCGCGTGGAATTGGAAGCCCTGTCGGTGGACGATTTCATCAGCATCCTCACCGAACCCAGCGCCTCCCTCACCGAACAGTACGCAGCGCTGATGTCCACCGAGGGCGTTAATTTGCGCTTCACCGAGGACGGCATCGCCCGCATCGCCGAAATCAGCTGGGAAGTGAACGAGCGCACCGAGAACATCGGCGCGCGCCGCCTGCACACCGTATTGGAAAGGCTGCTGGAAGGCGCTTCGTTCGACGCGGCCGACCACGCCGGCAAAACCGTCACCATCGACGAGGTCTACGTGGACGAACAGCTGTCCGAACTGGCCCGCGACGAAGACCTGAGCCGTTACATCCTGTGACCGCCACGCCTCTGGAAATCAAGCTGCACCAGCAGTCGCGGGTGCTGGAAGTGCGCTTCGACGACGGCGCCCGCTTCGAGCTGCCCTACGAATACCTCAGGGTCTACTCGCCCTCGGCCGAAGTGCGCGGCCACGGGCCGGGCCAGGAGGTTTTGCAGACCGGCAAGGAAGACGTTACCATCCAATCGGTGCGCCCGGTCGGCAATTACGCCATCGCACCCACTTTCAGCGACGGCCACGACAGCGGCATCTACACTTGGGAAACGCTGTACAAGCTGGGCCAGCACCAGGAAACGCTGTGGGGCCAATACCTAGCCATGCTGGAACAAGCGGGCCAACCGCGCAAGCAAACCACGGATTCAAACCAGACCACCCCATGAACGACCAAAACACCACCCATTTCGGCTTCCGCCAGGTGCCGGAAGGCGATAAAGCCAAACTGGTGCGGAGCGTATTCGACTCCGTGGCCGGCAAGTACGATTTGATGAACGACCTCATGTCTATGGGCGTGCATCGCATCTGGAAGCGCATCGCCATCCAGCTCAGCAACGTGCGCCACGGCGACAAAGTGCTGGACTTGGCCGGCGGTACCGGCGACATGACCAAGCTCTACCGCGAACGGGTGGGCGACAGCGGCCAAGTGGTGCTGTCCGACATCAACGCCGCCATGCTCAACCAGGGCCGCTCCCGCTTGCTGGACGAAGGCGTGGTGGGCGGCGTGCGCTTCGTGCAGATCGACGCGGAAAAAATCCCGTTTCCCGACAACACTTTCGATTGCGTCTGCATCGCTTTCGGCCTGCGCAACGTCACCCACAAGGAGGCCGCCCTGGCCTCCATGTACCGGGTGCTGAAGCCGGGCGGCCGCCTCATCGTGCTGGAATTCTCCCACCCGCCGGAAGGCCCGTTCAAAAAGGTTTACGACGCCTATTCCTTCAAGCTGTTGCCGGCGCTGGGCAAGATGATCGCCAACGACGCGGAAAGCTACCGCTACTTGGCCGAATCCATCCGCATGCACCCGGATCAGGAAAAACTCAAAGCGATGATGGAGACGGTCGGTTTTGAACGCTGTGAATACTTCAATCTTACCCATGGCGTCGTCGCCATCCATCGCGGCTACAAGTTCTAAGGGCGGCAATGCCTGGCCGGCGCTGCTGGCCGGCGCGGTCGAGACGGCCCTGGGAACCTATCTGTCCCTGGACCCCGACAGCGCCAAGCTGATAGCGCCCCTCGACGGCAAAACCATCGCCCTGGTGCTGACGCCGTTCGACTGGACGCTGTACCTGTGCCCCGGCGAAGGCTCCGTGCAAATACTGCAGGAGTGGCTGGGGCCGGTGGACGTGACCCTGCGCGGCAGCCCGGCGGCCTTCGCCCAGCTGGGTTTGAGCGCCGATTCCCACGGCGAATTGTTCGCCGGGCGAGTCGCCGTTACCGGCGATATGCACGTCGCCCGCCACTTCCAACGCCTGTTCGACAAACTGGACATCGACTGGGAAGAGCATGTCTCCCACCTCACCGGCGACTTGCTGGCCAGCCAGCTCGGCGGCATGGTCCGCGCTGGCCGTCACTGGCTCAGCGAAGCCCACAAAACCTTCCGCCTCAATTTAGCGGAATTCCTCCAGGAAGAAAGCCGCGACCTGCCCGCCGCCCTGGAAGCCGACGCCTTCTACGGCGACGTGGACCGCTTGCGCGCCGACGTGGACCGGCTGGAAGCTCGAACCGCCCGCCTGCGCGCGGCCCTATCCGGCGACTGAGACAGCTCATGGTGAATCCGAAACTGGCGCAGCGCATGCTGCGTATCCACTGGGTATTGGCCCGCCACGGCCTGGACGACCTGATCCTCGCCACCCACCTATTCCGCCCGGTGCGCTTCCTGCGCCCCCTCACGCCCGGCGGCTGGATGGGCGGCCGGCACAAGCCGCGCGGCGAGCGCATCCGCTTGGCGCTGGAGGATCTGGGGCCTATTTTCGTCAAGTTCGGCCAGACCCTGTCCACCCGCCGCGACCTGCTGCCGGAAGACGTGGCCGACGAGCTGGTCAAACTACAGGACCGGGTGCCGGCCTTCCCGGTGGAAGACGCGCGCCGCATCATCGAGAGCGAGCTGCAGCAGCCCATCGCCGCCGCCTTCCGCCGTTTCGACGACACCCCGCTGGCCTCCGCCTCCATCGCCCAGGTGCACACCGCCCAGCTGAACGACGGCCAGGACGTGGTGGTCAAAGTGCTGCGTCCCGACGTGGAGAAAACCATCCGCCAGGACTTGGCGCTGTTGTACGAACTGGCCCGCATGGCCCAGCGTTTCTGGCCGGAGGCGAAGCGGTTGCGGCCGGTGGAAGTGGTGGCCGAGTTCGAGAAAATCATTTTCGACGAGCTGGACCTGGTGCGCGAAGCGGCCAACGCCTCCGAACTGCGACGCAACTTCGACAATTCGCCCATCCTCTACGTGCCGAAAGTGCATTGGCCGCTGACCCGGCGGCGGGTGCTGGTGATCGAGCGCATCTACGGCACGCCGGTGGGCGACGTGGCCGAGCTGCGGCGCCAGGGCGTGGACATGAAGCTGCTGGGCGAGCGCGGCGTGGAAATCTTTTTCACCCAGGTGTTCCGCGACAACTTCTTCCACGCCGACATGCATCCGGGCAATATTTTCGTCGCCCCCAACGCCCAATACATCGCCGTGGATTTCGGTATCGTCGGCACCATCAGCAAGGCCGACCAGCACTACCTGGCGGAAAACTTCATGGCGTTCTTCAACCGCGATTACCGGCGGGTGGCGGAAATGCACGTGGAATCCGGCTGGGTGCCGGCCCACACCCGGGTGGAAGAGTTCGAGTCGGCCATCCGCGCCGTGTGCGAGCCGATCTTCGAAAAGCCGTTGAGCGAAATCTCCTACGGCCAGCTGCTGCTGCGCCTGTTCCAAACGGCGCGCCGCTTCGACATGGAAGTGCAGCCGCAACTGGTGCTGCTGCAGAAAACCCTGCTCAACATCGAAGGGCTCGGACGCCAGCTTTATCCGCAACTGGACCTGTGGCAAACCGCCAAGCCTTTCCTGGAAAACTGGTTCAAAGACCGCATCGGCCCCAGAGCCACCGTGAAGCGGGTCAAGGAGCGTTTTCCGGAATGGGTGTCGCAAGCGCCGGAATTGCCGGGCTTGGCTTACCGGGTGCTGCGCGACGCGGCGGAAGGGGATTTGTCCCTGCGCTGGCGTTCGCCCCAGGTGGACGAACTGCGCCAGGAATTGCGCCGCAACCAGCGCCGCACCGTGGCCGCCATCGGCGGCGCGGCCTTGCTGGTGAGCGGCGCGGTGCTGGCTGCGGCGGGAAGGCTGGAGGATTTGCCGGCGGTGCTGGCGGCCGGCTGCGGCGCGCTGTTGTTAGCCGCCGCTTGGTTATGAGTCTTTCGTCGGCTCCTCCGGTTTGATCCTGACCGTTTCTTCCAGAAACGCGTCGTCCCACCCCAAATCGAACGTATCGGCCTCGGCCGGCTTGTCGGCCTCCGCCGAAGGCTCCAGAGCGGCCCCCCATTGAGCCATGATATCGTCGTCGCTGATGGCGGCCGGCTCCGCCGCCTGCGGCTCGGAGCCCAGCATGTTCAAAAGATTGTCCAAGTCGTCCTGGCTGAGGTCTTCTCCGGCGGCCACCACCGTTTCCGCCATGGGAGCAGCGGCGGGCGCCTGATCATGGGAAGCGGCGGGAACGGCCGCGGCCGCGCTCGCGCCCCCTTCGTCCAACTCGGCAAAGGCGGCGTTCCAATCCACTTCTTCCGTGGCCGCCTCCATGGCCGCCGCGGGCAATGCCGGCGTCATAGTCAGCTCTGTGCCTAAAGCGTTAAACACGTCGTCGGGCTCGGCAACGGCGGCGGCAACAGCGGCAGCGGCGACAACCGGAGCCGACGGCTTCAGCGTCGACGCCGGCCGCGGCGCATCGGCGGCGCACCTGCGCAGATAATCGTCCAGCGTCTTATACAAATTCTGGCTAAATCCCTCCAGGGCGTCCGCATCCTGGGACAGCATCACATTGAAGCAATGGCGGAAGAACGTGCGTTCGGAGCGAATCAAGCGATCCGCCACTTCCGCGCCTTGCGCGTCCGTTATGTGGTGGGCACTGGCCAAAACGCCCATCAACGCTTGCTTACGCTCCGCCTCGGACTGCTTTATCTGCTGCGACAGCGCTCTGAGCGCCCGTTCGATAGCGCGGCGGCGGCGCCATTGCATGAAAGCGATGACGCTGGGCACCAACGCCAGCATCACGCCGAGTTCCAGCAACAGCCACTGTAAGGCCTCGGGCATACTAAGCCTCCGCCTCCGCGATGGCTTCAGCCTCAGCTTCCGCTTCCGCCGCGGCGCTGCTGTCGTCTTTATTGAGGGTGATTTGCTTGATCCTCATTTCCGCCTGTCTAAATATGTTGAGAACTTTTTTCTGGCTAACCTCCAGCTCTTCCGCGCTTTTCGACGCACCAAACATCTTTTGGTATTCGCTGGACACCTCGTCCAAGGTCTCCAAGGCGGTGGCGAGCTGCTCGGACAGCTGGTTGGCCTCGAAACGCAACCGGGTAATGCGGACGTTTTGCTCCTCCATCAGCCGCCGCGCCTTGGTCAAATCCCGCAATACCGCCTCGTCGCCACCCTTGGCGTCGGCGAGCAGCTTGCAAAACGGCTCGGTAATGGCGCGAATGCGGGTGTCGATGTCCATTACGCTTTTCATGTTGCGATGCAGGAAAACCTCGATCACCTGTTTGTACAAGGTGTTTTCCTGCAAATTGAACTCGTCCAGCACGACGGCCAACACCTCATCGCTGGCCGTCGTGGTGTCCCTCAAGCGTTGCTTGAGCTCCTCGATTCGATCCTGCTCCGTTTCCTTGAGGCTCTCGATAAAGTCCCGCACGATCGCCCGCTCGCGCCTTTTGCGCCCGAAAAGCCAAATCAGGTAAGCGAGGATGCCCAGAACCAAACCGATGGTCAGTTCCGACAACAACACGAAAGTCAACGAATCGATTTGCAGCATGGATTGCCCTTAATCCCGCGGTTATTTTATACGCCGCCTTATTCCTTGGGATTGGCAGGGGCGAGATCGTCCAATAGAGACGCCTGCTTGGCGCTCACGCGTTTCTTGTATACCCGGTAGCCGTACCAGCCGCCCACCGCCAATACCAGGTTGATCAGTCCCGCGGCAATGGTGGTCACCAGCCAGTTGGGCTTTTTGGCGGCCTCCGGCTTAGGCGTTTCGGCGGGCGCCGAGGGAGGCGGCTCGGCTTTATGCGCCTCCTCCTTCGGAGGCGGTGGCGGCGCCTTTTCCGCGGGCGGCGCCGTCAACTCGGCAAGAGTCTGCGTATTGAGCACCAGCGAGGGCACGCTGGGCCTGATGTCTTTGCCCTGCAAGGTCTTTGCCGTCACGGCAAAGTTGATGGTCAGCAGCTCCTGGGGCGAAGGCACCGGCAGCTTGAGCTTCCAGGAGCCTTCGCTACCCGGCACCATCACGTCGGTGTTTTGGCCATAGGCATTACTGAGCTTGGCCATGATGCGCATGCTCTTGATGTCCAACACGTCCTTGTTGCCCGTCAGGGTCACGGTCAACTGCGGCGGATCGGCGGCTGCGTCCACCGTCACCTGGGACGACACCAATTGCTCCACCACTTCCAGGTTGTGGATCACTTCGCGCTTGAAGGTTTGGCTGTCGGCCGTAATCAGCAACGTGTGTTTACCCGGCGTCAGATCCTTGATCGCCGCGGAAAAATACCCCGGCTTGGCGGCATCCGGCGCTACCGCCGTTTCCGCGCCCCCGACGGAGTCCTTGGCGCGCAGGCTGATCAGCTTGAGAAACTCGTCCTTGGTGATATCGCCTTCCTTGTCGGTAAAGTGCGCAGAGATATTCAGCGCATCGCCCTTGGTCACGTAATTGGGCAGATCCTTCACCACCAGTTTCAAATCGGTGACCACCATCACTTGGTTGTCCGGATCGGTCTTGGCGACCAACTGCCATTCGCCGGGCTGAGGGTGCTCTACGGTAATCAGATCGTAGCCTTGCTCGTGGCGCCAGTGCACATTGGGCTGCAGCATGATTTCGCTGACTTCCATCTTATCGGGACGCACCAGCTTGGTGGGTTCGGCGCCCTGGCCGAGGAACACCAACAGCGAAAACTCCTGAATGCTGGGATCGACGTTGAATTTATTGCCTTGCAGCGGCACCGTGTCGTGGGGGGTGGTCTTGGCCACCACCTTGGCGAACATCCGCTCCAGCTGTTCGGCCGCTTCGATGGCTTCATGCCATCCGCCGGTATCCTGGGACAGTTTTTTCAGCAACTCCATGTCCGCCTGGTTCGACAAGGCGATGGTGTGCACTTTCACGCCCAGCTGCTGTAGCTTTGGCGTGGTTTCATCAATGAGCCGTTGGCGAGATTCGGCGCTTTGCTTGCTGTCCTTGGAAACGTCCACCATGCCGTCCGTCAGGATGATCAAGTGACGCTTGCCCGCCAGGGAGCTCGCCGTTTTCCAATCTTCGCTGGCTTGGTTCAGCGCCGCCTCGATGTCGGTGAACAAGCCGCGCGAGTGGATTTTATCGGCCCCCGCCAAGGCCTGGGCCTTCCAAGCTTTGTCCGTCCTCCCCAGAGGCAGCAACAACTGGGGCTCGTCCGCAAACAGCCACAGGCTGGCCTGGGCATCGGCCGGCAACAGGCTGACCAGCAATTTGAGCGCCGGCACCCGCAAATTGAGCGGATCGGTCTTTTTCATGCTGCCGGATACGTCGATCACGATGCGCACGTCGGCGCTGGCGGGTGCCGGCGCGTCCTCCGCGTGGGCGGCGGCGGCGAAGCAAAGCAGCAGTAACAGTGATCGCATTATCGAGGCCATATCCGTATTCATTCTGTTATGGTTTTGCAGGGATCAAAATATAGCGCGACGCCAGCCGGCTTAAGACGGACCGCTAAAATGTTGGTATCATTTCACCGCTTTCGTACTCGTGTAAAGCTCTTATGGTAAGAATGGAAACCCCTGTGTGTGACTTCGGCCGCAAACCGGTGGACTTCGCCTTGCCCGGGGTGGACGGCCGCAACTGGAGCCTGGAGCAATGCCGCGGGCCCAACGGCTTGTTGGTCATGTTCATCTGCAACCATTGCCCCTATGTCAAGGCGATTCGCGAACGCATCGTCCGGGATACCCTTGAATTGAAAGATTACGGCGTCGGCGCGGTGGCGATAATGTCCAACGATCCCAGCGAATATCCGGAGGATTCCCTGGACAACATGAAAATCGTCGCCGAACAATTCCGGTTTCCGTTCCCCTATCTGCTGGATGAGTCCCAGCAAGTGGCCAAAGCCTACGGCGCCGTTTGTACGCCGGATTTTTTCGGCTACAACGCCGACCTGGAATTGCAATATCGCGGCCGGCTCGACGAAAGCCGCAAGGACGCCGCCCCCGACAGCGTGCGCCGCGATTTATTCGAGGCCATGAAGCAGGTGGCCCTAACCGGCCGCGGCCCGGCGCAACAAATTCCCAGCATGGGCTGCTCCATCAAGTGGCGGGAAAGCCAAGCATAATTGCCCGTCGCGACGATGCATATCCGCCGCTTGCCGGTATCCGTCGGCGGATCCTAAGATTTCCGGTGGTTTACGAAACGTCGAAAACCGGCGTCTCGTGCACTTTTTTTATACCTAGCTAAATGAGGTAATTGCGTGGCGATCAAGCGAATGACCGATCTGGATCTGCGTGGCAAACGCGTATTGATCCGCGAAGACTTGAACGTACCCTTGAAAGACGGCGAAGTGGCGGACGACACCCGCATCCGCGCCAGCCTGCCCACCATCCGCCATGCCATGGAAGCCGGCGCCAAGGTGATGCTGTTCTCCCACCTGGGCCGCCCCACCGAAGGCGAATACAGCGAAGAAAACTCCACCAAGCCGGTGGCGCGCCACTTGTCCAAACTGCTGGGCAAGGAAGTGCCGGTGATCAAGGACTGGCTGGACGGCGGCTTCAGCCTCAACGACGGCGACGTGGTGCTGTTCGAAAACGTGCGCTTCACCAAGGGCGAGAAGAAGAACGTCGACGAAACCGCGCAGAAATACGCCGCCCTGTGCGACGTGTATGTAATGGACGCTTTCGGCACCGCCCACCGCGCCGAAGCCTCCACCCACGGCGTAACGAAGTTCGCCCCGGAAGCCTGCGCCGGCCCGCTGCTGGCGGCCGAGCTGGACGCCCTGGGCAAGGCCCTGGGCAACCCGGCCCGCCCCATGGTCGCCATCGTCGGCGGCTCCAAGGTGTCCACCAAGCTGACCGTGCTGGACTCCCTGTCCACCATCGTCGATCAGCTGATCGTCGGCGGCGGCATCGCCAACACTTTCATCAAGGCGGCCGGCCACAACGTCGGCAAGTCCCTCTATGAGGAAGACCTGGTCGCCGAAGCCCAGCGCCTGATGGCGGCGGCCAAGGCCAAGGGCGGCGAAATCCCCGTGCCGGTGGACGTGGTGGTAGGCAAGAATTTCGACGCCAACGAGCCTGCCGTGGTGAAGAAGGTGAACGAAGTGGCCGACGACGAAATGATCTTCGACATCGGTCCGGAAACCGCCAAGCAATACGCCGAGCTGTTGAAGACCGCCGGCACCATCGTCTGGAACGGTCCGGTGGGCGTGTTCGAATTCGACCAGTTCGGCGAAGGCACCAAGGCGCTGGGCCTGGCCATCGCCGAATCCCCCGCCTTCTCCATCGCCGGCGGCGGCGACACCCTGGCGGCGGTGGCCAAGTACAACATCGCCGACAAGGTGTCCTATATCTCCACCGGCGGCGGCGCTTTCCTGGAATTCCTGGAAGGCAAGAAGCTGCCCGCGGTGGAAGCGCTGGAAGCGCGCGGCGGTTGATCCGTTGCGGCCATGGAAGCGCCGAGTTAATCGGCGCTTCCATCGGTTAGAATAACCCCATCCCCAACGGCCGGGCCTCACCCGGCCGTTTTCATCGGCAAACCGAATACAGGAGATGTGTCCATGGCACGCGTAACCGTAGAAGACTGCTTAGACAAAGTCGATAACCGTTTCCACCTGATCCTGCTGGCCTCCAAGCGCGCCCGCCAGGTCATGCACGGCGCCACGCCGCTGGTGCCGGCCGGCACCGACAAGCCCACCGTGGTGGCGTTGCGCGAAATCGCCGCCGGCGTGGTGAACCAGGAAACCGTCGATAAAGAACCGCCCATCGTGCGCCGCCCGCCGCCGCCGCCCGTGGAAATCATCGACGACAACGGCTTCTGAGCCCCAACCGACGGCCGGTTGACGCGGAACATACTCCCATGACCGAAGCGGCATCCACCGCATTGCAGATCGAGGAGCCGCTGGAAGACAGGCTGGCGGCCCAGCTGTGCGAGGCCGCGGCCGTCTACCTGGAACCGAAACAGGTAGACGACATCTATCGAGCCTATCAATTCGGCGCTCAATATCATCAGGGCCAATACCGCGTCAGCGGCGAGCCCTATATCTGCCACCCCCTCTCCGTCGCCATCATCCTGGCCGGCATGCGCATGGACCACAACGGCCTGATGGCCGCCGTGCTGCACGACGTCATCGAAGACACCCCCGCCACCAAGGAGCAACTGGCGGAAGAGTTCGGCAACGAAGTGGCGGAGCTGGTGGACGGCGTCAGCAAGCTGACCCAGCTGGACGGCAAAACCAAGGCGGAAGCCCAAGCGGAGAACGTCCGCAAAATGTTCCTGGCCATGGTCAAGGACTTGCGGGTCATCATGGTCAAACTGGCCGACCGTTTGCACAACATGCGCACCATGGGCGGCATGTCGCCGGAACGCCGTCGGCGCATCGCCAGGGAAACGCTGGAAATTTACGCCCCCCTGGCCAACCGCTTGGGCATCAACCAGGTACGGCTGGAACTGGAAGACCTGGGCTTCGCCGCGCTGTACCCCTTGCGTTACAAGGTATTGGACCAGGCGGTGCGCAAAGCGCGCGGCCACCGCAAGGAAGTGGTGGCGAAAATCCGCGCCGCCATCGACACGCGCTTGCAGGAAAGCGGCCTGCACTGCGAAGTGCTGGGACGCGAAAAACACCTGCTCAGCCTGTACGAGAAAATGCGTGACAAGCATTTGACCATGCAGGATGTGTTCGACGTTTACGCCTTCCGCATCATCACCGACAGCGTGGACGACAGCTACCGCGCCCTGGGCGTGGTGCACAACCTCTACAAGCCGGTACCGGGCCGCTTCAAGGACTACATCGCCCTGCCCAAAGCCAACGGCTACCAGTCCCTGCACACGGTGCTGGCCGGCCCCTTCGACCTGCCCATGGAGATCCAGATCCGCACCCGGGAAATGCACGGCGTGGCGGAATCGGGCATCGCCGCCCACTGGCTGTACAAGTCCGAGCACGAACAAGCGCGGGTGCACGAATGGCTGCGGGAGCTTTTGGAAATCCAGAAGAACGCCGGCGACTCCATGGAGTTCCTCGACAATCTCAAGGTGGACCTGTTCCAGAAGGAAGTGTTCGTCTTCACCCCCAAGGGCAAAATCGTCAAGCTGCCGCGCGGCTCCACCCTGGTGGACTTCGCCTACGCCGTGCACACCGATGTGGGCAACCACTGCACCGCCGGCCGCATCGACCGCCGCCCGGCGCCGCTGCAGACCGTGCTGCAGAACGGCCAGACGGTGGAGATCATCACCTCCACCTGGGCGCGCCCCAACCCCCAATGGCTCAACTGCGTGGCGACCGTCAAGGCGCGCTCCGCGGTGCGGTCCAGCCTGCGGGACTTCCAACAACAGGAAGCCATCGACCTGGGCCGGCACCTGTTGGAAAAAGAACTGGGCAGCCACGACGCCGTGCTGGCCGACATTTCCGCCGACAAGCTGGCGGAAGCCCTCAAAGTATTCCATCTCCCCAACCTGGATGCCCTGCTGGAAGACATCGGCCTGGGCAATCGCCTGCCCTTGTTGGTGGCGCAAAGACTGTTGCAGGACGGCGCCCCGCGCGCCGGCACGCCGAACGAGCGGGAACGCGGCGAAGGCTCCAGCCGCGCCGCCTATTCGCCCCTCATCATCCGCGGCACCGAAGGCATGGTGGTCAGCCTCGCCCGCTGCTGCCGGCCCATACCGGGCGACGCCATCATCGGCTTCTTCAATCCCGGCAAGGGCATCGTGGTACACCAGCTGGATTGCAACAACGCCACGGAGTTCCGCAAGAAAAAGCAGACCAGTTGGCTGGAAGTCGAATGGGACAAACAGGCGGCCGGCGAATTCGCCGCGGAAATCCGCTTGGAGCTGGTCAACAAGCGCGGCACCCTGGCCGAGGTCGCCTCCACCATTTCGCGCATGGGTTGCAACATCGAAAACGTGTCCATGGTCAACCAGGACGCGCAAACCTCCACCGACTTCATCACCCTGACGGTCAAGGACCGGGTGCATTTGGCCGGCGTTATGCGCGAGCTGCGCAAACTGCCGGTGGTGCTGAAGATTTCCCGAGCAAAAACTTAACGAAGGCCGCCATGAGCAAACAAATCATCCACACCGACCTCGCCCCCAAAGCCATCGGCACCTATTCGCAAGCCGTGAAAGTAGGCAATACGGTTTACCTGTCGGGCCAGATCCCCCTGGTGCCGGAAACCATGACCATGGTGGAAGGCGACATGGCGGCGCAAATCCGCCGCGTGTTCGACAACCTCAAAGCCGTGGCGGAAGCCGCCGGCGGCGACTTGGGCGATGTGGTCAAACTCAATATTTTCCTCACCGACCTGGCCCACTTCCCGTTGGTCAACGAAATCATGGCCGAATACTTCGCCCAGCCCTACCCGGCCCGCGCCGCCATCGGCGTGGCGGCTCTGCCGCGGGGCGCCGGGGTGGAAATGGACGGGGTGATGGCGCTGGACTAAACGGCGACGCAGCGCGCGCCGCGATCGCCCTCAGGCCGCGCCCAACGACAGACCCGCGCCGATGCTGGCCGCGGCGAACGCCAGAAAAAAGCCCCACGCCTGCCGATAGCTGGCGCGCCGCTGCAGTTCCAACCGGCCCGCTTGGCCGATGGCCAAAGCCACCATGGCATCGAACAAGCCCAGCCCATCTTCGATAACGCGCGTACCGCCGGCGAAATAGTCGCCGGCGGCGATGCGGATACGCTCCCGGCCGAGCAACTCGTTTTGCAGCATGGCCCGAAACTCATCGACGAGTTTGCGGCTTTGGCCCACGGCATCCGGCCCCAATCCTCCTTGCACGCCCCGCCCGCCGCGCAACGCCGCTTCCAAACCTTGGAAAGTCGCCTGCGCCACCGTGCCGATTTGGTCGTCCAGGTACAACAGCTTGACCCGCGTGGCCGTGGTCGTGCGCCCTTCGGCCGCGGCCCCGGAACCGATGCCGCGAGCTTGCCCCACCGCCTCCATCAAGCGGGGCAACCGGCCTATGGCCGCCATCAGCAAATCGCCCGCGCCGTCCCGCAAATCGACGGCCAGATCGTGCGCTTTATCGACGTCGTCCAACAAAAATATGGCCTGGGCGATCAATTGGGTGTGCCGCGCGAAACTTTGCTGCGGCTCCAACGAGGCGACGCCCGCACTGAGCGTCTCCCAATCGGCCTTGATACGGCGCCAGCGCGCCGTGTCGCTATGGGACGGATGCCGTTCGATCTCGCGCAGGTCGCGGCTCACCGTGGCCTGCATCGCCTGCAGCTTGTCGCGAAACGAGGCATCGCCGCGCAATAGCGCATTGGCCATGCCGCGGTGCTGGGGAAGGTGTTCCAGCAAACGGCGCAGCAGCAACACGTAATCCATGGCGGACCGGCGGCGGCGGCTGTCTTCGTAGCGGTTGCCGAAATGCCGCAACAGCAACCAGCCGCCGACCGTAAGCAGCAAGACGATTTCCACGACGCTCAACGACATTGGCCCACCTCTCCGATCTTCAGCCGCTCACCACGGCCAGCATATTTTTGGACAGCTGAACCATGTATTGGGCCGTCGACTCGGACTCCTCCAGCATCTGCTGGTTGTCCGCCGCCATACGGCTGATGTCCTGCGCGTGCATGGCAATGTCGCTACAAGCCCGATTCTGCTCGTCGATGGCCAGGGTGATCTCGCGCATATGGGATTCGGTTTCCCCAGCCCCTTGCCGGACCTGCGCCAGCTGCTCGCCGGCGACGCCGGACATGTCCACGCCGATCGCCACGTCCCTCTGGATGGACTGCATGCGCCGCGCTACGTCCGCCGCGCTCTTTTGAATGCTGTCGATGACTCCCGCCACTTCGGCGGCGGCTTGGTGGGTACGGGACGCCAGGTTGCGCACCTCGGCCGCCACCACGGCAAATCCGCGTCCATGCTCACCGGCGCGGGCCGCTTCGATGGCGGAATTCAACGCCAGCAAATTGGTTTGGTCGGCGATGCCGGCGATCATCTGCATCAGTCGCCCGATTTGCTCCGATTCCGCCGCCAAGGCGCGCACCTGCGCCACGGAACCGTCGATATCCCCGGCGATTTTTTCCATACTTCGGCCACTGCTCAGCACGGTTTCCCGACCCGCCGCGGAAAACTCGCTGGATTGGGCGGCGATCGACTGGGTGGTTTTCGCTTGCAGCGCCACTTGCCCGACGCTGGTGGTCATTTGCTCCATGGCCGCGGCGATGGCGGCGACGGCCTGGCTTTGCCGATCGGTGGCATCGCTGCCGCGGCTGGACATGGCGCTTAGTTCCCGGGCGGCGCTATAAACCTCGGCGACGGAAGCGCCCAACGCTTGCACGGTGCGGCCGAACTCCGTGCCGACGGCGTTAATACGTTTCGCCAAGCCGGCCAACTCGTCGCACCGACCGAATTGCGCGAAATCGACCGCCGCCGTCATGTCTCCCCGCGCCAGCGCCTGAGCGGCCCGATCCATGGCGTCGATCAGATTCGCGGTATGGCGGCGGTGGCAGGCCGACAAATACAACCAAGCCGACGACGACAAGCCCACGAACAGGAGCAAATCGGACTTGCGGCCCAATAGCGAGCCGGCGGAGGGAAAGTTCGCCGTTTCGGCGGCTTGCAGCAACCAGCCCCATTCGCGCTGATAGGCGTAAACCATCAGGCCGGCCTGGATCAGAAACAGCCATCCGAGCAAGGCGTGCCTGGCGCCATAAGAAATACGAGACAGCAGGAAGATACCCGGCGCAAACAACGCGTCCATGAAAGGTCCTTGAATTGCGGCATTGCGCACAACGCAATGATTCGGCGTTTGATTCAGGACAGCGATTTTAAGTTTTGAAGAGGCATCCTGTATATAGCTTTAAATGCGCGCATCAGCCCATGGGCATGGCCGAACGGCAAACGCCGGCGCGCCGGAACATCACGGCGATGGGATAGGGACTAGCGAAACGCGATTTTCGGGCGCCGAGGGCTCGGCCGGAAACGAAAACGGAGGAAGATGGAGCGGGCGACGAGATTCGAACTCGCGACAACCAGCTTGGGAAGCTGGGGCTCTACCAACTGAGCTACACCCGCGGAGGCTATCCCATAAGGATGGTATACGATCATACCACACCGGGCCCGGCGCCGCGCAAGCGCCGAGGGGCGCGTATTCCCAACCTTCCGGTTAGGTTATAGAATCCCCCGTCCGCTCCAAATCCATAACAAAACCGAATCACTCACCATAGAGGAGAAGGCCATGCGCATTTTAGGGGGCATCATCGCCATACTGGTTGCCATCTGGTTTTACCGAACCGCCGAATCCAAAGGCGCAGAACCGTTTTCCTGGGCCATCGCCGGCACCATTTTCTATTACCTGCCCATGGGGTTGTGGACCTATGTGGTCAATCCCATGATCAAAAACCCCCACATCACCAGCGAAGGCTCCTCCATCATCGCCCGCTTGGCGCCGACCTTGGTCGGCGTCGTCGTTGTGGTGCTGCTGCGCCAGTTCGTCTTGCTGAAAGTGAAATCCGGCCAGAGCGACAACGCCGGCTGATCCGCCCCTACGAAAAAGGCGCTGCCCGGTTGCCCGAGCAGCGCCTTTTTTTCGCTTCGAACGGCTTGAATTACAGGCCGGAAGCGTTCTTCGCCAGGTAGTCGGCCACGCCTTGCGGATCGGCCTTCATGCCGTCTTTACCCTTGGTCCAGCCGGCCGGGCAGACTTCGCCGTGCTCTTCGTGGAACTGCAGGGCGTCCACCATGCGGATCAGCTCGTCCATGTTGCGGCCCAGCGGCAGGTCGTTGACCACCTGGTGGCGCACTTTGCCGGACTTGTCGATGAGGAAAGTACCGCGGTAAGCCACGGCGGCGCCTTCCACTTCCACGTCATAGGCTTTGCAGATGGCGTGGGAAACGTCGGCCACCAGGGTGTACTTCAACGGGCCGATGCCGCCCTTGTCGATGGGGGTGTTGCGCCAGGCGTTGTGGGTGAACTGGGAGTCCACGGACACGCCGATCACTTCCACGCCGCGCTTCTTCAATTCATCGACGCGGTGATCCAGGGCGATCAGTTCGGACGGGCAGACGAAGGTGAAATCCAGCGGGTAGAACACCACGGCGGCGTATTTGCCGGCGGTTTCCTTGCTGAACTGGTAGCTGTCCACGATGGTGCCACAGGGCAGCACGGCGGCAGCGCAAAAATCGGGGGCGGCTTTGCCAACGAGTACGCTCATCAGAACCTCCTAAACGAATGTAATGGGGAAGGAATCGGGCGGGGCGGCCCAAAGCCGCCCGCGATGCACCGGCGCAATTGTACACAAATTCAGTCAGAAATACCGTAGCCTTCGGGCGGCGCCACGGGTAGCCGCGCATCGCCTTGACGGCGAGCCGACGACGCGGTGTACTGCGGTCCGGGGCCGTCTGCGTGCCCCTGACGACACCCCATGAAGGCAACGAGGAGGAAACATGGACCTGGTTTACCCCAAGGAAAAAACGCTGTTCGCCATTTTGCTGCTGCTGGCGATTCCCATTTGGCTGGCGCTGATCGTCGGCACGCTGGGAACGGCGCTGCTCTACCTGTTGGCGGGTTTTGTGTTTTACCTGTTTGCCCAGTCCGGTTTGATCGCCTACCTCAAGGGCAACACGGTAGCCATCAGTCCGACGCAATTTCCCGACTTGCACGAACGCATCCAACGCGGCGCCAAGCAGCTCGACATGGAAGCGCCCCAGGCGTTTTTGCTGCACGAGGGCGGCATATTCAATGCCTTCGCCACGCGCTTTCTCGGCAAACATTACATCGCCTTGTATTCCGACGTGGTGGATGCACTGGACGACCGGCCCGACGCCATGGATTTTTATATCGGCCACGAGCTGGGCCACATCAAGCGCAAGCACTTGATGTGGAAAACGCTGCTGCTGCCGGTTAGCTGGCTTCCCCTGCTGGGAGCCGCATACGCCCGCGCCTGCGAAAGTACGTGCGACCGCCATGGGCTGGCCTGCTGCCGCAGCGCCGAGGACGCCCGTTTCGGCTTGGCCGCCCTGGCAGCGGGCGGCAAACGCTGGAAAACCCTGCGGCAGGACGAATACGCCCATCAAGCCAGCGAACATGCCGGCTTCTGGATGTCTTTCCACGAGCTGTGCTCGGACTATCCGTGGCTGAGCAAGCGCATGTCGGCGCTGTTGCAGCTGGCCCAACGGCGGGAACCGCAAATGCCGGCGCGCAATCCGCTGGCCTATCTGTTCGCCCTGTTCGTGCCGCGCGTGGGCGGCGCGCCCGGCGCAGGCGGACTGATGCTGATCGCCGTTATCGGCATCATGGCCGCTGTTGCCATTCCCGCCTACCAGGACTTCCAAAACCGCGCGGCTGCGGCAAAAGCGATGCACGGGGGAGTTCAACAGGAAGAGGGAGCCGAAGTCCCCGCGCAAAATCCGATGCCGGACTGAATCGGTGCGCGTGGGCGCCCGGGCAAGATCGAAAGCGGGACGAACCGCTACACCTTGCCCACGATCCAGTCCAGCCAGCGGAACGGCAGGATGCGCCGCAGGAAGGCGAACAAATGGGTGGGGAAGGTGACGTAATAGCGCAGTTTCGGCCGCTTGGCCTCCAAGGCGTGGATCACCGCCTTCAGCACCGCTTCCGGCCCCAAGGTGAACGGCACCGCCGGGCCTTCCTTCAGCAAGCGCTCCTCGATGGCCATATAGGCGAAGCGATGGGCGCTGTGGGTCGGATCGATGCCCTGCTTATAGTGTTGATAGGCGTTGTCGCGGAATTTGCTGAGGATGGGCCCGGGCTCCACCAGGGACAGGTGGATGCCGGTGCCTTTCAGCTCCAGCCGCAGGGTGTCGGTCAGGCCTTCCAGGGCGAATTTGCTGGCGTTGTACGCCCCTCGGTATTTCATGGCGACGAAGCCCAGCACCGAACTGTTCTGGACGATGCGGCCATACCCCTGCCGCCGCATGACGGGCAGCACCAGGCAGGTCAACTCGTGCCAGCCGAACAGGTTGGTTTCGAACTGCCGGCGCAGCACGTCCCGGGACAAATCCTCCACCGCGCCCGGCTGGCCGTAGGCGCCGTTGTTGAACAGCGCGTACAGCGTGCCGCCGGTCTGCTCCAACACCCAAGCCAGCGCTTGGCGGATGGAGGCCGAGTCGGACACGTCCAGCACGCAGCTCTCCAGTCCCTCGGCCTTGAGCCGCGCCACGTCCTCGGCCTTGCGCGCCGTGGCGAATACCCGATAGCCGCGCGCCTTCAGGCCCTTGGCGACGCAATAGCCGATGCCGCTGGAGCAGCCGGTGATGAGAACGGATTTTTCGGCTGGTGCCGGAACGGACATGGCGCAAGGGCTCCGGGCTTTAGATGCCCATGTTGCTCAGGGTCATCATCAGGTCGTTGAGGATGGCGGTAATACGGGGATGCTCCACTTCGAAATGCTCCACCGAATCGCGCACCTCTTCCACCAACCCATGGTGATGGCCGGCATCGGCCGGGCTACGCAGCTTCTCTTCCAGCCCCTCCACCAAGGATTGCAGTTTTTGCTTGGCCTGGGCATCGCTCACTTCCAGGCTGGCGATTTGGTTTTTCAGCTCGTGGATGACATCGTTCAGTTTTTGTTGGCTCATGGCGTGGATAAACTCGCGGCAATGGTTTGACGAATTAAATGCTAGTTGGGCGGCGCTGGGAAGCGGCGAATTGCTCGGGCGGCCTTAACGCCCGCCCTTGAGCAAATCCAGGGCGTCCTTCATTTGTTTCTTCTGCTGTTTGACAGCGTTTTTCTGTTGCTTGACGGCGTCCTGGAGCTGCTGGCGGTCTTGTTGCAAAGCGTCCTTGGCCTGCTTGGCCTGGTCCAGCTTTTCCCGCGCCGGCGCCAACCGCTGCTCCGCCTCCTGGCGGATGGCTTTTTCGCCGGCATTTTTCCCGGCCTGGACGGTGTTTTTGTAGGTTTGCTCGAGTATGCCCTTGGCGGGTGTCGAGGCGTCCGCCCAAACGGCCGGCGCGGTCAGCGACAAGCATACGGTCAGGACGGCGATTTTACGTTGCATGGCGCAGCTCCTCGTGTGATTCGCACCCGCGCACCGAACGGGCGATGGTGGTTATTTCTTCGTGCAAACCGCGTCGTACACCGGCTCGATGAGCGATTCCGGCAACACGGGATCCCAAGTGGCGGCGGAAGCGTCGAGCTGCCCCAGCAGCTGCTGCTCGCCGTCCAGATATTCCTCTTCCAGCAGCAGCAGGGTTTTGGCGTCGCAGTCGAACGACATGAGGCTGCGCACCCGCCGATACGGCACGTTGTTGGTTTCCACCATGCCGGGCTGCGGCTGGTCGTATTCCAACAGGACGCGAACGCTGACTTTTTTATCCTTGCGGACGATGCTGGACCGGTCCAGGAACAACCAGGAAGTATGGTCGTCGGAAATGGCCGCCGGCTGCCAATCCACCGGCCGCGCCCACGCCGAAGGAACGGCCAGCAGCAGGGCCGTGAAGATTATGCTAGAGGCGGCGGCGAATCGCTGCATCGGTGTTGGTCCCCGGATTAAAGGCGATCGTTTTAACGCAACGACACGTCGTTGACCAAGCTGTGCAAGGCGCGGCCGGCGCTGGCGCCCATGCGCTGGGCCAAGCGGTCGAGCAAGGAATCCCTCGGGGTGAAGTTTACCAACTCCTCCGCACCGATCACCTCCTTGGCCACGCCGCGCGTGGTGCCGACGGCGTCGGTCAACCCCAGCGGTATGCTTTGTTCGCCGGACCACAACAGGCCGGAGAACAGGTCGGGATTGTCCTTCAAGCGGTCCCCGCGCCCTTGCTTGACCGCGTCGATGAACAAGCGGTGCACGTTGTCGATGACGCCCTGCACGTGTTGCTTTTCCTCCGGGTTGACCGGGGAAAAGGGATCCAAAATGGCCTTGTGGGCGCCGGCCGTCATGGTGCGCCGTTCCACGCCCAGCTTGTTGAGGGTTTCCACGAAACCGAAGCCGCTCATGATGACGCCGATGGAACCGACGACGCTGGAAGGATTGACGTAAATCTTATCGGCCGCCGCCGCGATGTAGTAGCAGCCGGAAGCGCAAATGTCCTCCACCACCGCGTGAATGGGCAGGCCGGGATGCTCTTTTTTGACGCGGCGCACTTCGTCGTAGATGTAAGCCGACTGCACCGGGCTGCCGCCGGGGCTGTTCATGCGCAGGATGATGCCCTTGGTGTGCTCGTCCTTGGCGGCGGCCTGCAAGCCATCGATGATGGGATCGGCGCTGGTGTCCGCCCCTTCCATAATGACGCCGGCGATGTCGATAACCGCCGTGTGGTTTTTGCCGTCGACGATGGCGCCATCCTTGAACGGATGCCAAACCAGCAGCAACACGACCAGCAAGTACCCCAGCAACAGCAATTTGAAAAAGTTGCTCCAGCGGCGCGCCCGGCGCTGCTCGTCCACGGCGGCCAGCAGCACTTTTTCGAGCACGTCCCGCTCCCAGGCGGCGGGAGGCGTGGGAGAAACGGTGGAGACTGTGGAATTGTCGGCTTCGCTCATCGTCGTTAATACCTCTTTATTCAGACCAATACATCCATCAACTGAACGGTGGTGGACAGGCAAAACAAGGGATTATGCTCCAGCAACTGCTCCCGGCTGTTGGCTCCGCAGGCAACGCCCACGGCCGCCACCTGGGCGTTGCCGGCCATTTTCATATCGTGCACGGAATCGCCGATCATCAACGTGCGCTCCGCCGCGAAACCGGTTTCCCCCATGATTTCCAGCAACATGCGCGGATGGGGCTTGGAGGCGGTTTCATCGGCGCAGCGGGTAACGCTGAATAAATCGCCGGTGGCGGTGGCCCTCAAGGCGTTCTGCAAGCCCCGACGGCTTTTGCCGGTGGCCACCGCCAAACGGTACCCCTGCCCCCGCAGGTCGTCCAGCATGTCCAGCACGCCGTCGAACAAATGGTCGCGGCCCAGCTCCTTGGCGGCATAGGCCTCCTGGTAGGCCTGCACCAAAGCGGCCTCTTCCGCCGGCGATATGCCGGGGAACAAAGCCCCCATGGCGGCGCTCAGGCTCAGGCCGATCACGCCGCGGGCGTCCTCGTCGGCGGGGTCGGGCAAGCCGCAAGCGGCAGCGGCGCAACGCAGGCTATGCACGATCCAGCCGATGGAGTCGATCAGCGTGCCGTCCCAATCGAACACGATCAAGTCGTATTGCCGTTTCATCGACGTAATTGTTGCAGAAAAGCGTCCAACTCCGGCTCCAGCGGCGCATGCAAGCGCAGCTCGACGCCGCTGACGGGGTGGGCGATGACCAGTTTGGCCGCGTGCAAAAACAGGCGCTTGAGCCCCCGGCGGCGAAACGCCTTATTGGTTTCCTCCTGGCCGTAGCGTTCGTCGCCGATGATGGGATGGCCCAGATGGGCGGCGTGCACGCGGATCTGGTGGGTGCGCCCGGTCACCGGCTTGGCCTCCACCAAAGTGGCGTCGGCGAACAGCTCCTGGCGGTGGAAATAGGTCTGGGCCGGCTTGCCTTGGCGCGACACGCGCACCATGCGCTCGCCGCCCTGGGCGACATTTTTCTCCAGGGGGGCATCCACCAGCAGTTTTTTCTGCCCCCAAGCGCCGGCCAACAAGGCCAAGTAGCGCTTTTCCACCCGGTCGTCGCGGAACAGTTCGTGCAGGACGCGCAGGGCGCTGCGTTTTTTGGCCACCAGCAGCAGGCCGGAGGTGTCGCGGTCCAGCCGGTGCACCAATTCCAAAAAACGCGCTTCGGGGCGCAGATGGCGCAGGGCCTCGATGACGCCGAAACTGACGCCGCTGCCGCCGTGCACCGGCATGCCGCTGGGCTTGTTCAGCACCAGCATGGCGTCGTCCTCGAACACGATGCGGTCGTCCAAGCGCTGTTGCAGCAGGGCCGTGGGCAGGGCCACCTCAGCCCGTTCCGCCACCCGCACCGGCGGCACCCGCAGCATGTCGCCGTCCTGCAGGCGCGACTCGGCGCGCACGCGGCCGCCGTTGATGCGCACTTCACCGGAGCGCAACATACGGTAAACGCGGCTTTTGGGAACGCCTTTTAGGCGCGTGAAGAGAAAATTGTCCACCCGTTGTCCGGCGAATTCGGCCGGGATTTGGATAATCTGAACGCGGGGGGTATCGGCGGACTCGCTAGACATGGCCCAATAATAGCAGTTCGCACAGGAAAATTGATGATATTTCAGAAGATTGCTATAGTTGGGCCGTTTGGATGAAAGCTACGCCCGCATTGCCGGCCAAACCGACAGGGCGGCCGATATTGCACGCTCGGAGCCAGAATAGTGGCGGGCAACAAGCCCCCCATAATAATGCTCCGCCAGCCCAGGGGCGCAGGCCTTATAACCAGGGGCCGGCACTACCCCCGGCGGCTCCATCCAAGGATCGCGCAGCGGCGCGGTCCCGCGCAACGAAATGACCGGTCGGAAACCGGCGGCCAGCGCAAAGCGCTGCCGCCAATACGACGACGGATAAACGGGTTTTTTCCGCTCAACCCATGATGAGCGGTGTATGCGTCCCTCAAGGAATCGAAGGGCCGCTCCGCCCCCCGCCCCCGGCATCCCCTATCTAAAGGGTGCCCACCGGCCGGGAGAGAACTCGGAGCAGCGCCGATATTCTCGATTTGCGAGCCGCGGATTTTCGGGACCGACGCCAAAGCTGTCGGAACATGACGATGCCGAACCAACCGGGTTAACGCCGACACATGATTGCCCCAGGAAAATCCGCCCTGACTCAACCAGCTTACCGCCTTGCTGGGACGCCGAGGGCAGAACCACATGAAACGAATGCTGATCAACGCCACGCAGCCCGAAGAGCTGCGCGTGGCCCTGGTCGACGGTCAAAAGCTATATGACTTCGACATAGAAATCCCTTCCAAGGAACAGAAAAAAGCCAACATCTACAAAGGCACCATCACCCGCATCGAGCCCAGCCTGGAAGCGGCTTTCGTCAACTACGGCTCGGAACGCCACGGCTTCCTGCCGTTCAAAGAAATCTCCCCCAGCTACTACGCCCAGGCGCCTGAAGAAGGCTTCGACCGTCACGATATAAAAAGCCTGCTGCGCGAAGGCCAGGAAGTCGTCGTCCAAATCGAAAAGGAGGAACGCGGCACCAAGGGTGCGGCGCTCACCACCTACATCAGCCTGGCCGGCAGCTACCTGGTGCTGATGCCCAACAACCCCCGCGCCGGCGGCGTGTCGCGCCGCATCGAAGGCGAAAGCCGCAACGACATGCGCGAGGTGATGGCCCAGCTGGAAATCCCCGAGGGCATGGGGCTCATCATCCGCACCGCCGGCGGCGGCAAGTCGGTGGAAGAACTGCAGTGGGACTTGAACTACCTGCTGCAGCTGTGGGAAGCCATCGCCCGCTCGGCCGAGGAAAAACCGGCGCCGTTCCTGATTTTCCAGGAAAGCAACGTGGTGATCCGCGCCCTGCGCGACCATTTGCGCGGCGACATCGACGAAATCCTCATCGACAATCCCGCCACTCTGCGTCTGGCCACCAGCTTCCTGCAGCAGGTGATGCCGCAGTTCATCCATAAGGCCAAGCCCTATAACGACTCGGTGCCGCTGTTCAGCCGCTACCAGATCGAGAGCCAGATCGAAATGGCCTACCGGCGTGAAGTGTCCCTGCCCTCCGGCGGCGCCATCGTCATCGACCCGGCCGAAGCGCTGACCTCCGTCGACATCAACTCGGCGCGCGCCACCAAGGGCGGCGACATCGAGGAAACCGCCCTCAACACCAACCTGGAGGCGGCCGACGAAATCGCCCGCCAGCTGCGCTTGCGCGACCTGGGCGGATTGTTCGTCATCGACTTCATCGACATGATGTCGGTGAAAAACCAGCGCGCCGTGGAAAACCGCCTGCGCGACGCGGTCAAGTCGGACCGCGCCCGCATCCAGCTCGGCCGCATCTCCCGCTTCGGCCTGCTGGAAATGTCGCGCCAGCGCCTGCGCCCGTCCCTGGGCGAAGCCACATTGCACACCTGCCCGCGCTGCAAGGGCCAGGGCTCGGTCCGCACCGTCGGGTCCCTGTCCCTGTCCATCCTGCGCATGATCGAAGAAGATTCGATGAAAAAGGGCACGGAAAAAATCATCGCCCAGGTGCCCATCGAGGTGGCCACCTATCTGCTCAACGAAAAGCGCTCCGTCATCGAACAGATCGAAGCGCGGCAGAAAGTGCGGGTGCTCATCATCCCCAGCCGCCACCTGGAAACGCCCCATTACGACATCCAGCGCATCAAGGGCACAGGCATCGAGGAAGGGGAAAAGCCCAGCTACGAGTTGGCGGCGTCCCTGGAACCGAGTCAGCCCGATTTCGCCCAAGCCATCGGCCAAAGCGCCGAACAGCCCGCCGTAAAGGACTTTTTGCCCGCCACGCCGGCCCCGCTGCAAACGCAGCCCAAGCTGACCCCGGCGCCGGTCCAGGCTCCCGGGCGGGCCGCCGTCAAGTCGGAGCCTTCCTCCGGCCTGATCAAGCGCTTCTGGCGCAAGCTGGTGGGGGAAGAAGGCGAAGACAACACCTCCCCGACCGAAGCCGGAGCGCAAGCGCCGCGCAGCACCAGACCGCTGCCGCCGCCGCCGCAACCCCCTGCGCCCCGCGGGCCGGCGGTTGCCGCTACCGGTGACGAAGCCGAGCGCGGCCAGCGCCAGCGGGAAGACCGTCGCGGCGATCGCCGCCGCCGCGGCCGCCGTGGCGGCGAAAGAGGAGAAAGGAGCGGGGGAGCCGTGACCGCAGCAACGGTGACGGAACCCCAAACCGAGACCGTTACCCCCCGCGAGCCCATGCCGCCCCGGCCGGAAGCCCAGCGCCCGCCCAGAGAGCCGCGCATGCCCCGCCAGCCCCGGGAACCGCGCCAGCGCAACGCGCCGCGCGGCCAGGCCGCACCGATCGACGCCAAGGCGGGAGAGGACACGGCCGTAGAAACGGCACATGGCGCACCGTCAGCGGCGCCCGTGCCGCCGCCGGCTCCGGCCGCGGCACGGCCGGAACGCCCAGAAGCGAGGCCTAACCGCATCCCCGCACCGAAATCGAAGGCCGCGCCGCTACCGCCGCCGCCGCCCCCTCCTCCGCCGCCGTTGCCGCCGCTGCCCATCGCGCTGCCCCACGACCCCATAGGAGAAGCGGTGTCTTCGGTGCTTTTCCACTATGAAATCGCGCCGGGTCTGGAGCTCAACCTGCCGTCCACGCCCGTAGTACAGCCACCGGCGGAGGAACCGGCGGCGCAGGAAGCCCAGCCGCTCGCGGCCGACGAAACCGCTGCCGGCGGCGCCGATGCCGCCGCGGGGGAACCGGCCACGCCGCGCCGCTCGCGCCGCGGCCATCGCTTCCAGCGAGGCCGTCGCCGCGGCGGCGGCAACCGCGGCAACAACGACGGCGGCAACGACCCCTCCAACGGCGGCGGTTCAGGCGAGCCGCCCGCGCCGGAAGGGGGCGAATAGCCTCGCCGGCGCGGCGCGCGCCTCCCTCCGCGCCTTAACCCACAGAAGCTCCCGCCTCGCGCGGGAGTTTTTGTTTCCGTCGAGGAACGGCCGTCGAACCTCAGGGACGGCCGACGACGGCGCCCTGCAACACATCCCCCTCCTTCGGTTCGCGCACACTCCCGTCCGGATAGCGGAACAGGAACGGCATGGACTCCAATTCCATGCCTTTGTTACGCTGAATGACCACGTGCAGGTGGGGGCCGCTGGCGTAGCCGGTCCTGCCCGAATGCGCGATAAGCTGGCCGGCAACGACTTTCTGCCCCTGGGACACCTGCGTGCTCTCCAGTGCCAAATGGGCATAAACCGCCATGCCGCCGTCGTCGTGCAGAATGCGGATGTGGTTGGCGCGGGATTGCAGCTTGTCCTTGACGCCGCTTTCATAGAAATCGTTTTCCACCGCCATCACCACGCCGTCCCGCATCGCGTGGACCGGCGTCCCTTCCGGCATGGCGATGTCGATCGCATACCGGTTTTGCGCGCCTTGGTGGCTGAATGCGCCAAAAAATCCCTGCGATATCGCGTAAGTGCTGCCCGGCGCAATGGGCGGAAGGTAGGCATGATTTTCTTCGGGCTGGGCCGAGGGATCGCCCGGCGTATACCGGTAGCCGTAACGAACCGTGCCGGTTTGGCGGGAATCGGCCAGGCGCATGTCGATAATGGGCGCGGCGACGGCGCCCCCGGCCAGCACGAAGCGATGGGGCAAAGGCGGCTCGACGAGCATATTGACCACCTCCAAAGGCGTCACCTCCACCTCCACCGGACCGGCCCAGCGATTGCTGGCGAACACTTGGCGCCGCCCCTCGGCGTCGCGGTTCTCCAATGACACGGCCGTGGCCGGATCCATCGCCACCTGCGACACTTCCAGCGATTTGGCCATTCCCTCCTGGGGCTTGGCGTCGCTGTAATGCCAACGCCCCAGGTCGTCCTGGAATTTGTACATTTTCCTGGCGTGGGCGGCGGATGCCGACATGGCAACCGCCAACACAAGGACGACGCGACGGAAACGGACGCTGACAACTGGCATAGAGGACTCCGAAGGGGCGTTGGCGCGGACGATTTAAAGTCAAATGCCGCCTTGGGGCAATTACCGCGCCGGCCGCGCCAAGCAATCGCGGGATGACGTATCATTGGCAAAAAAACGGATAGCGTCCACGTCGCCAATGGATTTCACCTCCCCCGCCTTTATCGCCGATCCCTATCCCGTCTATAGCCAATTGCGCCAAGCCGGCCCGCTGCATAGCCTGATGCCCGGCCTTTGGCTGGCGACCCGCTACCGAGTCGCGGACGCCATTTTGCGCGACGCGCGTTTCGGCAAGGATTATTTGTCCGGCGTGGCGCGGCGTTATGGGCCGGAGCGCTCGCAAAACCCGGTGTTCGCCACCGTCAACCGCTTCCTGCTGCTCATGAACCCGCCCGAGCACACCCGCTTGCGCGCCCTGGTCAGCAAGGCCTTCGGCGTCAAACAAGCGGCGGAACTGCGACGCTTGACCGAAACGGCGGCCGACCGGCTCATCGGCGATTTTTACCGCGACGGCCGCGCCGACTTGGCCGCGGCCTTCGCCTATCCCCTGCCCATGGCGGTGATTTGCGCCCTCATGGGCATCCGCGCCGACGACGCCCAACTGTTCCAGCAGGAAAGCCAAGCCCTGGTGAAAGTATTCGAGCTGACGCCGTTGAACGATGCCGACCTGAAAGCGGCGGAATCCGCCGCTTCAACTTTCGCGACTTATTTCGGCGACATCCTCGCCTCCCGCCGTCGCCGCCCCTGCGATGGACTGGTATCCCTCATGCTCAAGGCGGAAGAAGGCCAGGACCGCCTCACCGAAAAGGAAATCATCGCCAATACCACGCTATTGTTCATGGCCGGCCATGAAACCACCGCCAACATGATCGGCAACGCCCTGCTGGCCCTGTTCCGCCACCCGGAGCAACTGGCGCGGCTGCGCGACGACTGGTCGCTGCTGCCCCAGGCGGTCAACGAGGCGCTGCGCTACGACAGCTCGGTGCATTTGGCCGCCCGCGTGGCTTTGCAGGATCTGGACGTGGACGGCGTAGCGGTCGCCAAGGGGGACACCGTCTACATCAACCTGGGCGCCGCCAACCGCGACCCGGAAGTCTTCCCCGATCCGGACAGCTTCCGCATCGACCGCGCCGCCACCGCCAATCCGCTGTCCTTCGGCGGCGGCGCCCACTATTGCCTGGGCGCGCGCCTGGCGCGCATCGAACTGGAAACGGCCCTGGCCGCCTTGCTGCAACGGCTGCCCGGCTTGCGGCTGGAAAACCTCGAGGCGCCGGTGTGGCGCGCCACCACCACGGTGCGGGGCCTGGAGAGCCTGTGGGCCACATGGAACCCGTAGACATTTCCGGCGACGGCTGGTTGGCGGCAGCGCGGCGCGTGTCCTCGCCCAATTGCGATGCCCGTCCCGACCCGGCGGATATTTCGCTCATCGTCGTTCACTGCATCAGCCTGCCGCCGGGGGAATTCGGCGGCCCCTGGATCGATCAACTGTTCACCAACAGCCTGCCGGCGAACGGCCATCCCTATTTCGCCGACGTGCACCACCTGAAAGTATCGGCCCACGCGCTGATCCGCCGCGACGGCTCGGTAACGCAGTACGTGCCGTTCCAGCAGCGCGCCTGGCACGCCGGGGTTTCCCGCTACCAAGGCCGCGAGCGGTGCAACGATTTTTCCATCGGCATCGAGCTGGAAGGCACGGAAACCGAACCCTACACCGCCCCCCAATACACCGCCTTGGCGATGCTGGCGGCATGCCTATTGCGGCGCTACCCCGCGCTGACGCAGGAGCGCATCGCCGGCCACAGCGATATCGCCCCCGGCCGCAAGACCGATCCGGGCGACAGTTTCGATTGGGCCGGATTTAGGCGCTTGCTGCGGGAAAAACTGGCGGATAATGGGTCCGCCTGACAATTTTCACAGCGAGGAATGGAACGATGGCGAAACCG